>CAYRGW010000038.1:0-39022 GCA_964423815.1 uncultured Solibacteraceae bacterium | reverse complement strand
CCGCAGAATCCGCGGCGTGATGATCATCACGATGTCGCTGGAGGCCACCGTGGTGTCGGAGCCGCCGAAAATTGATCGGATGAACGGGATGCGGTTGAGTCCCGGCATCCCGCGGACGACGGCACGGTCTTCTTCCTTGATGAGTCCGGCGAGCAGATTCGACTCGCCATCACGCATACGCAGGGTGGTGGCCGCGCGCCGCGACCCGAACGACGGCAACGAGGTGCCCGCGACGTCGATGTTTGGTCCCACGCGGCTGCTCTCGACGGTGACCTCGAGGATGATCTCGCCGTCAAAACTGACGCGGGGCACGATGGTGAGGTTGACACCGACGTTCCGATACGTGAACGACGTCACCGGCTGGTTGGCGATACCGCCCGTCGCCTGCGCGGCAAACGTCGTCGTCGGAATCGGAATTTCGTCGCCGAGGTTGAGGGTCAGGCTCGCGCGTTCCTGGCCGCGCAACTGGGGACGGGCCAGCAACTTGGTGTTGGTGTCCGATTCCAGGAGACGAATCAGCGCCGTCGGAATGGTGGCGTAGAAGTCGGCCGTGCTGACGCCCTGGCTGACCGTGTTCAGGTTGAACGGCGGGGGCTGCTGCGGAAACGCGTTGGGCGTGGTCGCGGTGTTGGGCGGAGCGACCTCGGGCGACATCGTGAACCCAAGCGCGTACTGGCTGAGGTTGAGGCCGAGCTGCTTGACCCGCTGGCGGTCGACTTCCAGAATTTCAACGTCGATCAACACCTCGGCCTTGGGTTTGTCGTTGGCGCGAATGAGCTGATCAAAGACCTGCAGCACCGGCTGTGTGGCCCGCACCGTCAACGCGTTGGTGTTCTTGTTCAACACGACCTGGGGACGCACACCGGGCACCTGCGCAATCAACTGCGAGAGCAGTTGCTGCATTTCCGTGGCTTCCACGTGTGACAGATAAAACACCTGCACAAACACGTCTTCATGCGCCGTCCGGCCGTTCTGATCCGATCCGTAGACCAGGATGCCGCGCGGGTTGATGACCTTGAAGGTGAGCTGGTTGGCGTTGAGCACCTGATGGAGCGCCGCCTCCAGCGTCTCGCCCTGCAGATCAATGGAATACGGACGGTTCAACTGCGGATTGATCGGCGGCTGTTCGACAAACGAGACGTTGATCCCGACATACAAACCAATCGAGGTGAGGATTTCGCGGACCGCCGTATTGGTGAACCGCAGATTGATCGGCGCGCGCGGGTCGGCCAGGACCGGGACCTGCGACACCTGACGGGCCTGATCGCGCAGCGTCTCCATGCGTGAAGGGGGCCGCAGGGCCTCCACCTCTTCGCGGAGTTTGCGTTCGATCGCCACGGCCTTGGCCGCGGCAAAAACGTTGGCCGGATCCAGATCGGCCGCCAAACGATATTCGGCGGCGGCGGCCGACCACTGCTCCTGCGCTTCCAACTCCCGCGCGCGGGCAATGTGTTCGGCGGAAGCGGCTGCGGTCGCCCGCTGCAGGGCGATGCGGATGTCAATCCGGCCAGGGTCGGCCGTCAGCGCCTCGCGGTAATACGCCACCGCAGAATCCCAGTCACCCTTGTCCGCGGCCTGCTGGCCCTGGCGCACCGCGCGGCCCGTGGCACACCCGGTCATCACGACCAGGGCCAATGTCAGCGCCGCACTTTTTTGCATCGTCAATCTCACCACCGAGACTCCTTCCAAACCCTGCACCTGACCACCGACTACGAGCCGGACAACCGAATCGTCTGTTGTCCCCGACCGTCGGGATACGCCATCACGATGGACTCCAGGCCGACCTTTACGAGGCGGTACCGTCCATCCACCAAATCCCCTTCACGCGCGATCACCACTCCACCGTTGAGCGCGAGCGCCACCACTTTCCCCGGCCGCGCCGGGTCCTCCACAAATCCCATGAACTTCACGGGGATGGGCGGAAGTGGCGGCGGCCCCACCGGCCGCGGCGGCGGTGCCGGCGCCGGAGTCGGGGGCACATAGGCCGGCGTCGGTGGTCGAGGCGGTGCGGGTGGCGTGCCAAACCCGAAGGGGTTCCTCGCGACCGCACCTTGCTCGGGCACTTGATCGAGCGACGCAAGTCGTACCGTTTCCGGCAACCCGCTACCTGCCTGACCTCCGCGTCCACTCGCCGGGATGGCGGGTGGCGTCGCGGTGATCGGTGGGTTTGACGTCGAGATCGTCGCTTCAGTCGCTGCCCCACCGGATTGGGTATACCAGACGACGAGTGCCACGAGGATCAGCAGCCCCAGCAGCATCAACTGTCGGCGTTGTTCCGCCGGATTGGACGCGGCAAGTTTCACTGGCCGCCTCCCGAGATCGTGGGCCGCGAATAATACGTTGCGACTCGCAACACCACTTCCAGTGATCCCGTGGCGCCTTGCCGCTGGCCGCTCTGGCCCAGCTTCACGCTCTCCACCACAAAAAACCGCTCGGACGTTTCCAGGTGATACAGGAAACGACGGATCCCCGCGTATTCACCCGTGAGGGCCACGTCGGTGTGGTACCGGGTCAGCTGACTGTCTTCCACTTCTTCCGGTTCGAACACACTGCTCTGGTGCTCGACCCCGGCGTCGCTGGCCAGTTTCGCCAGCTCCACGTAGAGCAGCGCGCGCGCATCGCCTTGTGTTGTTGGCAGGACCTCGGCATAAAACTTCTTGAGTTCGACGTCGGCCTGCGACTGACTCACCTTGGTGTCATTGGCCACACGCGCCATGCGGTTCGCACTGGCCAGTGCCAGCTTCACGTCCTGCGCGCGTGACTCATCGCCGACCACGCTGCGCGACAGCGGCACCACGACCGCCCCGATGACGATGAGATTGATCGCCAGCGCCGTGAGCAGGGGGATCACGATGATGCGCCGTTCGGAGACGATGCGACGCCAGAGGCTCATCGCTCACCTCCCGCGCTCTGCGGGACTATCTGGGGCGGCGCGTATTTGCTCGTCAGCGTGACGCGTTTCAGCCGATCCTCGGTGGTGTCGGCGACTGTATACAGCACGTCGTAAAACGCGCCGGTATTCTCCAGCCTGGACGAGAACCGTTCCAGGTCGGCTTCGCTGCGGCCCAGCAGCAACATCGTCACGATGATCTCGCCCTTTTCGATTTCGGGCGACACGGCGGTCAACCGCACCTCGAAGGGCATCGTGTCCTCGATGTAACCGAAGAACGTGGTCCAACTGAAGGTGCGTGCATCGATCAGATTGTTGGCGAGTCGCGTGGACCCCGCGAGGTTCTGCAGGGTCGACCGATCCACGCTGTTCTGGACCGCAGTCGCATCCGCCCGGATTTGCGCAGCCTGCGCTTCATCCGCACTGATTTCGGCACGCACAGCGGACCGGCGGGACGAGAGGTCGAGCACCCGGGTGACGTTGTAGGTCGTCAACGCCAGCACGATGAGCGCGAGGACGACAAGCGCGAGGGTGGCCAGGCGTTCGTTGTAAAACGGCCGGGTGGCGAGGTTGCCGCGCAGCATCATGTCAGGCCACCTTCCGTTCGCGCATCAGCACACCCAGCGGGGCCGCCAATGCGTCCAGCACGTCGGGGCCGGCCGTGATGCGATCACGAAGGGATGCGGCCCCCCGCACATCAACCGCGTCGGCCTGCACGCCGAGACGTTGTGAAATTTCACGGCGCATGGCGTCCCCACCGCCCTCCGCCCACGACGATCCACATAACCACACGCGTGAGAACTTCGCGCCGCCGAGGCGGTCCTCGTGATACATCGCCGTCTGATGCACCAGCGCCCCGAGGGGCTCATCATCGACCGCCAGTCGATGCCGGTAGAACATCAACGCGCCTTGTCGGACGATGGCGAGGCTGGTGGACTCCCGGGCGAGGCAGACCAGCAACCAGTCGCCGGCAGGCGCGTTGCCATTGGCAAGAATCGCATTGAGCACGTTGAAGCTGGCGAGGTCGACCAGGCCGACGTTGGTACCGAGGGCGGACACGGTCGCCTCATATTGCTGAATGACATCACGTTGTGCCGCGATCGCGGCGAGTGTCGTCGCCCCCGGCACCTGATGCGTGATCACCGATGTCACCTGCGCGTCGTCAATCGAAAACGGGGTGGACTTCTTGATCTGCCAGCGGATCAGCTGGTCGATATCCGCCGCTTTGGCCGGCAGCTCCTCAAAGGTCAACAGGGAGACCTTGGCGACCGAATCCGGCACGACAAGGGCGGCGCGTCTGGGCGGCCGGATCCCCGCCTTGTCGCAGGCGCGCCGGAGCGCCGCGGTCACGATCGCCGGGTCGGGCACGTTGGTGCCGGACAGGAGCGGCGTCACCGCCTCATCCGGCAACGTTTCAGAGGCATACGCCGACACGACAAAGCCGTCACTGCCGGTGCTGATTTCCGCCACCGTGACGCGCCCGGCGGCGATCTCAAACGCGACCGATGGAGGCTGGAAGCCAAGCGGAGCGGAGGTTCGACGGGTGCTCATTCGACGAAGGTCACCTTGTTGATTTCGCGCAATGTGGTTTCACCCTTCATGACCAGGCTGACGGCACATTCGCGGAGGAACTTCATGCCCTCGTCGCGTGCCGCCCGCTTGATTTCGGAGGTGGGTCGCCGTTCAAGAATCATGTCACGGATGCGATCGGTCAAATCCATCAGCTCACAGATCGAGGTGCGGCCCTTGAAGCCGGTGCCGCCACACTCGATGCAGCCCGGGCCCTCGAAGAACTGATGCGTGCGCGCCAGCTCGGGATCCAGCGCGGACTCCACCAGCATCTCCGTCGTGATCTCGGCCGGGCGTTTGCAGTGTTCACAGATCCGCCGGACCAACCGCTGTGCCAGCACGCAGTTGAGCGCCGAGACGAATTGGTAGGGTTCCACACCCATGTTGAGAAAACGCCCCAGCACGTCGATGACGTTGTTCGCGTGCACGGTCGTGAACACGAGGTGGCCCGTGAGCGCCGACTGAATGGCGATCTGCGCCGTTTCGGGGTCGCGGATTTCACCGACCATGATCTTGTCCGGGTCGTGACGCAGAATCGACCGGAGGCCGCGCGCAAACGTGAGGCCCTTCTTCTCGTTGATCGGAATCTGGGTGATGCCCCGAAGCTGGTATTCGACGGGGTCCTCGATCGTGATGATCTTGTCTTCGATCGTTTTGATCTCCGACAACGCGGCATACAGCGTCGTCGTTTTGCCCGAGCCCGTCGGCCCGGTCACGAGCACCATGCCGTACGGCTCCCGGATGTATTTGCGGAACCGCCGCATTTCTTCTTCCGGCCAGCCGAGGATGTCGAGCTTCAGTTCGGTGAACTGTTCGCTGATCGACTCCTTGTCCAGAATTCGGATGACCGAGTCCTCGCCGTTGACACTCGGCATGATCGACACGCGGAAGTCGATCGTCTTGCCACGGACACGCATCTTGAAGCGGCCGTCCTGCGGCACACGTTTTTCGGCGATGTCGAGTTCCGACATGACCTTGATACGGGAGATCAGCGTGCTGTGGTGGCGTTTGTCGATGGGTTTCATCGCCGACTGCAACACGCCGTCGATGCGGTACTTCACGTGCACGGCATCATCACCGGTCTCCACGTGAATGTCCGAGGCGCGGCGTTGCAGCGCCGTGTAGACCATCGTGTCGATCAGCCGGATGACGGGGCTGGCGTCCTGCGTGAGTTTGTCGACGGTCAGATTTTCGTCGCCGGCGACCCCCTCCTCGTCGCGCAGAATCTGCATCTGGAAGCCTTCGGTGGCCTCCTCGAGCACACGCGTCGAGCTTTCACTCTTTTTCAGAATGCCCTGGATGGCAGACGGCCCGCCCACGGTGACCCGCACCGGTGTGCCGAGTTGCATGCCGATTTCGTCGATGGCCTGCAGGTCGCTCGGGTCGGAGACCACAATCAACAGCGTCTGCCCGTCGCGACGATACGGCACAAAGCCGTAGCGCAACATCAGGTCGGCCGGGATGCTCCGGAACAGTTCGTTGTTGATGTGGAACTGCGTCAGGTCGACAAACTCCAGCTCGTACCGGGTCGCCAGTTGCCGCGCGCGCGCAGCCTCGGCGGCATGGTCGACGGGCGCGTTCTCGCCTTCGGCGTAGATTTTTTCGTTTTCGGCTGCCATTAGATCACCGGGCCAGGCTCGACAGTTGGAAGAGGGGCATGTAGAGCGAGAGCAACAGGCCCGCGATCACGATACCCATGACAATGAGCAGCACGGGCTGCACCAGATTGGTGAACCGCGTCAGGCTCGTATCGTTTTCTTCATCGTAGAAGTCCGCGATGCTGTTGAGCATCTCCGCCAGCGCGCCGGTGGACTCACCCACTTCCACCATCTCGATGGCCACATCCGGGAACGTGTGACGCTGCTGCAGCGAATGCGCGAGGCTGGAGCCTTCGCGCACCTCGCGCGCCACCACACCGAGGTCCGCCGCCACCGCCTGATTACCGACCGACTTGGCGGCGATATCCAGCGAGTTGACCAACGGGATGCCGCCGGCCAGCAGCGTGGAGATGGTGCGCGCCACTTGTGCGGTGGAGAACTTGCGGCTGAGCGGGCCGAACCAGGGCAGCCGCATGATCGCGCGGTCGAGCCGACTGCGTTGCCCCGGCTGCCGGATCCACACGCTGAACGAGACGCCGATCACGATGAGCGCCGTGACCCAGACCCAGGCGAAGTTCACCACCGAACTCGAAAAGGCCACGATGAGCTGCGTGGACGCCGGCAACTCCGCGCCGGCGCCAAACCCGGCGTAAAACGACGCAAACTCCGGCACGACCCGGAACACGATCAATCCGACGACCGCCGCCGACAAACACAACAACACCACCGGGTAGATCAGCGCCGAGATCATCTTGCCGCGCACCCCGGCGATGACCTTCATGTGTGTCACATACCGCCGAAGCACCGTTTCCAGGCTGCCGGACTTCTCGCCCGCCATCAACGACGCATGGTAGATGCCGGTGAACATGCCGCCCTGCGCTTCAAACGCATCCGACAACGCGCTGCCCGACCGCACCCGTTCATACACATCGTCGAGCACCTGCTTGAACGTGGGGTTCTGCACGCGGCGACGGAGGATGTCGAGCGACTGCACGAGCGGCAGGCCCGCGCGCAGCAGCGTGGCCATTTCCTGGTTGTAGATCAGGAACTCGTCGCTCTTGATTTTTTGTTTGCGGGCGGGCAGACGCAGGGAGAAGCCTCCGACCCCCACGCCGCCGACCGGCTGCATCGAGAGCAGGTACAGCCCCTTGTCCTCGAGTTCCATGCGCAGGCGGGCCTCGTTCTCGGCCACATAGGTGCCGGTGGAGACTTGCCCGTTGGCGGTGGCGACTCGGCAGCGATATTCCACGTGAGCCCCCGGCGCCTATTTCCTCGTGAGCGACAGGATGCGCTGCACGTAGTTCTGGGTTTCACGGTAGGGCGGAATGCCGTTGTACCGACTGACGGCACCTTCGCCCGCGTTGTAGGCGGCCAGCGCCAACGACTCCCTGCCCCGTCCATACCGATCGAGCAGGCCCCGCAGATGACGCAGTCCGGCATTCAGATTCTGGACGGGATCAAACGGGTCCTCAATGGCGTACTGCCGGGCCGTGGCCGGCATCAGCTGCATCAGCCCCATCGCCCCTTTGGGCGAGACGGCGTCGGCGCGGTAATTGGATTCGACCTTCACCAGCGCGTGCGCCAACTTGACGTCGACACCGTGCTCCGTGGCCATCCGGTCGATGAGCAGGCGCAGCCCGTCTGGCGTGTCGGTCACCGCAGCGATGGGTTCGGGTGTGGGTTCGGGGTCCGGCACCGGCTCGGGCCAGGGCACTTCATCAGGCCGGACGTCCACCACAAACTCGCGGGGCGCGCGCATCTGGCCACCGGCCCGCAGGGTGAGGATGATCTCGGCGCCCTCATAAGCGACCGACGCCACATTGAGGATCCGACCGCCCCGGAACGTGACCAGATCGGCAAACGCCGTCGACGGGGCAACCAGCAGGAAGAACAGGCCTGCCGTCACGCCCCAGACGCTGACACGCACGCGTGCGTCAGGACGGGTCGACAAAGAGGTGGTAAACGCGGATGCCCAATTCACGGATGTCCTGGCCGGCGCCAATCGCCGACGGCACGAACGACGGCTCAACCACCAGGCGGAGTTCCGCCATGTCGCTGGTGCCGAGGACGTCCGCACGAAGGGGAATACGACGAAGGAGGGGATCTTTGTTGTCCGCAGCAAATGTGGCCACACTCTCGCTGCCCAGATAGACGTTCACAACCTGCGGTTGGTCGAACAGGTCGGGCCGCGCGTCATATTCGAGATACAACGTCGCGTCCTTTTTCGGGTTCTTGAAGTTGGCCACGACCTCCTTCTTGGTCCACCACCACTCTCGTGCGGGGTTCTCAGGCGCAAACTCCGACGGATGTGATCCTGAGCGGTAGACCACGAAGATATTTTCCGACTGCGGCAGGAGTGTCAGCGTGGCGACCTTGTAGGACCGTCCCTGCGGATCGGGGCCCGACAACGGCGCGCGTGTGTCGGTGGCATCGGCGCGATAGAGCCCGACACGAATGGTGGCGTCGCCGAGGTACGGCACCACGGGGACAAAACTTGTGCGCGTGTATTCGATTGGCGTGCCGGCCTTCCACTCGGTCGTGGGCACGGACGGGTCGTGGTCGTCGGCCCAGCGCAACACGCCGTCCGAATCGAGCAGGTGCATGAAGACGCGGTATTTGCCGTCGAGGGCCTGTCCCTGCGCGAGCTCAAACCGGTACGTCATATCGAGCGGGCTGCCCAGGGCCGCAGCGGACTTGCTGAGCGTCACCGCGACACTGGCCACCGGCGGCGCTTCGTCCGTCTCGCCACATCCAACAGCCACACCCATGACCAGCACGGCCGCGGCCGCGCGCACACTTCGACGCCAGGAGCTTTGAATCATCACAACCGTTGAATGGTACCGTATTGCCCCTATACTGTTCAATATGTTAGCCTTGCGGCGATTCAGCCCTCCGAAATATTCATGACTTCAGACGCACTCGGCATGGTCGAAACGCGGGGCCTCATTGGCGCCATTGAGGCGGCCGACGCCATGGTCAAAACCGCCAACGTCACCCTGATCGGCAAGGAATACATCGGGGCCGGGTTTGTCACGGTCCTGGCCCGGGGTGATGTCGGCGCCATCAAGGCCGCCGTCGATGCCGGGGCCGCCGCGGCCCGCCGGGTCGGCGAACTGGTCTCGGTCCACGTGATTCCCCGCCCGCACGCGGACGTCGAACGCCTGCTGCCACGCCCGGGCACCCCCGCCAAGCCGTAACGATGTCGCGGGCACGCCATGAGTGAAGAGGCTCGCGCACTCGCCCAACGCGCCAAACGTGCGGCGCCAATCCTGGCCGAGTGGTCCCAGGAACAGATTGATCGCGTCGTGGACGCCGTCGCCGCCGCCGCCAAGGCCCATATCGAACCGTTCGCGCGCCTCGCGGTCGAAGAAACCGGCTTTGGCGTCCTCGCCGATAAAATTCAGAAGAACCGTTTTGCCGCCGAGGACGTGTACGCGTTCATCCGGCCGATGCGCACCGTCGGGGTTATCGCCCGGGACGAGACACGCAAGGTGGTCGAGATTGCCGAACCGTTCGGCGTCGTGGCGGCGATCGTGCCCTCGACGAATCCCACGTCGACCACAATTTACAAAATCTTAATCTCGCTCAAGGCACGCTGCCCGATCGTGATTAGCCCCCACCCGTCAGCGGCCCGATGTATCACCTACGTCGCCGAAACGCTCAACGCCGCCGCGCGGCAGGCCGGCGCACCCGAGGGCGCGATCAACTGGCTGACGCAGGTGTCGCTCGACGCCACCCAGGAATTGATGAAACACCGTGACGTGGCCGTCATCCTCGCCACGGGCGGCATGGGGTTGGTGCGCGCCGCGTACAGCGCGGGTAAACCCGCGTACGGGGTGGGGCCCGGAAACGCGCCGTGTTTTATCGAGCGCACTGCCGACGTGGCCAAGGCCGCCAGCGATATCCTCACCGGCAAAAACTTCGATCACGGGGTGTTGTGTTCGTCACCCAATTCGGTCGTGGTGGAGCGGGTGGTGGCCGACGAAGCCAAACGCGAATTCCAGAAGCAGGGTGGGTACTTTCTCTCGGCCTCCGAAACGGACACCCTCGCCAAATTGCTCGTGACGCCGCAGCGGCTCCCCAATCCCAAGTTTGTCGGCAGATCGGCGGCCACGATCGCGGCCGCGGCGGGGATCACCATTCCCGAAGGGACCCGCGTCCTGATCGCCGAGCTCACCGGCGTCGGCCGCGACTATCCCCTCTCCATCGAAAAGTTGTGCCCCGTCCTCTCCTACTACGTCGTCAACGACTGGCAGGAGGGGTGTGAACGGTGCAAACAGATTCTGAAATACGGCGGGATGGGCCACACCATGTCGATTCCCTCGCACAACGACGCGGTGATTCTTGAGTTCGGTCTCAAAAAACCGGCGTTCCGCATTGTGGTGAACACGCCGACGACCCACGGATCCATTGGTCTGACGACCGGTCTCGCACCGGCCATGACGCTGGGATGCGGTGGCTGGGGCGGCAACATCACGTCCGACAACATCACGCCGCGCCATCTGCTCAACGTGAAGCGGCTGGCGTACGAACTCCGGCCGATGGCCGGTCGTGGCGCGACCGCTCCGGCGCTGCCGAAGGTCGCAGCCGGGGCACCCCCGGCAGGCCTGAGTGCCGCCGCGATGACCGCACAAGTGGCCGGCATGACCGGGACCGGCGGTTCGACGGGAGCCCCGATCCCGACGGCGTCAAAAACCATCGCCGAGTTTGTGTGTGAGGAAGACGTGCAGCAGGCCATTGCGCTCGGCCGCACGATCCTCATCGGTGAGCGCACGATCGTCACCCCGTTGGCGCGTGACCTCGGGCAGGCGCACAAGGTGCTCGTGCAGGCCGGATGGCGGAGCTGAAACCCAAATTCCGCAGGTACTTAGCGGTGGTTTCTTCCTTGACCATCCTCTCCGCGGCTGATAGGCTTGACCAACCAATTATGTCCACCGGGCGTCCCTAAGCATCATGCGTGTTCTGACCAACCTGACCGTCCTGGCTCTTTCAGGCCTCGTTGTCGGTTGCAGCGCACGCACGGGCCCCGCTGTTCCGGTTGCCCCGCTCCCCGTCTCGCCCCCCCAGCACACCCAGGTTCCCGACGTGACGCCCGCCGTGGCGTTGCTCGATCCGATTGATTCGCTCATCGCGCAGTCCGAGGGACATTTTGCGGCGGGTCAAAAGGAACTGCAGCTGGGGCCCCTGACGGCGGCCAGCCTCCTCTTCGACCAGGCGGTGGATATCCTGCTCACGTCGCCCACCGGCGCGCGTGGCGAGCCGCGCCTCAAAGCCCACTACGACCGGTTGCTCGGCCGCATCAGCGCGCTGGAAATCCTGGCGCTCCGCGAGGGTGACGGCTTTACGCAGGCCCGGACCGAACCCGCGATCATTGACGATCTGCTGGCCGTGGCCACACTCGACCTGCCGGACCCGAGCAAGATCACCACCGAAACAGTGGTCGCCGACCTGGCCACGACCGAGCACGACCTGCCGATCGAGCTCAATGACCGCATCCTGTCGTTCATCGAACTGTTCCAGGGCAACCTCCGCACGTTCATGCAGGAGAGCCTGCACCGCGGCGCGAAATACATGCCGATGGTGCAGTCGGTGTTCCGCGCGGAGGGCGTCCCGCTCGACCTCGCCTACCTCGCCATCGTCGAAAGTGGATTCAAGAACACGGCCCTGTCGCGCGCGAGTGCCCGGGGCATGTGGCAGTTCATGCCGGCGACCGGCAAGGAGCACGGGCTCACGCAGAACTGGTTCATTGATGAACGCGCCGACCCTGAAAAGGCGACACGCGCGGCCGCGCAATACCTGAAGACGCTCAACAAGATGTTTGACGGCGACTGGAACCTGGCGATGGCCAGCTACAACGCCGGACCAGGCCGGTTGCAGCGCGCGGTCAAAGCGTCCAAGGTAAATGACTACTGGAAGCTGACGGAGACGGCGCGATTCCTTCCCAAGGAAACCCGCAACTACGTGCCGATGATCATGGCGGCGGTCATCATCGCGAAAAATCCGACGCAATACGGGTTTGAACCCGGCGTGAACTCGACGCTGGCCTACGACACGGTTACCGTGCCTGACGCCCTCGACCTCCGGACCGTGGCGGAATGGACCGAGACGTCCATCGAAGAAATCCGCGACCTGAATCCGGAGCTGCGGCGCACGATTACGCCGGTCGGCAAACACAATCTCAAGGTGCCGGTCGGCATGGCCCCGATTGTCGAGGCCAAACTGGCCGAAGCGGGCCCGGCGACCTTTGCACGTTTTGAACGCTACTCGGCGAAGCGTGGCGAAACGATGCTCACCATCGCGCGCAAATTCAAGGTCACCACGCTGGACCTGGCCTCGGCCAACGGCCTGACAACCCGGTCGCGCCTCAAGGTTGGTCAGTCCCTGATGATCCCGCGCGCCGTCAGTGCGGCCCTCGCGTCGCGTCCTGCCGAGGCGCCCCCAACACCTGAGGCCACGACGGTCACCTATCGCGTCAAGTCCGGGGACACCCTGACCGGGATCGCGCGGCAGTTCGACACAACCGTCAACGACATCAAACGCTGGAACTCACTCACGTCCAGCCGGATCGACGTCGGCGACCGCCTGACCATTCATCGCAACAACTGACAGCTCTGCTTTTTGCCACGCGTTGACGCGGCAGAGTGGCAGAAACTGCGTACGCCATAACGCGCGTTCGTCATTTGCTCACCAAAACCTCAACGCCGTCATGGCGCGAGCCTTGCCATGACCTGCCGGCATGTTGGCAAGACTTCATGCGGCGGCCTTGTTTGGTGTGGACGCGATTCCTGTGTCGGTGGAGGTTGACGTCTCCGGTGGTGGACTTCCCGGTGTCGTCATGGTCGGGTTGCCCGATGCGACCGTGCGCGAGAGTCGGGACCGTGTGCGCGCCGCCATTCGTAATTCCGGCTTTCCGTTTCCGCCGGGACGTGTGACGGTCAGTCTCGCGCCGGCCGACCTGAAAAAGATCGGCGCGGCGTTTGACCTTCCCATTGCCCTGGGCATCCTTGCCGCGTCAGGCCTCCTCCCGCAGCGGGATGGTCGCGAGATGGCGATCGTCGGAGGGTTGTCTCTCGATGGCGGGATTCCGCCGATGCAGGGTGTCCTGCCCATCGCGGTCTCCGCACGACGTGCAGGGCGGTCGGCCCTGCTCTTCCCCGCCGCCAACCTGCCCGAGGCCTCCATTGTGGCGGACCTGGCGCTGCATCCCGCGACGTCGCTCAGTGATGCGGTGCGTGTACTCAGCATGGACGATCCTCCCGTCGCAACTCCGGTCTGTGCCGGTGCACCAAGTCGCGGCCACGAGGACGATCTGTCGGATGTGTGTGGTCAGCTCATGGGACGGCGGGCACTGGAGATTGCCGCGGCCGGTGGGCATCACGTGCTCTTCAGCGGTCCGCCCGGCTCAGGCAAGACGATGCTCGCGCGGCGGTTGCCGGGACTGCTGCCGCCGCTGGATTTTGAAGAGGCGCTGGTGGTGACCTCGATTCATTCGGTGGCCGGGCTCCTGCCGGCCGGTTCGGGTCTGCTGTCGGCGCGTCCGTTTCGTGCGCCACACCACACGTGCTCCGACATGGCCCTGGTCGGTGGCGGCGCGATCCCGCGGCCGGGTGAACTCAGTCTGGCGCACGGCGGCGTATTGTTCCTCGACGAACTGCCGGAGTTCAGTCGTCGCGCGCTTGAGACGTTGCGCCAGCCGCTTGAATCGGGCGTGGTGCACGTCGCACGTGTCAGCCGGTCGGTGACGTTCCCCGCGCGTGTGATGCTCGTGGGGGCCATGAACCCCTGCCCGTGTGGGTATCATGGCGACCCGCATCGCGAGTGTCAGTGCCCGTTGCCAATCGTCGACCGATATCAGCGACGACTCTCGGGGCCGCTGCGTGATCGATTTGATCTCGGTGTCGAAGTGCATGCGGTGCCGTGGACCGATCTCGCCGGGCCGGACACGCGTGAGTCATCAGCCATGGTGCGCACACGTGTCGAGACGGCGCGCGGTCGACAACTGACGCGTCAGCACGGGCTGAACTCCCAGCTTGAGGGCAAGGCGCTGCGCGCGGTCGCCGGACTCACCCGCGACGGGCAGACACTGCTGGCCACCGCCGTCACCCGCATGCATTTGAGTGTGCGGGGCGTGAGTCGTGTGTTGCGGGTCTCACGCACCATCGCCGATCTGGCCGGGGACGCCCACGTGTCGCGCGGGCACGTGGCGGAGGCCCTGCAGTACCGGGTACGGGAACGGACCCCCAGCCTGGAGGCTTGAAATGTTTGATGTAAGTTTGTATCTTACTTCGGTGAAAACCACCGTGTCGTCCAAGGGACAAATCGTGTTGCCGATCGAACTGCGCCAGCAGGATCGGATTGAGGCCGGGCAGGAGTTTGAGGTGGTTCGCCTGGATCGCGGCGACTACCGGCTCATCCGTCGGCCTGGCCACGCCGCGGCTGCGGTCGTGGACTGGCTGCTCGACTGCCCGACGAAGGGGTATTTTGTGGCCATCACCTCCGAGTCCACCGACACCCTATGACGTATCTGGTCGACGCCAACGTGCTGAGCGAACCGACCAAACCCACGCCCGACCCCACAGTGGTCGCGTGGTTGCGCACCCACGCCGCGGACTGTGTCGTGGATCCCATCATCCTGGGCGAGTTGCGGTTTGGTATACTCCTTCTTCCCAAGGGAAAAAAACGCACGGCGCTGGAGCGTTGGTTTGATTCTGGTATCCAGGGCCTTCGTTGCCTGGAGTGGGAGGCGTCACACGGCCTGCGCTGGGCTGAACTGCTCGCGCGGCTGCGGTCGAAGGGCACGGCGATGCCCATCAAGGACTCGCTCGTTGCCACGACCGCCCTGGTGCACGGACTCACGGTGGCCACGCGCAACGGCGCGGGCTTCGCGAAGGCCGGTGTGCGCGTGGTGAACCCCTTCGGCTAGGGTTTGGTGTGTCGCGCCCAGACGGTGGTCTTCCCCGCCTTGTCGAACGCCAGCACGGTGTACGGCTGAAACGGCATGCCGTCCATTCCCGGCGCTGACGCGGGCATGCCCGGGACGGTGAGTCCCACGACGCCGGCCGGGCGTTCCTTCAGCAGGCGGACGATGTCCCCTTCCGGAACGTGGCCCTCCACCACAAACCCGTCGACCAGGGTCGTATGGCAACTCGCGAGATTGGGGGTGACGTGGTATTTCGTCTTGATGGGGTTCAAGTCGACATGGAGCACGGTGGACCGGTAGCCCTTCACCCGCATGTATTCAATCCAGGCACCGCAGCAGCCGCAGTTCGGGTCTTTGTAGACGGTCAGGTGGGGTTTGGCGCTCGAGGGCACCGGCTTCGCCTGGGCTCCCAGGGTCGCTGACAGGCCGACCACGCCGGCGGCGGTTCCAAGGAGGCTGGTCAATACGGCGCGACGGGTCAGAAGCTCAGGCATGCCCCTATTGTGCCAGAACCCCCGGAACCTGTTGAGTAAATTGACGATATTGGCGTCTGTGGACTGCCTGTGCTACCCTTTTCCGGTTCACTGATGCGCTCGCCGAAATACACGATCCTCGTGGCCAATCGCCAAACCGGTGCCGTTCGACGGTTCACGGTTGCGCGTCGGCCCGCGATCCTCACGACTCTGGCAATTTTGTCGGTGCCGGTGCTGATCGGCCTGGGCGCACGGTGGTCCGGCGAGGGGCAGATTCAGCAACTCGCCCAGCAGAGTGAAGCCCTCCGTATCGAAAACGCCAGCTATCGCCAGGCCACCGGCGAACTCGCGGAGCAGATTACGGCGCTGCAGTCGGCGATGACCGAACTGGGCGCGCAGGCGCAGCTTGATCCGGAAATGAAACGCGCGATGGAGAACCTCCCCGCGCTCGTCAGAAACCGCGCGATGGGCGGCGACACCGCGGCTGCCCCTCCGGTGCTGGCCGCGATGGGGTCACCCGACAGCACGTTTGGCATTCTGAAAGATCTCCTCGGCTCACTCGAAACCCGCCTGCAGACGGTGCGCACCGGCGTCGAGAAACAGCAGGCCCTGGCCTCCGCCACGCCGTCCATCTGGCCGGTCGTCGGGTATCTCTCCTCGATGTTCGGCAACCGCAAAGATCCGTTCACCGGTGCCCCGGACTTCCACCCCGGCCTCGACATCGCCGCCAACCAGGGCGCGCCGATTCGGGCCACCGCCGACGGCACCATTGAGTCGGCCGGCTACGCAGGCAACTACGGCAACGCGGTCGTCGTGCGCCACGGCTTTGGCATCTCGACCCGTTACGGCCACATGTCCCGGATCGCCGTGCGCACGGGCATGTCCGTCAAACGTGGTGACGTGATTGGGTATGTGGGCGCCACCGGGCGTGCCACCAGCGCGCACCTGCACTACGAGATTCTGCACAACGGCCAGACGATCAATCCGCTCCGTCTGCTCGCGCGCCCGTAGCCCTCCCGCTTCACTTCCTGTAGAATCGTTGAATCCTCCACCGTCGCCGATCTTGCCCTGTGCGAGTGACGTGAGCTGCGGGGGGATTCCAGCATGCTCAATACCTTCCTCGGCAAGATTATCGGGACCCAGAATGAGCGCGAACTCAAGCGCCTTCGGCCGATCGCGGCCCGCATCAATGACCTCGAGCCCGGCATTCAGTCACTGACTGATACCGAGCTTCGAGCCAAGACCGACCAATTCAAGGCACGGTTCGCTGCCGGCGAAACGCTCGACGACCTGCTCCCGGAGGCCTTTGCGGTCGTCCGCGAAGGCGGTCGCCGCGCGCTCAGCATGCGTCACTACGACGTGCAGCTGATCGGCGGCATGATCCTGAACGGCGGGCGTATCGCGGAAATGAAGACGGGGGAAGGCAAGACCCTGGTCGCCACCCTGCCGGCGTATCTGAATGCCCTCGCCGGCCGCGGCGTGCACGTGGTCACCGTCAACGACTACCTCGCCCGCCGCGACGCGGAATGGATGGGACGGCTCTACCGATTCCTCGGGATGTCGGTCGGCGTCATCCAGCACGATCTGAACGACGCGGAACGTCAGGCGTCCTACGCGTGCGACATCACGTACGGCACCAACAACGAATACGGCTTCGACTACCTGCGCGACAACATGAAGTATGACCTCGCGCAGTACGTGCAGCGCGGACACTTCTTTGCGATCGTCGACGAAGTCGACAGCATCCTCATCGACGAAGCCCGGACGCCGCTCATCATCTCCGGTCCGTCCGAACAGGCGACCGACCTCTACTACGAGGTCGACAAGATCATCCCGCGCCTCAAGCCCGGCGCCGTGGTCCAGGGCAACGTCAAAGCCGAAGACCGCGAACGCCTCGAGACCACCGGCGACTTCATCGTCGACGAAAAGAGCAAGACGGTGCAGCTCACCGAAACGGGCATGGCCAAGGCCGAGGAATACCTCGGCCATCGTCTGGTCGCCGGCACCGCCGGGATGTACGACCCGGCCAACATGCCGCTGCTCCACCACATTCACCAGGCGCTGCGTGCCCACACGTTGTTCCGCCTCGACGTCGACTACATGCTCAAGGATGGGCAGGTCGTCATCGTGGACGAATTCACCGGCCGGTTGATGCCGGGCCGTCGCTGGAGTGATGGTCTGCATCAGGCCGTGGAAGCGAAGGAGAAGGTCAAGATCGAGCGCGAGAACCAGACCCTCGCGACCATCACCTTCCAGAACTACTTCCGCAAGTACGAAAAACTCTCGGGCATGACCGGCACGGCCGAAACCGAAGCCGAAGAGTTCAACAAGATCTACAAACTCGACGTGATCGTGGCCCCGACCAACCGGGTCCTGCAGCGGATCGAGAACCCCGACCTGGTCTACCGGACCGAGAAGGAAAAGGCCGACGCCATCGTCGAGGACATCGTCGAGCGGCAGAAAGAAGGCCGCCCGGTCCTGGTGGGCACCGTGTCCATTGAGAAGTCCGAAAAATTCGCGGGCATGCTCAAACGGCGCGGCATCAAACACGTCGTGCTGAACGCGAAGTTCCATGCGCAGGAAGCCGAAATCGTTGCGCAGGCCGGGCGCAAGGGCGCTGTGACGATCGCCACCAACATGGCCGGTCGAGGCACGGACATTCTGCTTGGCGGCAATCCCGAGTTCATGGCGCGTCAGCAGTCACTGGCCGAGCAGGTGGCCGAACGGCTGCCGAAGGGCCAGGAGAAATTTGTTGATGACGAGGAATTTGTCTACTTCTTCCATCTCGACAACTTCTACCGTGTACCGCGCGGCGACTACGAACGGATTTTCGCGGCGCTGAAGGCGGAAACCGACACCGACCACAAGGACGTGGTCAACGCCGGCGGGCTGCACATCATCGGCACCGAGCGCCACGAAGCGCGCCGCATCGACAACCAGTTGCGCGGTCGCGCGGGTCGGCAGGGTGACCCGGGCTCCTCGCGGTTCTACCTGTCGCTGGAAGACGATCTCATGCGGATCTTCATGGGGTCGGAACGGATCTCCGGCCTGATGCAGCGGCTCGGCATGGAGGACGGTGTGCCCATTGAGGCGCGCATGGTCACCAAGGCAATCGAACGCGCGCAGAAACAGGTGGAAGCGCAGAACTTCTCCACCCGTAAACACCTGCTCGAATACGACGACGTGATGAACAAGCAGCGTGAAAGTGTCTACACGCTGCGCCGGCAGTTGCTCGAGGGCAAGGTGCAGGTGGATGAGGACGAGATCCTCGACACCCGCGGCTACCTGATGATGCTGGCGGAAGACTTCGTCGACAACCTCGTCGAAACACACGCGCCAAAGGACGGCGACCCCGAAACGTGGGACCTCGATGCCCTGCGCCTCGCGGCGGCCGACGCCTTTGGCCTCGACTCGGCGGATCTCGTCGCGCTCGAGTTGGGCGAGATGACGCCCTCCGAGATCGTCGACGCCCTGCTGGACATGGCCGTCAAACAATACGAAGCCAAGGAACAGACGCTCATCGTTGATCCGGCACTCCTGCGCCGCGTGGAGCGCGACATCATGCTGCAGATCGTGGATGCCCAGTGGAAGGACCACCTGTATGGTCTCGACCATCTGAAGGAAGGCATCGGGCTGCGGGGCTACGGTCAGCGTGACCCCCTGGTCGAGTACAAAAAAGAAAGCTTCTCGCTGTTTCAGGCGATGAAGGAACGGATTGACGACGAGATCGTGCGCTACCTGTGGCGCCTGCGTCCCGTCGTGTCGGACGGCGGCGAGGCGGTGCCGCCACCACCGGTGCGCAAGCCGGCCCCGCCGATGACCTTCAGCAGCGGGAGTTCCACCACGGCCGGCGCCACAGCGCTCCCGCGTGGTGTTTCGCAGGGCGCGCCGCCGATGCCCGCGCGCACCGGCGGCGATGATGCCGACCACACGCCCGTCCGCCGTGACGAGCCGAAGGTCGGACGCAACGACCCCTGCCCCTGCGGGAGCGGGAAAAAATACAAAAAGTGCCACGGCGCATAACGAGATCGACCACGTCGGAAGAGGATGAACACGATGACGGAGCAGTTGGGGGCAGCGGCGCAGGTGGCGCGGGGTTTGTCGGAAGCGCTGACGTTTGACGATGTGCTGCTGGTGCCGAGGCACTCACGGGTGCTGCCCAGCGCCGTGGACGTCGGCTCCCGGCTCACCCGCCGGATTCGAGTCAACGTCCCCATCCTCTCGGCGGCCATGGACACGGTCACCGAAAGCCGGCTCGCCATCGCGATGGCGCAGCAGGGTGGCATCGGGATCATTCACAAAAACCTGAGCCCGGAGGAACAGGCGCAGGAAGTGGATCGCGTCAAACGATCCGAGAGCGGCATGATCGTGAATCCGATCACCCTCTCCCCCTCCCACAAAATCTTCGAAGCACTCGAACTCATGAAGCGGTACCGCATCAGCGGCGTGCCGATTACCGACGACGGCAGCAAGGAAGGACGACTGGTCGGCATCCTGACCAATCGTGACCTCCGCTTTGCGACCAGCACCGATCGCCCCATCTCGGCGATCATGACCAAGGAAAACCTGATCACGGTGCCCGTTGGGACCACCCTCGACATGGCGCGCGAGATGTTTCACCACCACAAGGTGGAGAAACTCCTCGTGGTGGATGCCGACTTCCGGCTCAAGGGCCTCATCACCGTCAAGGACATCCAGAAGCTCATCAAATATCCGAACGCCTGCAAGGACGACCTGGGTCGGCTGCGCGTCGGCGCCGCGATTGGTGTGGGCAAGGACACGCCGGAGCGGGCCGCCGCACTGATCGCGTCCCACGTGGACATCCTCATCGTGGACACCGCGCACGGCCACTCGCAGGGTGTGCTCGACATGGTGGAGAAACTGCGCGCGCAATATCCGGATGTGGAGTTGGTCGCCGGCAACGTCGCCACCGCCTCCGCGACCACCGCGCTCATCGACCGCGGCGTGGACGCCGTGAAGGTCGGCATCGGCGCCGGGTCGATCTGCACGACGCGTGTCGTGGCGGGCATCGGCGTGCCGATGATCTCCGCGGTTGCGGCCTGTGCCCAGGCGGCAGAAGGACGCGATGTGCCCATCATTGCCGACGGCGGCATCCGGTATTCGGGTGACATCACCAAGGCAATCGCCGTCGGTGCCAGTTCGGTGATGATCGGCAGCTTGTTTGCGGGCACGGACGAAAGCCCGGGCGAGGTGATCCTGTATCAGGGCCGCAGCTTCAAGGAATACCGCGGCATGGGGTCACTGGGCGCCATGCGTCGCGGCAGCCGGGATCGTTACTTCCAGGATGAGTTCGATCTCGACGGCAAGGACAACTCCGACAAGCTGGTCCCGGAAGGCATCGAGGGCCGCGTCGCCCACAAGGGCAGCGTGCAGGCGATGATCCACCAGCTCATCGGCGGTCTGCGCGCCGGCATGGGATATTGCGGCTGCCCGGATATTCCCGCGCTGCAGCGCGAGGCGGAACTGATTCGTGTGACCACGGCCGGCATGCGTGAAGGCCACGTCCACGACGTGATCATCACCAAGGAAGCCCCGAACTACCGCGTCGAGTAGGTCCGCGCGACGTCAATCGTCCGGGCTTCCCCGCCGTCGTCGTGGATGGTGATCTGCCACGCCGATTCTGGCGCGTGCGCCCACCGGTCCGGCCATTCGACGGCCAGCACGCCGTCCTCCCCCGTCTCCTCCAGCCCGAGGTCGGCGGCTTCCTGCGTGTTCAGTCGATACAGGTCAACGTGAAACAGCGGGATGCGCGCCGCGTACTGCTGGATCAGCGTGAACGTCGGGCTTGAGACGTCACCGGAGACGCCGCCCAATCCTTCGGTGAGGCCGCGCACAAACGCCGTCTTCCCGGCGCCCAACGGACCGGAGATCAACACCACATCGCCCGGCGACAGCCGTTCGGCAAAACGCCGGCCGGCGTCCACAGTGTCGGATTCCGATGACGAGCGGGTCTGGGTTCGTTGAGTCATTTCTGCGAGGTCAATTCGAGCACGGCATCACCGAGCCGGTCCACCACATCACCGGCGATCATCGCGACCTCCCCTTCGTCGGCCGCCGCGAGATCCCCGGCCAGACCGTGCAGGTACACGGCGAGCTGACACGCCGCCGCGGGATCAAGCAACTGGCCGCACCACGCGCCAATCATGCCCGCGAGCACATCCCCCGTGCCGCCGGTCGCCATGCCGGCGTTGCCGGTCATATTCAGGCTCAGTCGCCCGTCTGGAGACGCGATGACGGTGCGGTGCCCCTTGAGCACCACGTGCAGGTGTCGCGCGGTAGCGAAGTCCCTGGCCACATCCAGGCGATGCGCCTGCACATCGTCCACGCCCACATCCAGCAGCCGCGCCATTTCGCCCGGGTGAGGGGTGATGACAATCGGCACATCTTCCCTTCCCTGCAGACGGTCGGCGTCCCCAGCGAACGCAAACAGCGCGTCCGCATCCACAATGACCGGCACCCCGGCGCGTTCAAGCACGGCGTGCACAAAAGCCGACGTGGACGGGCCGCGACCAAGCCCGGGGCCCAGGACGATCACGTCGGCGTCGAAGTCGACGACCGGTTCGACGGCCTCGAAGGCGAGCTGCCCCTCGACCGTCTCATCGAGTCCAAGCGTCATGTATTCCACCCCGAGGCCGGCGAGGATGGCCTGACAGGACCGCGGGGTGGCGATCGTGACCAGACCGGCGCCGGAGCGCAGCGCCGCCATGGCCGCGAGGTGGGCCGCGCCGGTCTTGCCCATGGACCCGGCCACGATGAGGATGCGACCGTAGTCGCCCTTCTGACTTTCGGCCGCGCGCGGGTTCACGTGCCGGCGCATGCCTTCCTTGGTGAGGAGGTCGATACGTGGCCCGTCGAGGTGCTCGATGACGGTCTGGGGAATGCCGATGTCGGCGATGACCAGGCTGCCCACGTGCAGTTCAGCGGGTGGCAACACGTGGGGAATTTTGGGGGCGCCGAACGTCACGGTCACCGTGGCCTCGATGGCCGGTCCCGGCACGTCGGCGTCACTGGCGTCGAGCCCGCTGGGCAGGTCGATCGACACCACGGGCGTATCGGACGCGTTCAGGTCCTCCACGATCGATTCGACGAGCCCGGATACCGGCCCCTTGAGTCCGGTGCCAAAGATGGCATCCACGACGACGTCTGCCGCCAACACGGCCGGCGCATGCAGTTCCCACGCGGCGCCGTCGGCGATTTCAACGACATCAATGGACAGGTTCGAGAGGATCTGGAGGTTGGTGCGCGCGTCGCCCCGCACGTCCACGTCCCGTCCGACAAGAAAGACCGAGACGTTGATGCCCCGCTCCAGGAGCGTCCGCGCCACGACAAACCCATCACCGCCGTTCTGGCCCTTGCCGCAGAGCACGGCGTAGGTCAACGAGGCGGCATCGTCAAACGTCGCCTCAATGGCGGTCACCACCTGGCGGCCGGCGTTTTCCATCAGGACGATCGACGGCACCCCGACATCGTCGGTCGTGCGCCGGTCGGCTTCCCGCATCTGGACAGTGTTGAGCACTCGCATAGTCGCGAGACCGAGCGTACTATACGCGCACGTATGAGCGCACTTCAGGCGGTGGTGTATGTGAACGGCACAATTTCCCTGGCGGCCGACGCCGTGGTGCCGGTGTTTGATCACGGGTTCCTCTATGGCGAGGGGGTCTACGAGACGCTCCGCACGTACCGGCGCGCGCCGTTCCTGTTTGCGCCGCACATGGATCGACTGCGGCGGTCCGCCGGCCTGATGGCGCTCGACGTGCCCTTCAGTGACGAGCAGATGCACGGCTGGATATCCGACACGATGGCGGCCCATGAGCGGCTCTTGGGGCCCCTGCCGGAGGCCTACATCCGGATTCTGCTTACACGCGGCGTGGGCGCGCTCACGTACAACCCTGCGGCCTGTCCCACACCGACCCTCGTGATCATCGTCAAGGCGTTCCCGGCCCCTCCCGAGCGGACCTTCACCGAGGGAATCCGGGTGGCGCTCGTTGACGTGCGACGTAATCACCCCAACGCCCTGAATCCCACGATCAAGTCGAACAACCTGCTGAACAACGCGCTCGCGATGCAGGAGGCGCTGCGTCACCACGCGGAGGAGGCGCTGATGCAGAACCACGACGGGCACATCGTCGAATGTTCCCAGTCCAATTTTTTTATTGTGAAGGACGGGCGCCTCCGCACGGCACCCCTCGCTGACGGTCTGCTACCGGGCATCACGCGCCAGTTCGTGATGGACCTGGGCCGCGATCTGGGGATTCAGACCGACGAGCAGTCGTTCACGCCCGAGGACATGTTTGCCGCCGATGAGGCGTTCATCACGGGCACCACACGTGAGGTGACCCCGGTGGTGCGCGTCGGCGAATGGAAGATTGGCACAGGGACGCCGGGCGCGACCACGCGGCGTCTGCTTGACGAGTTCAGGCGGCGTGTCGGCGACTGACGTGGGTAATTTACAGTAGACATGTAGGCGTGTAGGTTTTTTTTGGACGGGGGCTACCCGAGGCTGGGTTCACACGTCGAGGAACCAGGGCACATCCATGCACTCCGACGGCGGCAACGGTTTTGCACCGTGCCCGGCATGCTCGTCCGACAGGTTCCGAAGCGTTGTCAGCGGTCCCCACCAAGCACCCGAATCTCCGAACGTGGACCCCGTGTAGAAAATTACCTACATGCCTACATGTCTACTGTGAAGACACCCTGGCGTGTCGGCAACTGACGCGGGTAATTCACAGTAGGCATGTAGGCATGTAGGTTTGGTTTGGGGCGGGTGCTACCCGGGGCTGGGTCGGACTTCGAGAGACCAGAGCGCCGGTGCACACTTCGCCGGCGGCAACCAATTTGCACTGCCCTCACGCGTGTTCGTTCGAGACCCTGTTGCGGAGCGTGTGATCGGTTGTGCGATTGCCGTGCATCGGACCGTCGGTCCTGGCCTACTGGAGTCGGCGTACCACACGTGCCTGGCGTGCGAGTTCCGCGCAACTGGGCTTGCCTTCGCGCATCAGGTTCCCGTGGCCCTTGTGTACCGGGACACCAACATCGCGTGCGCGTATCGCCTCGACTTCGTGATCGAGGACCGCGTCGTGCTTGAAGTCAAGAGCGTCGAGCACCTGATCCCCGTGCACAAAGCACAGGTCATCACCTACCTGAAGCTGACAGGTTATCCCGTGGGCCTGTTGATCAACTTCTGTGTCCCCGTTCTAAGAGACGGAATCAGAAGCGTTGTCAGCGGTCCCCACCAAGCACTCGAATCTCCGAACGTGGACCCCGTGTAGAACAAAACCTACATGCCTACAGGTCTACTGTGCAGACACCCCGGCGTGCCAAGAACCCGGGCGGGCGTTTAACTTCAGCCTGTTGGAGCGTATCGAGAGCTTCGGCGCTACGACCAAGCACCACGGCGTGTCGGCAACTGACGCGGGTAATTCACAGTAGGCATGCAGGCATGTAGGGTTGGTTTGGGGCGGGTGCTACCCGGGGCTGGGTTCACGCGTCGAGGGACCAACATCGCGTGCGCGTATCGCCTCGACTTCGTGATCGAGAACCGCGTCGTGCTTGAAGTCAAGAGCATCGACCACCTGTTCCCGTCCTCAGGCACGGGAGCAGACGTGTTGTCCGAGATCCCGTCCAAGCACCCCAATCGCCGGCCGTGGACCCCGTGTAGAAAAAAAACCTACACGCCTACATGTCTACTGTGCAGACACGCGCAGTGCGCGGCGAGCTCACTCGTAGTCGGACATCGGCGGGCACGCGCAGATCAGATTGCGGTCCCCGTACGGATTGTCGATCCGCGAGATCGTCGGCCAGAACTTGAACTGGCGCAGTGACGCCACCGGGTACGCCGCCTGCTCGCGGGTGTACTTGTGATTCCACTCATTTGCCGAGACGTCCTGGGCGGGGTGCGGCGCGTTCTTCAACGCGTTGTCGACCTTGTCGGCTTTGCCCGAGATGACGTCCTGGACTTCCCCATGGATCGCAATCATCGCCTCGCAGAAGCGGTCGAGTTCTTCCTTCGGTTCACTTTCCGTCGGCTCGACCATCAGCGTGCCCGCCACGGGGAACGACACGGTTGGTGCGTGGAAGCCGTAGTCCATCAGACGCTTCGCAATATCGGTTTCGTCCACGCCGTGTGCCTTGAACGGACGCAGATCAAAGATGAGTTCGTGCGCCACGCGTCCGTTGGCGGCCGCGTACAGCACCGGATAGTGGCCCTGCAGGCGCGCCTTGATGTAGTTGGCGTTGAGCATCGCGTACTTGGTGGCAGCCGTGACACCGTCCCCGCCGAGCATCGAGATGTAGCCGTAGGAAATCAGCAGGATGCTGGCGCTGCCCCACGGGGCCGCCGACACCGCGTGCACCGCTGACGCGCCGCCGGTGGTCACGACCGAATGGCCGGGCAAAAATGGCGCGAGGTGCGCCGCCACACCGATGGGCCCCATGCCGGGGCCGCCGCCGCCGTGCGGGATGGCGAACGTCTTGTGCAGGTTCAGGTGGCAGACGTCCGCGCCAATCGACGCGGGACTGGTCAGCCCGACCTGGGCGTTCATGTTGGCGCCGTCCATGTAGACCTGTCCGCCGTTGGCGTGAATAATCGCGCAGACTTCGCGGATGCCGCCCTCGAACACCCCGTGTGTGGACGGATAGGTCACCATCAGACACGACAGTTTGTCCTTGTGCGCCTCGGCCTTGGCCTTGAGGTCGGCGACGTCGATGTTGCCCTGCGCGTCACACGCCACGACCACCACCTTCAGCCCCACCATCGCCGCGCTGGCGGGGTTGGTGCCGTGCGCCGACTGCGGGATCAACACCACGTCGCGATGGGTCTCGCCCTGGGCGTGTTGATACGCCCGGATCACCAGCAGGCCGGCAAACTCGCCTTGTGCGCCCGAGTTGGGTTGCAGCGACATGGCCGCAAATCCCGTCACTGTGCACAGCGCCTTCTCGAGGTCCGCAATGATCTGCTGATACCCGGCTGCCTGCGCCGTCGGGGCGAACGGATGCATCTTCGAGAACTCCGCCCAGGTCACCGGCATCATCTCGGCCGCCGCGTTGAGTTTCATCGTGCACGACCCGAGCGGAATCATCGCGGTGTCGAGACCGATGTCCTTCTTCTCCAGCATCCGGATGTATCGCATCATCTGCGTCTCGGAATGATGGGTGTTGAAGATCGGATGGGTCAGGTAGGGCGTGGTACGCGCGAGTGCCTGTGGCACCGCGTGGCCCGACGCCGGAATCGTGACACCGAAGACTGCGGCCAGATCGGCCATGTCGGCATCGGTCACCGTCTCGTCCAGCGACACCTGCAGCGACGTGTCGCCGGTATAGCGGAAATTGATGCGGTGTTTTTCGGCCGCGGCCTTGACCTTCGCGACGTTGGCCGCCGTGCCCTCCAGGCGGAGCGTGTCGAAGTAGGCGGCGTTGGTCTGCGTCCAGCCGGCGGCCGTCAGCGCCGCAGCCAGTCGCGCGGTGCAGCCGTGCACGCGGGTGGCGATGGCGCGCACACCCTCCGCGCCGTGGTAACACGCGTAGAACGCCGCAATGTTCGCCAGCAGTGCCTGCGCGGTGCAGATGTTGGACGTCGCCTTCTCGCGCCGGATGTGCTGCTCACGGGTCTGCAACGCCATGCGATAGGCGCGACGGCCCTTCGAGTCCACCGACACGCCGATGATGCGGCCGGGTGCCTGGCGGACAAACGATTCACGTGTGGCAAAAAACGCCGCGTGTGGACCGCCATACCCGAGCGGCACACCAAACCGCTGCGCCGAACCAATGACCACGTCCGCACCGGCTTCCCCGGGGGGCGTGTACAACGCGAGTGCCAGCAGGTCGGACCCCACCGCGACAAGCGCGCCCGCCGCGTGCGCGCGCTCGATCAACGTCTTCAGGTCGCGCACTTCCCCCTGGTCGTCGGGCGACTGCACGTAGACGCCAAACACGTCCTCGTCAATCGTCGCGGTCTCAGGGTCTTCAAATCGCAGGGTGATGCCGAGTGGTTCCGCACGCGTGACGAGCACGTCGCGCACCTGCGGGAAGATGCGCGGCGACACGATGAAGGTGGTCGCACTCTGTCGCTTCGACACACGCGCGAGCAGCGTCATGGCCTCGGCCGCGGCCGTCGCCTCGTCAAGCAATGACGCGTTGGCGACCTGCATCCCCGTCATGTCCGTCACCATCGTCTGGAAATTGAGCAGGGACTCGAGGCGCCCCTGGGCAATCTCCGCCTGGTACGGCGTGTACGGCGTATACCAGCCGGGATTCTCAAACACGTTCCTGAGAATGACCGCCGGGGTGATGGTGTCGTAGTACCCCATCCCGATGTAGCTGCGGCACACCACGTTCTTCGCGGCGACGCCGCGCAAACGCGCGAGGTACCCGGCCTCGCTTTCAGCGGCCGGCAGCGCCAGGGGCGCCTTCAGCCGAATGTCGGCGGGGACGATCTCGTTGATGAGGGCGTCGAGTGAGGCAGCACCCACGGCGGAGAGCATTGCCGGGAGATCCTGCGAACGTGGACCAAGATGACGGGACTGAAACGTGTCGGACACCGGGCGAACCTCGCGGGAGTTACTGAGTCAGCGCTTCGTACTGGGTGGCGTCGAGCAGCTCGGCCATATCGCCGGCATTGGAGAGTCGAATCTTGATCATCCAGGCATCGTGCGGCTGTTTGTTCACGGCCTCGGGATGGGCGCCGAGATCCGTGTTGACGGCGACAACCTCGCCGGCCACGGGCGAGAAGAGTTCCGACACGGCCTTCACGGATTCGATCGTGCCGAAGACTTCGCCCTGGGTCAGCGTGCGGCCCACCTCGGGCAGTTCAACAAACACCACGTCACCCAGCTGCTTCTGCGCAAAGTCGGTAATACCCACGGCGGCGTCATCGCCGGACAGTCGCACCCATTCATGGTCTTTCGTGTACTTCAATTCGGTCGGATACATGCCAACTCCTCGGGAAGATCGCGGCGGCCGTCAGGCCGTTTTCGGGCGTTTATAGAAGGGTTCAGGAACCACGACGGCGGCCACGTGCCGACCGCGGATCTCGATATGCAGGGGCGTGCCGGGCGCCGAGCGTGACACGGGCACCATCGCCAGGCCGATGGACTTCTTCAGGAAGGGGGTCTGCGTGCCACTGGTGACCACACCGACCACCTCGCTGCCGATGACGACCGGGTAGCCGTGGCGGGCAATCGCCCGGTCAACCATTTCAAAGCCGACGAGCGTGCGCTCGAGCGTGCCGCCCTTCTGGGCGCGCAAAATCTCAGACCCGATGAACTCGCCCTTTTTCCATCCGACAATCCAGCCCAGCCCCGCTTCAATGACGGTGGTCTGCTCATCCATGTCGGATCCGCAGAGACGCATGGAGGCTTCCAGGCGCAGCGTGTCCCGTGCCCCCAGACCGCAGGGCTTGAGACCATCGGCGGCACCGGCCTCCAACAGGGCGTTCCACACCTGCTCGGCCTGCGCGGGCGGCACAAAGATCTCAAAACCATCCTCGCCGGTATACCCGGTGCGGGAGACGATGACCCGCACGCCGGAGACTTCCCCGTTGGCGAACCAGTAGTACTTGATCGCGGGCAACTCAATCCCGGTGAGGCGCTGAAGAATGGCTTCGGCCTTCGGCCCCTGGATCGCGATCAGCGCGTACCGTGAACTGGCGTTCACAACGCTGACGTCGCCGCCACGTTCGGCAACCCGCGCGCGAATCCACTCGTAGTCCTTCATGATGTTGCCGGCGTTGACGACGAGCATGTAGTGCTCATCACCCACCCGGTACACCAGGATGTCGTCCACAAACGTCCCCTCGGGGGTCGTCAACGCGGAATACTGAATTTGACCGACAGCCAGCCTGGACGCGTCGTTGGAGCTGATCCACTGGACGGCCGCGAGCGCGTCAGGACCAGCCAGCTCGATCTGGCCCATGTGGCTGACGTCAAACAGGCCGGCCTGCGTACGCACGGCCATGTGTTCGTCGGTGATCCCGGTGTATTCCACCGGCATGTCCCACCCGCCAAATTCCACCATGCGCGCACCATGGGCGCGATGGCGGGCGTTGAGGGGGGTCTTTTTGAGAGCGGCAGGGGGTGGCGTTGACGTCATGAAGCGTCTATCAACGTACTACCCGCCCCATGACAGGGTCAACCGTTGACAACGCCGCCGCCACCCCCTTTCGCCTTTTCGTCAGGGCTTCTTCCGGGGCCACGCCACCCGAAGCAGGACAAACATGATGGCGACAACCAGTGCCATCACCAGTGGTCCCATGGTTTGTGTCGCCGGCACGGCAAACAAAATGGCCGGCAACAGGAGGCCGGCCACCAATACCGCCAGCACCACCTGCACCAACACCACGACAAACGCGCCCATCGTGACCTCCAGTCCCTTCGTCGTCATCCCTGGAACGGAATGCCGCCGTTGCAGCTGATAAACCAGAACATCGCCCCCTCTGCCCGGATCGTGTAAATCACCGAGCAGCCGGACCATCCCAGTGCGTCGTACCACTTCAGGCCGTCTGTGCACTCCGCGAAGTCATCGGCAATCCGAATGGCCTCCTTCGAATACAGGTCCCAGCAGTCGCCCGGACCACGCACCTGCAGCCCCACCCGCGTCACCGCCGGTCTGGATGGCGGCTGGCCGAGACGGGCACGTTCCCTGGCCACCCACTGGCGATGCGACACCAGGGCGGGGGATGACCCGTGGGCCAGTTCCAGCACGGCCCGCGTCAGCAGCAGGGACTGCTGCCCGAAGTGTGTCGGGGCCGCGGGCACACGCCTGAGCAGGTCGCGCCCTCGCGACGCCGCGTCGGAGCGCTGCAACACCGCCATCAGGCGCGCCATCTCTTCTGGCTGGGCCGCCGATACCGACACCGTCCCCCCGGGGGTGCTCACGGTCAACTGGTCACGCACCACGCGCAGTTGCAGTTCATCTCGCCGCGTCGTGATCGTGACGTGCGAGGCATTGCCCGCCAGTTCCTTGCGAATGGTGACATCCGCATCCGACACTTCAATCAGGGCCCGGCCACCGGAGAGCCGAGTCACGGTGACCTTCGGCTCGGTACCGCTCCCCTGCGCCAGCGCACGGGCAGGCACCAGGCCGCTCACGACCACGACGCCGACCAGCGCGGTCGTCGCGACACTGCCACGGAACGTTCGTGTGATTGTCATCTCATCCTCCTCACGAATACATGCATCCGACAAAATCAATCGTCGCGGTCCCCACGGCCTCCAGAAAGCCGTGGAAACACGCCAGCCTCGTATCGGCGTCAGTGGCAGTGCCCAGGCAGTTGGTGTACGCCTCCCCGGCCTCCTGGGCATCGAGCAGGTAATACACCTCGCACCACACCGCATTCACAAACATCAACAACAACATTTCTGTCTCCCCTCTCCGGTTCGTCGCTCCCCTACGGACCTCCCTCGAGTGGTGACCCTGCACCTGTGAGGGCATGCGCGTCGCCAACAGGGGCGCCTGCGCCATGCCGCAATAGTGATCGGAGCGTGTGATAGCTGATATCGAGTTCCTTGCACGCCCGTCGCCTGTTCCCCGCGCAGCGATCCAGCACCAGCCGGGCGTACCGACTGCTCCACGCCCGCAGGGTGTGCGCATTCTGCGGCCGGCTCGTCACCAGCACGCTGTACCTCGCGATGATCTCCGGCGGAAGATCACTCATTTCAATCCGCAACTCCGGTGCCAACGCGACCGCGCGCTCAAGCACCCGCTCCAGCTGCCGCACGTTTCCGGGCCAGTCATAGGCGCACAACGCCTCAATCACCGCATCGGTCGTCACCAGACGACGCAGGCGGTGATGCCGACCGAGCAGATGGTCCACCAGCAACGGAATATCCTCTCTGCGCTGGCGCAGCGGGGGCACCGCCAACTCCACCCCGGAGAGCCGATAGAACAAATCCGCACGAAAGCCGCCGCTCTCGACATGCCGTGTGAGGCTCCGGTTCGTGGCGGCAATCACCCGGGTATCCACCGGCCGCGCACGCGCGCCGCCGACCCGCTCCACCGACAGGTCCTGCAGCACGCGGAGCAACTTCGCCTGCGCGGCCGGCGACAGGTCGCCCACCTCATCGAGGAACAACGTGCCCCCTTCCGCGAGTTCGAACTTGCCCTGCCGCCCCTTCACACCTGTCGCGGTCCGTTCCTCAATGCCGAACAACTCCGCCTCGAGCAACGACTCCACCAGCGCGGCGCAATTGACCGCAATAAACGGCCCCCTGTGCCTCGCGCTTCCGGTGTGCAGACTGCGCGCGACCAGTTCCTTCCCGGTGCCACTCTCCCCAGTGACGAGCACGGTGAAATGTGTTGCACTCAGTCGCGCGATTTGTGCCCGAAGCTCCTGCATGACAACGCTGCGTCCAACGAGCATGTGGTCCTCCAGCCAGTCAGCTATCAAGAGCAATGCCAGATCGCGTCAGTCGCCAATGGCGGTGAAATGTATCCGTGGTCGTGGGGTGTGTTCTCCCACTACCCACCCGCCTCCCCCCACCGACATCGTCCTCTATAGACGGTGCCCTCTTTACCCAGGCGGGACACCAGCCACGTCAGGACCACCACGGTTCGCGAGGCGTCGCCAACCAGGTCAACAATCATTCCTGGCCGGAGACGCACGGCGCCCTCGAGCCACACTTCGTCGATCGCCTCAGACACGATGTACACATCCCGCCCCACCACACAGCGCCTGCGACTCACCACTCCTGCCATCGACGTGTCTCCGGCATGAACCGCCACAGACGCACACGGCCGGTGACGCCGGCGACCCGAATCGCAAAATGACGACCACCGCGGGTCATGATCGTCAGCGAGCCTGATGAGGCGGTACCCAGCGGCGAAAAACTGGCCATGCGCGCGGTGCCGAAAGCCACGATGGCGCCGTCGGTGCGCCCTGACAAGTCAGGCACCGCAGACGCGCGATGAATGGACGCGCGCGAAAACCATGACGCCAACGGCTGAGGTGCTCCCTGACATCGATCGACGCCGGACGTGATGTCCGATCGCAGGACGCCGTCGCCGTCCTCATCCACACACACGGAGAATCGCCAGGTCTCGGCGATCAGGTCGAAGACGATCGCGGTATGGCGCCCGGTCTGCACCGCCTGCTGACGCGCGAGGCGTAATTGACCGGCGAGAAATAACGCGGCCTGCCGCCCCTCGTTGTCGTCCCGGCCGTGCACGACCAATGGGGCGCTCAGTCCCGTCACCGTGGCGACGATCGCCACGGTGACGAGCAATTCCATGAGGGAGGCGCCGGCCTCTCCCGGCCGTGTCACACCGACAAACCCTTGGGGGGCGCGACCGTGATGAGCGGTTTTAAGGAGAGAAACGTTTTTTCCCCGATGCCACGCACGTTCATCAGGTCCTCGACCTTCTTGAAGGCCCCATTCTTCTGTCGGTATTCCACGATGCGGGCCGCGGTCGCCGGCCCCACGCCGGGAAGTTTTTCGAGCTCGGTGGCGGTCGCCGAATTCAGATTCAGGACGAGGGGCTCCGCAGGTGCGGGCTTGGGCGCCTGACGGACCGGGGCGTCCTGCGCAGGGGCGGCGATGAGGGAAGGCGTGGCCACGGCGAGCGTGAACACAACGAGAGCAGCGGTCGTGAGTGTGCGCAACATGGTCGATCTCCTGATGTGACCGGGTGTCCCATACACCACGGTCCAAACCGGGCCGGCACAGCCGTTCGCTTCCAGACTGCAGGGTCGGGAGGCCGCAGGTAATGTGCGGGACGGCTGGCCGGGTCCCGGTCAGGTCAGATTGCAGGAGCCACGCCAGGTGTGCGACACACCGGCGTGTACGGCGATGGTGTTGTGGATGCGGCGGTTAGCGGTGATGTACCACGGCGGCAGCGCCGCGCCGGTGGCTCCAACGGAAACCGCCGGAGACCACTCGTGCGGTCACACGCGTGTCGTGACTACTGGCGTTGCGCCTTGAACCAGTCGACGGTCAGACGCAGGCCCTCTTCAAACGGCACCGTGGGTTCGTAGCCCAGCATCTTGCGGGCCTTGAAGATGTCGGCCTGGGAGTCCTTGACGTCGCCGTCACGGGCCGGCCCAAGCGTGGGCGCGAGATTGGAGCCGGTAATCAACTGCAGCGCTCGGGCCAGTTCCAGGAGGGACACACGTCCACCCGTGGCCACGTTGATGTATTCGCCGGAGACACCCTCTGCCGAGGCCGCACGCAGGACGCCGTCCACCACGTTGCTGACGTACGTGAAGTCGCGCGTCTGCCGCCCGTCACCATGAATCACCGGTGCCTGCCCGTTCAGGAACGCCTTGATGAACAGGGAGATGACCCCCGAATACGGCGAGTCCGGTGCCTGGCGCGGGCCAAACACGTTGAAGTACCGGACCGAAACGGTTTCGAGACCGTAGAGCGAGGAAAACATCGTGCAGTACTGCTCGCCCGTCCACTTCTGCAGGGCGTAGGGCGTGATCGGCGCCGGGCGCATGTCCTCGCGCTTGGGCAACACCTGCGAATTCCCGTATTCGGACGAGGAGCCGGCGAACACCAGGCGTTTGACGCCCGCGTCACGCGCGGCCACGAGGACCTGCAACGTGGCGTCCACATTCGCACGATTGGTGCCGACCGGGTCGTTGACCGACCGCGGCACCGAAGGCACCGCCGCCTGATGCAACACGTAGTCGCAGCCAGCCACCGCTCTCGCCGCCACCCCATCGTCTGCCAGATCGCCTTCGACGATATCGATGGTGGAGGGAAGGTTGCTGCGTTTGCCGGTGGAGAAATTGTCGGCGACGCGAACGGTGTCGCCACGCGTCAGGAGGGCGTCAACGAGATGAGAACCAATAAACCCGGCGCCGCCGGTCACGAGATACAGGGACATTCGGCCTCAATTGTAATGGGCCAATGGGCCAATGAGGCAATGCACTTCATTGCCCCACTGGCTCATTGCCTCATTGCCTCATTGTTATTGCGGCCAGCCCGTCTGCGGCAGACCGGGCGTCACGCGCAGCGCGTTCTTGTAATAAAGCTTCTTCAGGACCTCGTCGGGCAGCCCCATTCCGTAGAGCTTCCAGAACGCGTGGTAGTCGCGGTAATAGTCGAAATATTCGTCGTTGGTCTCGAACACGCGCCAGTAGTACGGGAACTCTTCCGGGTAGTACGCATCCTTGCCGAAGAGCACGCGGTCCTGGTACTTGATGAAGAACTCACGCGCCGCGCGAGGCTGCCGGGCGAAGTCGTAGAGCACCGCGCCCACTTCGAGCACCGCGTTGGGGGCCTTGTCGAGCAGTTCGGCGGCCTTCTTCAGGTTGTTGCCGTAATACGCGAAGTGGGCCCCGATGAACGTGGTCTTGGGATTGGTGATGAACAGTTCGTCGCGTTCACGCTGGAGGTCCGCAAACTTCGGACGACCGGGCATGTAGTTGCGGCGATCTTCAAAGAGGGCGAGTTCAAGCCAGCGCTCGTTCTGCATGTCGAGCGGCGAGAAAAACTCCTCGGGCTCAGCCGTGTGAATGATCACCGGGATGTTCAGACGCGCACACGCGTCCCAGATGGGCTTGAGGAGCGGGTCGTTGACCTTGACGAGTGTGCCGTCGGTCTTGGTGTTCTGCAATCCCAGGCCCTTGGAGATCTTGAGACCGACGGCGCCGTTCTTCACCGCAGCCTCCAGATCCGCCACGGCCTTGGCGGCCCACCCGGGCGCATCCGGCTGATTCCAGTTCACGTTGGCGAAAACCGCAAAACGGTTCGCGTACTTGGTGCTCCTGATGTAATCGACGCGCCCCTTGACCTGCCCGGGATCGGCACCGCCGCTCAGGTTGACCAGGATCTGAAGATTGAGTGCGTCCATCTCCTTGATGGTCTGCTCAACGTTCAGCTCCGTCACGCCGAGGTGGCTGTGGATATCGATGACGGGGTACTTGGCGCGCGGCACCAGGTGCTCTTCGACCACCAGCGTGGTGCGTGGGCGGTAGTCCAGGATGGACGGCGGCGTAAATTCAGGGAACATGCAGCTGCCCGGACGCTGCAGCGTTGTGCCCGACGGACACTTGCCGTCGACCGGGGGAACGGTACGCGAGCACTGTTCGGGTGAAATCATGGCGGTGCCCGCCGGACACTTGCCATCAACCGGCGTAATCACGGCGCCACGACCGCGGCCGCCGCCTCGTCCCTGCGGCGCTGCGCCGCGCCCCTGCGCCTGTCCTGCCTGCATGGCGTCCATCGAGTCGGTCGCCAGCGGTGAGGCCTGTTCGGCGATCACCAGCGGCCCAACCCACGCGACAGCCCCAAATACAATTGCGCCGACCCACAGCATTCGCTTCACGTTGTTCATGAGATCCACCCTCCAGAGGGGCTTACTCTACCTTTGTTCGCGGCGTTTACAAAGTTCCATCGTGGCGGGCGGTAAGCCGAGTTTTGTTCCCCGCCTTCGCTCGTTTTCGCGAGCTACGGCGAGGCGACGATCATTCCTCTAGGCCGGTCATTGCTGACCGGCTCAAGCAGCCTACCCGGAAGCGACGAACGGGCCGTTCTCAAGCGCTTCCCTATTTGGCCTTGCTCCGTGCGGGGTTTTGCCTGCCATCTGCCTTACAGCAGACGCGGTGCGCTCTTACCGCACCTTTTCACCCTTACCTCGGTTGACCCGGTTCACTGAGAAAGGAGTGCTGCGCGCGCGTATCTCTCGCGCAGCACTCCGCTCCAGTCAACCGGGCCAACCGGGGCGGTATATTTTCTGTGCCACTAGTCCTTCGAGTTGCCCCGACCGGGAATTACCCGGCGCACTGCCCTGCGGAGTTCGGACTTTCCTCCCTTCGACTCGCCCCGAAGAGCGCGTCGAACGGCGATCATCTCGCCCACCACGATGGAACGACCATTGTCGTCTATCCGTCGGTCTCCTGGGAAATCCGGTATTGCTCGAGCTTCTTGTAGAGATTGCTGCGGGGGGTGTCGATGACCTCGGCCGTGCGGGAGATGTTCCAGGCGTTTTCGCGCAGTTTCTCCACGAGCCACGCGCGTTCGGTGGTCTCCTTGAACTCGCGCAACGTCCCGGCAGACGATGGGGCTGGCTGGGCAACCGATCCGCCAACAGGGGGGCTGCCGCCCATCGGGGTGCCCGACGACGGCCGGGGGTCGGCACCGTCGGCGGTCCGCACCACCGCCCGCACGTCCGCACCTTCAATGACATCGCGCTCACTCATGATGAGGAGCCGCTCCACCACGTTTTTCAACTCGCGGACGTTGCCGCGCCAGCGGGCCTGCTTCAACGCCTCGATGGCCTGTGTCGAGAATCGGGCGGGGCGTCGATTGTTCTCGCGGCTGAACTGCGCGGAGAAGTGGGCCACCAGGGATGGAATGTCCTCAAGCCGCTCGCGCAGCGGCGGCGCGTGGATCGGAATCACGCTCAGGCGGAAATACAGATCCTCGCGGAATCGCCCTTCTGCGATTTCCGCTTCAAGGTCCTTGTTGGTCGCGGCGATCACGCGCACGTCCACCTTGATCGTTTTTGCCGACCCCAGGCGTTCGACCTCGCCTTCCTGCAGGACACGCAGCACTTTCGCCTGCGTCTTTGGACTCATGTCGCCCACTTCATCGAGAAAAATGGTGCCGCGGTCCGCCTGCTCGAACTTGCCGGTCTGTTTTTCAGTCGCTCCGGTGAACGCGCCGCGCTCGTGACCAAACAACTCCGACTCAATAAGCTCTTCGGGAATCGCCGCGCAGTTCACCTGGATGAAACGTTCCTTGGCCCGCAGGCTGTTGCGGTGAATCGCGCGGGCGATCAGTTCCTTGCCGGCGCCACTCTCGCCGAGAATCAGGACCGTCGCGTTGGTGGGCGCCGCCTTGCGTACCTGGTCCATCACACGTTTGAGGCCGGTGGCATCACCGACCACCTGATGGCGGGTCTCCAGCGCGGATCGGAGTTGCCGATTTTCCCGGCGGAGGCTGCCCAGCTCCAGTCCTTCGCGCACCGCATCGAGCACGTAGTCCTTTGACAGCGGCTTCTCGATGAATCGGAACGCGCCGAGACGCCCGGCTTCCAGCGCGGTCGTGGTGGTGCCATGCGCAGAGACAATCACCACGGGCAATGCGTCGTTGAGTCCACGAATGCGACTGAGGACTTCCAGTCCGTCCATGCCGGGCATCTTCACATCCAGGAAGACCAGGTCCGGGTGGTCACGCTCCACCATCGCGAGTCCTTCGTGTCCCGACCCGGCGACGAGGACTTCGTACCCGTCATATTCGAGCAACATCCGCATCGTGTCGCGGATCGCCGATTCGTCATCAACTACCAGCAGGCGAGCTTTCATGCGGGGTCCAACGTGACGGAGTGAATGGCCCGCTCGTCGGTGAGCGGGTCAAAGAGGTAGACGGCGACCACGGCGCCGGGTTTGAGCGCGGCCACGAGCCGCTGGAAGTCGATCAGCGACGTCACCTTCTGTCGATTGATCTCCAGGACGATGTGCCCGCGCCGCAGACGCGCCTGTCGTGAGGGCCCGGCGGTATCCACATCGATGATCTGCACGCCCTTCAATGTATCGGGCAGGGCAAACCGTTTCATGGTGGCCGCGTCGAGATCCCGGACCGTGATCCCCAGCGGCCCTTGTTCGGGACTCAGCACGGGGCGTACGCCGCCCGGCACACTGGTGGGACGCACGGTGGGCGGCAGCGGACGTTCGGTCAGCTTCAGCGACACACTCCGCTGCTCGGCGTCCCGCCACACATCAAACCGCGCCATCGTGCCCGGCACCCGCGCGGCGATCTCCCGGATGAGTGCCTGGTCGTCGTTCACCGGGCGCCCATCAATGGCGGTGATCACGTCGTAGGGGCGCAGGCCGGCGCGTGCAGCGGGGGTGCCCTCCGGCACTTCCTGAATAAGCGCGCCGTGGGCGGTGCCCAGATTCAGCGCCTTCTGCAGGCCGGGCGTGGCCGTGGTCAACATGATGCCGGCATACCCACGGGCCACACGCCCGCGGTCGCGCAACTGCGGCAGGATCGCGAGCACCTGGTTGATCGGAATCGCAAACCCGATGCTGGACGCCTGCGAACTGATCGCGGTGGTCATCCCGATGACCTGTCCCGCGCTATTGATCAAGGGGCCCCCGCTGTTGCCGAAGCTGATGGCCGCATCGGTCTGGATAAACGCGTCGAGGCTTTGATCAAACAACTTGCGTCCAAGAAAACTCACGACGCCCACCGTGACCGAGTGCACGTAGCCGAGGGGATTGCCGATGGCACACACCCACTCCCCCACCTTGATCGACGAAGAGTCGCCCAACGGGGCGGCCGGCAACGGGCCGTTGGTGCTGACGTGCAGCAGTGCCACGTCGATGGCGGGGTCGATCCCGACCACAGTCGCGCGCAGGGCCCGGCCGTCGTTGAGCGTCACCGTCACACGATCGGCCCCCTCGACGACGTGGTGGTTGGTGAGGATGTATCCCGCAGCGTCGATGATGAATCCGCTGCCGGATCCCTCGCGCGGCGCACCGCCTTCGTCGGACATCTCCCGCTGAAACCGCCGCGGCGTCTGGCCGCCGCGATCTTCGCGCGACACCGCGTCGACGTTGACCACCGCGCCGTTGAGGCGGGCGGCGACTTCGGCGAAGTCCACCGCG
>CAYRGW010000037.1:0-39129 GCA_964423815.1 uncultured Solibacteraceae bacterium | reverse complement strand
CTCGTGGACGACTTTGTGTTCATCGCACTCGGCGCCGGCGTGGGTGCCGGTGTGGTGGTGGGCGGCCGGGTGCACCGCGGCCATCACTGGTATGCAGGTGAAATCAGCCACATGAACCTGGATTTCCGCGAGTGGCAGTCCGACTTCGGTGAACGGGGCTATCTTGAAAGCCGGGTGGGTGCGGCTGCCATTCCCGAGTGGCAACACGCCAAACGCCTGGTGGAAGGTGTCGCGGGTGCCGGACGTGATCGCGCGGCGGCGGTGGCCCACATCATTGAGGCGGCGCGGGGTGGCGATGCGCGGGCCGCGGCGGTCATTGATGAGCTGGCGGTGTATCTCGGCACGGCGGTCGCCAACATTGTGGCGGTCCTCGATCCCGCGCTTGTGGTGTTTGGTGGTGGTCTCAGTCATGCGGGAGAACTGTTGTTGCAGCCGCTGCAACGGGTGGTCTCGCGCATCGTGCCGAATCTTCCACGCCTTGAAATTTCCTCGCTGGGCGATGACGCCCAGCTGATGGGGGCGGTCAACTCGGCGATGGAAATTGCCGAAGGCCGCCTCGCGACGTGGCTGGGCGCCACGTCCTTTCCCTCCCGTACGGTCAACCGCACGGGGACACGTTAGGAAGTCATGCCGTTTTCCCCCGACTACGTTCGTATTGTGCTCAACGAAAACTTCGAGGACGCCAAGGCGTTGTTTCTCGATCCGCTGATGGCCATTCATTACGCCCATCTCTGCATGTTGCGGGAGACCGGGATCGTCTCGCTCGAGGACGCACGCACGATCAAGCGGGCCCTGGACGCGATCGATCTGGAAGCCGTGCGCAACGCCAAATACGACGGGTCGTACGAAGACCTGTTTTTTTATCTGGAACGCCAGGTGGTGGCCGCGTGTGGAGATGCGATTGCCGGCCGCCTGCACACCGCGCGCAGCCGCAATGACATCGACATGACCATGTACCGGATGTGCATCCGGAAGTGGGTGCTGGCGCTGATGGAAGCGACCGTGCAGTTGCGGCACTCACTTGTGGATCTGGCCGCGCGGCATCGGCATACGGTGTATCCCGCCCACACCCACACGCAGCCCGCCCAACCCTCCACCGTGGCGCACTATCTGCTGGCCGCGATCGAGCAGTTGGAACGTGACGGCACACGACTGAAGGCCGCGTATACCTGCGTGAACCAGAATCCGCTGGGCGCGTGTGCGATCACCGGCACCGGGTTTCCCATCGACCGCGAGCGCACCAGCACCCTGCTCGGATTTGACGGCACCACGGGCAACACCTACGGCTCCATCGCAACGGTGGATTATCTGCTTGAGAGTGCGTCGGCCGCGGCAGTCACGCTGGTCGGCGTGGGTCGCGTGGTGCAGGACCTGCTCCTCTGGTGCACGATGGAGTTTGGCTACCTGCGTCTCACTGATGGATTTGTCCAAGTGAGCAGCATCATGCCGCAGAAGCGCAATCCCGTCGCCCTGGAACACGCGCGTGCGCTCGCGTCGAAGGCGTTTGCGCAGGCCGGGGCGATTCCCGTCGCCGTCCACAACACCCCCTTTGGCGACATCGTCGATACCGAGGACGACCTGCAGCCGCTCGTGGCGAACATGTTCAAGGACGCGATTCGCGCGGTGTCGCTCGTTGCGGTCGCGCTCGAAGGCGCGGACGTCGACGTGGAGAAGATGCGCGTGCGCGCCGGCGAAAACTGGATCTCGGTGACCGAATTGGCCGACACCCTCGCGCGCGAACGTGGTCTGCCGTTCAAGGCGGGCCACACGATCGCCGCGCGCCTGGTGCGTGGCCGCACGTCGCGCCCCGACGCGTCGCTGTCTGAGCTGGTCGCGGAGATTTCGAAGGACGTCACGGGCACAGCCATCGAGTACACGGAAGACGAATTGACCACACTGCTGAGCCCGGAACACTTCGTCGCGATCCGCCGCACCCTTGGTGGCCCCGCGCCGGAAGTCACCGGTGCCGCGATCGAAGAGTCACGATCCAGACTCGCCGAAGACGCCGGCTGGATCGCCTCCGCGCACGCGCGCCTGCTTGGCGCCGAAAGCGGGCTCAAGGCGGCGACGGTGGGGATGGGGTAGTCGCTGACTAAGACGTCGGGTGTCTTTTTTTGCTAACGCCTGAATCTAAAAAAGACACCCGACGTCGTGTCACGGCGTCACGACATAGTGTTTGCCCATGTCGAGGGGCAGACCTTCGATGAGCCGGTCGCAGAGCGCCTGGCCGTACCGATTGAGAAAAAACGCGAGGTCGACGATACGTTCCTGGGGATGCCCTTCGGGGAAGGCCAGTCCCTGCGTGCGTGTGAACTGGCGACGCAGGGTATCGTCCTTGCGCTTGCTGGCGTGGATGACCTTGGTGTGCAGATGTTTGAGCGTCTCCTGCATCCGATCGATCGTGGTGTCGGCGGCGCCGGTCAGCGTGGGGTCGACCGTGGCGATCGCGGCCTTGAGTGCCTCGATCCGCGCCCGGACTTCATCGGTGGTCGAAACAAAGCCGTCTTCGAGTCCCGGGGGCAGCTGGCTCTGCAGCAGACGATTCAGCGCGGCTTCATCGTGGGGCTGCAGTTCCTCGAGCGGGAGCTGATACTTCTCAAGAAACCGTACGGCTGCCGAATCAAGCAGGGTCGCGTTGGCGCGTGGGTAAAGCAGCGGCATCTCGACGCCGAAGTCCGTGTAGATCGCCCCGAGTTGCGCCTGGTAGGCGAGTTCGCTCGGGCCGGCGACGTAACACACCGTCGGGAACAGTTTGTCCTGCACGACCGGCCGGAGCAGGACGTTCGGGCTGAAGCGCTCCGGATGTTCCGTCGCCTCCTGCTGCACCTCGGCGAGCGGACGCGTCGCGTCCCCCATCGTGTACGCATCGTCGCGGCGTTTGATCGAGACCCGATCCCCACCGCCCATGTAGAAGAGCGCGACGCTGTCGTCGCCGGGCTCGACCTGGGGTTCGTGGCCGAGCTGGCGCATGGTGTCGCCCGTGGCCTTGGCGAAATGAGTGGTGCGACAAGGCGCGTCGAGTTCTTTTGTGAAGAGGCCCGTGACCAGCGGTTTGGCGGCCGGGTCTGCGGCTTCGAACACCACCAGGCCGTAGCGGCCGAGCAGGTCATCGAGCCACGACGCGAACGCGGTGCCCATGCGCTGGCCTGGACGGTAGTGTGACCTGAGGCGCGTCAGCAACTCGGCGGTGAACTCGGTGGGCGGCAACACCTGTTCCAGCGTGCCCAGCGCATCCCCGATGCCGTCGTCGAGCACCAGGGAGGCGACGGGGCGTTCCCCGGCGCCTTCAAGCGCGTCGAGTGTGATCTCGTGCAGCGCGAGGTCGGTGTCGAGCACCCGCGCCGTGCGCACTTCCTCCCAGTCGTGATCTTCCGCTTCGACCCAGAAGACGGGAATGGCGGCGATGCCGTGGCGCGCCGACACCTTGCGTGCGAGACGGATCGCGGTCACCGCCTTGAGCAACGTGTAGAGCGGGCCACCGAACAGGCCCGCTTGCTGGCCCGTCACGATGGCGACGGTTTCCTTGTCGGCCAGCCGCGTCGCGGCAGCGCGTGCGTGCGCCGGTGCGCCACGACGCTCGAGTTGGGCGGAGAGGACACGCGCCAGGCCGGCGCGGTCCCGCGGTGATTGCTGCACACGCGCGATCGTCTGCGTCCAGGCGGCCGGGTCGGCGGGATTACCGGTGAAGAGACTGGCGACGCTGCTGAAGTCCGACGAATACGCCGCGACGAGTGGACGAATCCACGGAAAACGTTTCAGGTCGATGGCGTCGCGGATCAGGCTGCTGGCAGGAGCGTCGGGATGGGCTGGCACGGAGTCAATTTACTACAGCGACCAGAGTCAGCGTGTTAAAGTGCAGTGATCACATCAGGAGTTTCTGCGCTGCCATACGACGACTCTGCCGGGTTTACCGCGCCCCCTGCCTTCGGCACCTTTCGCGTCCTGCACCAGATTGGCAGTGGCGGACTGGGACCTGTTTTTCGTGCGTTTGAGCCGCAGCAGGAGCGTTTGATCGCCGTCAAGGCGTTTCGCCTCGATATTGTTCCCGAAGTCACCGCCCGTCTGGCCGATGCGTTGCGACGTGTGGTGGCGACGCCCCTGGATTCCCCGCACGTCGTTGCGCCCGTGGGCGCGGGCCTGGAAGGCTCCACCGCGTTTCTGGCCTCCGACTACGTCACGACCGACACCCTCGACGTGGCGCTGCGTCGTCTGGCGCCGGCCACGCTGGACCGCGCGATTCCCGTATTGAGACAGATTGCGGACGCGATCGAGGCGGCCTGGGACGCGGGACTCGGGCACGGCGCGTTACATCCGCGCGACGTGTTTGTGTCGGCCGACACCCTGGAGGTGCGGGTGGGCGGCTTCGGCGTGATTCCCGCGCTCGAGCGGACGGGCGTCAAGGTTCTTCCGCGGCGGCCCTACACCGCTCCAGAACGTGTGGCGGGGCGCGCGTGGGACATTCGCGCCGACGTGTACTCGCTCGGGGTCCTTGCGCACGAACTCCTGACCGGTCGTCGGCCCTCAGGCGCCGGAGAGCAGGATGGCGCACTTCCCACGGGCACAACGCCCGAACAACGCGTCGCGATCCGCCGCGCGTTGGCCGGCGTGCTCGCTGACAATCCCGACGAACGGTATGCCACGCCGTCGGCGTTTGTGGCGGCGCTTGAGACGGGCGAGGCCCCGATTGTGGTGATCGCGCCGGTCGATGTCGTCGAGCCTGTTGTGGATCGATCGGGACAGCAGACGCTGTTTCGTGACGTCGAGCCCGAGCCTGAGTTCGAGTTCGAACCGGAGCCTGTGCCCGTACCGGAACTGGAAGTGGCACCGGACCACGAACCCGAACCGGAAGCGGAACCAGCGCTGGAGCCGCCTCCGCCGGCGGTGCCGTCTCGACCGTTTCAGATCGAGGACGCGGAAATTCGTCGAGCACCTGTGGCGGCACCGGTGGTCTACGTGCCGTCACCTGAACCGACGCGTTTGTCCGGCGCGGTGATTGGATTGATTGCCGCGGCCCTTGTGGTGGGTTTTGGAGCGGGCTACTGGTTTCGTGGCGGCGTGGTCGCGACGACGCCCGAGATCGAGTCGGTGCAGGTGACCGACGGGCTGCCCGTTGGCACGGACGTGCCGGTCACCGAGGCGGTGCCTCCGTCAGGCGCGACTGCGGACGCCCCGGCTCCACCGCCTGCGGCCACCGAGGCGCCGGCCACACGCGGGCGCCTGCTTGTGCGCTCGGTACCTGCGGGGGCCCGTGTCATGATCAGTGGGCGAGCGCGCGGCACCACGCCGGCGACCGTGCGCGACCTCGCTTTCGGCACCTACAACGTCACCGTGTCGCGTGAGGGCTACCGGACACGGATGCAACGTGTCACGCTGTCACGCAACACCCCGGCGCGGGACATCACGGTGGAACTGGTGCGCGCGACGCCACCGCCGCCGACGGCGACAACGGGGTCGGTGTATGTCGATACACGGCCGTCAGGCGCACAGGTCACCATTGATGGACGTGTGGTGGGAACCGCGCCGTTGCGGGTGCCCGACCTCACGCCAGGGTCACATTCGATTCGGCTCGATCTGGCGGGCCACAAAAGTCTGACCACCACGGTGGTTGTCCGCGCGGGGCAGCAGGTGCCCGTGCGTGTGTCGTTGGAAATACTCGCGGATGGTGGGAGATAGGAAATAGATGGACGCAGTGCTGGCCTTGGAAAATGGACGGGTGTTCCGCGGAAAGTCCGTGGGCGCCGCTGGGGATGCCGCGGGTGAGGTGGTCTTCAACACCAGCCTGACCGGGTATCAGGAAGTGTTGACCGATCCGTCCTACTCAGGACAGATCGTCACGATGACCTGCCCGGAGATCGGCAACTACGGGGTGAGTGGCGAAGACGTCGAGTCACGCGCGCCCAAAGTGGCCGGGTTCATCATCCGCAGCGAATCGCCGATGGCCAGCAACTGGCGATCGGAGGGCACCCTCCGCGACTATCTCGTCCGCCACAACATCGTCGCGATCGCCGACATCGATACCCGCGCGCTCACACGTGCGTTGCGGACGGTTGGTGTGATGCGCGGCGTCATTGCCACCGGCACGATTCCGTCCAACGAGGAACTGGTCGCACGTGCCCGCGCCATCCGGTCGATGGAGGGCTCGGATCTGGTCAAGGACGTGACGTGCAAAGCCGCGTTTGACTGGTCCGAGACGGATGGTGAAACCGAGTTCGACGAATTTGTGTCGATGAAACCCGACCGGAAGAAACGTCTGAAGGTCGCCGCCTACGACTTCGGCATGAAGTGGAACATCCTGCGCCGCCTCACCGCGCACGGATGTGACGTGCGCGTGTTTCCGGCGACAACACCGGCCAGCGAATTGCTCGCGACCAATCCCGACGGCGTGTTTCTCTCGAACGGGCCCGGCGACCCGGCCGTGCTCGACTATGCCATCAACAACACGAAGACACTCGTGGACTCGGGGGTCCCGGTGTTCGGGATTTGCCTCGGCCATCAGATTCTCGGCCTGGCGCTGGGCGCGAAGACCTACAAACTCAAATTTGGTCATCGTGGCGGCAATCACCCGGTGAAGGATCTGGCGTCCGGCAAAATCGAAATCACGTCACAGAACCACGGCTTTGCGGTGGACCCGGCCACGATTCCCGACGATGTGCAGGTGACCCACCTGAACTTGTACGACGGGACCGTGGAAGGGCTGAAACACGTGTCGAAGCCTGTGTTCTGCGTGCAGTACCACCCGGAGGCCGCCCCCGGCCCGCATGATGCGGATTATCTCTTCGCCCAGTTCGTGGATGCGATGGACAAGAAGGCGTAACAGGACCATGCCCAAACGAACTGATCTCAAACGTATTCTTGTCATCGGCTCCGGTCCGATCGTCATCGGCCAGGCGTGTGAATTCGACTACTCCGGCACCCAGGCGTGCAAAGCCCTGCGCGATGAGGGCCTGGAGGTCATTCTCGTCAACAGCAATCCCGCGACGATCATGACCGACCCCGAGTTGGCCGACCGCACGTACGTCGAGCCCCTGACCGTTGCGGCGGTCGAGCAGGGGATTGCACGCGAACGGCCCGATGCGATTCTGCCCACCGTCGGCGGACAGACCGCGCTCAACCTTGCCGTCGATCTCGACGAAGCCGGTGTGCTCAAGAAGTACAACGTCGAGTTGATCGGTGCGTCGATTCCCGCGATCAAGGTCGCCGAGGATCGCCTCAGGTTCAAGGAGGCCATGCGGTCGATCGGCGTCGATGTCCCGGAAAGTTTCTACGCGAACTCGCTCGAACAGGCGCTGGAGGCGTCCGAGAAGATCGGCTTCCCGGCGATCATCCGTCCGTCCTTCACGATGGGTGGCGTCGGCGGCGGCATCGCCTACAACGTCGAGGAGTTCAAGGAGATCTGCGCGCGTGGTCTCTCGATGAGCCCGGTGCACGAACTGTTGATCGAAGAATCGGTCATCGGCTGGAAGGAATACGAACTCGAGGTCATGCGCGACTGCGAAGACAACTTCGTGGTCATCTGCTCCATCGAAAACATCGATCCGATGGGCGTACACACGGGCGACAGCATCACCGTGGCTCCGGCCCTGACGTTGACCGACCGCGAATATCAGCGCATGCGTGATGCGGCCCGCCGGATTATCCGGCGGGTGGGTGTGGAAACCGGCGGATCGAATATTCAGTTTGCCATCAACCCTGAAGACGGCCGGATGATCGCGATCGAAATGAATCCGCGTGTGTCGCGGTCGTCGGCTCTGGCGTCCAAGGCCACGGGGTTCCCGATTGCGAAGATCGCCGCGAAGCTTGCGTTGGGCTATCGCCTCGACGAAATCAAGAACGACATCACACGCCTGACTCCGGCGTCGTTTGAACCCACGATCGACTACGTGGTGGTGAAGGTCCCGCGCTGGGCGTTTGAAAAATTCCCGACGGCCGATCGCACACTCACCACGCAGATGAAGTCGGTGGGCGAGGTCATGGCCATCGGCCGGACGTTCAAGGAAGCCTTCCTCAAGGGATTCCGATCGCTCGAGCTCGGCCGCAGCGGCCGGCTCTTCAGTCAGGCCGCGCCCGGCAGCGCCTTTGAACATGAGGACGACCAGGCCCTGCAGCGCGCGCTGGGCATTCCCACCGATCGCCGTATGTGGGCCGTGTTCCGCGCGCTGGAGCGCGGCTGGACCATCGAGGAGATTCATCGCCTCACCAAGATCGACCTCTGGTTCCTGACGCAGTTCCAGCAGCTCACCGAACTCGCCAACCAGGTTCGTGCGGTCGGGGCGCGTGACCTGTCGGCCGACCTGCTGCGTGAAGTAAAACGCGCGGGATTTGCAGATGCGGATCTCGCGCAGCTGCTCGGGATCGATGAAGACAGCGTCAGTGCCCGTCGTCTTGAGCACAATCTGGTCCCGGCCTACAAACGTATCGATACCTGTGCGGCCGAATTCGAATCGTTTACGCCGTACATGTACGGCACGTTCGAAGACGAGTGTGAAGCGGAGCCGTCCGCCAAGGCCAAGGTCGTGATCCTGGGCAGTGGTCCGAACCGCATCGGCCAGGGGCTTGAGTTCGACTACTGCTGCTGTCACGCGGCGTTTGCGCTGCGCGACCAGGGGTACGAGACCATCATGGTCAACTGCAACCCCGAGACCGTCTCGACCGACTACGACACGGTCGATCGTCTCTACTTCGAGCCGCTCACCTTTGAAGATGTCTCCGCCATCGTGGCCCGCGAACGTCAGGGTGGGGGCGACGTGGCGTGTGTGGTGCAGTACGGCGGACAGACGCCGTTGAAGCTGGCGCTGCGTCTTCAGGAATCGGGCATCAAGATTCTGGGCACGTCACCCGACTCCATCGACCTCGCTGAAGACCGCGAGCGGTTCTCGAAGTTGTTGTGGGAACTCGGGATTCCGCAGGCTGCCAGCGGCATGGCGCACTCGCCTGAAGAGGCACGTGAGGTCGCGTCCAAGATCGGATTCCCTGTTGTTGTGCGCCCGTCGTACGTGCTTGGTGGACGCGCGATGGCCATCGTGTACGACACGGGATCGCTGGACCGCTACATGCGGCAGGCCGTGCAGCTCTCGCCGGAACATCCGATCCTCATCGACAAGTTCCTCGAGGACGCGGTCGAGATCGACGTGGACGCGGTGGCCGACGCCACCGGTGCCGTGATCATCGGCGGCATCATGGAGCACATCGAGCAAGCGGGTATCCACTCGGGCGACAGCTCCTGTGTTGTCCCGCCGCACCTGCTCAGCGAAAAACACATGGCTACCATTCGCGACTACTCACGTCGGGTCGCACGCGCCCTGAAGGTCATCGGCCTGATGAACGCGCAGTTCGCGATCAAAGACGACGTCGTGTATGTGCTGGAAGTGAATCCTCGCGCGTCGCGCACCGTGCCGTACCTCTCGAAGGCCACGGGCGTCGCACTGGCCAAGGTCGCGGCCAATGTCATGGTCGGGCGCTCACTGGCAGAGCAGGGCCTCACCGAGGATCTGACGGTGTCCGGGTTCTTCGTCAAGACGCCCGTGTTTCCGTTTGTGCGGTTCCCCGGTGTGGACACACTGCTTGGGCCGGAGATGAAGTCCACCGGCGAAGTCATGGGTGGAGCCGAGACGTTCGGCTCGGCATTCGCCAAGGCGCAGATGGGCGCGGGGCAGCACCTGCCGCAGTCAGGCACGGCGTTTATCAGCGTGAACAACAGCGATAAACCCAATGTGGTGCCGATTGCCAGAGGGCTGACCGAGCTCGGGTTTAACATCATGGCCACCAGAGGCACCGCGGTGTTCCTGCGCGCGCACGGCATCGAGGCTGACATCGTGTTCAAGATCAACGAGGGGCGCCCACACGTCGGCGACGAGATCGTGAACAAGAACGTCCATCTGGTGATCAACACGCCGCTGGGCCGGGAGTCGTTTTTTGACGACCGCGCGGTCAGGCGTGCCGCGATGCTCCAGGGCATTCCTGCGATCACCACGTTGACCGGCGCCGCCGCCGCAGTGAGCGCGATCGGGGCGATCCGCAAGGAAGGCCTCAGCGTGAAGAGCCTGCAGGAATACCATCAGGACAAAGGGAAGAGGTAGGGAGTCCCTGCGTAGGGCGTGACCTTTAGGTCCGCCGATGTGGCGCGGCTAAAGCCGCTGCCCTACGAAGACGCCAGCGAGGACCGAACATGGATCTGGACACACTGCCCATCACCGAACGGTTCGTCCGGGCCTCCGGGCCTGGCGGTCAGAACGTCAACAAGGTGGCGACGGCGGTGGAGCTGCGTCTGGATGTCGCGAAGGCGCCGCTCCCGGACGGCGTGAAGCTGAGACTGCGCGTGTTGGCAGGACGCCGTCTGATCGCAGACGACATCCTGTTGATCGACAGTCGTGAGTACCGCACGCAGGCGCAGAATCGCGAAGCCGCGCGCGCCCGCCTTTCAGAGTTGCTGGACCTCGCGCACGTCGTCCCGAAACGTCGTCAAAAAACCAAACCCTCCCGGTCTGCCAAGCAGGCGCGCGTCGCTGAGAAGGTCATCCGCGGCCGTATCAAAGAGAAGCGCGGCCGTGTCCGCCGCGGCCGCAACGACGACTGATTCGATAAAGACGATTCGATAAAGACGTCGGGTGTCTTTTTCTTGCATTCGTGGGCGTCGGCTTTAGCCGCGCCAGAGCGGCGGACCCAAAGGTCTCGCCCTACGAAATACATGCCGCCCTATGGGGTGGGAAAAAGACACCCGACGTCTTGTTTCTGCAGGTATGTGCTGTTGTGATATGTTGCGTCACCACATATGAACCGCTGGTTGCCTGAAACCGAACTCAAGAAGGGCAGCGCCGAGCTGCTGATCCTTTCGCTGGTCGAGGATCGCGCGCGGCACGGCTATGACATCGGCAAGCTGATCGAGACGCGGTCGCAGGGGGCGCTGACCTTCAAGGTCGCGTCCCTGTATCCACTGCTGTACCGGCTGGAGAAGCGGGGCTGGATCAAGGGGGCCTGGGTTGAAGCCGCCGGCGAGCGTCGTCGTCGCATGTACCGGCTGACCGCCGAGGGCCGGAAGGTGCTGGCGGCGCAGCGCACGGGCTGGAAGGTGTTCGCCGAAGCGATCAATCGCATCGCGGGGCTCTCATGACGAGCTGGACTCAGGAAATTCGAGACCGACTGGCGCGACTGGCCCTGCGGCCGGAACGCGAAGCCGAGATCATCGAGGAACTGTCGCAGCATCTCGATGATCAGGTGCGTGAGCGCGTGGCTGGCGGCATGGAGATCAGCGACGCTCGGCGCGAGGCGCTGGCCGATCTTGACCAACCTGGCGCGCTGGCACAGCGGCTGGCCGAGACAGAGACGCGCACACCACTGAACCTGCCCGCGCCAGGCGCACCGGCCAGCGGCCGATGGCTTAGCCAGCTGTGGCAGGACGTGCGACTGACACTCCGCACAATCCGGCGTCGCCCGTGGTTTTCGATATCGGTGCTCGCCACGCTTGCGCTGACCATTGGGCCGACGACCGCAATTGTCTCTGTCGGAAACTGGCTGCTCTGGACGCCATCGTCGACGATCACCGAGCCCGGGCGACTGGTTGAGATCTGGAGTGGGACGTGGCGCGATTCGGGTGGTGTGAGTCCCAGTGCCGTGTCCTACGCGAACCTGGAAGACCTTCGGGCAGCGTCACAGACTTTGTCCGGCCTTGCGGCGTGGCAGGAGGGTGGGGCCAGCGTTGCGGTACCTGGGGCGGCGCCCCGACAAGCGCAGGCCGGGTTTGTGACGGCCAATTTTTTCGACGTGCTCGGTGTGAAGCTGGCGGCCGGTCGTGGGTTCACGAAGGAAGAGGATACGCCTCCGTTCGGCGAACCGGTGACGATCATTTCGCATGGTCTGGCCACGCAGGCGTTTGGAACTCCCGAACAGGCGCTCGACCAGACCATTCACATCAGCGGACGCCCGATGAGGGTCATCGGTGTCGTCCCGCGATCATTTGCGGGAGCCTCGCCGACCAGCCAGGTGGACGCCTGGTATCCGGGCGGCGCTTACGCGTACGTCAATCACTACACCGAGGAACAGTCGCAGCGCTTCAGCAATCGGTCGAGCGGACTGTTCTATATGTTCATTGGTCGGCTGGCTGCGGGACGGATGTCGTCGGACGCCCAGGCCGAGTTGGACACGTTGATGCCTCTGCTGGCAGAGCGGCATCCGGGAGACAACACAAAGTTCAAGACGGTCCGCGCTCGCGTGTTTCCGGGGCTCGGGCCCTCGGCACTTCAACGCGCAAGCCTGCAGCGGCAGATGCGGGGCCTGCTGATGGTGGCGGGCGTCCTGTTGCTGCTCGGGTGTGCCAACGTGTCCAACCTGCTGCTGTCTGAAGGCGTACGGGCCAGGCCGGAACGCGCGTTGCGGCTCGCCCTTGGCGCCAGTCAGGGCCGGCTGATGCGGCAACTGCTCACAGAAAGCGTGACGTTGGCGGCGCTGGGTGCGCTTGCAGGCGTCGGCCTCGCCTTCTGGTTAAAGGGGGCGATTCAAGTGTGGTGGATGCCCGGCATCGACGTCATGGCTGCGGCGCCCGTCGTGCCGATCGATCGCCTCGTGTTGGCGGTAACCGTCGTCGTCGCCATCAGCTGCGGCATCCTGGCGGGCCTCGCACCCGCATGGTGTGGTGCCCGGGTTTCCCTGCAAGGCGGGTTGGCCCTTTCGGGCGCTCGAGGTACACCCGGCTCTCACCGCATGCGGACCGGGCTCGCCGCATTACAGCTGGCGTTGTCCCTCGTACTCGTCACCGGCGCAGCCCTGCTCGTGACCACCGTGCGAAACGTCGGCCGGGTTGATCCAGGGTTCACGCCGGACGGTGTGGTGCTGCAACATGTCCGACTGAGAGGGCACGGCTATACGCCGGCTCGTGCGATGGCGTACGCCCGCGAGTTGGGTGAACGGCTTCGCGCCGATGCCGCCGTGGAGTCGCTGAGCCTTACGACCGGGTATCCCCTTGGCTACACCTGGATTGAAAGCCTCCAGACACCCGGCGGAAGCCCGAAAGATACGACCGACGTGCGGAGTGTTGCGACCGACGCCGCGTATGTGGACGTGTTGGGGCTGCAGTTGCGGTACGGCCGGTATTTTGGGACCGACGAGGTCTTCGGTGACACGCTGGTGTCTGGTGGGCCGGTGGTGGTCTCCGAGTCGCTCGCGAGAAGTTTTTTTGGTCGCGACAACGCTGTCGGTGAGCGCATCAGTGTCCCGCGCACCATGGTCAGTCCCGCCAGGGACTTCGTCATCGTCGGCGTCATGCGCGAGACTGCGGTCACGAGCCTGACCGAGGCTGCAGAGCCGCTGATCTATTTCCCGATTACGCAGGACGACTTTGCGTCCCTGTCGGGCACCATCCTCGCGAAGTCCCGCAGCACGGCGACGCGGCTGGGCGAGGTCGCGGCGAGTGCGGCCGTCAAACTGGACCCCACATTGCCCCTGGACCGGGCATGGGCACTGACCGAGTGGAACGCTCGTGATTTGGCCAGCACTCAGATGTTTGCGCGCGTGCTGTCGCTGCTGGGCGGGGTCGCGATGGTGCTGGCGGCCGTGGGGTTGTTCGGCCTGCTTTCGCAAGCGGTCGGGGAGCGGCGCCGCGAGTTTGGCGTGCGTATGGCCATCGGTGCGTCGGCAGGCAGGATCGCCGGGCTCGTGCTGCGACAAGCGGTATGGGCGAGTGTCTGGGGCGTGACCGCAGGACTGGCGTTGTCCTACTGGGCCGCGCGATTCATCTCGTCGTATCTGTGGGGCGTCAGCGCCTTTGATCCGCGCGTGTATGCGCTGACCATCACACTGCTCTTCATCGTCGTGGCCCTGGCGGCCGCGTGGCCGGCGTGGTTGGCCACACGGGTCAATCCGATTGACGCGTTGCGATCCGAGTAGCGTCTGGTCCGCGATAAAGACGTCGGGTGTCTTTTTCCTGCTTTCGTAGGGCGTCGGCTTTAGCCGCGCCAGAGCGGCGGACCTAAAGGTCTCGCCTACGAAAACATACGCAGTCTCCTTTACTGGATCCCGTCGAGGTGTTTGCGTCGCCCTTCGACAAACGCCTTCAGTCCATCGATTGACGACGTAAACGCCTCGGTGGTGGTCGCCTTCTTGGTGTCCTTCGCCACCTCGGCTGCGATCAATGCACGGTGTTGTTCGACCACCGGTCCAAGCACGGCCCAGTCGAGCCACTTGGTCGAGATGTCCTGCACGTAGCCGAGGTACTTGGCCCGCAGCGCCGGCACTGCCAGCAACTTCGAGATCAGCGGTTTACTAGCATCGTTGAGCGCCACGAGTGGATCAAGTGTGACGCCGCCGCCTGGTCCACCCATGCCGCCGGGGCCGCGTCCACCGCCACCTCGACCACCACGCCCCTGTCCGCCGGGTGGCATCCCGCCGGGAGGCGGCATCATCCCGCCGGGCCCCATGCCGCGGCCACCGCCGGCCATCATCGCTTCGTTGATGTCGTGGGGAATGACGTGAAAACGTCCCGACGGATCGAGGTAGATGTTGTAGTCGCTCGCGCGCGTCCAGTAGCCGTCAGAGTTCACGAGCACGTTTTCGAGCGCGAGGAACTTCAACGTGCCGTCCACGTTGAGGATTGGCGCAAGCGCCGCTTCGAGCTGCTCCGCAGGTGTCGTGTTGAGCACTCTCGTCAGGTTGATGAGCGCCTTCCACGACGCATCGGTGTCCTTGTTCTTGATTTCGTAGCGCTGCTTGTAGCCAGCGACATCCTCACCGAGGTACTCCAGGCCACCGCGCCCATTCGGACTGCCGGGCACCTTCCAACGGACCCCGTCCTCGGTCTTGAAGTGATCACGCAGGAAGTCCTTGTTGAACTGCGCGACGTTCGTGAACACGCCCCAATATTCGCCGTTGATTACCACGCGCGCGAAATTGGCAGACGGGGTCGGAATGTACTGACTGGCGATGTGTTCATAGATGACCGCGCGCATCAGCGATGGATCACCATTGGCGTTGTTCAGGTTCAGGGTCTTGTAGCCATACAGCGCCTGATCCGTGTTTACAAAATCCATCGCAAGATTGAGCGACTTCTTGTAGCCCGCCGGGACGCCGAACAACGACGATGCGCCGCGGAAGTGTGTACCGACGTCCTTGTAGGTTGTGCCGTCGACCACCAGTGTGGCGGGGACTTCAACGTCGGTGTTGCTGAAGGCCAGGAGTTCACTTTCCCAATCCGCAGATTCAAACGCCAGGAACAACGTGCGCAGGGTCTTGTCGTCGTACAGCGGCGTCGTGGACGGAGTGACATCGGTCGGCGAGATGCGTGGCCCTGCCGCCGCCGGTCCGGCGGCCGTGGCACCGGGGCCGCCGGGCCCACCGGGGAAACCACGTCCACCCCGGCCACCCATCCGACCACCGCCCGGACCCTGGCCTTGTGCCGGAGACGATGCCAGGAACTCGCGCGCAGCCTTCCGCTCGGCGGTATCGAGGCGTCCGTTGTTGTCCTTGTCGAACTGGTCCACGAGTTTCCGCTCAGGCTGGTTGGGTCCACCGGGGCCCATCGGTGGTCCCTGTGCGGCTGGCGCGGAGCTGGTGAGAGCCGCAGCAAACAAAAGCAGAGTGAGGCGTGTGCGAGTCATGGGTGGCTCCTTGGGGCGCAAAAAGATCACACTTCCGGGTCGGGCGTACGACGTAGTTCCACAGCGTGTACGCCGTCGATGCGATACAGGGCTTTGACAAGTTCGTCGGGCGAACAGCCGGGCTTGAGCACGGCCTCGTAAATCACATCGATGGATGTGCCCTGGCGGGTTGTGCCAATCGACTGGAGCTGACGAGTCAGCAGTTGTGAGTCGAGGGCAGAGCCGAGCACGGTTTCCAGGTCGAGGCCGAGCGCCACGCGCAACGTCAGCGTGAAGCGAAGGCCGGGATTGGCGGCGAGCGCGGCGGGTCGCATGGCCCATGACGCGACGCCGACCACGACCAGGCCGATCACCGCCACCCACGGCGCGCCGGCGCCCACGCCCATGCCGATGACGACCGCAAAGATGACAAACGCGGTGTCCCGCGTGTCGCGCACCACGGTGCGGAAGCGCACGATCGATAACGCGCCGACGAGGCTGAACGCCCTCGCCACGTTGTCGCCAATCACCTGCGTCACCATGGCAATCAGGACCGCCAGCAGCACCAGCGTGCCGGGAAAGGTCGGTGACCCGTCCGAGGTGTCGCGGCTGTGTCGATAGATCCACGCGACAACGGCGCCGAGCACGAGCGCCGCCACGAGTCTGAGCGCGACCGCCTGTGGGGCGATGGCGGGCGTGCCCAACACCGAGGTGAAGAACTCGGGCATTACACGGCCTCCTTCACCACACTGAGGGCTGCCACCGCCAGTCGATACTTCGACACGGTCATGGGCTCCAGGTGGAAGGTCTCAACCAGACGTTTGAACACCGCCGGCATGGCGACGATGTATTTGAGTTCCACGATGTGTTGGTCTGCCAGCGCCGGCTCATACACTGGCGCGTCGTATCCCCAGTGGCTGATCGGCCTCGCGGCCAGCCCGGTATCCACGGTCAGTCTCGCCAGTCCGTAGGGCGTCTGCGTCACACGTGCGGTGCGGAAATAGGTGACCTGGCACACGGGGCTGAGCCGCCGGGCGGCCAGGCGCCCCATGAACCACTCGCCATTCCAGGGAGCCTCCGGCGACGCTTGGTCTTCCAGCCGCGCCAACTCGTCGATCGGGATGATGCTCCGTCGTTTGGAAAGCAGCGACTGTGTCCGGAGTTTGCGCTCCAGAAACACGACGTCGGACGAGCCATACCGGCGCACACGGTATTTGCTGCGGCCGTACGAACCCTGGCGACGATAGACGTCCTGGTCGGGAGTATCGGTGTAGAGCGTGGTGGTCGTGTATTGGTCTGCGTGTGGACCGCCGCCGTGGGGATCGGCGGTGAGGTGGGCGCGGGCCCAGATCCGAATGGCGTCGCCCACGTCAGGGGACACCAGGAACTTCAACTCGGCGGCGTGAGGGCGTCGGTCGCGGGTGTCAGTGTACATAAGTCCGGCTGGTCCCTTGAGACCAGCCGGACGTCGGTTTTATTCCTGAACGGTCGAAATTACTTGAGGCGGAAGCCGACCATCACCGAAAAGGTGCGGTTCTTGATGGTGTCGTCGCCGGTCTTGTCGATGTTCATGAGGCCCATCGTGTAGCGGGCATCCAGAGTCACGCGACCCATGTCCGCGCCCACGCCGGCGGTCCAGCCGAAGTCGAAGCTCTCGGTTTCGTCGTCGAGGTCGTCGGTCTCACCGAGGAATTCCACTTCGGACTTCACCTTGAAGCTCGCCTGCGGCCCGGTGAACACATAGAACTTGGTGCCGCTGGCCGACTGGCTGCCCACACGGGCGAGCACGGGGACGTCGATGTAGTTCAGCTTGATCTTCGCGTCGCCGCCATCAGACTTGGCACCACGCATGCTGTAGAGGCCTTCCAGCTGCAGACCGAAGTTCTTGTTGATGTCGCGACCAATGAACACACCACCGACGCCACCGATCAGCTGATCGAGTGATTCGTCAGTGTCGTTGGAGAGGGTTGCTGAATTGATCCCGCCCTTGATTCCGGCGGACACGGGGGACATCTGCGCCTTGGCAGCGGCAGGCACGATCACCATCAGCGCGATGGCGAGAGACAACACACGAGCACGGATTGACATGTAAAACGCTTTCTCCTGAAAAAGCCCCTCACACAAAAGGGGTCTCTTGGGCTTACGGACGCGATGTAACGAAAGTTCGACGCTCGCATGGAAAAAATTGCGATCACCCCGCGGAGTTGTGCGGTTGTGGACGAGCCCACAACTTGCAGGTGGAGTCAATATGTCGATCGGACTTCGACTCGGTGTGGCCTTCGTCATTGGTACTCCCGTTGGAGTTTTGTGTAATCACCAGTTCGCACTGGTCGCGGCGCTCGGTGTGTGCAGCGCTGTCTGTGTGATCGTGTGGCCACGGCAGATGACGATTGGTCTGCTGGTCCTGATGACAGGCGCCACCGTCGGCGCCTCGGCTCGTGTCCACGCCCTTCGACCCGCGCCGTCACATCTGATCACGCCGGACCCTGTACTCCTGACCGGTGTCCTGCTGTCCGATGCCGCGCCCTCGCCTGCAGGTATTCGTCTCGATTTGCGGATTGAGGGCTGGCGCGTGCGCGCGGTGGTCACCGGCGCGATGGCCGAAAGCACAGACCACGAGTGGACCAGGGGCAGGGTGATCACGGCGCCCATCAGATTGCGTCAACCGGACCTGGTGAGAAATCCGGGGTCGCCATCGGACACCTGGCAACGCCTGACCCGGCGTTTTGATGTGATCGGCACCGTCAAAAGCGCCGCGCTGGTTGACGTCTCGAAAGGTCCGTGGTGGCAGAAGTGGAGTGCAACGGTGCGGGCGCATGTGCGGCGCACCACCACCGCGTTGTTCTCCCCCTATTCGGCCTCGGTGGTCACCGCCATTCTGATCGGCGACCGCGCCGGTCTCGACGACGAGGTCATGAGGCGATTGCAGGCGGCGGGCACGTTTCACGTCATCGCCATCTCCGGCGGGAATGTGGCGATGCTGACAATGGTGTGTTTTGTGGTGCTGCGACTCGTCACGCGGTCGCTGGTGTTTCCCATTGTGGCCACCACCGTCATCGTGATCGTCTACGGCGTGGTGGTGGGCGGGGAGCCGTCGGTGACCCGTGCCGTGGTGGCCGCCGTGATCTATCTGTTGCTCCGCCTGGTGGGGCTCAATCCACAACCGGTCAATCTGCTGGCGGTGGTTGCCGTGGTGTGTATCGTGATGGCTCCACTTGTGGTGATTGATGTCGGCGCGTGGCTCTCGTTTGGCGCAACCCTTGGTCTGATTGTGGTGTTGCCGCGACTCCTGCGGGCGGCGCGTGGTTCTGATGATCACGCGGTCGGATGGGCGCGTGTGTGGGACTGGCTGCGCGCGGCCGTACTCGCCACCGTGGCGGCCGAGATTCTGATCATGCCCGTGACGGCTGGTGTGTTCGCCCGCGTGGGCGTGGCCGGGCTGCTTCTCAACCTGGTCGCGATTCCCGCGATGGCGGTCGTGCAGTTTGCCGGGTTGGCCGCCTGTGGGCTGGCGTTGGTCTGGACCGGGGCGGCGCGTGTGGCGGCAGACGTGGCGCATGTGGCCACGGTGGTGTTACTGGGATCGTCGGCCGCACTCGATCTGGCGCCGTGGTTGTCCTGGCGGGTGCCCCCATCGTCTCTCTGGTGGACCGGTGCGTACTACATCGTGTTGGCCGCGGCGGTGTGGTGCGCGCAGGGCAGGCGGCGCCAGGTCGCGGTGGCCGCCGCGTGTGTCCTGCTGACAGTCATTGTGTCGGCGCCCTTTGTCTCCTGGTCACGGCCGGCACGTGGGTGGATGCGCGTATCTGTGCTGGACGTCGGGCAGGGCGATGCGATCCTCGTGCAGACTCCGAACGGCCGCGCGCTTCTGGTGGATACCGGGGGGACTCCCGCCGGAACCTACGACGTCGGCGGGCGAGTGGTGACGCCGGCGGTCTGGGCGCTGGGTGAACGCCGGCTGGAGTGGCTCGTGGTCAGTCACGGCGATCTTGATCACGTCGGCGGGGCGGCGCGTGTGATGGAGGATCTGTCGCCGCGGGAAGTCTGGGAAGGGATTCCCGTCGAGTCCTCTGCAGTGTTGCAGGACCTGCGCCGCAAGGCCCAGGCCCGGCATGTGACGTGGCGACGTGTGCTCGCCGGTCATGAACTGGAGGTCGGTGGCGTACACGTCGTTGTGCACCATCCGAGCCCCCCGGATTGGCAGCGGGTGCGTGTACGTAATGACGATTCCGTGGTGCTGGAGGTCCGGTACGGCGACGTGTCGTTCCTGCTCACCGGTGATGCGGGCGTGGAGTTCGAGTCGGTGCCCATGACGTCACCCCGCTCCGGCGCCCCGGCGCGCATCCGGGTGCTCAAGGTTGCGCACCATGGCAGCCGGTCGTCAACCGCCGCGACGTTCCTGGATCACTTCGCGCCACGTGTGGCGCTCATCAGCGCGGGTGCGGGCAACATGTTCGGGCATCCGGCCCCCGATGTGCTGGCGCGTCTTGCCGCGAGTGGCGTCCGCACCTTCCGCACCGATCGTCACGGCGCGGTCATCGTCGAGACCGACGGGCGCGTGGTGCGCGCGCGCGGGATGGTCGGGCCGAGGCTCGAGGTGTTTTGATCCGTTGCCAGGCGGCTTCCATCTCATCAGTGGTGGCGGCGTGGACTGACGAGCCGCGTGCTTCGAGGTCGGCCTCGACGGCTGCGAACCTCTGGGAAAACTTGTCGTTGGCCGCGCGCAGTGCCGACTCGGGTTCGATGTTCAGCTTGCGTGCGAGATTCGCCACTGAAAACAGGAGGTCGCCAAACTCCTCGGCCGCGCGGGCCGGACTTTCCTCGACGGCCTCGCGCAGTTCCCGCACTTCCTCCTCGATCTTGTCGACCACACCCGCGGTGTCGGGCCAGTCGAACCCGACGGCGGCGACACGTGACCCGATTTCGTGCGCGCGCAGCAGTGACGGGAGCGCCTTGGGGACGCCGGCCAGCACGCGTTTTTTCTCGCCGCGGCCCGCTTGTTCGGCAGCCTTGAGTTGTTCCCACTGGGTGAGCACGGCGGCCGGAGTGGCGGGGCGTTTCTGTCCTTTCTTGCGCGTTCGTGGCAGCGGTCTGCCTGAGGGCGTAAAAACGTGGGGGTGTCGTCGAATCAACTTGTCTGCGATGGCAGTCAACGCGTCGGCCATCTGCCATCGGCGCGCTTCTGTCGCAATCTGTGCGTGAAAGACCACTTGAAACAACACATCACCCAGTTCGCCCGGCAGCGCGTCGTGGTCACCACGGTCGAGTGCGTCGAGGGCCTCGTACGTTTCTCCGAGGAGAAACGGGCGGAGTGTCTTGTGGGTCTGTTTGCGATCCCACGGGCATCCGTGAGGAGAGCGGAGTGTGGCCATGATTCGCACGAGACGGGCCATGGCGCGACCGGCTTTGGCGGCGCGGGTGGAGACGATCGAAGGCATGGCAAGAAGGTAACAGCAAGCAGGTCGCGGGAGGTCCTGTAATCTGTTGGGGATGGAGATTGTGTTTCTCGGCACAGGTACCTCGCACGGTGTGCCAATGATTGGGTGCGACTGTGTGGTGTGTCGGTCGGATGATCCCAGGGACAACCGGCTCCGTCCGTCGATTTACATCATCGGTGATGACGGCACGCGGGTGCTCATCGACACCACACCAGACCTGCGGCAGCAGTGCCTCCGCGAGTCCATCATCCGGGTGGACGCGGTGGTCTACACACACGCGCACGCCGATCACATCCTCGGGTTTGATGAACTGCGCCGATTCAACATCCTCTCGAAACAGTCGTTGCCGGTGTATGGCGACTCGGCCACCCTCCAGTCGCTGCGACGCACGTTCAGTTATGCGTTTGATGCGGGCGCTCCCGTCGGCGGCGGTGTGCCCGACGCGAGCCTGATGGTGATTGACGGGCCGTTTGAGGTGGGGAAGCTGCGCTTCCAGCCGCTGACGGTGATGCACGGGACCCGCCCGGTCCTGGGCTTTCGGATTGGCCGCTTCGCCTACCTGACCGACTGCAATGCGGTGCCTGACGAGACGATGGCGCAGTTGGGAGGGCTGGACGTCCTGGTGCTCGACGCGCTGCGCCAACGGCCACACCCCACACATTTTTCGCTCAAGGAAGCCGTGGCCGTCGCCACGCAAATCGGCGCGCGGTCCACGTATTTCACGCACATGTGCCACGACCTGGGACACGCGGCGACGTGTGCCGCGCTTCCCGACGGGCTGTCGCTGGCATACGATCAACTGCGCATCTCATGTTCGTAGCGCATTTTCCTGCAGACCAGCGTCCCCGATGGCCCCACGCCGTGGCCGCCCTTGGCAATTTTGACGGTGTGCATCGTGGCCACCAGAAGATCCTGGACCGTGTCTGTCGCCAGGCGGCCGAACGCGGCGGCACACCCGTGGTGGTGACGTTTGATCCCCACCCGCCTCGTGTGGTGCGCCCGGACAAAGCCCCGCCGTTGCTGATGACGCTGGACCAGAAAATCGAAGCGTTCAGAAGCGCCGGGATCCAGGGCGTGGCGGTGGTGCACTTCACGCCCGACATGGCGCGCTGGGAACCTGAGACGTTTGTGGAGACCGTGCTCATCGACTGGCTCAAGGTGTCGGAGGTGTGGGTCGGTGCCAACTTCCTGTTCGGTCGTGACCGGTCTGGCACCTTCACACTTCTCAAGGCTCTGGGGGAGGACCGGGGCTTCCGCGCCGACAAAATTGATCCGGTGCGTTTTAAGGACTTCGTGGTGTCGAGCACCCGGGTGCGCCACCTGATCAGTGAGGGGCGCGTGGATGAGGCCGGGGCCCTGCTGGGACGGCACTATGCGCTCGACGGCATCGTGGTGCACGGCGACGCGCGCGGCCGCGAACTGGGCTATCCGACCGCCAATCTCGAGACCCGGAACGAGTTGCTGCCGGCCTACGGGATCTACGCGACAATCGCCGTGATCGATCAGGTGTTCTACCCGGCGGTGACCAGCGTCGGGATTCGGCCGACCATCGGGGATAACCGGGTGATGGTTGAGACGTACCTGCTCGATGCGTCCATGGATCTGTATGGCAAACCGATGCGGGTGGCCTTTGTCCGATGGCTCCGCGACGAGCAGAAATTCGACTCACTCGAGATGTTGACCACCCAGATCGGGGCCGATTGTGAGGCCGCCCGTCAGGTCCTGGCCGACCTCGGCCTCTGAAGAAGACCTGTGATGTAGAATCGACATCACGATGTCGGATCCCGTGACCCTGCTCGTCCCCACGGATGAGCGTTTTCGTGCAATCGGACCCGAGCTGGCAGGCAAATACTGCATGGCTCAGGGCGGATCCGAGGGCGATGGCGCGTCGGTGGTCGACGCCGTCGCCACGGCGGTGCAGGATCTGGCTGCCACCGCTGACCATGGGGCGGACGTCACCATGGACCTGCGTACCGTGCCGGGCAACGTGGAAGTGACGCTGCGGTGTTGTGGCCGATCATCGGTCGTGACCCACGCACTCCCATCCACTCGCGCCGCAAGGTAGGCAGTTCTCATGCGTCTCTACAACACCCTCACTCGCACCGAAGAAGAGTTTGTCCCCGCTGACGGCAAGACCGTGCGCATGTACACGTGTGGTCTGACCGTCTACGCGCGCGGCCACATCGGCAACTTCCGCACCTTTGTCGCCCTCGATGTCCTGCGTCGTGCTCTCCGCCATCAGGAGGGCTACACGATGCGCCACGTCATGAACTTCACCGACGTGGACGACAAGACCATCAACGCGTCGGCCAAGGCCGGCATGTCCTTGCGGGACTACACCGACCAGTACATTCAGGCGTTCCGTGAGGACTGCGCGGCGCTGGGGCTTGAGCCGGTCGAGGAAAATCCGCGCGCCACAGACGAGGCCAATCTGCGCTCGATGGTGGAGATGATTCAGTCGCTCTCGAAACGCGGCCACACGTACGAATCCGAAGGCTCCACGTACTTCCGCATCGCGACGATGGACGGGTACGGACAACTGGCGCGGCTCGATCACGAGGGTATCCAGTCCGGCGCTCGGGTGGACTCGGACGAATATTCCAAGCAGGACGCGCGCGACTTCGTCCTCTGGAAGGCCACCAAACCCGGCGAACCGACCTGGGACTACGGCTGTGGCCCCGGGCGTCCCGGCTGGCACATCGAATGTTCGGCGATGGCGCTGCGCCTGCTGGGCGAGGGGCCGATCGACATCCACGGCGGCGGCATCGACCTGATTTTCCCGCACCACGAAAACGAGATTGCGCAGGCCGAATGTGCGACCGGCCATCAGTTTTCACGCTTCTGGGTGCACGTGGAGTTTCTCAACCTCGACCACGAGAAGATGTCGAAGTCGTTGGGCAACGTCTACAACCTGCAGGACATCCTCGACCGTGGCTTCCGCGCCTCCGCGCTGCGGTATCTGCTGATGTCGGTGCACTACCGCAAACAGCTGACCTTCAGCTTTGACATCCTCACGCAGGCCGATGCGGCACTCACACGTCTGACGGACTTCCTCGCGCGTGTGGATCGTGTGGAGGGCGGCGACGCCCACCCCGACGTGGCGGCGCGTGTGGAATCGGCGCGCCAGCAGTTCCGCACACACATCGCCGACGACCTCAACGTGCCCGGCGCGATGGGTGTCATGTTCGAACTGCTGCGTGAACTCAACGCGACCATCGACGCGAAGGGCATTGGCCGTCCCGACGCCGACGTCATCCGCGAGACATTCGAGGAATTTGATCGGGTGCTGGGCGTGATCAGTCTGCGTCGCACCGAGGACGCCGCGCCCCCAGTGCCCGAGGCCGAGATCACGGCGCTCATCGAGGAGCGCCGCCGCGCCAGGACCAATCGCCAGTTCGCCCGCGCCGACGACATCCGCAAGGACCTTGAAGCCCGCGGCATCCTGCTCGAAGACTCTGCGACGGGCACGCGGTGGAAGCGTAGATAGCGTAAACAACCATGGCTCACCATGAGGATCATGATGAGCGTGAAGAAATCTTTTACAGGGAGACACTGAGGCACGGAGGACGAGGGGCTGGGGCCTGGCGTGGTCCCGACACTGTAACTTCTTCCACGTTCAGCGATATACCTTCACGATGAACGACGTGGAGGCGCTCTATCGGCAATATGCCACGGCGGTGTTCCGCTTCGCCTGGTCCCTGTCGGGCAGTCGTGCCGCGGCGGAAGATCTCACATCTGAAACGTTTGTACGCCTCTGGACGGCACGTGACCGTGTCGACTTGTCGACGGTAGTGGGATATCTCTTCACGATTACCCGTCATTTGTATCTGCAGGGAGTCGCGCGGGACCGGCGACAGGGTGTGATGGATGGTCACCCCATTGATACGCGTCCCCTCCAGGATGACGTCGTGGAGACCCGCTCGGAACTGGAGTCGGTGTTGGCGGACCTGCAGACGCTGCCCGAATCCGATCGCGCGGCCCTCCTGATGCGGGCACACGATGAGATCCCGTATGTGGAGATCGCCGCCGCGCTGCGTATCAGCGTCGGCTCAGCGAAGGTGAAAGTCCATCGGGCCAGACAGCGGCTGGCCGCCCTTCGCATCGCTCGTTCGATGGCCCGCACATCGCGGATCCCCGGCAACCAAGGAGAACCCCAATGACACTGACACGTAATCTCGTGCGAGATTTGTTGCCCCTGTACGCCGCCGGTGAAGCCAGTGCCGAGACACGGCAGGTGGTGGAGCAGTGGCTGGCCACCGATCCCGTGCTGACGGCCGAACTGGCCGCACTTCGAGAGGACCAGCCGGTGCCCCCGATCAATCGGGACCGACTGCTCGAGCGTGAACGCCTGGTCATCGAGGAGACGCGCCACCTGTTGGGGCGCCGCGCGTGGTGGCTCTCCCTCGCCCTTCTCTTCACGGCGCTGGTCTCGGTCTCGTTCTACTACCGGTTCGAGGGTATGCACTTCCCCCTGCAGCGATTTGTGGTGCTTGAGTACGGCTCTGCGGTGGCGGCCGTCGGATTTTGGGTGTTGTTTTTCCGGTCTGCGCGGCGATTGCGTGTGGCGGGGCTGTAGGCTGGGTGGTCGGGTCGTTGGTTCCCCGATGCAGATTGCCAATTACCCGATGCAGATTGCCGATTACAGATCGCCGATTGTCGACAAACGATTGCCGATTTCAGATTCCAGATTATCGATTAATCGACACAGAACGCACTCTTGATGTGTTGGATGGTCACCTTGTCGGTGGCCACGCCGTCGATGGCGACGACATCAAAGCGGCAGGGGGCCTGGAGTCGGTCGGACCAGGCCAGGTAGTCGAGCGCCATGGCCGCGATGCGGCGTTGTTTCCACGGCGTGATGCTTTCGGCGGCCGTGCCATACCGGTCCGTCCGGCGCGCCTTCACTTCCACGAAGACAATCGTCTCGCCGTCCTGAGCGACGATGTCAATTTCTCCGTACCGTGTGCGGTACCGTCTGGCAAGAATTGCATAGCCCTGATGCCACAATTCCACCGTGGCGAGGTCTTCGCCCAGTTTTCCGGTGTCCTGGCGATAGTGAAGCAGCCGCACGCCCTTGGCTGTAGCAAGGGCGATGCCAGCGGTTCTATTCGCGGAAGTTGCCGAATTGGAGCTCCAGGCCGAAGTCCTCGGCCCGAAGTACACGAATCGCGTTCTGGAGCTCGTCTTTCGACCCTGACGTGACCCGGAGCTGGTCGCCCTGGATGGTGACCTGCACTTTCTTCATCTTCTGGTCCTTGACGAATTTGACGATGTCGCGCGCGGCGTCGGAGGAGACGCCCTGCTGCAGGTCCACCTTGCGCTTGACCAGGCTCCCGCCGATTTGTTCGATGTCCCCAAGTTTGAGGTTCTTGATGGGAACGCCCCGGCGGTGCAGCCGGGTCTGGACGATTTCCCAGACCGCGTCCATCTTGAAATTGTCATCGGCCACCAGTTCGATCTGGTTTTCCTTGGCTTTCAGCTCGATCGTGGACTTGGAGCCCTTGAAGTCGAAGCGCTGCGCCAGTTCCTTTTTGGCCTGATTGATGGCGTTGTCGACCTCCTGCAGGTCAACCTTGGAAGTGATGTCAAAGGACGGTTGCGAAGCCATGCCTGTGATCGTAGTGGGCCATGTCCAAAGAGTCCAGACGCGGGAGGCCCGGAGTTTTTTTCAACATGGGGACCATGGCGGAACGCCGGGCCCCCAGCCCCCCGTGTGCTACATGCCTCCATGTCTCCTGTGAAGAATCCTGAGCTCTGAAATTCCCTCTAAGTACCCCAGCGACATAGGCCGATACGCAGGGGTACTCATGACCCGACTTCATTCCGTCGTTCTGTCCACGGTGGTTCTTGCGGCGGCCGCAGGGTGCTCGTTTGAGCGGGGCGGAACGTCGGCGCTGCCCACATCGCCCACCGGGGGCGGGGCCAGTCAGGCCAGCAGCCCGCTCAAGGGCCGCTGGAGCTCCAGCGGCGCGGCAGGGTTGTCCTCCCTGCAGGACGCCCGGACGGCCGACCTGGGGCCCTTGTCCTGCACCCAGATCGTCTGGACGGCCAATGACCAGCAGGACGACGGCAGCGTGCAAGGGCCGTTTACCGCCGTCTGTTCGAACGGCATGCAATTATCAGGGTTTGCGACGGGCAGCCTGACCGGGTCGAGCGCCGTGGTGAGCGGCAGCGGTACCGGGCAGCTCAACGGCTCGGCCTGCCAGTTCACCATCACCAGCAACGGCGTGGTGGAAGGGGAGCAGATCCGGTTCCCGTACTCCGCCAACACCTGTCAGGGGACCTACGCGGGGACGACGTTTCTCGCGCGGTCCGCGTTGCCAGTCCCGCCCCCGCCCAGCTCGGGCGCCTGCGCGGGCAACGACGGCGATTCCATCGTGGAATGTATCGCCACCCAGCATCCCGACCGGCTGGCCGCCGGCGTGAGCCACGACACACGTGTCGCCAACATGGCATTCCTGCGCGACCGCATCATTGAACGCGGCCGCTGCAAGGGACTCGACCTGGCGTGGAACCTCAAGCGTGGCGTGGGCCCGCACAGCATCGACGCGTTGTTGTGGCGTGTGAATGGCCGCGATGAGGTTGTTGATATCGGCGTGGGGTACGACGACACATCACGCACCCTGGAGTTGCAGTGGCTCGTGGTGGCCGGCCCTCCCGGCTACGACCGCTACACGCCGGCGTTCGTCTGCAACTGAGGCACGGTCTGCGACGCTGATGTGGGCTCCATGCCCATGCGCCGGATGTACCGGTAGTGTGACCGAATCGCGTCGATGAAGGTCACGTTCTCACGGCAGACCACACCATATTCGCGGCAGGTCTCCTTCACCACCTTGGCGAGGGCCGGGTAGTGCGCGTGGGCAATGCGCGGATACAGGTGATGTTCCCGCTGATAGTTCAGCCCGCCCAGCAGATACGTCAGCACGTGGCTTGATGTCGCGAAGTTCGCCGTCGTGTTGATCTGATGAATGACCCACTCGGGATGTGACGTCTCGGACGTGCGCGGATGGTCCACGATGTCCACTGAGTGCGCGCACTGGAACACCACACTGAACAACACACCCATCGTCATCGACACGAGCACGTAGATGCCCAGGACGCGGCCCACCGGATGCAGCGACATCGGGATGACAAACGCGACGGTCAGGAAGAAGGCTTTGCCGAGCAGGATGGCGACGAAGTCGCCGCCCTTGGGATAACCGGCGGTCAGGCCGTCGTTTTTGCCAAGGGCGAGGCGCTGGAAATCACTCCACAGGTATCGCAGGTGGACCATCGTGTAGAGGATCCAGAGATACACGTGCTGATACCGATGCCACCAGTACCACGGCTGGTCCTCAGCCATGCGGGCCAGGGGACCGAGGGCGATGTCGGCGTCCTCGTCGGTGATGTTGGTGTGCACGTGATGGTTGTGGTTGTGTTTGTCGCCCCAGAAGTAGGAACTGGCGCCCATCAAGTCCAGCGTGAATCCCGCCGCGCGGTTGATAAACGGATGCTTTGAAAACGTCCCGTGGTTCCCGTCGTGCTGCACGTTGAAGCCGATGCCCACCATGGCCAGCGCCAGCACGGTGGCGGAGGCCACCACGGTCAGGATCGATTCCGCCTGAAAGACAAGGACGATGTACGCCCCGATGGCAGCGGCGATCAGGCCAAAGGCCTTCGCATACATGGCCGGGCTGTCGACTGTGCGACGGTCGCCGATAAAAAGTCGTACGCGCTCATCGAGGACAAGCTTGAGCGACGCGGGAGCGTAGTGTTGTTTTGTAGTAGCCAGAGTGCGCTGAGGTTACCACGCGTGCGCGGGGTCACACTGTCCCTTTTTGCACTTATTTGACAGTGATCAGCGCCTGTGCCCGACGGCCGTTTGTATCCTGCGCGGTGATGGTGTGTGTGCCGCGCACCAGGGGCCAGGGTAGGGGGGTATCACCCAGCGTGGCCCCGAGTGTCTGACCGTTGAGCGACCACTCGATCCGCCCGATTCCTCCCTGCGCTTTGAGCGGAAGCGCCTGAAAGTCCGCCCGCAACGTCGGGTCGATCAGATAGGTCGCGCCGGAGGGCGGCGAGGTGATGGCCAGGGTCGAGCGCGCCGGGGTGGTGGTCGCCATTGTGGGGACAACTGCCATGGGGGTGGTGCCGTTCGAGAGTGCCCACGACCGGTATTGCTCCGGGTACACCGTGACAACCCCGCGGTCTGATGCGTGATGCCAGGTACACGTGTGCCCATCTACGGTCGATGGCAGGAATTCGCGCACGCGGGCAGGACAGGACGCGCCGGCGGTCATGCCGGACTCCGCGCACACGTCCTGCTCCCGGAGATCATCGGGCGGTGTGTGGATCGGCGTGGTGTCAAAAAGCGGGAGCGATCCTCGCGCGTGCTCGACGGCGGCGAGCATCACATCATGAAAAATGGGCCCCGCCCCGGTGACGCCTGAGGAGTACCGCAGCGGTGTCCGGTCGAGGTTGCCCACCCAGACGCCGACGGTGACGTCGCGTGTGAAACCGATCGTCCAGTTGTCGTGGTACGCCTGCGACGTCCCCGTTTTGGCGGCTACGACGAAGGGGAAATCGAGGCTGCTGCCCTCGCCGAAGATATACCGCCGCGCCTCCGGGTCCGCGAGGATGTCGCTGATCCAGAACTTCGTCCGCTCGGAAAAAAACCGTCGGGAGGCTTTTTCTGAACCCTCCCCAGTGAAAAAGCCTCCCGACGGTTTTTTTTCCGCGAACTGAGCGTACGCGCCGACCAGTTCATCCAGGCGGACTTCGGCGTTGCCGAGTGTCAGGCCAAGGCCGTAGTGGGTGGCGTTTTTATCGAGGGTGGTGAGGCCCGCGCGACGGAGCAGGTCGGCGACGACGGGGACACCGATCTCTGAGGCGAGTGCGACGGCCGGGACATTTTCAGAACCGGCCAGGGCCACACGTGCGCGGAGCGGTCCGCGGAAACGTCCATCGTAGTTGCGCGGGCTGTAGAGGATGCCGGGTTCGGCCGTGGGGAACGTGCTGGGAATATCGGCAAGCACCTGGCCCGGGTGCCAGCCGCGCTCAAACGCCGCTGCGTAGGTGAACGGCTTGAGGGCCGAGCCGGGCTGACGCGGGGTCATGGCCGCGTCGATATCGGACCCTGCCGTGACCCACACGCGGAATTCCCGCGTGTGATTGTCGAGCACGACCACTGACACCTGCTGCGCGTGGTGTTTCTCGAGCATGTCGCGCTGCGCACGCAGGATACCGAGCACGGTGCGCTGCAGTCCCGCATCCATCGTCGTCGTGACCGACGCCTGGTCTGCATGCGCCGGATCGTTCAGCGCGCGTCGGACCCAGTGCGCGGCGATCGACTCGGGATCGGCGACATCGACGGTCACACGTTCGGCGAGGGCCACCTGCAGGGAGTCGGCATCAAGCAGCCCTTCCTCCGCCATGCGGCGCAGAATTCGATGCTGGCGTGGCCGGGCGCGATCGGTGTCGCGACGCGGATTAAATCGGCCCGGCTGTTGGGGCAGCGCGGCGAGATACGCCGCCTGGGCCGGTGTCAGGTCGGCGGCCGGAATGCCGAAGTAGTAGGTGCTCGCGCGCGCGATGCCCTCGACCTGATTGCCATAGGGCGCAAACGCGAGATACCGCGCGAGGATCTCGCCCTTGGTCAGGCGGTGTTCGAGCCTGATGGCGAGTACGGCCTCGCGCAGTTTGCCGAACCAGCTCCGGCTTGGCGCTCGTCCGCCGCGTGCCTCGGCCAGCGCGACGACCTGCTGGGTGATGGTGGAACCACCTTCTGCCACACGCCACTCACGCACGTTGCGCCACATCGCGCGCGTAATGGCGATCGGGTCCACCCCCACGTGCGAGTGGAATCGATGGTCCTCCGCTGCCAGCGTGGCCGACACCACGAGGCGCGGCAGTTGATCGGGCGGAAGCCAGGCGCCGCGTGTCCCGCGATCAGTGCGCGCTTCGTAGAGCCGCTCACCATGCCGGTCGAAGACCATCACCGACGGCCGGGTGTCGTCGACCTGCAGAAGAACGTCGGGCACGGGGCCCAGGCGGAGATAGAGCACCGCACCGAGCGCGAGCCCACTCGTGATCGCCGCCTTCCGCCAGTGCCGCCGCAACCCGTTCATCTGATGACCACCGTGGCGGCGGCCGCGCGACCGTTCACTTCGGGCGCGTACATCATCTCGCCCGTCGGGCCGGCCGCCGTGAATGTGCCGGCCGTGGTCGCACGCACCAGATAGGAGAACTCGTGTGTGCCGTCGGACAGGCGTGTGGCGAACAGATGCACGCGGTCGTCGTGTTTTTCCACGTGATCAAATCCGCCGCGTTGCCACCGCTGCCACCAGGACTGGCCGCTGTCTCCAGACACTGACGCTTCCTGCGCCAGGTCGGCCGCCGTTGTGCGGAAGTAGCCGTCCACCGCCTCGAACCCGGCCGGCAACGAATCCACCACGGCCACATACCGCCGCTCCTGCGGTGTCGTCAGCCGGAGGACAACGCGCACAAGGTCGCCTGGGGCGAACTGGGTACCCACCGGGCCCTCGCCGTTTTCGACGAAACGTTCGTAACGGCGCTCAAGACGCATGCCCTGGTCGCGTGCGGCCGCAGGCACCAGCGGTGTGAAGGTCAATCGTGCGGACGCGTAGAGGCGACCCGTACCTGTGCGGCTGAGCGTGAGCGGCGTGGCCCCGCTCGTGGCGACTGCGCGCAGCAGGTTGGTCATCGACATCTGCAGGCGCTGCGAGACCACCGAGCGGCCACGGAATGTCGCGGTGCCCACCTGCGTTGTGCCGACCGTGGCGGTGGCCGTCATGTCGGGTACCTCACGCTCAAAGCGCCGATAGTAGGCCACCAGACCTTCGAGTGTGGTCGCATTGCTCTGCGTGTCGCCCCAGTGACCGTTGCGTTGTGCGGCGAGCAGCCACCGCACCAGGCCGGGGATCACCGGACCGGGGTCATCAGCGCTGGGGGCGTCGCCGCGACGCACCAGGCCGTCGAGCACCAGCGCTGTCGCACGGGTGTTCGAGTGCCAGATCCACCCGAGCACTTCGGCGTTGAGCTCCTGCACATGGGCCTCGTCACCTTCCACACGCAACGCATTGGTCACACGTGTGAGCGTGGCCTGATACCGCGGGCCTCGTTCCTTGGCGGCCGCCATCGCATCGAGCAGGTAGGACAGCGCAAAAATCGGCATCCGATCGGCCTGTGCCACGAGCCGCGTGATGTGGGAATCCTGATTGCGTCCCCATTCGCCGAGCACCTTCACCGCAAAGGCCTGCGACGCCGCCCACACCGGAATCATGTCCACCTGCCCCGGAGGTGTGGTCTGCGACAACACCTGCTCGAGATAGTCGAGCGCGCGGTCCACGACGGCCTGGTCAGGTGCGACACCAAGGTCGCGTCCCGTGCGAATCACGTGCAGGATGTACGCGCTCAGATACGGATCGGCGAAACACGTGGACTTGGACCAGAGCGCGAAGCCGCCGTTGCCACACTGGAAGGAGGGCAGCTCCTGCAGGAGTTGTGTGGCGCGTGTGCGATAGTCAGCCGGCGGAACTGCTCCGACCGAGAACGCGTTACCCAGATCCGCAGCGAGCAGGAAGGCGAAGGCCGCGGAGGCCTTCTGTTCGGCGCACTGATACGGATAGTTCACGAGGTAATCCACACCACCGGCCATGCCGACCAGTGCGGTCGAGGACCAATCCACCGTCAGTCCGCCTGTTGTTGTTGCGATGCTGCCTGGCAGCTCGATCGGCTGCGTCCACGTGCTCGTTGTCTGCGCAAACGCACCGACCGTCTCAGACGGCGCCGGCGCGATGACAGGGACGACGGCCTCAAACGCGTCGGTGTTCGCGCCAAGCGTGACGCTGACCTGCACCCGGGCCAGACCGGTGCGTCTCGCCGCAGCGGCAAAGCGGACATCCGCACTGCCGCCAGGGCCGATTGGAAGTTGTTGTGTCGCCGTGCCCGTCAACTCCAGCAGCGCCGGGTCGAGGCTGCGAATGGTGACCGTGGCGTTGCCTCCGGTGGCGAGGGTGTTGGTGACGACCGCACCAAACGATGCCTGGTCACCTGGGCGCAGGAATCGTGGGTACGTCCCGAGCAACGTCACCGGCTTGCTCACCTTGATTTCTGCCGAGCCCGATCCAAAACGTGAGGCCGCATCACCCGCCACCGCCATGATGCGGTACGTCGTCAGTGATTCAGGCAAGGTGATGTCGGTCGTCGCGGTGCCGTCCGCATTGGTGACGACCGAGCCCAGCCAGAAGGCGAGTGGGCGGAAGTCCTGGCGCACATTCGCCGCTGCGCCACCACCACCACCGGCGTCCGCGCCCTTGGGCGTCAGCACGCGGCGGGAGACGATGCGCTGGCGACTGTCGCTGTTCATGACCTGCAGCGACTTCTCCTGATAAACGGCCTTGAGCACATCGGGTGCCTGATAGTCCGTCAGCGACAACACGCCGTAGTCCACGGCCCAGAGTGTCACCTCACTGCGCGTGGGTTTCGAGGTGGCGTCACTCACCTTGAGCGAGACCTTCGCCGTGTTGGCCGGCCGGTACTCGGCGCGATCGGCCGAGACCGCCACGGTCAATTTCTTCGTGGCGTCCTCCACCTTGAGCTCGGTGTAGCCGAGGCGGAACGCGGGTTTGCCCGGGTCGCTGCCATCCGCACCGAAGTCGTTCGACGTGCGTCCCCGCACCAGGAGCACCGACACGTACACGTTCGGGATGTCGTCTTCGCTGATCGGGATCTCGACGGTCTGCTGCGTCGATGTCAGCGCAAAACGCCGATGACTGCGGATGCCTTCACGTTCGACCGTCAGAAGCGCCGTCGCCGACTCCCAGGGGGACTCGATCATGATGCGGGCGCGGTCGCCGGGTTTCCACGTCTGCTGTTCGGGTGTCAGCGTGATGCGGTTGTGATCAAACCGCTGCCAGGCCGTGTAGCCATCACCCAGCCCGTAGAACTGCTTCTCGGTCATGGTCGCGCGGCCGTCACCATCACGCGCGGTTGCGCGCATCACGTAGCTGCCGGCCTCAGGCACGGGCACGTTGGTGGTCACCGGCTGCGCGCCTGTGGTCACCGTCCACGTCCCGGCCGGTGTTTCCGTGCGCGTGGTGTCCCAGCGATAAAATCCGCTCCCCTCGGCGACACGCACCGAGTTCCACTGCACCTTGAAGAGCGCGAGCGTGACCGGGACACCGCTGACCGGTTGTCCGTCGAGCCCCGCCGCGACGACGCCAAACGTGGTGCCGGTCGTGGGATTGACGAAGTAGTCGGTGTGTCCCAGTCCCACATAAAACGACGCGGGATGCACCACGACCGAGGATCGATTGGCGATGCGCTGCCGCGACACATCCTCGACTTCCGCCTCGAACGTATAGCGGTATGCCCGGTCGGTCACCTCCGTCGTCACTTGTGTAGTGAAGCCGCCCTGCGCGTTTGTGGTGGCGTTGTCACCGGCAAACGGGCCGGCGGGTGGCGGGTCGTCAAAGTGGGCGCCGAAGGTGAATTGCGGCTGCGGATACCTCTCGCTGATCGCCTGCGGGATGTCTGCGTTGGCATCACGCGTCACCGACCAGCGCACGGGGCGTCCAGCGACGGCTGACCCGAAGAGATACTGCGCGGTCGCCGCGGCGCTCAGGGGTTCACCTGCCACCGCGCGCGCCATCGTCATCGTCGTGTCCACCCGGAAGTCGGGCTTGCGGTAGGCCGCGACGAGAAAGTCGCCGCTGATCGTGCGGAGCCATTCGTTGTTGGTGGTCGGTCCGGCGGCACGGTTGCCCGCCCACACAACTTCCATGCGGTAGTTGCCCAGGACCGACGTCGGTGGCGGCGTCCACGTCCACTCCGTGGCGCTCCACTCGTTGACCTTGACGTCGCGTTCGTCCACGAGTTGATCGCGGCTGTTGGTGGTCCGCACCCTCAGCGTTGTGCCGGACGGCAGGAGGCGGATGCCGCCTGGTGTGTCGGTGCGGACGATCGCCTTGAAGTGAATCTCTTCGCCGGGCCGGTACACGCCGCGGTCACTGAACACCGAACCGCGCAAGAGTGGCTCCGCCTCGTTCAGGTTGTAGGACAGATCAAAATCCCACGACTCGATGCCTTCATTCCAGTCGGAGCCGACGTAGGCGACGTCGCCGTCTTTCTCGGCCATCACCAGGAACGAGAAGGTCCAATGGTCGTCGGCCTTGCGCAGGGGGAGCGCAGGAGCCATCGCGATGCCGTCCGCGTTGGTCTGGCCGCGCCAGACGCGCGTGTTGTCCGTGTTGATGATTGAGACGGCCGCATTGGCCACGGGCAAGCCGGTGTCGAGGGTGGTGACAAAGACGAGCGTGTTCTGCGGACTATCCTTGACCGACAGGCCCATGTTGGTGGCCTGGACAATGGTGGCGCGTGGTGTGTCGGCGCCCGGGTTGATGGAGGCGCCTGCAATCGGCGTCCCGGCCTGGACCGCGGCCCACACGAGGCCACTGCCGGACGCGGGGAGGACCGACGTCAGGTCGATGCCATGCGCCTGAATAGCATCAGGTCGTACGTTCAGGCGACGTTGTGTGCCTGGACCGTCCGGTGCGAGGCGGAACCGTGTCTCGTAGTCGTCGCTTTGCAGACGCCGGAGTGTGGGCATGAGCGAGTCCGGCGTGAGCCGCTGCAGCCACTGCGTGACCGTGGTGAAGTTTCTGGCGGAGAACGGCAGCACGGGGCCGCCGCTGCGTTCCCACACACCGTGGCCGTCACCAAAACTGACAAACGCACGCTGGCGTTCGTTCTCGACGATGCCGATCCACGTGTAGCCGAGGCGTTGGCCGTCACTCGCGGTCAATGAGGGGTCGAGGCGGAGCCGCCACGTGGTTGCGGGTGGCTGGGCCGCGAATCCCGCGCGTTCGATGCTGTGGGACTGTTGAATTTCAGTGGTGAGCGGTGGTTTCGCGGTGGGCTGCCGACGGACCTCCACTTCGGTCGACGTGGTGATGTCGCGGATGGCGAGGGCGCGTGAGAACTCCGTCGCCGCCACATCCCGGAAGAACTGTATGGACTGATAACGGGACGGATCACACGCGTCTCGACAGAACCACTCCGTGTCGACAAAAAAGGGCGTTTCGAGTTCGATGCGCGACGACTGGGCTTCGGCCGGTAATGCGGGGCCGGAGGGACTCGGCATCCGGGCGTCGAGTGCCACCTGCAGCCAGGCACCTGGCGCGGGTGTGGTGGTGGTCTCGAGCATCACGACGGTGTCGTCGGCGGGGAACCGTTCCTTGTCCCACTCGGAGGCGAGGCGTACGGGCACCTGGCTCGAGAGCGCCGCGATGCGCCGCGTCGCGAGGACCTTCGCCTCAAACGCGGCCAGCCCGGCCGGATCACCGGCGCGCAGGCGGGCGAGTTCGCGTTCGCTGAAGACCGGCGGTTCCCATCCGTGCGCCTCGTGGCGGACCTGCAGGTGCGCGAGGACATCCGTCGGGCGCACGCGCTGGTTGAAGCGAATCGCGATGGTGACCGGTCCGTCGACGCGGCCGGTCTTGCGCACCCAGTCGGCGGAGAGGAGTCGCACGGTGGGGGTCGTGAACTGGAAGCGGAACGGCGCGGCGAGTCGTCGCCCTGCGGCGCTTGTGGCGCTGGCGTCCACCGTCACCGTGTAGGTCGTGGCATCGGGGAGGGGGGCCGCCGGGTCCGGCGTGAAGAGCAGGATTGTTGTACCCGACCATCGGAACTGGCCGGCGATCCGTGGCGTGATCGAGACCCACGGAATCTGCGGGTTCGCCGGCGAACGCCCCAGGGCGATCATCGGCTCGGAAAAGATGAGCCGAATCTCATTCGCGTCCGATCGCTGGTTGACCTCGCCGCGAGGGTTGGCCTCCAGGACCGTGAGGGGCGTGTTCTGTGCAGACCCGGCGAGTGTGGAGGTGAGAAGAAGGAGGATGATCAGGCCAAGACGACGCATGGCCCGATCATATGTCCTCAGCGATCGCGTTTACGTGGCTTGAAGTCCGATGAAAAGCCGCCGGGTTTTGGCTTGGCTTTGAACCCGCCCGCTGACTTAAATCCCGGCTTTTTGAACCCGCCCTCAGCCTTGAATCCACCAGGTTTCTTGTAGGCGGGTTTGCTGCCATACGCAGGTTTGCCGTACGCCGGCTTGCCGTACGTCGGCTTGCCACCGGGACGGGGACGCGGCCGATCATCACCACCGCCTGATCCCGCCGGCATTACCTTGATGTCGACCTGGTTGCCTCGAATCTTCTTGCCGCGCAGCGCGGACACCACGGTGTCCACATGCGCCTCGGCAATGTCCACCGTCGAGAACGTCGGGTTGATGCGGATCGCACCGATGTTGCCCGAATCAATCCCGGACTCGCCGGCAATCGCGCCCACGAGGTCACCCGGGCCGACCCCGTCGTCGTCGCCCACGCTGAACGCGAGCGTGACCTTCGGACCTTCGTCACGCGGACCACGTGCCGAGCGCGTCTGGCGCTCGCCTTCGGGATCCGATGTGCGCGCACTGCGGAACGACGAGGACTCCCGAGGACCCCGCGACTCCGGGACTTCGGCACTTCGGGACTTCGGGACTTCGCTCACGGCTGTCTTGCTGTCTTCGTCCTGCGCCATCGCCAGCGCGGCCGCAGCGATGTCTGCCAGGTCAAAGTCCTCGGTGAGCGACATCACAAACGCCTTGTATTCGTCGAGGCCGCCCGTGACGATGCGCTCCTGGAGCGACGCGCGGGTCGTCTCGAGACGTTTGGCCTTGAGGGCCGCGAGTGTCGGCAGTTCCTTGCGCTCTAGCGTCTGCTTGGTCACCGATTCGATGAACTTCAGGGTGCGCTGCTCACGCGGATCCACCAGCGTGATTGCCACCCCCTCGCGCCCGATGCGCCCGGTGCGGCCGATGCGGTGCACGTAGACCTCGGGGGCCGTGGGAATGTCGTAGTTGATGACGTGTGAGATGTGGTCGATGTCCAGACCACGCGCCGCGACGTCGGTCGCCACGAGCACATCCGCCTTGTCCTCGCGGATCAACTGCATGACGCGGTCACGCTGTCGTTGTTCCATGCCGCCATGCAGCGCCTGCGCCGCGTAGCCGTGGGATTTGAGCGTGTCGGTCAGTTGATCCACTTCCACACGAGTGCGGCAGAACACGATCGCCGAGGCGGGCGCCTCAAATTCCAGAATTCTGTTGAGCGCAAAGGACTTCTGCTGCCGCGACACGAGATACGCGATCTGGCGCACACGCGGCACTTCACCGGGCTCACGTTTCGCCGCTTTGATGTTGACGCGTTTGGGCGACTTCAGGTGTTTCTCGGCAATCGCGCCGATCCGCGCCGCCATCGTCGCAGCGAAGAGCGCCGTCTGGCGGGTCTTCGGCGTGGCCGACAGCAGGAGGTCAAGATCCTCGGCGAAGCCCATGTCCAGCATTTCGTCCGCTTCATCGAGGACGAGCACTTCCAGGGCATCCAGCACGAGCGTCTGACGCTTCAGGTGATCAAGCGCACGGCCAGGTGTCGCGACAACAACGTCCGCGCCACGGCCGAGGGATCGAATCTGCTGACCCATCGGGGCGCCACCGTAGACGGGCACCACCGTGAGTGAGGTCTGTTTGGAGTACTGGTGAATCGCTTCGGCGACCTGCATGGCCAGCTCGCGTGTGGGCACCAGAATCAGCGCACGCGCGGGGCCACGTTTTGGTGTGGGTTCGGTCAGCAGACGATGGAGCAGGGGCAGCGCGAAGGCTGCGGTCTTGCCCGTTCCGGTGCCGGCCTGACCGATGAGGTCTTTGCCGGTGAGGAGCAGGGGAATGGCTTCGGCCTGAATGGGCGTGGCTTCTTCGTAGCCCAGGGCGGTCACGGCGGTGACCAGGGATTCGTGCAGACCCAGGGAGGCAAACGTTATCGACTTTTTCTCAATCTCGGACACGTCTCATTGTACGGCCTGCGGCCCGGGGGCGCACTTCAAGTTCAGTGCGCCCTACATCTATCCGTGCGCCCACCTATCGATAAATCTGGTTCTTCAGGCCCGTCGGCGGCGGTTCGACGATCACGGCGGGGAAGGAGGTCTGTTTCAGCAGGCGGTACATCGGGATGCGCTGCCCGGGTGTGTTGCCGCCGCGACCACCCCGGCCCGCGGCTGGCGGCTGTGGGTCGTCCGGGTCCGGTGCCGCGCCT
>CAYRGW010000036.1:38471-39443 GCA_964423815.1 uncultured Solibacteraceae bacterium | reverse complement strand
CAGTCCGCCTCGCCGCAGGCCCCGTGGCTGTTCCGCAGCGCCGGGCAACGCCCCGCGACGCTTCTCAGCGCACCTGCATCCACGATCGGCCCGTTTCACGGCTACCGCGAGTCCAAGGTGCTGCACGCCCCCGGCTGCCAGCACTACAACTGCAAGAACTGCACGGTGCCATTCGCGACTGTCGCTCAGGCGCAGGCGGCTGGATTCAAGGCGCATGCGGAGTGCGTAAGGGGTGGGCCTGTGACAACCTGATGCGCAGGGATTAAGGCGACGCAGTGGCACTACTTCGGAGCGAGGGGCGAGGAGCAAATGAATGCTGAATCTGGACCATTCCATGACCGTCGCGACCGACGCAACGGTCGCGGAGTTGATTTCGCGGGCCTCAGAGCGGTTGGTGATTCTGGCGCCTGCGGTGACCAAGGAGGTTGCGGAGGCTGTGCGCGAAAGGGCAAGCGTGATGGACTCCGGCAGCATCACAGTGATCCTGGACTCGGACCCCGAGACATATCGTCTGGGATATGGCGACCTCGAGGGCCTTCATTGCCTCCAGGCCGCTGGAGAAGAATTCGGTTTCACCCTGCGCCGGCAACCTGGACTTCGGATTTGCGTCGTCGTTGTCGACGACAAGACGCTCGTTTTCACACCGACGCCGCGACTGATTGAGGCGGGGCCGAATACTTTCGGTGCAGCCAACGCTATCTTCATCGGTGCACCGCCATCGGCTTTGCTGAAAGACGTCATGGTTCCTAGCAACGGCGACGCTAGGCTCGGCCGCGAGGAGCTGTCCTTCGAGGACGTTGAAAGGGTCAAGGTCAATCTTGAGAAAAATCCGCCTCAGCAGTTCGATATCGCGCGACGCATGCGAGTCTTTAACGCCTTCTATGAATTCGCGGAGCTCGAACTGAGCGGCGTTCAGATTGACCGTAAGCAGGTGCGCATTCCAAACCACCTCAACGGGCTCGCCAGCAAGTC
>CAYRGW010000036.1:0-38461 GCA_964423815.1 uncultured Solibacteraceae bacterium | reverse complement strand
CTCAGAAGCACTTTTCAGTTGATCGCTGATGGAGACAAGCTGTCCGGCCTTCATCTTCGCCAAGATCGAGACCTGATTGCCCGGCGCTTTATGCTGGCGGTTCCAAAATTTGGAAACTTGGTGGAGCGTGCGCACAAGGAGGAGTTCCAGCACGAGGTTGAAGGGCTGCGTAAACGAGTTGTGGCTTTCAAGAAGGAACTTGAAGAAAAGCTCGGCGCCTCTATGCAGAAGAGTCTTTCCGAATTGGTGAAGGCGCTGCTCCCGGCGGTGCGTCGGAGGCCACCCATAGAATGGTGCCTGTCCGATGGAACGAAACCAAGCGCGGGCGCCTGCGAGAAATTCCTACTGCAGGACCTCACGAAGGCATTTGGCAGTGCCAGTCAACTCATCGGCGGGATGGAGGTGCGCCTTCAGTTCAAGGGGATCACCCACGAAACGCTTACCAACAGCGATTTCCTCGATGCCGGACATAAGGCCGGACTCGACGTGAGCCGGCTGCATGAGGAGTACGACGCGGCAAAGGCATCGCAGCAGGCGGCCCTTTTTGCAGATGTCACGGAGTGAACTGCCGACTGGTCGGTGGCGAACAAAGCGCGTAGGAACTGTCCTGTCACACCCCTGCTGGTAAAGTGTGCCCACCCCAGAATGGATGAAGTCGTTGAACACTTGAAGTCCTTGTGTCGAGAGCACACCGCGCTCGAAGTCGGTGGTTGTTCCTGGACACGACGCCCGGTGCGCCTCTGAATGCCGGTAGAATTCAGGGCGAATTGTCCGGGCCAGTATCCTCTATGAATAAACCAGCATTGGATCTTGACCGCCTCCTTAAACTCCGCGTCATCGTCGCTCGTTTCGGCGAGATGGACAACGCGAAGTGGTGGAACACCAGGGGCCAGCTCGGCTCGCTGGGGGCTGCTGCTCTGCGCAGGGGCTTCCCCCGGACGCACTATTTTGCCCAGGCGCGTTCGGTGTTTGCGGTGGCCGCACAGCGATGTTCAGAGGTGTTTGACCCGCCAGAGTCCGTGACCCTGTGGCGGCTGCCGGAGGCCGTCGAGGAAGAGTTTGATGCCCGATGGGAGCATTGGCTCGATTCGTCTGCAGACTGGGTGCCGTTTTTCGAGGGCGTTCAGACTCTCCCCGGGGCCGACCTGGCAGTGATTCTGGAGGGTATGGGGTTGGTCGACGAGTCGGATCTCGAACGGTATTCGCGTCTACGCCGTTCTGCCGAGGGCAGAGCGGTGCCGCTCCCAGGAACCTTTTCCGGTGATAACGAGGGCGTCGCCCTCTTGGCGATGGGGTTTTCGCGCGGCGAACCCGGCGCCCTTGCAGTTCCTTATGCACGGAAGTAGCACTGTCGTGCCGTCACGAACTCTCCAGTCGCAACGTTTGATTAGGAAGGGCGCCCTCGTCCACGACACCTACGAGCTGTTTCGCGGATGGGACGACGCCCAGGATTTTGACGCCAACGTTGATCGTGTCTTCGATGGGCGATTCGGTACAACGTCATGGACGAACGAGATTCGCCTGACGCTCCGGCTCCGTTTCTCCGACTCATCCGGAGCTCGACCGCTGATCGTTCTTGCAAAGGGCGGCCTTCCTCTCGATGAATGGAAACACTGCCTGCTACTGGAAGTCGCATCCCGAGAGCGGGACTACTGGGACTTCGCGTGCAGCTGGCTTTTTGTGGAGTACGTATCTGGCCGCTTCCGGGTACGGGCCGAAGACCTAGCCGAATTCGTCATTGCCTCCTGGACCAGGTCGCGCGGCAAGTCGGCCGTGTTGACCGAGTACGGCGCAGTTCGAACGGCCAGAGACCTTCTGCGAATGGCGCGCGAACTGGGTGTGCTTCGGGGCAGCGGGCCTGTGAAAGAACTCACGAGCATCTCCATGACAGATGACGTCTTTCTGTTTGTCTGCCATCGAATCGCAGAAATTGAAGGAACAGTATCGCGAGTGCCAAGCAGCCAGCTTTGGAAGGCCTTCCTGCTTGACGAAGGGGCTGTGGAGGGCACGTTGCTTCGGCTGCATCAATTTCGAAAGGTTAGCTATCAAGTGGCCGGGAGTCTTGTCGATCTGTCGCTGCCATGCCGGAGTTCACTCGAGTTCGCCGAGAGGATGGTGGCATGAGCCTGCTTGATCCAATCGAGAAGCGAATCACCAGGGACCTCCAACCTGTGCTTCTACTGCCCGATCCGCGCACGAAATTGAGTGCTTACCATGACATGCCGTACGCGCTCTTTCGTTACGACCCGGAGGACGAATTCGAGATGCGCAAGCAGGTGTCGTTGCTCGAAACCCGTCTCTCCCAGGGAGGGAAGCGGGTCCGACGCATTTCATTGGCAGAGTGTCTGGACGAGGCGATGCGCTCCCAGCGTCCCATGGAAGACTGGTTCGCCGCCGAGCGGGAACAGGGCGTCGAGACCATCGTCGAGACTGTTCACTCGGTGCTGTCCGAATACTCGCCGCTTGTTGACTTGGTGGCCGCTCGGATGCCCGAGTCCCCGGACCCGCTTCGCGATGTTGTCTTCATCATGCGAACAGGCGCACTTTTCCCAGTGTACCGAACCTTTTCGTTGCTTGAGCAACTCAAAGGACGGGTCTCCGTGCCAACCGTTCTGTTCTACCCCGGCGACCTCGATGGTGCCGCGGGGCTGCGGTTTATGGGCGTGCTCGACTCCGAGCATAACTACCGCCCCAAGATCTTTTGAGGACTGAGTACGATGACGACGCCCACCGCGATTAGAACGCTCTTCGCCAACGACATTGACCGTCGCATCGAAGAAGTTATTAAGGTCGACCAGACCGATGAACAGATCCTCCGCGATGAAATCAAGGAGTACGTTGTTACGGACGCGATCCGCACCCACTACACAGGCATCTTTGAGGCGTTTAGCGAGTCGCCGAACAAGCCGCACGAGGGCATCGCGATCTGGGTCTCGGGCTTTTTCGGCTCGGGCAAGTCGAGTTTCGCCAAGATGCTTGGCCTCGTGGTCGGGAATCGACCAGTAGAGGGCGAGCAAGCTGGCGAGCGCTTTGCCAAGCGCGTTGGCGACAAAAAGCTCCAGGTCTTTCTCAAAACCATAAATGAGAAGAATCCGACTCACGCAGTGATCTTCGATGTTTCGACGGACCGGGGCATCCGTAGCGGCAATCAGACTCTCACAGAGATCATGTACGGGCTCTTTCTCCAAAGCCTCGGTTACGCGAAGGACCTCGATCTTTCCGAGCTTGAGATCGGGTTAGAGGAGGAAGGGCGCTTGGAGCTGTTCGAGGAGGAATACAAGCGGGTCATAAATAAGAACTGGGCCACCGAGAAAGGTAAGGTCGCCTTTGCGCTGTCGGAGGCGAGTCGTGTCCTACACAGCCTGAACCCCGGGACCTACCCCATGGCCGACTCCTGGGTCAAAGCTGTCAAGAACAAAGCCGACATCAGTCCGGGCAAGCTCGCCGAGCGAGTAGGCGTGTTAATGAAGCGCCGGAAGCCTGGCTTCTCGCTGATGTTCGTGGTCGACGAGGTCGGCCAGTTCGTTGCCCGTGACGTCCAGAAGATGCTCGACCTGCAGGCCATCGTGCAACAGCTCGGCGTGAGGGGACGCGGCAAGCACTGGGTCGTCGTCACGTCGCAGGAAAAGCTCGGCGAACTCGTTTCTGGCCTGGACGACAAGAAGATCGAGCTTGCCCGTCTAATGGACCGCTTCCCGCTGCAGGTTCACCTCGAGCCGAGCGACATCTCTGAGGTCACGAGCCGACGCGTGCTCTCGAAGAACGCCAACGCACAGACCGCGCTCGGGAAGCTCTTCGATGAGCATCGGGGGCGGCTTACGGAGCACACGCGGCTCACCGCCGACATCAAACTCCCCGAGGTGACGCGTGAGGCGTTTATCGACCTCTACCCACTGCTGCCGTACCAGATCGACCTCATCATCCAGGTCGTCTCCGGCCTCCGAACACAGGGCGGTGCCAGCAAGCACGTCGGCGGTGCGAACCGAACCATCATCAAGCTCGCGCAGCAGCTCCTCATCAACCCGGCGGTGAACCTCGCTGACGGCGCGGTCGGCGACCTCGTGCGGCTTGATCAGGTCTACGATCTCGTCGAGGGCAACATCGGCTCCGAGGTGCGCGCGAAAATCGCAGCCATCTCGAAGCTGGTCGACCACCCGATGGCGCAGCCGGTGTCCAAAGTCATCTGCCTGCTCCAATACGTGAAGAGCGTTCACCGGAGCGCCGAGAACATCGCCGCAGCGTTGCACGGTAGCGTCGGAGGAGATTCACAGCTCGCGTCGGTGAAGGAGGCGCTGCACGCGCTCGAAGCCGCCCACCAGGTTCGCCACGGCGACGATGGCTACCGCATTCCCACACCTGCCGAGGACGATTGGGAGCGCCTACGCAATGGGATCAGTCCGAAGCCTGGCGACTCACACCGGCTTTACCAGGAAGTGATCTCGGGCTTCTGGCAGCCGCAGCCCTCGCACATGCTCTTTGACACGAAGGCCTTTAAGGCTGGACTCGCCGTCAACGGCCGCGATCTCACTCTGGGCGACATGATGTTCCATGTTCACCTCGCCGACGACGGAGAGGATTTCGACGGCCTAGCCGCCGACCTTCGCAAGCGCAGCCAGCAGGAGCGGAAGCACGTTTTCTGGGCCATCGCGCTCACCGGATCCATAGACCGGGAGACCGTCGAGCTCTTCCGGTCGAAGGAGATGCTCGCACGCAAGGAGCGCGAGACCAAGGGCGAGGACACGCCCGCCCTCATCGCCGAGGAGCGCGTTCGACTGCGCCGTCACGGCGACGAGCTCCGTCGTCTGCTCAAGTCGGCGGCGCTCTCGGGCCGCATCTATTTCAGGGGCAACGACCGCAGCCCCGGCGACCGCGCCGTCGACGTTGGGAAAACGGCTGCCGAGGTGCTCGGCACCGTGCTGCCCGAGGTCTTTGACCGCTTCAAGGAAGCAGCCGCCAAGGCGGCGGACGTGAAAAAGGGTACGGATGCGCTCTTTACCGCCGAGAACCTTCAGGGCCTGCCCAGCGTGTTCGGCTGCGTCGGCCTGCTCCGTGACGAGAAAGGCAAGATCGTCTTCTGCACCGAGAGCGGGCCTCTCAAGGAGGTGTTCGACCGCATCGAGGAGCGCGCCAACTACGGCGACACCGCCAGCGGCCGCTACCTCATCGACGAGTTCGCCAAGGAGCCGTTCGGCTGGGACTTCGAGGTGGTGCGTTTGTTCGTCCTGTCGCTTTTGCGTGCGGGCAAGATCGAGGCGACCAGCAAGGGGCAGACGCTCGAGACGGTCACTGGCGTCGAGGCGCGCGACACCTTCTCGAACAACAACCTGTTTCGACAGGCTTCGTTCCGTCCAAAGAAGGGCATCGAGTTTGAGGAGCTGGTGAAGGCCTCGGAGGCCTTCAAGGACACCTTCGGCAGGGAGGTGAAGGAGCTGAACACCGGTGCCATTGTCGCCGAGCTGCGCAAGGAGATCGCGGGCAACGAGGACACAGTCGCCTCGGCCCTCGGCACGCTCACCGCGCATCGCCTGCCCGGTGGTGCGGTGCTCGACGGCGCCATCGGCCAGATGAAGGCCATCCTCCGGGGCTCCGAAGACAATGCCATCGCGACGTTTAACACGAGCCACCGCGCCATCAAGGACGCCATCAAGCGCGCCGTCGAGCTGGAGCAGGTGCTGAGTGAGCCGCGCCTCCACGACCTTGAGCGCGCCCGAAAGGCGCAGGGCAGCCTATGGCGCTTCCTCAGCCAGGAGGCCGGCATCGCCGACAACCTGCGCACGTCTGCGACGGAGCTCGACGACCTCCTGCAGCGCGAGACCTTCTTCAAGGAGCTACCCGCCATCGAGCAGCACACGAAAGCCTTGGAGGTCGAGTACCAGAAGCGTTTCGACGAGGCGTTCGAAGCCCGCGTGGCCTCGTACAGCAAAGCCTTCGATAAGCTGGTGACGACGCCGGGCTGGACGGAGATCGACGAGGACCAGCAGCGGCGCCTCGCCAACCCCTTCGAGCGCGGCCAGAAGCGGGACGAGGCCCGCGTGCCAATCCCGCAGCTCCGTGCCGACCGCGATGCCTGCGGAGGGCGCCTCAGCGCCGCCATCGCCGAACTGCGACGCATCATCGACGGCGAGCGCGTCGTCACCGTGAGCGTAGGCAGCTACTTCGCCGGAGGAGTAGAGACCGAAGAGCAGCTCGAGGCCGCGCTCGACGGCGTGCGCGAAGAGTGCGCGCGTCTCATCGGTGCCGGAAAAAAGGTGATTGTCCAATGATGACGCCTGGTGAACGTCAGTTCGTTGAGGACCTGCGAGCTGCAGAGATTCATTGGTTCTTCGTTCAAGGGAGCCAAGCAGCCAGAGCAAACCTTTGGCTCCCAGCGGTTGTTTCGTTGCTCACAGGGATCGAGAACTCCATCCGTGTTACCGCGAGACAGCTTGACGGACAAGATCTCGGTGCGGACCAAGAGCTGGGACCCACACTGAGTAACCCCCTCCTTCGGCGGGCGACGGAACGGGGCATGCCGATATCGGAACTAGCGTTTCCTGGTGAGATTGATTTTGGGTCGAAGCTGGCAGCGCGAGAGCCCTACGTCGAGGTGGTACGCGTGCGCCACAACTTGTGTCACGGCAATGTACTAGGGTGGATCAACAGGGAACTTGGCCCAACAGATCTCTTCTTCACTCCAGAGTGCCTTATGCCTCTGACGTCCCAACTCCTTGGCGTGGTTGGTCGCTGGGTGCCCGCCCTTGGTGCGTACCGAAAGCAACTTGGGCTTTGATGGATAAGGACACACGCAACACCATCGAACGCGCCACCCAACGAGCGCGGAAGCTCCTCGAGGAGGACTTCGCCGCCCAGCTCGAGGGCGACTTCGACGTGCATCAGGACGGCGATGTGGCCCCGAAGGCGGGCAAGCATCTCTCGGTCCGCCAGGCGTTCGCGCGCGAGCGTATTGTCGCCGCCATCGAGCACAAGCGCGCCGCCGGGATGAGTGCGGCCGACTCCGCCCGCGACTACCAGCGGGACGCGGCCTTCACGGCGCTCAACCGCTTCGTCGCCCTCAAGATGCTAGAGGCCCGCGAGCTGGTGCAGGAGTGCATCACCAAAGGGGAGCAGTCCGCCGGCTACCGCGAGTTTTGTGGCATGGCGCCGGGCCTTCCGCTCTTGCCAGACAGCGCAGGCTACCGGCTCTACATCGAGTCGCTGTTCGACGAGCTGTCGACCGAGGTGAAGGTCCTCTTCGACCGGCGCGATCCGTCGAGCGTGTTGTGGCCGAAGCGCGCGACGTTCGAGCAGATCCTCGAGATCCTGAACGCCATCGAGCTCGCCGGAGTGTGGACCGAGGACGAGACCATCGGCTGGGTCTACCAGTTCTTCAACGGCCAGGACGAGCGCCGCAAGATGCGAGAGGAGAGTCAGGCCCCGCGCAACAGTCGCGAGCTGGCGGTGCGCAATCAGTTCTTCACGCCCCGCTACGTCGTCCAGTTCCTCACCGACAACACGCTTGGGCGCATCTGGTACGAGATGCGCGGCACGAAGACCGCGCTCGCCGACAAGTGCGAGTACATGGTCCGCGAGCCTGGCGAGGAATTCGCGCCGCGTGCGAAGAAGGACCCGCGCGATCTGCGCGTGCTCGACCCGGCCTGCGGCAGCGGCCACTTCCTGCTCTACGCCTTCGACCTTCTGCTTGCGATCTACGAGGAGGCCTATGCCGACCCGGACAGCCCGAATAGCGAAGCGACGGGCAAAGCACTCGCCGAGGACTACCCGGGCCCCGAAGCGCTGAAGAAGGCAATACCTGGGCTCGTCCTCGCGCACAACCTTCACGGCGTCGACATCGACCCGCGCTGCGCACAGATCGCCCAGCTCGCGCTGTGGATGCGGGCGCAGAAGGCCTACCGCGACTTCGGCATCGGGCGTGGTGGTCGGGCGCAGATCCGCCGCTCGAACATCGTCGTGGCCGAACCGCTCGTCGCCGATGAACGGATCGCGAAGGAGTTCGTGGCGAAGTTGGGCGACGCCGAGCTTGGGAGCGTCTTCACCTCGTTGGTCGAATCGCTTAGCCTCGCGGGTGACCTCGGGCTCTTGCTCCGCGTAGAGCAGCTCGTGGCGCGCCAAACGAAGCGGGGGCAGACCGGAGACCTGTTTGCGCCGCCCCAGGAGCGCATTCGCGAAGCGCTCGACCGGTTCGTGCGCGAGGAGGCCAGCGCGACGAACACGCGGAGGAGGCTCTTCATCGACGACGCCGCGCACGGAGTCGCGCTGCTTACTGTGGCCGAGAAGAAATTCGACGCCGTCTTGATGAACCCGCCCTTCGGTCAGGGGAGCATGCGCGCTAAAAGCGACTTCGAGAAGGCGTACCCGAGGACGAAGAATGACGTGTACGCGGCGTTCGTGGAACGCGGCGTTGAGCTGCTCGCCACACGCGGGCGCGTCGGCGCGATCACTTCTCGGACGGGGTTCTTCCTCTCGCGCTTTCAGGCGTGGCGTGAGGACGTGCTCCTCATGATGGCGCCTCCTGTGGTATTTGCGGATCTCGGAGCTGGAGTGCTTGACAGCGCGATGGTGGAAACCGCTGCCTATTGCTTGGAGGCGCGGGCATGACTTTATTCCTGCGGGTCGTCGATGCTCATGTCGACCGAAAGGCAGACGTACTTCGCGAAGCGCTGAACTCTTTGCGTGCCGAGGGCCAGCTCGACGCCGGTTTGTACTCCTGCGCGCCGGAGGATTTTAGCGCGGTTCCTGGCAGCCCCTTTGCCTACTGGGTCAGCGACACAATTCGTGCCCTGTTCAAGTCGCTCCCACCGTTTGCTTCCGACGGTCGAACGGCAGGCGTTGGAGTCCAAACCAACGACGACTTCCGTTTTGTTCGACTGTGGTTCGAGATCACGGCGGGTCGCGAATGGCCGACCCTTGCTCGTGGGGGCCGACATGGAGCGACCTACGGTGACCTTGTGGCTGTTCTCAACTGGCGGTCGGATGGGTACGAACTGAAGGCCAGCATCGCTCAGCGCTACGGCTCTGCATCGAGGCACATTCAGAAAGAAGAACTCTACTTTTCGCCTGGCATGACTTGGCCGCTTCGAGGTGTCCGCCTGCAGGCGAGCGCCCTTCCGAAGGGTTCGATCTTCAGCATGGCCGGCAAGGCGGCCTTCGCTCCCGAGGCTGACCTTCCGGCGCTGTTGGCCCTGTTCAACAGTCGAGCCTTCGATTTCTTGGTGTGCATTCGCGCCGGCAAAGTTGGCGGCGTGCAATATGAGTCCGGGCTGATTCAGGGAGTACCGACGCCTCCGATTTCTGCAGAAGCGGGCGCTTTACTGACTCGACTCGCTCGCCGAGCGTGGTCCCTCAAGAGGTCGCTCGACGCGCGAAACGAGGCATCCCATGCATTTCTGCTGCCTTCGGGCCCGAACGAGAAGGCGACGGGCTTGGACGCGGCCGAAGTTCAAGGCGAACTTCGTGAGATCGAGCAGCAGATTGACGACGTGGCATTCTGCCTCTACGGAATCAGCGCGGAGGATCGGGCAAGCATTGAGGGCCCGGTCAGACAGACTGCGACCAACACGGACGTCGATTCGGACGACTCCGAAGCCACCGACGATGCGGATGAGGGCGACGATGAGGCCCCCGTCGGGGGCGGCACCAACACGCTGACCTCCTGGCTCGTCGGCGTCGCCTTCGCTCGCTTCGCCCCGCGCCTCGCGACCGGTGAGCGGGCCCTCCCGCCCGAACCCGAGCCCTTCGACCCGCTGCCTTCGCGCTCGCCCGGCATGTACCCGGAGGGTGAAGAGCCCGCCGATCGTCCCGACATCCTCGTCGACGACGAAGGACACGCCGACGACCTTGTCGCGCACGTCTCCGCTGTCGCCGAGCACGTGAAGGTCGATGTGCCGGAGAACCTCCGCGGCTGGCTCGCCAAGGAGTTCTTCCCGCTCCACATCAAGATGTACTCGAAGAGCCGTCGCAGGGCGCCGATCTACTGGCAGCTCGCGACACCGTCGGCGAGCTACTCGGTCTGGCTCTACATCCACGCCTTCAGCAAAGACACGCTCTTCCGCGTTCAGAACGAATACGTCGCGCCCAAGCTCGCGCACGAAGAGCGACGCCTCGAATCGCTCACGAGTGAGCTGCGCGACGGCGCGACCGCCACCCAGCGCAGGATTCTAGCCGCGCAGGAAGCGGTCGTTGACGAGCTGCGCGCTTTCCTAGACGAGGTCAGACGCGTCACGCCCCTTTGGAAGCCAAACCTCGATGACGGCGTCATCATCAACTTCGCCCCGCTCTGGCGCCTCGTACCGCAGAGCAAGGCCTGGCAGAAGGAGCTGAAGTCCACCTGGGACGCGCTCTGCGAGGGGAAGTACGACTGGGCCCACCTCGCGATGCACCTCTGGCCCGAGCTCGTGGTGCCCAAGTGCGCGAAGGACCGCAGCTTGGCCATTGCCCACGGGCTCGAGGACGTGTTCTGGGTCGAGGGCCAGGCCGGCAAGTGGACCGCCCGCAAGACGCCCACGCAGGGCGTGGACGAGCTGGTGCGTCAGCGAACCTCGCCCGCCGTGAAGTCCGCGCTGAAGAGCCTGGTCGAAGCGCCTGCAGCCGCCGGCAAAGGCATCGGGCGCAACGGCGGCGGTCGTCGTAAGTTGCCGACCTTGGAGGCTGCCGACTAATGGACAAGGACACCCGCAACGCCATCGAACGCGCGACCCAACGAGCGCGGAAGCTCCTCGAGGAGGACTTCGCGGCCCAGCTCGAGGGCGACTTCGACGTGCAGCGCGACGGCGCGGTGGCCGCGAAGGCGGGCAAGCACCTCTCGGCCCGCCAGGTGTTCGCGCGCGAGCGCATCGTCGCCGCCATCGAGCACAAGCGCGCCGCCGGGATGAGTGCGGCCGATGCCGCCCGCGACTACCTGCGCGATGCTGCGTTCACGACGCTCAATCGCTTCGTCGCCCTCAAGATGCTCGAGGCCCGCGACCTGGTGCAGGAGTGCATCACGAAGGGCGAGCACTCCGCTGGCTACCGCGAGTTTTGCGGCATGGCGCCGGGCCTGCCGCTCCTCCCCGACAGCGCGGGCTACCGGCTCTACCTCGAGTCGCTCTTCGACGAGCTGTCGACCGAGGTGAAGATTCTCTTCGACCGGAGAGACCCGTCGAGCGTGCTGTGGCCCAAGCGCGCCACCTTCGAGCAGCTCCTCGAGATCTTGAACGCCACCGAGCTCTCCCGCGTGTGGGGCGAGGACGAGACCATCGGCTGGGTCTACCAGTACTTCAACTCGCTTGAAGAGCGCCAAGCGATGAAGGACACGACGGCTGGCGGCTCACAGGCACCGCGCAACAGTCGCGAGCTTGCAACACGCAACCAGTTCTTCACGCCGCGCTACATCGTTCGCTTCCTCGTCGACAACACGCTCGCGCGCCTGTGGTGGGAGATGCGCGAAGGCACCACAACCCTGACTGCGCGGTGTGAATTTCTCACGGTAGCTTCCGGCGCCGCGCCGCCCTCGAGACCCGGAAAGGACCCGCGCGACATTCGGGTGATCGACCCAGCTTGCGGCTCTGGCCACTTCCTCCTCTACGTCTTCGACTTGCTCCTCGAAATCTATCGGGAGGCGTGGAACGAGCCGCGAGGCTGGAAGTCGAGTGAGACGGGCAAGACGATCCGCGATGACTACCCGACGCTCGACGAGCTGAACGCGGCGCTCCCCGAGTTGATCATCCGGCACAACCTGTTCGGCGTCGATATCGACCCCCGTGCCGTCCAGGTCGCCTCGTTCGCCCTCTGGCTGCGCGCGCAGCGCGCATGGCTAGAGCTTCACGTGCAGCGCAGCGCCCGGCGCCTTATCGAGCACAGCCAAATCATCCTCGCGGAGGCGATGCCCGGCGAAGAGCGGCTCGTGCGCGAGTTCGCCAAGCAGGTCGCGCACCCCGTACTCGCCGGTCTCTTCGAGAAGGTCGTCGCCGCCTTCCAACTCGCAGGCGACCTCGGGCTCATGCTGCGCGTGGAGCGCGCGCTCGAGGACACCATCCGCGAAGCGGAACGCGGCACGCGCCAGAGCGAGCTGTTTGGCTCCGCGCAGACAACCCGGGCTTTCTGGGACTCGGCCGAGGACCAACTGCTCGGCGAACTCTCTCGCTTCGCTGCTGGAGCGCCCGGTAAGGACCACGAGCGGCGACGCCTGTTCCGCCATGACTCAGCGCACGGTCTTGCCCTGCTCGACGCCGCACGCACGCGCTTCGACGTCGTCGTCATGAATCCGCCCTTCGGCGACGTGAGCGCGCCGTCCAAGGACTACGTCGAGGGAGCCTACCCCGACAGCCGCCAAGACATCTTTGCGGTGTTCGTCGACCGCTGCGTGCGTGAGCTAGCGCCAACTGGCTTCGTCGGCGTGATCTCCACCGAGGCGGGCTTCTATCGGCGAACGTTGGAGCCGTGGCGGCGTCACGTTCTGCTCGCCGCGAGCCGCATGGAGGTCATGGCGCACTTGGGCGGCCACGTGCTGGACGGCGCGACGGTTCGCGTCGCGGCCTACGCCCTCGCGGGCGGATCGAAGACCGGTACGTCGCTCTACCTGCGGCTCCTCGGCGAGGGCAAAGTCTCGCGCGAGCCCTCGTTGCGGCAGGCCGTCGAGAGTGTCCGCAGCGGCACGCCGTCGGAGCGCGTTTTCAGCACCGACCAGCGCGAGTTCGAGAAGCTCCCCTACGCCGTGTTCGGCTACTGGTGCTCGCCGGAGCTGCGCGATGCCTTCGTGAGTCATCCGGTCCTCGAAGGGAACGCGGGCCATGCCGCGGTCGGGCTCCAGACCAGCGACGACTTCCGCTTCCTGCGGCTGCGTTGGGAGGTCGACCCGTCGCAGATCGGAGACCTTGGCTGGCAGCCTTTCGCGAAGGGCGGCGAGTACAGCCCCTTCTACGACGACATCTACCTGGTGACGCTCGCGCCTACTCCTCGCAGCGCAGTCGCTGCGTTCCAAGGATCCTACATTCGTAACCCCGACTGCTACGGGAAGGCAGGCATCACCTGGCCGCGGCGAACAAACAAAAGGTTTGCCCCACGAGTGCTGCCAACGGGTTGCGCATTTGGTGACAAGGGCCCTGTTGTTGTTGAGGCCAGGCCTTCTCCCTGGGCTCTATTGGCAGCCCTGAACTCCCGGGTGGTGAGTCACCTGCTTAGCTTCGGGATCGGAGTGTCGGAAGCTGAAGGCGGCGCCGGTGCGAACTCATACGAGGTGGGACTCGTTCAACGACTTCCCATCCCGAGTGCGCTGCCAGCCGATGTTGTCCTCGCCGACCACGCCAGGGCCGCTTGGCTTGCAAGGGCATCGTCGAGCGTCCGCGATGAGACCGCGGTCATCTTCATGAGCCCCTTCGCCCCGCAGCACCTTGGGGCCACTTTCGATGAGACTTGGACTGCGCTCATCGACCGCGAGCAGGAGTCCCTTCGCGTCTATGTTGAGGCGCAGAAAGCGATCGATCGGAGAACGTGCGAACTCTATGGCCTCACGGCACAGGATTGGGTCGAGATCGAAAGCAACATCGGGGACGTGCATCGTCCCGAAGTCGCTGTAGACGACGGGTCTCGCCGAGCATGGGCTCGCAGTATCGTCTCGTTCCTCGTCGGCTGCGCGTTCGGGCGGTGGAGCACGACGCGCGTCGGTCGCTCCTACGAGCTGACCGCAGCGCGCGCATACGAGACGCCCACGGCAACGAAGTACGAAACGCCCAACGCACCTCTGCTCCTCGTTGACGATGAAGGGCACCCGCTCGACATCGTCGCCCGCTGTGACGCGGCGCTCGAAGAGGTCGCTCCGAAGCGCGCCGGTGCGCTCCACGATGAGCTGGTGAGCCTGCTCGGTGCCGACCTTCGCCGCTACTTCCAGACGGAGTTCTTCGACGCGCACTTGCGCCAGTACTCGAAGAGCCGTCGCTCCGCGCCGATCTACGTCCCGCTCTCCTCCCCGGGCGCCGACTTCACTATCTGGCTCAACGCGCAACGCGCGACCCACGACGCCCTGTTCACGATCCAGAGCGAGATCCTTGCCGCGAAGCTGCGCCTCGAAGAGGGACGCCTCGCGGCGTCGCAGGCAGACGCCAGCACGGCCAAAGGACGCAGGGTTCTCGAGAAGCAGGAAGCGGCGTTGGACGCCCTCCGCGCGCTCGTGGACGGGGTGAAGCGCGTGGCGCCCCTCTGGCAGCCGAACACGGACGACGGGACCGTGATCAACTTCGCGCCGCTGTGGCGGCTCGTGCCGGGCCACAAGGCTTGGCAGAAGGAGCTGGAGGCGACCTGGGATTCGTTGTGCGCGGGCGACTACGACTGGTCGCGCATGGCCATGCACCTCTGGCCCGAGCGCGTGGTCCCGAAGTGCACCAAGGACCGCAGCCTCGCCATCGCCCACGGGCTCGAGGACGCTTTCTGGGTCGAGGGCACCGACGGCAAGTGGGCCGCCCGGAAGACGCCCACCAAGAGCGTCGACGAACTCGTGAAGGAGCGCACGTCGCCCGCCGTGAAGTCCGCGCTGAAGAGCCTGCTCGATGCACCCATGGCGAGCGGCAAGAGCAACGGGCGCAAGGGCAGTGGCCGTCGCAAGGCCGCTGCCCCAGTCAAGGGAGAAGATGCCTAATGCACACGCTTCACGACTATGTGGCGAACCAACTCGCCGACAAGCTCAAGGTCCGGTCCGTTGTCGTGTGGTACGACGAGCGCGGCGAGTTCCAGCCTTTCGTGGACGAAATACGCGGCGGGCCTAGGACAGGAAGCCTGCCCGTTCCCGTAGCGGTTGCCGGCGCAAAGGCCAGCCTCGCCGAGTACACGGGCTCGATGTTTGAGTTGCGCGCTGTCGTCGAGCCGCTAGTCAGTGACGACAGGGCCGATGCGCTCGTTGTTTACATTCCTGGTGTCGCTCACGACGCGAAGGCGTCGGTGCTCATGGAGATTGAGAAGGCCGGCCGAACCTGGAAGCCGGAGCTGATGCAGCTCGCCAAGAACGTTCTCCTCCAGAAGTACACCATCGGCGTGGTCGACGAAATGCTGCCCTTTGACCGGAAGGTCTCCTACGAGGACCTGGCGCGCGCAGCCGCTGGTGCCACCGGTGCAGAGCCCCCGTCGATACTGAAGAGTATCTTCCACGATACGAGGGGCAACGACGGAGTCCTCACAGCCTGGCTCGCGAGTGACGCACGCGACCAGGAAGTCGTGGAAAAAGAGGCAACACGTGAGCTGACGAAGCTCGTCAAGGCGCGCCTCGGGATCGACCTCGCCGCTGATTCGCCGCTCTCGAAGCTGCGTGCCATCACTCTGCGCTATGTGCTCGCGGGCGAGTTCCGGCTCGACCTCTCCTGCGATGCGCCGGCGTCGCTTGAAAGCATCGTCGCGCCGCCCTCAAAGGATGAGGAGTCGGCTGTGCGCGAGATCGCCCGCCGCCTTCGTGCCAGTTACCCGGACAGCTACGCGGCCAGGGCTGACCACGTAGAGCATGAACTCGGGCTTACCAAGGCCAAGCTGCCACCGGGTGCGCTCGGCTCCATCGACACATTCCGCTTCGAGGAGCGAGAGTTACTGCGACATGCCGGGCAGCTCATTGCGGCGGGGACGTTCTCGGCGGCGCTTGAGCTTGTAAAGGCCCGTGAACACAGCTTCTGGCTCGATCGAGATGTCGGCCGAAAGGCACAGTGGGAAGCCACGAGACGCATGGCGGAGGGGGGTGCGCTGGCTGCAAGCGTGCGGAGTGCGCTCAGCACGACACCTCGAGACGTCAGAGAGTGGGTGGCAAAATACGTCGGCAAATCGAGCGAGGCCGATGGATGGCATCGCCTCGACCTGGCCCAACGCCGGCTTGAAGGCTGGCTTGGCAACCTGGATGACGAGCCCGAGGAGCTGCCGTTGGCAGTGGTTCGGAGAGCGTATGACGACGCCTGCAAATTGATGGCGGACGGTTTCTCTGTAGCCCTTTCCAAGGCTGCATGGTCAGTTCCGGATGTTCTGCCCCAGCTTCGAGTCTTTGCCGAAGTGGTTTCCAGCCAACCGAAGCCGACGGCCTATTTCCTGGTCGACGCGATGCGGTACGAGATGGGCGTGGAGCTCTCCCAACGTCTTCCTGCATTGGCGGAGGTCTCGGTACGGCCTGCCATAGGAGCGCTGCCCAGCATTACGCCGGTAGGCATGGCCGCCCTGCTACCGGGCGCTGCTGGCAGTTTTTCTGTGGTGGAAAACGCCGGCAAACTCGGCGCGCAGATTGACAAGAGTTTCCTCCCGGATCTCACCAGCCGCCGGAAGTTCGCGGCTGCAAGGGTGCCCCAGCTTGTCGACATGACCCTCGAAGAGCTCCTCGGGTTATCGTCGTCGAAACTGTCGAAGAAGCTTGCAGGTGCCCAGCTCGTCGTCGTGCGGTCACAGGAAATTGATCTTGCTGGCGAGACCGGACCCACGTATCAGGCCCGACAGGTGATGGACACCGTCATCGACAATGTGGCCCGGGCGATTAGGCGCCTCTCGGCGGTGGGAGTGGAGCACTCGGTGGTCACGGCGGACCACGGGCACCTCTTCTTCCCCACGGATAGGGATGAGTCCATGCGCACCGAGGCGCCCGGTGGCGTCACTGTCGGTCTGCACCGCCGGTGCTGGATTGGCCGCGGGGGGACTACACCGACCGGCTGCGTGCGGGTCTCGGCTTCAGACTTGGGCTACGAATCCGACCTGGACTTCGTGTTTCCGAAAGGGCTTGGGGTCCTTAAGGCCGGTGGGGACTTGGCCTATCATCACGGCGGCATGTCGCTTCAGGAGCTCGTGATCCCTGTTGTGACGGTGCGTTTGGCTGCGCCAGAAGTTGGGAAAGCCGGCCCCTCCTCCCTCCAGGTGCTTGGCGTTCCTGACTTGGTCACCAACCGGATTTTCTCGCTTCAGCTGAGCCTCGGAGGAGCGGCACCCTCGATGTTCACAGAGCCCAAGTGGGTTCGGCCAGTGGTCATCAGTGGCGGGCGCCAAGTCGGCGCTGTTGGGATGGCTGTTGATGCCGAGGTGGACCGCGCCACAGGTGCCATTGAGCTGAAGCCGGGAGTGCCCGTTACTGTGGCCATGGTGCTAAATGATGATGGCGTCGATGTCGTCAGAGTGGTTGTCCAGGATCCGTCAACCGACGCCGAACTTTTCCGGTCGCCCGCCGACATCCTAGTGCGGCTTGGAGTGTAAATCGTGAATCTCAATTCGGTTCCGCAGCGCGACGACTTAGACGAGAAGGTGAATCGAGTCTTCGCAGGCAAGGTGGTGCGCAAGGACTTGGTGCGCAAGATCAAGGTTGGCGCCAATGTGCCAGTGTTTGTTCTTGAGTTCCTACTCGGCAAATACTGCGCCTCGTCCGACGAAGTAGCCATCCAGATGGGCCTGCAGGTCGTCAACGACACGCTGGCTAACAATTACATACGGTCTGACGAGTCCATGAAGGCGCAGGCCAAAGTGAAAGACCGTGGCCGGCACACGTTTATTGACAAGGTCAAAGTGCGACTCGTCGATTCCGACTACTGGGCCGAGATCGCTAATTTCGGGCACAGGAACGTTCATATCCCAGAACACTACGTCCGCGACTATGAGCGGTTGGTCATGGGTGGAGTGTGGGCGCAGGTCGACATGCGGTTCGAGTACGACGAGCAGTCAAAGGGAAAGAACCCCTTCTGGATCGATAAGCTGACACCAATTCAAATTGCGACGTTCGATCTTGAGGAATATCGTCGCGCTCGAGCGCAGTTCACGACGGATGAGTGGCTCGATTTGCTAGTGCGGAGCATGGGCTACGAGCCGGCTGAAATGCCGCGCCGACTGAAGATGTTGTTCTTGGTCAGGCTGGTCCTTCTCGCAGAGCGCAACTACAACCTTGTTGAATTGGGTCCGCGCGGCACAGGAAAAAGTTACGTCATTCAGGAGGTATCCCCCTATGCGGCTCTCCTCACTGGGGGCTCGACCGTTGCGAATCTGTTCGGGCACATGTCTGGCAAGCAAAAGGGCATGGTTCAGATTTGGGATGTCGTCGGGTTCGACGAGGTCGCTGACCTTCAAAAGATGCCGAAGGAAGTGATCACGACGATGAAGACGTACTGCGAGTCTGGTACGTTCCAGCGTGGGCAGGAAGCGGTCTCAGGTGACGCCAGTATTGCCATGTTCGGGAACACGAACCAGCCCGTTGACGTGATGGTCCAGTCCGGCCACCTCTTTGAGCCCATGCCAGACATCATCAGGGACGACATGGCGTTCATTGATCGCATGCACTTCTACCTCCCGGGTTGGGAGATACCGAAGATGCGCAACGACCTCTTCACGGACCACTACGGATTTGTTGTTGACTACCTGGCTGAGGCGCTCCGCGAGTTGCGGAAGCATAACTTCACAGAGGTCATTGATCACCACTTCTCCCTTGGGCCGCACCTGAACGCCAGAGACCGAAAGGCAGTCCGCAAGACCGTCTCCGGCCTGATGAAGATCCTCTTTCCTCATGGAGAGGTAAGCAGGGAGGACCTCGGAGAGATTCTTGAGTTGGCTCTGGAGGGCCGGCGCCGCGTCAAGGAGCAGCTCAAGAAGATGGGGTCTTTCGAGTATTACCACACATCATTCAGTTACACGCTTCAGGACACTGGTGAGGAGCGGTTCGTTGGCGTTCCGGAGCAGGGAGGCCGAGATCTAATTTCGACCGACCCACTGGCGCCCGGGACTGTCTACAGCGCCGGAGTCTCTTCAGATGGAACCGTTGGGCTCTACCGAGTTGAGGTGTCGGTATCCAGTGGCACAGGCAAGCTAAAGCTTGCTGGTGGTGTGGCTGGTTCGATCAAGGAGTCTGTCCAGAGGTCGTTCAGTTACCTCTTGGGGAAGAAAGCGGAATTGGGGTTGGCGCGCGATCTCGATGTGTCAGACCTGCACGTTGAGGTGATCGACTTGCTCGGAAATCGGGTGGAGGCTGAGCTCGGTGTCGCGTTCTTCGTTGCCAGTTATTCGGCATTGCGCAAGGCGCCGGTGAGCCCAGCGCTGCTGATTCTGGGCGACTTAAGCGTTCAAGGGAATATCAAACCTCTGCGGTCGCTTGTGGAGCCCCTTCAGGTGGCGATGGACAATGGCGCGAAGCGGGCTTTGATACCAATCGAAAACAAGCGGACGTTCCTTGAGGTCAATGCCGATATCGTCGAGCATGTCGACCCGATCTTTTACGGAGATCCGAAGACAGCAGCGGTCAAAGTATTGGGCGGAGTGTAGCGTCGAATGGGCAGCGACTTCTGGATGGGACGGCGACTGTGAACAAACCTACTCAAAAAGACCTCTTTAACTTCATCAGCGGCCGAGTTTCCGACTTGGCGACTAAGACCGGTCAACCAGCCTTCCGCGCGTTCCCGCGCTGGTTCGCGGAAATGTATTTCACGCGGCCCGAGGGGATGGTCGCCACTGACGGCGCTGGTGGCGGCAAGATTGATTTGTTCTTTCACACGGTTGCGGGAAACTCAGTCAAGCATCACATCATCAACAGCAAGTTCACCGAGGCTTATAACCAGACCGCACCGGTAGGCTTTTATGACGAAGTGCTTGCTTTTTATCAGCTGTTCGCGGACTCGACTGGTCGCGGCCAATTCCTTGAACAGAAGGTCAGGGGCGACCTCCGTCCGCATTACAAGAAGCTCTTTGATGCATTCGATAAAGGGCACGCAAAGCTCTTGTTCCTGACGAACTGCAGGCAGAACCCCGGGCAACTCGCGAGAGTCGAGCATCTCGAGGTTCAGACGTTCCATCTTGAGAATCTTATCCAACATGTGTTGGACGATCTCGATGGAGCAATGCCTCGGACAGAATCATTGACTCTGCAAGATATCGGCGCCACTCTCTCGCCTCCTGCAGCCGAGACAGGGGTGTCCACGTCCATTGTGTTCGCTCGGCTAGTTGACTTTGTCGAGTACATGGAGGACGACCCATACGGTCTTCTCTTTGCGCGAAACGTCCGCGTCAGCTTAGGCAAGACGTCCGTGAACGTACAGATTCGAGAGACGTTTGCTGAGCACCCGGAACAGTTCGCTTACAGCAGCAACGGGCTTACGGTGTTGTGCGAGAAGGCAACACATGACCCAGGCACCAGAGAACTGGTGCTGGTGAATCCGCGCGTTGTGAATGGATCGCAGACGCTGCACGCAGTTCAGGCGGCGTGTGCCGGCGGAGTGGCTCGCTTGCCCACAAAAGCGAAACAAGCGCGGGCCATGGTCCGCATCGTGTGCATTCCGCCAGCCAAGGGCTCAGAGGGAGTTGGTCAGGCCGCAGAAACGAAGGAGATCATCAACCGAATCTGCATCCGCAGTAATCAGCAGAATCCGATTAAGCCCTGGAATCTCCGAGCTAACGATGAATGGCAAATGGAGATTGCCAGACGCTTTCGACGAGCGGGCCTGTTTTATGAACGAAGGGACAAGGAGTGGCGGTCGCGTGCTTCGGAACTGAGAGGCGTCGGCATCGAAGGGGGGCCTAGCATTAAGGCCCTGATGGCCCAGGCTGCCGCTTATCACTGGAACGACCCAAAATTGGGACCCAGTGTCGCGAAGGGCAATCTTGGTGATCTGTTCCAGGGCGACGGCTACGACGTTCTGCGTCAAAAGACGCCTGCGGAATTGGCGTTTCAGGTCCACGAGGTGTTTCGAAACGTTCAGGATTGCTTGTTGCAGGGCAACAAGAAGTATCGGGTGGCGCGGCGTCATATTGATCTCGTCGTGCTATCGATCGTGTGTCGGGCACTGAGCGCGGAGCGGGTCGGGTGGGAGCGGCCAGAGTTCACGAAGTCGCTGGTCGATCAAGACGAGGATTGGTATCGGTGGGCACCTGCATGGGCGCGGCTGACCACAGCAGCTGCTGATGTAGTGCTTGCCAATTACGCGCGCGCTACAAAGGGCCTGGACAACGCGGAGGAGCTCACGCTGAAGAATTTTGTCCGCCGCAAGGACCACATTCAGAAGATGGTCAAGGCGCCTCTGCCGGTCTCGGTCCGCAAAAACTGCAAGGCGCTGGTTCGCGAACTACTGGGTGTTTAGGAGATGAGCAAACCCGACGAACTCGATGAGTTGACAGCGTGGGACAGGGGCCTGGCTCAGGCGAAGCGCCTTTATGACGAGTCGCGCAATCTTGATCGAAGTACCATCCTCCAGTCTCAGAAGAAGAAGGCACAAGGCTGGGTTCGTACGAATCCATTCATCCTTGGTTGCGGCCTCAAAGCGAGCACCGGACAACGTCGGGTGTTTTGGCTGAGCAATGGGGAAGACCCAGCGTTGTTTGCGGAGTACGGACTTGTTGGCCCTTGGACTCCGGTCGGACGCCTGGTGCTGCGGGCGAAGGACACTGCGAAGGACGGCAAGCGGTGGAGCGGTCGGCGTCCGAGCCACGCAGATTGGGTCAAGGTGCCAGGCGGTTTCACTTGGTCACCCGATGGACCGATTGTCGATTTTCGTTTTAGCGCTGGCGTTACCGCCGCCGATCTCCTTGACGCGGTCGTTTGGGCGCCGGATGGCCCACTAGCGCTATCGAAATCTCAACCTAAGCCAGGCAAAGGCCAGACCGCGCAGGTGACAGCCGGAGCTCGCGCCGGGTTCGGTCTGGGTGACGTCGTCGGCTCCCTGGATGGATTTCAGCTGGACAATATCGACTTTGATGCGGACGGCCCCCTTGTGATCACCGGGGCAGCCGGTACCGGGAAGACGACGGTTGCCTTCTACCGCGCCGCCTATCTCCTTGAGGAGCAAAGGACTGCCCTGAAGGAGGATTCTTCGGGCACCGTGCATTTCAGGGTTGACCAGATGTTGGTTCTGGTTCGTCGTGAGCATCTGAAGCCCTACCTGGCGGGACTGTCTAAAGAGGTCGGGGTGAGTGGCTTTCCAGTCAAGACATTTGACGAGTGGTTTCAGGCCGAAGTGTTCAGGCCATACCTTCGTAAAGAGGAAGTCAAGTTCGCGACCGACGCGCCCGCAGACCTTGAAGGGTTTGCGGCGTTGTTCCACGAACGTGACATTGAATCCTTCATTGAGCTGAGACTGCGGGAAAGAATCAGCGAAGAGTGCGCCAATTTGAAGGCAGCCGCGTCGAGGTGCGAAGCCAGTATTCGGGGCCTGAAGGTACCTGCCTCGGTCACACCAGGGCGCCGTGAGACGATCGACCTACTTCGAGAAGGGTGGATTCGCTCTCTCGGTTCGATCTCCCGACCCTCCGGATTCCGAATCCGTGAAATTCGTGAGCACTTCGACCGCGCGCTGGTGTCTCTTCGCCGCATTCGTGAAAGCCTCGCCAAAGACTCCGACCTAAGTATGTGGCTCAAGGAAGCGGGACCAAAGGTGGCCGGACTCATTGGGGATGTCGAGTCCGAGCGGCAGCGACTCCCGAGCCGTTTGTACAGCTTTGATAAGTTGACCAAGGACTTCTACGGATCGGCACAAGCCCTTGCTGCGCTTCGTCGCGCATTTGGAGCACGCGCCGTGCCCGCCCAGGCAGCCCTTGCGGATCCCAAGCGTCCGTTTAGCAGGGCCGACGATGTAGTCGTGGGGTGGCTGATTGAGCTGCTGACTGAAGGCGTGACAGAGACGGCCCCACATCTGAGCCCGTTGCCTCGATACGATCATCTGATTTTGGATGAGGCTCAGTTCTACGCGCCCGCGATGGTCCGCCTCCTCAAAAGGCTGACCAAAGCTCCGCGGCGAGCTCTGACCGTAGCCGGCGACCTTGAGCAGCGTTCGTCACAGTCCGGTCTCACAGACTGGAGAGATCTCGTGGGAGATGGTGAGCACCACCGTGTACGCAAGCTCAATAGAATCTATCGAGCGTCGCGTGAAATCTATGCGTTCTTGGTAGACCTGAATACCCGCCTTGGCCTTCAGTCGACCTTGCAGGCGCCTCGTGATTTCGATCAATTCTCCGGCGAACTACCGAAACTGCTGCGCTGCGACAGCGTCAGTGAAGAGATGCAGACGATTTCTGCCGAGGTGGAGAGGATCAAAGCTGAGCGCCCAGATGCATCTGTCGCCGTCATCGTTCGAGATGGGCAGTCGTCTGCGGGTGCGGCAGAGGCGCTCAAGGGCGAACTGAACGCGAACGGAGTGCCCGCCCGCATCGCCTACGGGGAGCAGATCGGCGAACGGCTCGATAAGGTACTCATAACGGACGCTGATTCAGTGGTTGGGCTCGAGTTCGACGCGGTTGTCCTGGTTGGAGTCGAACGCCTGTGGCCAAGCGATTTGTCGCCCGAGGACACGCGGGCCTTTTGGATTTGCGCGACTCGCGCGAAACGGTACCTCACGATCACCGCGACAGAGCGTTGGCCGGATTGGCTTGGTCAGGACCCTCTTGGCGGTGTGGTGCCCGTCAGGCCAAGTGTGTGATGCGCCGCGAGGTCATTGGCCAATGCGGTGGGGCGAGCGGCTTTTGTGACGCTGTAGTGGTTGCCCCGGACCGCGTGCTGCTGAGCGCGTGGCATACCCGCCGGTGCCTACTGGTGGATCTCAAGTCGAGAACGATTCTTCCCCAGCCAATCGCTGCAGCTGCAAATATGCGTCTGCCCGCCGGCGAGTGCCTTGCTTCTCCAACGGCATCTTCCATGAAGCCATTGATTTTCGTGGTGGCCTCTCGGTCGTGGTGGGCGAGTGTCTGGCAAGAGGGCGACGTGGCAAGTCGCACGGTTGAGTGCGAATCTGGGGTGGTCAATGCAACCGCCTTGAACTCCAAGGGAGACCTCCTCGCTCTTGGGACTGGTTTTTATCCACTTGATCCCGCCACTGAGCCACAGGCGGCAGTTGAGTTGTGGAGCCTCGGCGAGGATGGCGAACACTTCATCAATCGGCGTTCTCTCCCGGGTGTCGCTGTCGACCAATTGTGTTGGACGGCCCACGAAGATCGCCTTGTCGTTGTCACCGGTTCGCGCAGCCAGTCAGCCGGGCACTTGGTCGTGCTTGCGGTCGAGGGCCTACAGATCCTCGACGTTGTGGATCTACGCTCAGCCTTTTGCGGCGGCATGCGCATTTCTGAAGACGACGATCGAGTGGCAGTAGTCCTTGGCGGGCTGATTGAGATCAGGAGTCTTGATGACCTATCGCGCCTAGGGCGCGCGGTGTCGGTAGACCAGACCAACTATCGCTCATGGATTTCTAGAGATTTGCGCACCGCCCTCCTAACGAACGGTTGTCGCGTTGATCTGGCGCGGCGAGAAATCCACCGGTTGCCAGAAATCCACGGCTATCAGTGTGTCGTTCAACTCGACGACGGCCGGATCTTCGGAGTCGATGCCGACGGCGTCGGGTGCCTCTGGGTACCCGGCTCCGCGGACCACTAGCGATGTCCAGCTATCCCTCGAATACTTGGAACAACGAAGACTGGCTGATTGAACAGCTGGCTGAAGCCGTGGCGACGTTCGACCGTGTTGGCGCGAGGAAGTTCGGTCAGCGCCTGTTGGTCGGAATTGAAGGCGACGGCTGGCGCCGGCTCAGACCTGCTGCTAACGGCATGTACCTTCCATTCAAGTCCTTCGATCCGATCCGTGCGACCGCTCAGGACTTCGAGGACATTTTCGATGTCGATGAAGTTAGCGATGACAAGCCGAACTACCGCCGACCGGCGACTCCGCGTCTTCCCCCGAGGGGAAAGTGGCTACGGCGTTGGCGCGAGCAAGTCCTGGAGCTCGGGCTGGACGAGGAGTGCGGCATGGCCTGGGTGGTCTTTGAGGTTCAGGGACTTCGTCCGTCGCCCTTGTACGTTGCCGCCATCAGCCCCGACGGCCTGGACCCTCTGAGCGACCTTGTGTTCCAGTTCGCCGTGTCGTCATACACCGAGGCTCTGGAGGCATTGAGCCGGAATGGGTTTCTCGGGCCGAAAGACTATGAGGCGCGCGCGCCTGAGGTGTTCGCTGATAAGCCTAGGAAGAAATCCGGATCGTGAGGTCGTGGGAGAAGAGCCGCTTCTTCGGATGGCCTGGCGCGGCAAGGGGGTAGGGCGATGCGTGTTGTAGCGTGGAATATGCGAGGGGCGACGCCCCGCTCCAAGGCGTGGGAGTATCTTGCGGAGTTGTCTCCAGATGTGGCCCTGCTGCAAGAGGTGGGGCATGAACCGGTGTGGATGCCTGAGCACTTCAAGTTCATTTCCAGGACGCCAGTGACGTCCAGTGACAAGCCTCAGAAGTTTCAAACTGCGATCATGGTGAAAGGCACCGTTGGGGCGCCGATTCCGCTCTCAAGCAGATGGGATTGGGTTAATGAAGAGCTGAGACGATTCCACGGGAACCTGGTCGCCCACGAAGTTGAACTCCACACCGGCGCTGCGTTCCGAGTGCTGTCGGTTTACAGCCCAGCCTTTCCGATCGATAAGAAGCGCCTCATCGGCATCGATGTGTCTGAGGTAAAGCTGACGAACAACCACGATGTTTGGGTAACGGAGATCCTCTGGGCGGCACTCCAGGAACAGGACATTGGCGGAGCCGTGCCTTGGTTGGTAGGCGGCGACCTCAATGCTTCTGAGACGTTCGACCTGCCTCGACCCAGAGGTAACAGCCAAGTGCTGGAGCGGATGGACGCGCTGGGACTCAAGGAATGCCTCCGTGGGTCCCAGGGCAGGCTGGTGCCTACGTTCAGACACGCCACCGGCGGCCCGGTCATCCACCAGATGGATCATCTGTTTGTCAGCGTGAGCATATTCAGCCGGTTGGCAATGTGTGAAGTGGGTGATGACCGCGTGTTCAGCGAATCACTGAGTGACCACCTCCCGATCATCGCTGACTTCACGTAACTTGAGAGGGCGAGCTGCGTGCTGACGAGGGCCAGTGGGTTGACGCGTGCTTGTGGTTGTGCTATGATCTGATCGTCTAAGTCGTTGTTAAATAAAGAGTTACAGTAACAATATGCGTTAATATTTTGGGCGAAACAAGTGACGAATAACTGAGGAGGGACTTCATGAAGTAAACAGCTGTTTCGAGAAGTTAATACAAAGTTTTCTATTGATTAAGGCTCGCTGGCCACAAACCAGTCGGGCCTTTTGTGATCTCTGGAGGCGATTTTATGAAATTCCGCAATTCTGTTCGCTGGACTAACAGTTCATCTCTTTGTGCGAAAGCGCGCCGAGTTGCGGCGTGTGTCGCCAAGCAAGCCCACAAAAGCCAGGGCGCCGCTGATGCACACGTTCGGTCGCTGGAGAAGCGATACGGGGCCGTGGTGGCGGAACTTCGGGTGTATCAGTGCCCCTCTTGCCGGGAGTGGCATGTGGGGCGATGGCGGTCTAGTGCGGAGCTGGCCGCTTCGGCAAGTTAAGGAGGGTGACATGAGCAGAGGAAGAACAATCTACAGGCTCGTCGGATTCTCGAAGCAGGAGCAGGAACTGCACGAGTTGGTGGCGACGGAGGTACGACGGCGGGCGTTGGCGGCGATGATCAAGGCTCTGAGGGACGTGGCGCATAGCCAATACCCGGATCGCGCTACCGGGCATGCCTTCTATGCGGGGGCGTTGGCGGACGTCAGGCAGGCGCTCTTGTCGCGCACGCGGTCGGGCGACGGTGTTGGCCTGCCGTCGCTGTAGGAGGTGGCTCTCCAAGCGGCCGGGGCGCTGAGTCCCGGTCGCCGAATTACTCACGACGTGATCTGAAGAGCGGCGCGAATCAACAGTAGCTCGGCTTGGTGGCCGGTCGCTGCACGCCAGCGGCGTCGGCCAACGTTGGCCAGACGCAAGCTCGGGTGGGTGAGGGCTACGACCGAGCAAGTGTGCTCGGCACCCTGAAACGTGGCCGTCCGTACGAGCGCCAAGTCCTGCTTGTCCAACTCGCCGAAACTGTGCCCGGCCTTCCAGGCGGCAAGCTCGAGTGACAGCGGTGCCAAGAACGCTGGGACATAGGCACCAAGCGCCACGACAACGCGGGGACGTTGCAGCTTTAACTGCAGGATGAAGAACGCGCGGCAGCGATCCACGAATGCCGAATCGCGCGAACCAGGAAAGCGGCCTGTGGTCAACGGACCAGTCCTGAGGCCCATGTACGCATTGGTGAAGAAACAGTCTCTCAGAGGAACTGGCACCTCTTCCAATAGCCGCAGCAGGTGGAGCCAAGTCGGGGATTTCAAATTCTCAGACACGTTTCTGCGTGCCTCCTCGTAACCGGCCACTGAATGAAAATCGTGGCCAAGTATCATCACTCCGCCCTCAGGAATCGGGGGCACTGCGGCATCGTCTTCGCACCAGACGCCCGTGCCGCCTGGGAAAAAACTGGTGCCGGGAATCTGTTCGGGAACCTCAACGACCCCAGCGGGGTACGGCTTAACCGTAGAGAGTTCGCGCCAGAGGTGTCGTGAGGCGTGGTTCAGTGGGAATCGCACGAGGGACGTCACCTCTTTAGCTCCATCATCAGGGTTCCGATTCGAAAGTGCGTTCACAAGGTCGATCAACGAATCCCAAGCCTTCGGTTCCTGGTCGCGCCATTGGCCAGGGCGATGTTCGCTCGTCCAATAGTGGCAGTTTGGTCGGCGGCAACGGGGGCTGGCGTTGCGAAGCGTTCCTCTCGCGGTCTACATCGACCGGATCCGGTGAGTCTGGGGTAGACGTTTCGAAACCGATTCGTGTGCGCACGGTCCGGATCACGGAGAGGCAATCGCTATAGGGACAGACCACGTCCTCACGGTCATAGCTTGGATACTCGTTTGGACCGTGACTAACGCGAATTTGCCTGCCGCACTTCGGGCAGTCTTCCATCCTAGAGGTGTATCCGACTCGCACAATTCCCATTGCCGCCCCCTTGTACTTCCGACGATTCGTACAGCTTCAGATTGTGAAGGCATTTGGTGTCAAGCAGGGCTCCACAGGGAGCCAGAATCAGAGTCTGGACTGCCCTGGGAGCCCTGCTTCAGTTCTCAGACGTTGTTAGGATTGGTCATGAGGTTCCACCCTGCCCAGTCGGCGCCGTCCAAGCAGGTGACCATCAAGCGGTCATTGGCGTCGATGTAGCCGCGAAAGTGGTCCCGGATCTGCGTCGCATTGTTGTTGGTGAACCGGCCGACCCACTCGGAGAGCATGAGTTTCTGACACCCGAGGCGTCGAAGCTCTTTATAGAGGGAATCGTAGTCATTCCCCGGCGTGATGAGGTCGTAGCCAATCGTGTAGCGCATCGTTATGGTCCTGTCTGCCCGGCTTCGGGTTAATTGGTTGACAGGCCTGCGGCAAGCGCACTATCGTTGGCGGGTTAGACCGGACCAAGCGTAACTGCGACGTCCGAATGGCGGCGGGGGTGTCTAGACCCTTGCCGCCATTCCTGTTTCCGCCCCCGCCTTTCCAGCCGGACAAATAGAGAAATTTGGAGGTGGAGAATACTACCGTACATTTAGCACTCTGATCCACCGACTGCTAATGAATGACTCACACCCGAACTCACCTCAGCAGCCCCAACGACACGAGAAAGCTGCTGTCGGCATAGACGCCCATACGCGTCAGAACTGGTGGTCGCCCCGTTCCAGCAACACAAGATTCGGCAGGATCTGGTGGCCGACAATCTGCCTAGCGCGCGCCTCGACGTCCGGCCACGTGACAGCGGTCTCGCGCTGTTTGGGAGACCGGCGAATAACAGGGGCAACCTCAAGAGCCAGGATTTCGCGGACCAGTCGGTCGCGCTGCTTGGCCGGCAGGGCCTTCACCTGTTCGAGCAACTGGGTGACCGTCATGCGCTTACCGTAGCGTCGTCGGCCCTAGCAAAGAAGGCGTCTACCGCCCCTTGCCGGCGCTACCGCACGAAAGTGGTACACAATTCATCCGTTCCCCGAATGGCCGAATTCTGGTCCCTCCCCGAAGTCGAGCTCGTCGTCGCCGACTACTTCGCGATGCTCTGGAAGGAGCTCGCGGGGCTGCCCATCGACAAGACCGCGCATCGGAAGGCGCTCCAGCCTCGGCTGAACGGCCGGAGTCACGGGTCCATTGAGTTCAAGCACCAGAACATCAGCGCGGTGCTCATCAACTTCGACCAGCCCTACGTCAACGGCTACAAACCGCGGCAGAACTAGCAGCCGGTGCCGGCGTTTGACGATGTCCGCGCCTTGATGGAGGAGCCGCCTGAGCCTGGCCCTCAGAGGGCCGCACGTGAACAGGGGCCGGCGAGGCCGAGACTCGGTGTGGACTTTGTGCAGCGCGACGCACGCAATCGCGAGTTGGGGCGCAACGGCGAAGAGTGGGCGCTTGAGCTCGAGCGCCGGCGACTCCATGATGTGGACAAACGTCCGGACCTCTCTAAACGTGTGGAGTGGGTGGCCGCGACACGTGGTGACGGGCTCGGCTACGACATCGAGTCCTTCAACCGAGACGGCAGCGCCCGGGTCATCGAGGTCAAGACGACGGGCCTCGGGAAACACTTTCCGTTTTACGTCAGCGCCAACGAACTGCGCGTGTCCCAACAGCGCCCGCGCGACTACCACCTGTATCGCGTGTTCAACTTCGCCTCAGCCCCGCGCATGTATCCGCTGACGGGCGCGCTCGACCAGGTCTGCCGGCTCGAGCCGCAGTCGTTTGTGGCGCGGGTGGGGTAGGGGGGGCGGGCGCCGGTCCACCTTGCGCTACCCACGGCCAAAAGGATATACCGTCTCTAACTTGGCATCACCTCGTAACGTCAACTGGGGAGCTCTGCCGGCAATTGGTGGTGGACTCACCCTCCTCTTGACGGCCTGGAACGCCCTGCAGCCGTACGGAACAGGTCTGGCCGGTGCCGTTTCGGCTGTACTCGTCGTCGTATATGCGGCGGTCTACTTCTATTTCGTACGGCTTGATCCCGGCGGGCCAAAAGGCGACGTTTCGTTGCCCGATCCCCACGACGGGCTCGTCGGGCGGCGCAGCGACATCGACATCGTCGTGAAGTGTTGCAAAGAAAATGCTCTGGTCTTCCTGCCCGGCGAGTCAGGCGTCGGCAAGTCCGTGTTGTTTTCGGCGAAGAACGGCGTCATGGACCGCCTTCGGGACGACAGCCAGGGCACGGTCTTTCCGGTCTACATCCGAAATATCAACGGACCTGATTGGGAGGCCGGGCCATTCGAAGCGCTGTCGGCGGCGCTGTCCGCTGCGCTGGCGACGGCGAAGCTCGCGCCGGAGCTCCCTCCCGTCTCGGACTGGCGACTCGCCGATCTGCCGGCCCTCCTGCAACGCATCCACACAAAATCCGGCCGCAGGCTGTGTGTCGTCTTCGACCAATTTGACGACTACGTCCGTGAGCATCGGGGACAATTCACCAAGGACGGCTCACTTCTCAGGCCGGAGGAGCTCCTCACACAGAACCTGTTCTGGCGCGGCATGGCCGCAGCGGCGTTAGCACAGAACCGAAGTGTCACGATGGTGTTCGTATCCAGCACCGCTAGTGAGTCCAGTCTCACCTCCGTCGCATTTAATCCAAACGTGTCGCGAACACGGTTCCTCACGAGACTGGATCGAGCGCCTGTCGTCGCTGCGATGCGTGAGCTGGCCCTGCAACCGGACGACCCGGCGTGGTTCAGCCTCGTAGACGCATTGGTCCGTGACTTGGAAGCTAGCGGCCCCTCCGGTGTGGGAGTCCTCCCCGTTCAGGCCAACATTGCGTTGGGGGGACTGGCGACACGTGGCATCAAATCGGTCTCCGCCTACGCAAAAGCGGGAGGACTCAACGGGTTGCAGGCCGCCTATCTGGATGCGGTGCTGACGAAGGTTGCGCAAACCGTTGGAATGAGTTTTCAGCAGGTCCGATTGATCATTCAGGCACTGATCGACCAGCCGAACCATTCGACTGTCGCACACCAGACCATTGCAGAGACCACCGGTATGGAGCCCCGTGGCGTCGAGGGTGCTCTCACGGCCCTCTCGGAGAGCCGCGTGGTGGCACGGACTGAAGAGGGTGGCTGGCAACTGCAGCATGAATATTTTGGTCATGCCTTTCGCAGCTCGGACCGTCTCAGGAATGACGTAGCAGACCGCTTCCGAGGCCATGCGGAACGGTGGAGTCGCGCACTACGGCCACGCGAGCGAGTCCTCGCCCTGCTGCCCCCTCTTTTGTGGCTGAAATGTGCCCATGCCTGGCGTGTAGGCAAACTTGATCGCTCGACGATCGCAAGCGGCGGGCACCTGTTTGCCCTGAGCGCGATCCGGCTGGTGGTCAATGTGTCGGTCATCGCGTCTGTCGCGGTCTGGATTCAGTGGACTCAGGCGGCCGACGCGGCCACTGCGAATCGCATCGTAAACACTTTTGATTCAATCCAACAACTTCATGTGGCCGAGAGCGGGGCTCTCGACGACTTTGCTGCTGAAAGTCCTCGCGTTCAGAACAGGGTCTTGAGACTGTTGGCGGAAGAACGGGCGCAGGGACGGCTCTCAGCGCACCTAGGGTGGTTTGCCAGTACTTTGAGGTTGGCCGAGCGCGGGGACCCCGACAGATTCTACGCGCTGGCCGAAGAACTCTGCGGTCCAGAGGTGCTGCGATCGTCCAAGTTGAATGCCTGTGCCATGCTGGCAGCCCATGCCGGCTATTTTCCGAGTGACGAGGTCCTCGATCGGCTGCTCGTGGAACGAGACGTGGACGACACCAGTCGACGGCGCATCGCTGAGCATCTGCCGTACGACATGCGCAAGAGAGCAATCTCAAGGCTTTCTGTCGCCATGATGGATCCCGAGAAGGATGCGCATTCGTCGATTTATTGCACGTTGCTGCAGCCCTTGCTTGAAATCCAGAGGGTGGAAGAAATCAACAAAATCGTTCGTGCGATTGTCAGAGAGAAGCCCTCAGGCGATTCTCCACGGCTGAGCCTGGCAATCGCTCTGTCACAGTGCGACCGGCAGGCGCTGGCGGTTGGGCGGATCGAGTCCATTCGCCCACTGCTCTTGAGTGTGATCGGTTCGGGCACCTTTGACAGCTCTATTCGCATGGCAGTCGATGGGCTATTGTCTCTGCCACCTGACGCGGGAGCGAGCGAGGCGATGCAGCGGGCGCTGGAGGTTGCCGTGCGGAGTGTCAGCAGCTCGGCGGCAACTGGACGGCTGAGCCGCGAATTGGTCAGCTTCGTGATCAGCTTGCGGGGCGCCATGCGGGGAGAGACTGCGGATGAGTTGACGGGGCTCATTGCGCTGGGACTGAGGCGTGCGAGAGATGCGGATGACCTAGGCTCGTGGTCGGATTTGGTGGGGGCGCTCCGGTGGATCGGCCCGAGCCGATTGGATCAGGTGGTTGATGCACTGGTGAGCCGTCTCAGCGACAGCGACGCAGCGGTTGTGTTGACTGCGGCGGCAGCCTTGGATAACACGGTGGATCGGGTGGCCAGCAATAAACGGTGCCCTAGCGTCAGGCGCGTGGTCGACGCCGCGCTCGACAGGTACCCGCAACTGTCCGATCGGTTGAAGTCGATGGTCACACAATACGGTTCCTCGTGTTTCACTGGGCCTGAGACGTTCAAGATCTGGATGCGCAGTCTGGAATTCGAGCGTGAGAGGCCCGTCCCGATTCGTGGAAGAGGGGGCAGTGTCGGTGAGCTTCCGAGAATTGCAGACCCGTTGTCGCCCGAAGATTTTGTGGAAGCGGAACGGTTGCTACAACCCCTGCTGAAGAACCCCCGCGTCGCCTTGTTGATCCTGTGGTCCCTCCCACCTGATTTCCAAAGGAGGTGGGCGGAAAGGGTGGTGAGCGGGGTTCTGGAGCAGGACCGTCCGAGACCCGGCGACGAGAATCCGCCTTGGGCTTCTTTGGTACTTCCTTGGGCAGTGCTCCTCGACCGGCCGCTGCAGGATCAGGTGGTTCGGTGGGCAGCGGTACGCGCGTCTGAGTCCTCCTGGAACATCTCCACCTTGGAATCCCTACCCCCGGACCTGCAACTTCTCTCGTGGACCCTTCTGTTCGACCGTTGGGAAGCGCGCAGCGGCAGCGATCCTGAAGCGGCAACGGGGGCCCTTGAATTAAATCTGTCGCAGATCGGCGAGAAGTTGGCTCCGGAAGATGCGTGGGTCGCGGCCAAGAGGGTGCTCGCCACAAAGCGGCCGTTTGAGGGCGGCCGGTGCGCGATGCTTGTCTCGCTCGCGCGGAGTCAGACCTGGCCGACAGTCGCTGCGGCGGTTACGGAATCAGCCGGCTGCGCGCATGTGGTGCAGAGTCTCTCGGGCCGCCTGGCGAAGCTCGGTGTGCTCCTGCCGGGCGGAGGGGGGCGATGACCCTGAGCTACCGGAAGATTTCGCGGTGGGGCATTGGGATTCTCCTGCTGTCTGTCGTGGCCAGAACATTGTTCGTCATGGTCCAAACGTCCGCATTGGCCGGTGCAATGACAGATGTTGGTGCCAGCCCGGCCGAGGAGCGGTGGAGCGACGTCTTGATTCCATTCCGAACTGTCTCTCGGCGGTCGTACGAACGGGTGTTTCCGAGCGGAGGACTCGCGCTCGTCGTCGGAGTGCCAGGACTATTCGGCGATTCACCCTTTCGGTGGCCTCTCACGTGGGGCAGATTCTCCCGTCCCGTGCTGGTAGCCACCAAAGGGGGACGGCTCGGTATCGGTCGTGACGCCGCAGAGTGGGACCACCGGCCAGAAGCTGCGATGGACGTCTGGTCCGGTGGAGGCACCATCGGTTTCGACATTCGGAATGGAGAGCTCCGAGTGGCAGAGACGGATGGCTCTCTTATTGCCTGGTTGAGAGAATTCGATCTTTCGGGCGCAGTGAGCCATCGCGACCGCCTCAGAACTGATGATCCCGGCATCACAATTTCCCTTAGAGACGTCAGGTCGGAGATTTGGACCCTCGATGCTGCGCGCGCCAAAGTTTATCTGGGTCGCAGTTCGGCGACCGTGAGCGATTTAGAGATTGACGTCTTTCCGGGAGTTCATGTCTCGGGGACGGGCACGGTGGAACTGGATGGTGGTCGGCGATGGAGTGCCTCGTTGGCGGGGGATATTGATGTTGAGGCCCTACTCGACTGGATTACGAATGGGCCCAACCGTGGCTTTGTCGGGCCTCCCAGAGAAGTTTCAGACCGTGTGGCGGCAGGTGTTCCCGGAAAGGTTGAACTTCTGATTGAAGGGAGCCTGAACGACACCGACGTTGCAGGAGGGGGAACCATTCAGATGAGGCCAGCTGAACTCCTGAGCAGTCCGACGGCTCGCACGATGCTTTCCCTTTTCGGTCTTAGGGAGCCGACCAGCCTCCCAGATGTGATCAGCATAGGACTCACGTTTCGGAGTGGGCGCGTTGAGCTAAAGCCAAACGTGATCGACCTGGGCGTTGCGGAGTTGTGCCTGGGTGGGAACATTGATGTGTCGACGAAACCGGCGAGTCGGATATGGTCGATCCTCCGGGTTGAAGCTCTCCTGAGCGAGCTGTCTCAGCGGTTCAGAGCCTCACCGGAACTGCTGCTGCCGCTCCAAGCAGGGCCGAGGGTTTTCCTAATCCCATTCTTGGTGTCCACCCGTGACGGTGAGGCCACCCCATACTTCAACCCGGATTTGCGAACGCCGGCTCAATCGTTCGGGGAGAAGTCACCCTTTGGGACCGTTGTTAAGAGCTGTTGGCCCTGAGGCACACGATGCGCCACGGTAGTCGTTCCTGAACGACCACAGCGCGTTCGACACGTATTCCTTGCTGATTGAGGCGGCGGGGCGACGCATGTTCTATTCGGCCGACCTGCAGGCGCACGGCCGCGAGGCGCGGTTGTTCGACGACTTCGTGCAGAGGCCACCTGCCGATGTGGACGTGCTGCTGATGGAAGGGACGCACCTCCGACGCGATGCGGAACCGGCCACGGGCAGGACCGAGCGCGAGGTGGAGGATGAACTGGTGACCACCTTCAAGCAGACACCGGGGATGGTGCTGGCGATGTACTCCGCCCAGAACATCGACCGGCTGGTTACGATGTTCCGTGCCTGCAAGAAGTCGGGGCGGCACCTCGTGGTGGATCTGTATGGGGCGTCGGTGGCCGAGGCCACCGGGAACGAGAACATCCCGCGGGTGGGCTTCGACCGGTTGCTCGTCTACGTGCCTGATCGGCAGAGGGTTCAGGTGAAGAAGGCGCGGGAGTTTCATCGCACCAACGACATTCGGCCCGTTCGGATTTTCCCGGAGGAGCTGGCCGCCCGCGCGCACGAGCTGGTGCTCACGTTCCGCACGTCGATGATTCGCGAAGTCGAGCAGGCGGCGTGCCTGAAGGACGCCCGTGCGGTGTGGTCGATGTGGCCCGGGTATCTCACGCGGCCGGGCCAGGAGCGGCTGCTGCGCGCCCCACCACGCCTCCGGCCACGCCTGGGTGACGGACCTGCAGCGCTTCGCGCGCGCACTGAACGCGCGCCGGGTGGCGCCGATCCATTCGTTCGCGCCGGAGCGGTTCAGCGAGTTCTTCGATCGGGTGGAGCTGCGGGCGGATGGGGAGTGGTGGGCGGTTTAGGCGGCGTCGGGTAGCCGGAGGAACGCTCGTGTTTGCTCCGGGGCGTTGATTACCCGGCCGAACGAATCCGGCGCAGCTAACAGACCCCTGTAGCGATTGTTCCACCTGGCTCAGGTCTTGCTGCTTCGCCCCCGGGTGAAGGTTCGAGAGATCACTTCCCGGCTCAAGGCCGACGGCTGGGTCCACGTCCGGACCACCGGCAGCCATCGTCACTACGAGCACAACGCCAAGCCCGGTGTCGTTACACTGGCAGGGCGGGATAGCGACAGGACTGGATTGGAGGCTGCGATGAGTCGAACTGAATATGCCGTCGTCATCGAGGAAGGGCCAACAAGTTATGGCGCCACTGTGCCTGACCTCCCCGGGTGTTTTGCCGTTGGTCGCACGCGTGAAGAAGTGGCCCGCCTGATTGAAGAGGCCATCACCGAACATCTGGCCGTTCTGTCGGCCCGCGGTGAAGCAGTGCCTCCACCGACAACACGCGTGGCGACGGTTACGGTCGGCTGATCTACGTTCCCGACCTGCCAGGTTGCGTTGCGGTGGCTGACACCGCCCACCACCACAAAGTCTGTGATGCACTCAGGCTCGCGCAGTGAGGGGCCGACTTGATGGGCTGCGCCACGGTGGGTATACCACCGCAATGTAAGACCATCTAAGTCGAAAGCGGCCCCGCAACGTTCTTGTTGCTGGGCCATTTTTGTTTAACCCCTCATCACAACCAGGCAGCGCACGTCCCGCTGCCGACATGAAGAGTGCGGCGAGAGTCCCGGCTCCGCGACCCGCACGCCAGACCGTAGTCCTGTCTTCACAGTGAAGACACACGGTGGCCCAGGCGGGGGCAAGTTGCCACGAGGCCGTAGTGTTCAGGTGAGTCAAGTACTGCTCAAACAAGCGAGTCTGTGGCTACTATTGTCCTAAATTGACATATTAACTACACATCTGTTAGCCTCCGCACGCCTATGACACATACCGCCCAGTTCTCCCGCCTGAAGTCTGTCCGTGTGAGTCGTGCGATCGCGCCGGTCACGGTGATCGCCCTCTTGCTGGTGCTGCCGAGCCTGGTCTCAGGGCTGCGCGCCGCGCCGCAGGGGCCGCAACTGCTTGGAAGCGCCATCGTTCTGCAGACGGACCTGTCGGTGCCGTACGTGCCCACCAACCCAAATCCGCGCCATACCCCCGAGTACATCGCGAACTTGCGGTCCGGGCACTACGCGTCGGCGGTCGGCCCGAACGGGAACGTGGCCGGCAACACCGGACTGGGCGCCTTCTGGTGGACCCAGGAGACGGGGCTCGTCGAGATCTTTGAGACCTTCGGCGCGTGCATGCGCTGCGACCAGGGCGGCTTCGCCACAGACGTGAACGGCCGCGGTCAGGTCGTGGGCTCGTATTACCCGAAGGGCCCGAACGGCGACATCCAGGACCAGGGGTTCGGCCTCTACTGGCACTCGCGCGCCTACATCTGGTCGCAAGCTGATGGCTTTGTGGACCTTGGCGTCAGCGGCGTGCCGACGCCCGGCGGCAACATCTATAACCTCAGCTCGGCGGCCACTGCGGTCAATGAGATGGGACAGGTTGTCGGCTGGATGATGTTCCCCACACCCAATTCCCCCTTTGCCGTGGTGCGCGGCTTCCTGTGGACACCGCACGTCCCGAACGGGACGACGGGCACCATCACGGATCTTGGTCAGCTCGGCGGCTACTTCGGGGGGCGCGAGGGCTCTCAGGCCTACGGCCTCAACAACGACGGCACGGTGACTGGGTACTCGGCCGTGAACGTCAACGGCCAGCATGCGTACAACCATGCGTTTGTCTGGACGCCGACGACGCCGAACGCGACGACCGGCACGATGCAGGACCTCGGCACCCTTGGCGCTGTACTCCATTCCTGGCCGTCCCACCCGGCAAGCCGCAACGGCGCGGTTGCGGCCAAGCCGATCAACGCGAGCGGCCAGGTGGCGGGAACCTCTTGGTACGTCGATCCGTACGGCACACTCATAAAGGGACCGTTCCTGTGGACGCCTCCGGGCCCGATGCAGAACCTGGGCACGACGCTCATCAATCCTGAGGCCGGTGTGCAGATCACCGATTCGCAGGTGTACATGATCTCCAAACAGGGGCGTGTCGCTGGACGGAATGGCTTTTCGGACGGGACCTGGCGGGGCTTTGTGTACACGCCTGGCGTCGGGATGGAGAACCTGCCCCCGAATACCTTCGCGGTTGGAGTCACCGACACCGGCCTGGTGGCCGGCATGACCGGCATCCTCGCCACGGCGTGGCAGAACGGTCAGACGCTGAACCTCAATCAGGCGAACTGGCAGTGGAGCGAAATCTACGCCATGAACAGCGCGGGGCTGGCGGCGGGATATTCGTACTCGAATACCGGCGCCTACAGAGCCACGGTCTGGCCGCTGGACGGTGGTCCCGGCGATGTGGATGCCCCCGTCGCGTGCACGGCCGGCACCTACAGCGCGACGGGCAATGCGCCGTGTGATGAGGCCGCGCCGGGCTACTTCGTCTCCACCGCTGGCGCGACGTCACAGACGGCGTGCCCGGTCGGCACCTACTCCAGCGTGAGCGGCGCGGAGTCGTGTCAGATGGCGCCGGCTGGCTCCTACGTTGGCACCATCGGGGCCAACGGCTCGCTGCAGTGTCCGGCCGGGACCTACAGCGCCACGGCCGGATCGGCGTCGTGCACCCCTGCCGACGCGGGCTTCTTTGTCGCCCTGATTGGCTCGACCTCACAGACCGCGTGCGCGGTCGGTTACGGGTCGGCGGCCGGTGCCACCGAGTGTTACCTGCTTGATAGCGACGGTGACGGTGTGGCCGACGCGACGGATGCCTTCCCGAATTCGAACCTGACGCCGCTGGTGTCAGTGGGCACGTGCAATACCGGCGTGGCCAACGGGCGGCTCCCGAATGGCGCGACGTTCAACGACCTGCTCGGCGCCGCGCAGGCCGCATCTGGCGGCAACCACGGCAAGTGGGTGAGTGCCGTGACGGCGCTGTCGAACGGCTGGAAGAGCGCGGGGCTGATTACCGGCCAGGAGCACGGCAAGATTGTGTCCTGCGTCGCGAAGCAGAACGGTAAGGGCGGCCGGTAACAGTCGCAGCGAT
>CAYRGW010000035.1:34578-39761 GCA_964423815.1 uncultured Solibacteraceae bacterium | reverse complement strand
ACGGCCACCTCGGCCGCCGCCTGGGGCCGGCGCGGCCGCGATGCGCAGCGGCCACAGTGCGCGCCGCATACCGGCACCCGCGGGCACCTGCTGCGTGAATACCGTCGCGCCGGCTGCGTTGGTGACGGTCACCGTCACGGGACCGGTCGACGCGTCCCGCTGCCAGAACACGATCGGCATGCCGTTGGCCTCATTCGGCGTGGCCAGCACGTCGTCTCCATACAGCCGGTAGTTGCCCCAATCGCTCTCGATGCGCAGGCCTTTGGCTTCGGGCGCAAACAGGTGCACAGGCTTCGCGAGCACGTCGGCGTTCAGCTGCTGCAACGGCGTAATGTCGGTCAGCCAGATGCCGCGACCATGGGTGCCAACCACGAGATCGTTTTCGCGCGGATGAATCACCAGATCCCGCACGGGCACGAGCGGCATGTTCGCGCGGACGGGTGTCCAGCTGGCACCGCCGTCAAACGTCGCAAACAGTCCGCGGTCGGTGCCCAGGAACAGCAGATTCCGATTGGTGTGGTCTTCCACGATCACGTTGGCGGAGGCGGCGGTGGGCAACGTGGTCGTGATCGCGCGCCAGGTGGCGCCGAAGTCGTCCGTGCGATACACAAACGGCCTGAAGTCGTCGCGGTGAAATCCGGTCACTGTCGCGTAGGCCGTGCCCGCGGCGTGTTTCGACGGCGTGACCCGCGTGAACCAGTAGTCCTTCGGAGCACCGGCCGCCTGAATCGCCGGCGTCACATTCGCCCATGCGCCTCCATCATTACGCGTCACCTGAATGCGCCCATCGTCGGTCGCAGCCCAGATGACGCCGGCCGTGTGCGCCGACTCGGCGAGCGTGGTGATGGTGCAGTACCAGACGTTGCCGTCCCCCACGCGGGTGATCGTGCACGGGCTCCCGGGAATCTCCGTCGTCGCGCCCTCGGCGCTCGTGAGATCGGGGCTGATCGTTTCCCATGTCGCCCCCTGGTCCCGCGAGCGCATCACCTTCTGCGCGCCGGCGAGCAACGTCTTTGGATTGTGCGGCGACAACACCAGCGGCGCCACCCACGTGTAACGATTGCGCGGCTGAGGTGCGGCGGGGTGAGGCGGCGCGATACTCGTCCGTTCGCCCGTGCGGACGTTCTGGCGGAAGTGCAGACCAAACTGCTGCGTGTTGTAGACCCACTGACTGTCGGTGGGATCCACGGCGTTATACATGCCGTCGCCCTCCCCCACCGTCACCCATTGCTCGGTGCCGACCGTGCCGGCAAACCCATTGACGGGCGCGCGCCACGATTCGTGATCCTGCAGCCCCGCGTGAATGTGGTACGGGTCGTCGTTGTCGAGCGCAAGCGCGTAGATTTCTCCCAGCGGCAGGTTCGCGTAGTGTTTGACGCTGCGGCCGCCATCCAGCGTCTGATACACACCACCGTCAGACCCCACGAGCAGACGCTCGGAATCCTCGGGGTCGACCCAGATCGCACGAATGTCTCCAAACATGTTGCGGAACCGTGAGCGGTTGCTCTCGAGATCGTTCCAGGTCTTGCCACCGTCCGCCGTGTGCGCGACCCACACGCTGGTCACCCAGACCTTGTTTTCGTCCTTCGGATCAATCTTGAGCCAGTTGAACGAATACGGGGCCTTGCCGCCAACATTGATCGTCCGCTCATGGGTCAGCCGCCAGGTCACGCCCGCATCATCTGATCGATAGACCTCGCCAATGCCGCCCCCCACCGCGTTGGGCTGCGGCAGTCCCTGCGGGCGCGGGTTGATGTTCTCCACGAGCGCGTAGAGGATGCGGGAGTTGCCACGGAACACATCCAGACCAATACGACCGATGTTGCCGGTGGGTAATCCCCCTTCGAGCCGCGTCCACGTCGTGCCGCCGTCGGTGGACTTGTGAATGCCGCTGCCGGGGCCCCCCTGTCGCAGTCGCCACGCGACACGTTCCTTGTCATAACTGGCGGCATAGAGCACGTCGGGATTGGACGGGTCCATCACCATCTCGATGACCCCGACCTCGTCGTTGACATAAAAGACCCGCTCCCACGTCGCGCCACCATCCCGTGTGCGATACACGCCGCGGTCGGGAGACTTCGTGTGCAGCGGCCCCATCGAGGCGACGTACACCACGTCCGGGTTCTTCGGGTGAATCAGAATGCGCGAGATGTGCTGCGTCGGACGCAGGCCCATGTGTTGCCACGTCGCGCCCGCGTCGGTGGACTTGTACACGCCGTCGCCGGGATACGAATACCGCACGACGAACGACTCACCCGTCCCGACCCACACGACCTTCTCATCGGACGGCGCCACAGCCACGGCACCAATGGACTGCTGGCCGGTGGCGTCAAAGATCGGCCTGAAGGTGGCGCCGTTGTTGTCCGTCTTCCACACGCCACCGTTGCGCGTGCCGACATAAAACGTGTAGCGATGTGCCCGCTCGGGTGTGGTGGGCACCGCGAAGTCTGTAATCCACGCCCCGGCGCGAAACGGCCCCATGTTCCGGAACTCGAAACTGTTGAGCACCTCCGGCGTCACCCGCGACTGCGCCAGGACCGTTGCTGCGGCCACGGCCACACACCCCACCACCACAATCAATCGCTTCACGATGTGTCTCCAACCCGCCTTCGCCACGGCTACGGCGGGCAAGGCTTACTTCTTGATAATCGTTCCGACCGTCACGTCAAATTTCCGGAAGTTTGAATACAACGCACGGCCCGTGATGATCGGCTGTCGCGGCGTCGAATACCGCTCACTCATCAACACGGGCAACCACATATCAAGTTTGGCCTCATGTCCGTACGACACCCCGATCACGGCGGACGTGGACCCAGTGGAAATCTTGAGTTCCGTCTTCAGGATGCGACCGGTCGTTTCGTCAATCCAGAACGTCCCCTGCGCAGCCGCATTGTCGCTGGTCCGGATGACCCTGGGCATCGCCCGTTCGGTGAATCGCACTTCGCGCGCCTGCGTGTCGCCCAGCCGCGTCGTGCCGCCGCGTCGAAACTGCGACCGCTTCTGCTCGTCGCGTTTGCCGAAGAACAGCACCATCGTCGGCACGTTGACCGTGCGCGTCACCCATCCGAGATTGTGTTTGGCGCTTTCCTGGACGATGCGGTTGACCTGATCGAGGGCGTCGCCCGTCGGTTTGACGAAGAGCTGGATGAGGCGGTCGCTGCGGTCCTGGATCGGTGTGCCGTCGACCTCAAACACATCGCGGAAGGCAATCCACTCGGGCATCCCCGGGCCCGCCGCCGACTTGGTCAGCAGGAATTCGGACCGGAGCACACGTGACCCCGGCCAGAGGCTCGACGCGCCCGTGACTTCCTGTGTGTAGTGTTCCTCTGAGACGACTGCGGAGAGGTCGCGTTCGTAGGTCTCGATGTAGGTCGCGAGGCGGTCCAGCAACGTCTCGAGCGGCACGTTCTGCGGCGTGGCCAGCACGGCGGTCGAGGTGGTGAGAAGGAGGGCGACCAGCGCTCTCGTCATTTTCGTCATTGGGGGGTTAGACCGACGACAGTGTATGCCCGAGTTTGTCCTTCTTGGTCTTCATGTATTTGCGGGTGTCATTGGTGGCGGCGATCTCGATCGGCACCGACTCCACCACCGACAGGCCATACCCTTCCAGGCCCACAAACTTGCGGGGATTGTTCGTCAGCAGGCGCATCGACCGAATGCCGAGGTCCCGCAGAATCTGGGCGCCGATTCCGTAATCGCGCTGGTCGGGCTTGAAGCCGAGCCGTTCGTTGGCCTCCACCGTATCCAGCCCCTGATCCTGCAGTTCGTACGCCCGGATCTTGTTGCCCAGACCGATTCCACGCCCCTCCTGGTGCAGGTACAGGAGCACGCCCTGTCCCTCGAGCGCGATGCGCTGCATGGCGGTGTCCAGCTGCGGCCCACAGTCACAGCGCAGGGAGTGGAACACGTCGCCGGTCAGACATTTCGAGTGCACGCGCACCAGGATACGTTCGCCGCTGCTGATGTCGCCCTTGACGAGCGCCACATGTGTCTCGCCGTCAATCCCGGACTGATACGCGAAGATCTCGAACGGCCCGTGCACGGTCGGCAACGCCGCTCGCGCGACCCGGGTCACCATGCTTTCGGTGCGCATCCGATAGCGGATCAGCTCCGCGATCGTGATCATCGGCAGCTTGTGCTTTTTCGCGAACTTCGTGAGCTCCGGCACCCGCGCCATCGTCCCATCGTCATTCATGATTTCGCAGATGACGCCGGCTGGAGGCAACCCGGCGATGCGCGACAGGTCGACGGCCGCTTCGGTGTGACCGGACCGCACGAGCACCCCGCCGGTGCGCGCGCGCAGCGGGAAGATGTGCCCGGGGCGTGAGAGGTCACGTGGCGTGGAGTCCCTGCCGATGGCGACCTTGATCGTCTTGGCACGATCGGCGGCCGAGACGCCCGTGGTGGTGCCCTTCTTGGCGTCGATCGACACGCAGAACGCGGTTTCACGACGGGACGAGTTGTCGCTCACTTCGAGCGGAATCTCAAGTTTGTCGAGGCGTTCAGGCGTCATCGCCAGACACACCAGACCGCGCCCGTGTTTGACCATGAAGTTGATGGCCTCGGGAGTGATCTTGGAGGCGGCCATCGTGAGATCGCCCTCATTCTCCCGGTCTTCGTCATCCACAACCACGATCATCTGGCCGGCCCGCAGGGCCTCCAGCGCGTCCTCTATCGGGGTAAACGGCGACACCTTCCGTCCCTTCGCCAATCGCAACGGCGCCTTCTTCACACTGTCCTCCCCAACTCCACCAACCGCGCGACGTGTTTTCCGAGCACGTCGGCTTCAAGATTGACTGCGTCCCCAACGGCGCGATCCGACAACGTGGTGGCCGACCACGTGTGCGGGATGATCTGCACGGCAAAATGCGCCGTCCCGAGTTCCGCCACCGTGAGACTGATGCCGTCGACGGCAATTGATCCCTTCGGGATCACGTACTTCGCGAGTGACTCCGGCAGGGAAAACTCCAGCCAGTAGCTCTCGCCGTCCTGCCGTGCGAGCAGCACTCGCGCGACGCCGTCCACATGCCCGAGCACAAAATGGCCGCCGAGCCGCGCATCGGCGCGGAGCGGTCGCTCGAGGTTCACACGGGCGCCCGTGCGCCAGTCGCCGGCAGTTGTGACCCGAATCGTCTGTGGTGACACGTCCGCGGCAAAACCCGCCGGCGTCACCTCCACGGCGG
>CAYRGW010000035.1:0-34568 GCA_964423815.1 uncultured Solibacteraceae bacterium | reverse complement strand
CCGTTGACGGCAATGCTGTCGCCAATGGCGAGTTCCCCGCCAAGCGCGGTCTGGACTTGAATGCGACCGCCGTCGGGTCCCGCCACTCCGGTGGTCAGGCGTCCGGTTGATTCGATCAGCCCCGTAAACACGTCAGGCCCACATTCCTTCCACGAGGCGATCCGCCCCCAAAACCTTCTGATCCCGGCCGCGGCCGCTGGTCACCCACCCGCGCAGCGCCGGTGCCACCGGGACCCCGTCCCCGAGCCGGGCCGGTGTCTCGACGTATTGCACCGCGTCGACAAGCCCGGCCTCAACCCAGGCCTGCTGCAGGACCGGCCCGCCCTCAACGAGCAGGGACTGCACCCCGCGCGCCGCCAGCCGTTCCACCACGGCCGTCAGGCTCCGATCCGCAAAAACACCAGTCTCCACACCACGCTGGTGCAGCGCCTCACGGTGCGCCGTCGGGACCGTCTCCAACCCCACCATTATGACGGGGCCCGCCGACCCGGTCGAATAGACCCGGGCGTCGACCGGCACACGCCCCCGCCAGTCCACAATCACCCGTGTGAGAGGGCGCGCACGGAACGCGCCCCTCGGGGTGAGGAGCGGATCGTCGGCCAGCACGGTATCGGCGCCGACCGCGATCGCGTCGATCCAGGCGCGCTGGCGATGCATCCAGCGGTCGGTGTCAGGGCCGGTCAGACGGCGGGGCTGAATCCCCTGCCCTACGTACGTCGTGTTGCGGGGGCGATGCATGTAGGGCAGGGGCTTTAGCCCCGCCGCAACGAATCCATCCGCGGAGGCGGCCGTCTTAAGCACCGTCCACGGGCGGTGCCGGGTGATCCAGGTGAGGAAGGGCGCATTCTGCTGACGCGCCGCATCGGCACCGACGCCCGTGATGACCTCAATGCCGGCCGCGCGCAACCGCGCATGCCCACCACCGGCGACGCGGGGATTGGGGTCTTCGATGGCGGTGACCACCCGGGTGATGCCTGCCGCGATGACCGCGTCCGCGCACGGCCCCGTCCGGCCGGTGTGGCAACACGGTTCGAGCGTGCAATACAACGTCGCGCCCCGAGCGGCCTCGCCGGCAGCCGCCAGTGCGTGGATTTCTGCATGAGGGCCACCAGCGATCAGGTGCGCGCCCTGCCCCAGCACGATGCCCTCGGGTGAGACAACAACCGCGCCGACAAGGGGATTGGGATTGGTGCGGCCACGACCACGCTCGGCGACAAACATCGCCCGCGTGATCCACGCGGCGTGATCAGCGGTCGTCATCATGGGCGGTTCAGGCGCTGAAGATCGCGTCGACGTAGGCGTCGGCGTCAAACGTCAGGAAGTCGTCGATGCCTTCACCGACGCCGACAAAACGAATCGGCAGCTTCAGGTCGTGCGCGATGGCCACGGCGACGCCGCCCTTCGCGGTCCCGTCCAGTTTGGTGAGCACGATGCCGTTGGCGCCGCTCGCCTGCTGGAACTCTCTCGCCTGCGCCAACCCGTTCTGCCCGACCGTCGCGTCAAGCACAAGCAACACCTCGTGCGGCGCACCGGGCACCTCGCGCGAGACAATGCGCCGTATTTTGTCGAGCTCCGCCATGAGGTTGGTTTTGGTGTGCAGCCGGCCGGCGGTGTCAACAAGCACGACCTCGCGCTGCCGTGCCTTGGCCGCGACCACGGCATCAAACGTCACCGCCGCCGGGTCCGATCCCATCTGCGCACGCACCAGATCCACGCCTGCACGTTCGGTCCACACCGCAAGTTGTTCCACCGCTGCCGCACGGAACGTATCCGCGGCGCACACCAGCACCGACTTGCCCTGCTGTTTGTACAGGTTCGCCAGTTTGCCCACGGTGGTGGTCTTGCCCGTGCCGTTGACGCCGACGATGAGGATGACGTGGGGGACGGTGGTGATCACCGGAATCGGCGCCGCCTCGCCGAGGATACGTCGCACTTCGCGACCCACGCGCGAGGACAGGCTCCCGTGCCGATCACGTTTGACGGCCTCGACGATGCGTTCGGTCGCCGGCAGGCCGACGTCCGCAGCGATCAGCGCGTCTTCCACCGCCTCAAACGTATCCAGCTGCAGTTTTGGGCCACTCGACAGCGCCCGTCCGCCCGAACTAACCGGGGCCGATACGTCTGCCGTCTCGTCGACCTCGGAAAACCGCTCGCGAATCTGCTGTGCCGTTTTTGCGAGTCCGGCCTTGAGCCGATCAAACAACGCCATTACCGATTCCCCTGATCCCGTTCCCCACGCTGCGGACGCAACATCAAATCGCCCACCGCACCGCGTGGACTCTTGCGGCCCGCCAGCACCTCGGCCATCTGCGCCGCAATGGGCAACTCAACACCGTGTTTTTCACCGAGCGCCAGCGCGGCCGTTGTGGTCTTGACCCCTTCGGCGACCATCCGCATGCCTGCCAGAATGTCGTCGAGCGAACGCCCGCGACCCAGCTCAATGCCGACATGGCGGTTGCGGCTCAGTGACCCGGTGCACGTCAGCACGAGATCGCCCAGCCCGCTCAAGCCGGCCGGTGTATCCCGCTGGCCCCCCATGGCACACGAGAGCCGCGCGATCTCCGCGAGCCCACGTGTGATGAGTGCCGACATCGCGTTGTGGCCCAGGCCCAGCGACTCCACAACACCTGCAGCAATCGCGATGATGTTTTTGAGCGACGCGCCGATTTCCACGCCGACCACGTCGGTCGTGCCATACAGCCGAAACTGCGGGCCTCGAAATTCCGCCTGCACCAGCACCACCGCCGCATCGTCATCCGACGCCGCAACGAGCGCTGTGGGCAGGCGTTGAGCCACCTCGGCGGCAAAACTCGGCCCCGACAACACCACCACGGGGTTGCGGCCGTCGGTTTCCTCGCGAATGACTTCCGACATGCGCTTCAGGCTGTCGGTCTCAATGCCTTTGGTCGCGCTCACGATGATGGCGCCGGGTTCGATGAGCGGCGCGGCCTGACGGACCACCGCGCGCAACCCGTGTGAGGGCACGGCGACAATCACATATCGCGCGCCACGCAAGGCGGTGTCGAGAGCGGCCGTGGCCCGGACCGGCGCGGGGAACGTGACGTCGGGCAGATACGTGGGATTGGCGCGGCGGTCGGCCATCGCCCCCATCAGCGCCGGATCACGCCCCCACAACGACACGTTGTGCCCGACGCTCCCGAGCTGGATGGCGAGCGCCGTTCCCCAGCTACCCGCACCCAGGACTGCCGCGCGGTGCGCGTCCTCTGAAGTTTCAACCGACATCAGGATCAATTGTAGTCGGGTGGTGCGCAGGCGCGGCGGAGCATGTCCATCGCCGCCTGCACCGACATCTGGCGCACCATGGCCCGGTCTCCGGGAAACCGCAGGGTTCGCACCGTATGGGCAGCCCCGGGACCGTCCACCGCAATCACCACCATCCCCACGGGTTTGGCCTCGGTGCCGCCGGTCGGGCCGGCCACTCCGGTGATGCCCACACCCACCGAGGTCCCGAGCGTCGCGCGCACGCCGGCCGCCATGGCGGAGGCCACAGGTTCACTGACCGCCCCGTGTTCCTGGAGCACCTCCGGCGACACACCCAGTTGAGTCACCTTCACCGCATTGTCATAGGCCACAACACCACCGGTGACCCACGCGGAACTGCCCGAGACGTTGGTGAGCCGGCCCAGCAACATCCCGCCTGTGCACGACTCGGCCGCGCTGACCGTCGCCCCTTGGGCGCGCAGGAGTTCGCCAACGACCTCCTCCAGCTCGCGACCGTCCGTGCTGAACACGGCGTGGCCCAGCGCGGTCGCCAGCTCCACGGTGGCCTCGTCGAGGGCACGGTCCAGCTGATCCACATCGGTCCCCTGTGCGGACAGATGCAGTTCCACCTGTCCAGGCGACGCCAGAATGGATGTCTCGATCGCCGGCACATGTGACCGCCATCGTCCGTAAATCGGCGCAGCGATTTCGTCAACGTGTGACTCCCCGCGACCCGCAATTTTCAGCGTGCGACGACGGAGGCGCTGACTGCCGGTGTTTTCCGCGATCCTCACTGCGACGTGGTCATCCCACATCGGCTTGAGTTCTCTGGGTGGCCCGGGCAGCGCCACGATGACACACGTGCTGACGGGCATCCACAGGCCGGGTGCGGTGCCGCGCGGATTGTCGAGCACGGTCGCGCCGACGGGCACCATCGCCTGACGACGATTGATCGCGGGCATCGCCATGTTGCGACTTGCGAATCGTTTCGCGATGGCGTCCACCACCTCGGGGTCCTCGACGCTGGCGACACCGGCGACCGCGACGATCGCGTCACGCGTGAGGTCGTCGTCTGTCGGACCGAGTCCCCCGGACGTCACCACGATGTCGGCACGACTCACCGCGAGACGCAACGCCGCGACGAGCGCCTCGGGGCGATCCCCCACGACACTTTTTGCGATGACCTCAATCCCGAGGTCATTCAGGCGGCTGGTGAGAAAAAGGGAGTTGGTGTCGACCCGGAACGGCGTGAGCAGTTCGGATCCAATTGCGAGGATTTCAGCAGTCAGTGAAACGTTCAGAGGCCCGGCCACCACCACAGGATACCGGCGACCACCACCCAACCGTATACCCCGGCCATCAAATCGTCGGCCATGATGCCCACGCCGCCCGGCAGGTCCTCAAGCTGGCGCGCGGGCCAGGGTTTGATGATGTCGAAGATGCGGAACGCCAAAAACCCGATGATGGCCCCGTACAGGCCTGCCCCGGTCATGAACAACGTGACCAGCTGGCCGGCCACTTCATCAATGACGACCGGCCCGGGATCCTCACGATTGAGTGCTTTCGCGGTGACATCCGCCGCCCAGATGCCCACCAGCGTCACCGCCAGCAGGAGTGCGAGCTGCGCCGGCCAGGCCCAATGCCGGGTGGCCAGATACAGGATCACACCAACGGCCGAACCCCACGTGCCAGGGGCCACGGGCAGATATCCGACCCCGGCCACGGTGCCGAGGGCCATGCCGAGTGTTTTCACGCGCGGACCACGCGTGTATGCGCCAATCGATCGTGGACGGCCTGCCGCTGTCCCACCAACGCGGCGACCAGACCGGCCCCAAGCGGCAACAACGACAGTGCCCGGACGGCCGCCTGTCGAACGGAGACGCGGTCCTCCGACGGCTCGTCGTCAGAGACGACCTTCAGGCCCATCACCATCTTGCCGACGGTCTGGCCCTGGGCGGCGGTAAACAGCAGCTCGTAGCCGAGCGCAATCAGGGCAAAAAACGCGAGCATCGGGACGGCCGGCAGTTCCAGCACCTGCGCCAGCGGCAACTCGGCCAGCTGAAGGGTGAACACGACGACCACCGCCGCGATGGACCCGAGCAACGCCGCATCGATGGCGGCTGCGGCAAATCGCGCCCCCAGTTCGACAGGTGCCGCGAGGATCACCGTCGGCGCCGCCGGCTCGGCCGGATACAACACGGGCTCGTCGTGCATGGCCGTCGGTCGTAATGGTGTGTGCGAGAGGTCATCCACCTCATCGAGCAGGTCGGGTTCGTGCCGGGGCGCGTATTTCGCCCGCAACTTCGCCGGATCGGGCGTGGTGCGACGCACGGCGAGCGGCGTCCTTGGGCGCGCGGGCACTTTGACCAACGGCACGAGATCCTCTTCGTCATCCATGAGGCCGTCGGGCATGTCACGGACAAAAAGCGGGAGCTCGCTCGTCATGATTTGAGACGACATCAGGACCGGCTGCGCGATGGCGGCGACGGCTTCCGCCGGCGGCGTCATGGTCGCGACACCGCTGTCGTACGAACGGCTGTGGCGGCTCGCCGTGGCCGTGGCAGCGCGCCCGCTGTCGGGCATCGGACCCGGACCACGGTCCAGATCAAAATCCGCCAGCGGATCGTACATGTCGTCGATCGACAAGTCGTGACCGCAGTTTTTGCACCGGGGCTCCGGTTCAAAGCTCAGATAGTGACACTTCGTACATCTCATCGCGCCCCCCGTCGTGCGGGATCGTCGGCCGCAGCCAACAACACCCGCTGAATCTCCACCCGTAACCTATCGGCATCTGGCCGTGAGTTCTGTTCGGTCCCGACCCGGTCAAGCACTGCCAGCGCGTCGGCGAGACGCCCTCTGGCGTAAAGGGCGCGTGCCCGAATCAGCGCGACTTCCCCGCCGGAGAGCACCGGCACGGGCACCGCCGCCGGGGCGATCACGGGAGCCTGCAGGGGCGACTGGAATCCCACGCGCGTGCGAATCGCCGGACTCGACAGGAGGACGCCGACGCAAAGGACAAGGGACACGACGGCCACGTGGCGCAGCCGCACGCGGTAACTGGCCCACGCGAGGCCCCGGTGCCACCACACGGTCGTGGGCACCGGTACGGCGTGAATGCGTGGCGCGCCCCCACTGACCCGTTCAAGACGCTCAAGGCGCAGGCGCAGCGCCGCGGTCCGTTCGTCATCGCCGGTGATCGCGATGACCTGCGTCAGCCGGGCCCGCGCTTCCGCCGCCCGGCCGCCATCGAGCAGTCCCGACACTGCCTGCAACGATTCATCCGCGCGGCGCTGTCGCTCGGCGATGGCCCCGCGCGCCCGCTCGATGTACGCCCGCGCACTGGGGTGATGGCGGTCGAGGAACAACACACGGGTCCAGAGGTGGATCGCGTCTTCGAACCGCCCCTCGAAATAGTGCCCAAGCCCGTCGGTGAGCAGATTTTCGACGCGACTATCCCCGCTTGACGGTCGATCCGTCGTCTGATCAGCGTGGCGTGGGGCGTCTGTCATGCGTTCTGGCGCGGAGTATAGCCAGTCTCGTCAACAAGTACAAGAGGCAATACCAATGAGGCAATGTGGCAATGAGCCAATGGGGCAATAGAGGGCTTTTCGTCACGCTACATTCATTGCTTCATTGGCCCATTGCCTCATTGGCCCATTGTCCATAATGTAGCCGCATGGCGATCATCGAATGTATTCCCAATATCAGTGAAGGGCGACGGCAGGATGTGCTCGACGCGTGTGCGGCGGCGATTCGCGCGACGGGCGCGAAGTTGCTCGACGTCAAACCGGACGCGACCCATCACCGGACTGTGTTCAGCTACGCCGGCGACCGCGCGCAGGTAAAAGCCGCGACGCTCGCCCTGTTTGAACAGGCCGTCACCGCCATCGACCTCCGCCAACACCAGGGCGAACACCCGCGCCTTGGCGCCGTGGACGTCGTCCCCTTCGTCCCGATCGAGGGGGCGACCATGGCTGATTGTGTGGCGCTGGCGCGTGAGGTCGCCGACGAGGTGGCCACGCGTCACGGACTGCCCATCTATCTGTATGAGGAAGCCGCGGCCACACCCGCGCGCCGGAATCTTGAGGACATCCGCCGCGGCGAGTTCGAGGGACTGGCCGCCAGGATCGCCAAACCCGAATGGGCGCCGGACTTTGGCCCCGCAACCGCCCACCCGTCGGCCGGCGCCTCGGTCATCGGCGCCCGCATGCCGCTCATCGCCTACAACATCAATCTCGCGACCGATCGTCTCGATGTCGCCAAAAAGATCGCCGCCGCCGTGCGTCACAGCACCGGCGGCCTGCGTTACGTGAAGGCGATGGGCCTGCCGCTGGAGGATCGCGGCATCGTCCAGGTGTCGATGAATCTGACCAACTTCGAGAAGACGCCAATCTATCGCGTCTTTGAGCTGGTGAAACGTGAAGCCGCCCGGTATGGCGTCAACGTGCTGGAAAGCGAAATCATCGGCCTGGTGCCCTCAGCCGCGCTGACGCAGTCGGCCGCCTGGTTCCTGCAGGTGTCCGACTTCACGGAAGGGCAAGTGCTGGAGAACGCGCTGCGCGACTAATTACGCGTCGGCTCGAGGCCGAGGCCTTTCATCTTGCGGTAGAGGTTGGACCGCTCCACGCCGAGCATGTCGGCGGTGCGCGAGATGTTGCCGTCGCACACGGAGAGGGCCACACGAATGTATTCGCGTTCCCAGTCGTCGCGGGCGGTGTAGAGCGGCGCAACGGTGAGGGGGGTCTCGGGGTCCTGGGCAGTCTGCAGGTGTGCGGGCGCCGTGACACCGAGAAACGCCAGGTCGGCGGCAGTGATCGTGTCGCCGGGCACCATGATCATCACGCGTTCAATGACGTTCCGGAGTTCGCGCACGTTGCCCGGCCACCGGAACGCGCGCAAGACGGCTTCGGCTTCCGGCGCCAGCTGTTTCAGGCGCCGCCCGTATTCGCGCGCGACCTCCCCCACAAAATGCCGGGCGAGCACAATGATGTCGTCGCCACGTTCGCGCAGTGCCGGGACGTGGATGGGGATGACGTTGAGCCGGAAGAAGAGATCTTCGCGGAAGCGGCCGGCGCGAATCTCCTCCAGCAGGTCCTTGTTGGTCGCCGCGATGATGCGCACGTCCACACGGACGCTGTGTTGCCCACCCACCGGCTCCACCACTTGTTCCTGCAGCGCGCGCAGCACCTTGGCCTGCGTCTTCACGCTCATGTCGGCAATTTCGTCGAGGAACAACGTGCCGCCGTGGGCCAGCTCAAACTTGCCGCGCCGATCCGCCACCGCGCCGGTAAACGCCCCACGCGCGTGGCCAAACAGTTCCGACTCAATCAATTCTTCTGGAATGGCCGCGCAGTTCACTTCAATGAACGGCCCGTCGCGCCGCTGACTCAACAGGTGAATATGACGCGCGACCAGTTCCTTGCCGGTCCCGTTTTCGCCCGAGATCAACACGCGACCATTGGTCGGCGCGGCCATGGCGATCTGCTCACGCAACCGGCCAATCGGCGCACTCTCGCCGACGATCACAAACCGGCGGTCCACACGCGCCCGCAACGCGCGGTTCTCGATCTCCAGCAACCGCTGGCGCAGCGCATTACGCACCACGAGCACGGTTTTTTCGAGCGAGAGCGGCTTTTCGATGAAGTCGAAGGCTCCGAGTTTGGTCGCACGCACGGCGTGTTCGATGCTGCCGTGGCCGGAGATCATCACGACCTCGGCTTCAAATCCAATCGAGGAGGCCAGCCCGCGCAACTGCTCGAGCGTGTCGAGCCCGTCGAGGCCAGGCAGCCAGATGTCGAGCAGCAACACGTCGTACTGTTTGCGTTTGACCTGTTCGATGCAGGCTTCCCCGCTGTCGACCGTGTCAACCTGGTAGCCCTCGTCGCGCAGCACACCCGCCAGCGACGAACGAACGCCGGCCTCGTCATCCACGATGAGAATCAGGGCCATCGTGAACTACTCCGCCGGCAGGACGACGGTAACGACGGCGCCTGAAGGCACACCATCGCCGACGTCGATCCGTCCGCCATGTTCCGCAATGATGCGCTGCACAATTGCCAACCCCAACCCACTGCCACGCCCCTTGGTGGAATAGTACGGCATGAACAGTTTGTCGCGGTCGGCCGCCGGCACCCCGGGTCCGTTATCGGTCACCGTCAGCGCCACGCCGGGCATGGTCGCCTCCACAGCCGTGGCGATGACGATGGTCGGCGCCTGACCATCAGGCCGCGGCGGTCCTGACGGTCCGCCCAGCGCCTCCATGGCGTTGTCGATCAGGTTGATGATGACCTGTCGCATCTGCTCGGCGTCCACCCGCACCAGCGGCACGCCAGGCGCGAGGCGCGGCTCGATGCGCAGCGTGCCCTGCTGGAGCACACCCACATACAAGGTCAACGTGTCCGAGACGATGGCGTTGAGATCGGCCGGCGCCATGCGGGGGCCGCGCAGCCGCGCAAATTGCGCGAACTCATCCACCAGCCCCTTGAGCGCATCCACCTCGGTGATGATGGCGCCCGTGCACTCGTCAACCAGCGCCTTGGCGTTGGGGGGCGCAGACGCAAAATTGCGACGCAGCCGTTCCGCGCTCAACTGAATCGGCGTGAGCGGGTTCTTGATTTCGTGCGCGAGCCGGCGCGCCACATCCCGCCAGGCCGCCACACGCTGCGTGCGGATCAGGGGCGTGACGTCATCAAGCACGATGACCACACCGTCCTGTGCGCCGCTGGTGCCCACCAACGCCGTGGCCGCCGCGGCAAGGTGCACCTCGCCGTCTGGACGGGTGATGGTGATCTCTTCGATCCCGCCGGCGCGGGTCACCCCGGCCGTGACCAGCGGCAACAACGCCTGCAGATCATCGCGCGACAACACCGACGTCACCGGCTGCCCGATGGCGTCGGCATCAAGCGCCAACAACCGCATCGCCGCGCCGTTCATGGTCGAAATCCGTCCCGACTCGTCGAGGGACACCACACCGGTGGCGACACGCTCAAGCACCGTCTCGATGTAGCGGCGCCGTGTTTCGACTTCGACGTTGCGTTCGGCCAGTTGTTGCCGTGACTGCTCCAGGCGCTCCTGGCTGGTGCCCAGTTCGGCCGCCATCGAGTTAAACGCCTCCACAAGTGACCCGAGTTCGTCGCTGGTCTCGGGCTCGAGGCGCATGTCCAGGTGACCGGCGCCAATGGCCTTGGCCCCTTCCGCCAACATCTGCACCGGGCGCGTGATGCGTTTGGCGATGTAGAACCCCATCCACGTGGCCGCCGTGAGGATCAGCAGCGCAATCATCAGGAAAAATCCGGCCGTGACCCCCTGAAGCGGGCCACTGAGCACCCGGAGCTGACGCCACTGCTCGTACGCGTCGGTCGCACGTCTGGCATCGGCGGCCATCGACTCCGAGACGTGCAGCGAGGTGACGATCACACCCACCACCACACCCTCGGTGTTTCTGACCGGCGCTCCCGCGCGCACCAGGAACCCGCCGCTGGGCACCTCGTCCTGCGTATTGTCAGCCGTGCCCGTCGCCGCCACTCGCGCCGCCAATCGATCGGCCGACGCACGTACGGCGTCCGGTGGTGGCGCGCCCACCTGTTGCGCCAGCAGGAACACCGCATCCCGTTCGCCCGTGGCGGTCGGCACCGTCTGATAGACCTCCACGAGTCCGTCGCGCATCGTGGACAACTCTCCGCGCACAAACCCCGAGATCGCCGTCACGTCGCCCGCTTCGATCAACCCGGGCGGCACAAGCGTGGACAACCGATCGGCGCGCAGCGCCACGGCCTCCTGACGCTCACGGTAATACTGCGCCGCGATGATCTGGGCCGATTCGAGGGCCTCATCCACCGGCACACTGAACCAGCGGTCCGCACTGGTGCGGAGAAACTCGTTGCCGATGATCAACACCAGCGATGCGGGGATGATCGTCATCGCCAGCAACGCAGCCACGAGTTTGGCGCGGAAGCGCGCAAACGGTTCCCCACGTCTCCGCTCGACGAGGAGTTTGACGATGTTGCGACCGAGCACGAAAAGGATGGCCGCCAGCATCGTGAGATTCACGGCGGCCAGGGCGTAGAGAATGACCTTGTTGTCGAGGGTTTCTTCGAGGCGGCCGACTCGTCCGGGCACCCACAACATGGCGACCAGAATCGCCACCAGCAACAGCGCCAGTCCGGCCAGCGCGCGGGGATTGTCGAGCGTGCGCCGACGAGGCTCAGTCGGGCGCGGCGTCTCGGGCGGCGGCGCGTCGAGCAACATCAGCGGGCCGCGGGCAACTCAGCGCGACCGGAGACCTCGGGGCGTCCAAACGGCCACAACGAAAATCCGCGCGGCAGATTGTCGCGGGCGCGGACACGAATGTAATACTCGCCGTTGGTCGAGAGCACGCGCAGGTCGTCCAGGGTGATGCGCTCAAACTCGGTCATCCACAGCCGCATCTCGTCTTCTTTTTGTGTCTGTTGCGACCAGTGGACGGCGCCGGCGCGCAACTTCGAGACCTGATACGTGGTCGTCAACGTGTCGAATTTCACGGAGGACGCCACGTCGGCCGAGGCCAGCGTCTGGTCAAACCACAGCGTCGACGCCCGGCGCAGTTCGGCCGTGAAGGTCAACGACACGGGCATGCCGCTGTGCACCGCCTCGCGCACCTCCGACGTATACACCGACGGCGCCGCAAAGGTGGCCATGACCTTGTCGTCCGCCACCACGGGGGTAATCCGAAGGTTGTTGGCCGACAACACGACCGTCGCCGCCACCACAGCCACCACGACCCACGCCGCACCTGTCTGTCGCATCACGATTTAAAAAGATCGTTGAGTTCGTGTTTGAACTCGTCGATGTCCCTGAAATTCCGGTAGACCGAGGCAAACCGCACGTAGGCAACCTTGTCGAGCTGGCGCAGCGCATCCATCACGTGCGCGCCAATCTCCTCCGTGCTCATTTCGCGTTCGGGTTTTTCCTGCAGCGCCGACTCCACCGCATCGGCCACATCGTCAAGCGCCGCCACACGCACGGGGCGTTTCTCGACGGCCTTCAACAGGCCGGCCATCAACTTCTGCCGTTCAAATCGTTCACGCCGACCGTCTTTTTTGACGACCATGTACGGAATCTCGTCGATCCGTTCGTAGGACGTGAACCGCCGCCCACACTCCAGGCACTCGCGCCGACGACGAATCACGTCGCCTTCCTTGCTTTCGCGGGAGTCGACCACCTTGTCGCCCAGATGCGTGCAATACGGACACTTCACGACGGTTCCGCCTCCTTGGTGTTCATCCGTTTGAGGCTGCCCAGGGTCAACCCGTCCTGCCACATGAACACAAATCCGAGAATCGCGACCGGCACAAACGACACGAGGTGCAGCATGATCGCCGCCGCAGCCGCCGCGTCAGCGCCGGCGGCGAAATATTGCGTGACGGCGAGTTTATACATGACGTGAAACCCACCTGCGCCGCCGGGGGTCGGTGCCGCAACGCCGACCACCAGATACATCACCACAAGGAACGCCCCGGCAAAGGGCATCGTCAAACCGAACGCGAGCGTAACCAGCCAGATGCCGAGACAAATCGAGATCCAGAGCAGCACCGACCAGGCCATGGTCTTGATCAGGGCCGCCGGATCCCGCATCACGCCAAGTCCTTCGGCGAAACGGCGGGCAAAGGCTCCCAGCGCGGCCGCAATCCGGGTCGGCAACCAACCCGTCAACCGATCGACCAGCAGGCCAAGCCGCTCAGGATGGCCCGCACAGGCAAAGAGTACGCCCAGCCCGACCAACGCCGCAACCGCCGCCAGGCCACCGGCCCATCGCGTCTCTGCCCCGACGTCCACGCCAAGGAACGGCATCGAACAGGCGAACAACAGGAGAACCGCCGTCAGATCCAGCGCGCGTTCCACAATGATCGTGGCAAACGTGGCCGAGACGCTCAGGCGTTCCTGTTTGGCCAGCAGGTACGGCCGCAGCACCTCGCCGACACGGGCCGGGAGCAGGAATGTGGCGGTAAACCCAATGATCGTGGTGCGAAAGGCCGGGCCAAACCGGACGGTGCCGATCGGCGCCAGCATCACCTGCCAGCGCCACGCCCGGATCAAATACGTCTGCAGGGTGGTCAACACGGCCGCCGCGATCAGCCAGAGGTTGGCGGTCGCAAACGCGTTCCGGAGTTCATCGAGGGACAGGTCTTTGACGAACCACCACAAGAGCGCCACGGTGAGCGCCGCGACGACCAGTCCCGACCAGGGAATTTTTGACGATGTTTTTGCGGACGACATCACGCGGTAAAGCCTCGGTATTCTAACCACTTCGGCACCGCACGGGCGGTAGAATTGACGGTAATTACATGGGAAAACGGGAACTTTTGATTATTGCCGGTTTCGTGGTCGTCGGGGCACTGGTCTACCAGTTCACCGCTCCGCCCTCCACCGGCACGTCGTCGTTCTCCTTTGCAAACATCTTTAATGAAGCCCGGCGCGAGATGCGCGGCAACCCCGGCCGCGCCAATATCACGCACACGGCGACCATTCCGCTCGAAGCCGGGCATCGCGAACTGCGGATTCTGCGCGTCAGCCAGTCGGTCACGGTTGTTGGTGAGGATCGCAGCGATATCGAATACGCGCTGTCGGTGTCATCCAACGGGCCGGACGATGAGACGGCGAAGACGTATGCGGACAAGACGGTGTTTGAGCGCGATGACGTGGCCGAATCGCTGGTCCTGCGCGTCAGTTATCCCGATGAAGCGAGCCAGCAGTCGACCCTGGTCGTGAAGGTGCCGGCGCGCCTGGCGGTCCGGGTGGAAAACGCCGTCGGCGTGACGATGACCGGGGTGGCGTCGGCCCACATTGAAGGCGCGCGTGGCGATGTCTCGCTGACAGACATTGCCGGGGCCGTGACCGGTGCCCATCAGGATGGCGACGTGACGGTCACCAACGCGGGCAGCGTGAAGCTGCGGTTGCTGCGACTGCGCAGCAAGTTTGAAAACGTGAGGGATGGGCTCACGTTGGATGCGCGGGATGGCGAATGCACGATTACAAAATCGGCCGGCGCGGTTGAGGTGGAGTCGCAGCGGGCCGAGATCACGGTCACCGGCCAGCGCGGTCCCACGATCGTGCGCGGTTCCGATGGCCGTGTCACGCTCGACAGCCCGGGCGCGGAAAGCAAGGTGGACATGCGACGCGCCGAGGTCGAAGTGACGCTGACCGGGAACGTGCCTGTCACAATTCTGACGACCGACCAGACCGCACGTGTGATCATCAAGGAGACAGCGTCGGTGGAGCTGGATGCGATGAGCACGTCGGGCAAAATCCAGGCCGCGGATGTCAATTTGACGCCGGAAACTGTCGGTGAAAATACGAAACTCGTGCACACGTTTGGCACGGGGCGTGGCGCACGCGTGACAATTCGAAATACACGCGGAGAAATTGTTGTGCGACGGTAAGAAATGATCTAACCTTCCTGTTCCTTCACGTCATGTCTTCACTGGTTCTCGAAACACATCTCTCTGGTCTCACGTTGCAGCGTCGTGGCAAGGTCCGTGACGTCTACGATCTGGGCGACACGCTCCTGATCGTGGCGACCGATCGCATCTCGGCGTTTGACTACGTGCTGGGCTCCGGCATTCCCGACAAGGGCAAAGTGCTCACGCAGTTGTCGGCGTTCTGGTTTTCGAAGATTGGGGATCTGGTCCCGCACCATCTGATCTCGGTGAACGTGGACGACTTCCCTGCCGAAGCGCGTGAACATCGCGAGATTCTGCGTGGCCGGTCGATGCTGGTGCGCAAGACCAACCCGCTCCAGGTGGAATGTGTGGCGCGTGGGTTCCTGTCCGGGTCGGGCCTGAAGGACTACAACAAGACCGGCGCGGTGTGCGGCATTCCCCTGCCCGCGGGCCTGGTGGATTCGTCCCGCCTGCCCCAGCCGATCTTTACGCCGGCGACCAAGGCCGAGTCCGGCCACGACGAAAACATTTCCGAAGCCGAAGCCGGCAAAATTGTTGGCGAGGAACTGATTCAGCGCCTCAAGGCGCTCACGCTTGAGATCTACGCGCGCGGCGTGAAACACGCCGAGACGTGCGGGATCATCATTGCGGACACCAAGTTTGAGTTCGGCATCGACGAAGCCAAGGGTAACGAGCTGGTGCTGATCGATGAGGTGCTGACGCCCGATTCCTCGCGTTTCTGGCCCAAGGACCAGTACGGCCCAGGCCGTGCCCAGCCGAGCTTCGACAAACAGTTTGTGCGCGACTACCTGGAGGAGATCGGCTGGAACAAACAGCCCCCCGTCCCCTCCCTGCCGGGTGACGTTGTCGCCAAAACGCGCGCGAAGTACCTGGAAGCCTACCGGGTGATCACCGGCCACGATCTGGACGTCGCCTGATCCGGCCATGATCAAGGACGATCTCGACACGCTCGTGCAGCATTTGCTTGACCGCGGCATCCTCTTTGAGGACGCTCAACGCGAGTTCGAACGCATGTTCATCGCCCGTGCCCTGGCGAAAACAGACTTCAACGTCTGCAAAGCCGCCAAAATCACGGGCCTGCACCGCAATACCCTCTCCCGCAAGATTTCGACCTACCGCATTAAACGCGCGGGTTGATCCTCCGTACGTAGGGCGTCCCCTTTAGGGGCGCCTCTGCTGCCTGAGTCACCAGCGCGCCGCCCCGCCGGCGACTGGCCGGACTCCAATGCTGCCCTCCGGCTCGATGACGCGGAAAAAGCGTCGCTCCCGGGACAACGTCTGTCGTCCAGCGCGTGGGGGCCCCCAGCCCCACGCGGTGTCACCCCCATTCGCGTCGCTTTTTGGACTTCGCCCTCGCATCACTCGCAGTCGGGCACCACTGGAATCCGCCCATCCGCCGGCGGCCCATCCCTGCACGTCGTTTCCTTGCCCCACCCAACCAAAACCGTTCCCGTGCGTCAAATGCTTACTAAGTGAGCAATGCCCAGAGGAGCGCACGTGAAAACTGAAGGACCCGCAGTATTGGGCGAAGTTGAGCAGCTCGTGCTGCTCGCGATTCTGCGGCTGGGCGACGGGGCCTATGCGACGCCGATCCGGGACGAACTGAAAGAACGTGTCGGGATCGAGCTGTCCCGCGGTTCCATCTACGTCACCCTCGATCGACTCGAACGCAAGGGGCACGTCTCCTCGTGGTTCGACGACCCCACGCCCGAACCGGGCGGGAAGGCGCGGCGCTGCTTCAAGCTCGAACGTCAGGGCCTCGATGCGCTCAAGGCGGCGCAACGCATGATCGCCCACCTCATGGCCGGCACGGTACTCGCGCCGGGCAGCGGACGGAAGTCATGAACCCGCTCGAACGTCTGGCCCTCTTCAGCGTGCCACGCGACTGGCGTCGCGCCATCGCGGGGGCCATGCAGGACGAAGAAGCCCACCGCTCCGTCGCCTGGCGGGCCACCCACATCGCACGCATCGGCGGCCGGTTGCGCCTGGCGCGCGGCCGTGACCACGTCAGCACCCTCATCCAAGGACCATTCCCCATGCGTGATTCGCTGAGAGACCTGCGCCTCGCCCTTCGCGGCCTTCGGCGCCAACCCGCACAAGCCGCCGCCATCGTCGTCACGCTCGCCATCGGCATTGGTGCCAGCACGGCGATGTATTCGGTCTTTAACTCGGTGCTGCTGCGACCGCTCCCTGGCGTTGAGCGGCCGGAGGAACTGGTGACCATCCGGTTCCAACCGGCCGACCGTCAGGCCAGCTTCTGGGTCTCGTACCTGGACTACTCCGACATCCGCGACGCCACCCCCGCGCTCACAGGACTCGCCGCCTCCATCCCGATGGCGGTGGATCTGTCGATTACCGGCGCACGCGACCCGCAGCGCATCGAATCAGAGGTCGTCACCACCAATTATTTTGACCTGCTCGGTGTGCGGCCACTTCCTGGACGTGCCTTCGCACCACACGAAGAGCGCCCGGCCGCAGACACACCACCCGCCGTGATCAGTCGCCGGTTGTGGGCGCGTCTCTTCGACAGCGACGCCACCGCCATCGGTCGGGACATCCTCATCAACGGCCACACGTTTGTGATCGCGGGCATCGCGCCGACCGGCTTCCAGGGGCGTTCGCCGGTCACGGTCACCGACATCTGGTTCCCGCTTGGTGCCCATCCTCAACTGATGCCGAATGGCGGCGACTTGGACCGGAGGAATCGGCTGTTCGGCGACGCCATCGGACGCCTTCGTCCTGGCGCCACCGTGGCGATCGTCGAGGAACAGGCCGTTGCGGCTGCGGCGGCAAGCCACGACTTCATGAGTCGCTCCGGCCGCTCCATCTCGATCAAACCAACCGTGTCCCCGGGAGCAGGGATCGACACATTTGCACAGGATCGACTAACGACGATGTTCGGGCTGGTGATGGGTGGTGCGGCGCTGTTGCTGCTGCTGGCGTGCGCCAATGCCGCCAACCTGCTGCTGGCGCGGGCGTCAGCGCGCCGCCGGGAAATTGCCGTCGCGCAGGCCATCGGTGCCACCCGTTTCCGTATCGTCCGACAACTGCTGGCCGACGGCGTGGTGCTCGCTGCGGTGTCAGGTGCAATTGGTCTGGCGCTTGCCGTGTGGCTCACGTCGCTTTTTGAAGGGATGCGCCTCATCAGCTTCCTGCCGGCAGTCGAGGAGATCGCTCTCGACCGCCGTGTCGTGTTGTTCACTATGGTGGTGTCGATCGGCACGGGGGTGTTCTTTTCCATCGTGCCGGCACTTGCGTCCAGTCGTGTGCATCTGACGTCGGCGCTCAAGTCAGGCCAGGGCGCGTCGCGCGGCGGCCGCGGAATTCTGCGTGGCGGACTGGCCATGGTGCAGGTCGCGATTTCGGTGCTGCTGCTCACGACGGCCGGGTTGTTCGTGCAGACGTTGGGCAACATGCGCAGCCTGGAGCTGGGGATGAACGCGGAGGGGCTGACCACGTTTTCGGTCAACCCATCACGATACGGCTACAACACCCTGCGCTCTCGTGAGTACCTGCGCGAGACAATGGGACGGCTCGCGGCGGTGCCCGGCGTGCAGTCCGTCGGATTCGGCTGGACGACGGGTTTCCTCCCCATGCGCGGCGAAAGGCAGTTTCGTGTGCAGGGTGGAACCGAGACCGTGTGGTCGGTCGCGGCCAACCAGGTATCGAGCACGTTTTTTTCCACGCTGGAGATTCCCCTGATCGCCGGACGCACCTTTACGCCCGCCGAAGCCGAGGAGGCCCTCGCAGCGCCGAAGTCGGGGGGCGTGGCCATCGTCAGTGCGCGACTCGCCCGGGAGGCATTCCCGAACGGGTCGGCGGTGGGCGGCCGGCTCGTCATGGAATATCCCAAGGGCGAGATTGTCGAGGTGGTCGGGGTCGTTGGGGACGTGCGCGGCCGTCCAATCTCGGACGATCCCGAACCGTGGATCTACCTGCCGGCCGACTCGGTGGGTTCCGGGCGGGTGTTTGTGCGGACGAAGATGGACCAGTCCACCGCTGCGGAGTCCGTGCGGGACGTCGTCCGGGCTGTGAACCCGCTGATGCCGCCGTACGACCTCGAGCCCTTCCGCGCGAGTATTGACCGGATGCTCACTGAACAACGTGTGCTCGCGCGCCTGAGCGCCCTGCTCGCTGCGGTCGCTGCCCTGCTGGCAGCCATTGGGATTTACGCGATGATGGCCGGCGCCGTGGGCGAACGGATGCGCGAGTTCGGGATTCGCCTGGCGCTCGGCGCCCGAGCGGGCTCGGTGGTCCGCCTCGTCCTGCGTCACGCGCTGGTCGTGGTTGCGCTCGGCTTGGCCGCCGGCTTGGGAGCCGCCGCCTTGGCCACCCAGGCCCTCGCTTCGCGCCTGTTCGGCGTCACCCCGCTTGATCCCTTGACCATCGGCGGGGCCAGCGTCGTCCTTGCCGCCCTCGCGCTGGGAGCCACGCTGCTCCCGGCCCTTCGGGCCACCAAGGCAGACCCGGTGCGCGCCCTTCGCACTGAATAAGCCCAAAAGTCCAGGGTTCGACAGGGTCCACAGTCCAAGGTTCCGGTCCGAACCCTGGCCCCTGGACCCTGTTGAACTCTGGACCGTCCGGGCGACGCTTGACCGGTAGCGCAGCGTCGCCATACACTTAGCAGTCGGCTGGACCGAGTGCTAACAGTCAGAGCCACTGACTGCCAGCATCGGCCGTTTCACAGGCCGCATTTTTCAGGATACGGAGCATACACACATGAACGTCAGACCACTTCACGACCGCGTCATTCTTCAGCGCCTTGACGAAGGTGAACAGCGCGCCGGCAGCATCATCATCCCGGACAGCGCCAAGGAAAAGCCGCAGCACGGCAAAGTCATCGCCGTGGGCAAGGGCAAGATTGAAAAAGACGGCAAAGTGACGCCGCTCGACGTCAAGGCCGGCGACACCGTCCTCTTCGGCAAATATGCCGGTCAGGAAATCAAGGTGAACGGCGAAGAGTATCTGATCATGCGTGAGGAAGAAATCCTCGGCGTGGTTGACGGCAAGTAAGCGCGATTCGAGGAGATTTTTTACACATGGCAAAACAGATTATTTACGGTGAAGATGCGCGTCAGGCGATCCTGCGCGGCGTCAACGGCCTGGCCGACGCGGTCAAGGTCACTCTCGGTCCCAAGGGCCGCAACGTCGTTATCGACAAAAAGTTCGGCTCCCCCACCATCACCAAGGACGGTGTGACGGTTGCGAAGGAAATCGACCTGAAGGATCCGCTCGAGAACATGGGCGCCCAGATGGTGCGTGAAGTCGCGAGCAAGACGTCTGACACGGCCGGCGACGGCACGACGACGGCGACGGTGCTTGCGCAGGCGATTTTCCGCGAAGGCATCAAGATGGTGGTCGCGGGTGCGAACCCGATGGAACTCAAGCGCGGCATCGAGAAGGCCGTTGAGGCCATCGTTGGCGAGCTCAAGAAGATGTCCAAGCCCGTGAGCGGCAACATGATCGGCCAGGTCGGCACGATCTCCGCGAACAGCGACGACACGATCGGCACGATCATCGCCCAGGCGATGGAAAAGGTCGGCAAGGACGGCGTGATCACGGTCGAAGAAGCGAAGTCGATGGAGACCTCGCTGGACGTCGTGGAAGGCATGCAGTTTGACCGCGGCTACCTCTCGCCCTACTTCGTGACCGACTCCGAGCGCATGGAAGCGGTTCTTGAAAACCCGGTCATCCTCATCCACGAAAAGAAGATCTCGTCGATGAAGGATCTTCTTCCCCTGCTCGAGCAGGTGGCGCGCAGCGGACGTCCGCTCGTGATCATCGCGGAAGACGTGGACGGCGAAGCGCTGGCGACCCTCGTGGTCAACAAGCTGCGTGGCACGCTCCAGGTCGCGGCCGTCAAGGCCCCGGGCTTTGGTGATCGTCGCAAGGCCATGCTCGAGGACATCGCGATTCTCACGGGTGGCCGTGCGATCACGGAAGACCTCGGCATCAAGCTCGAGAACATCAAGATCGAGGACCTCGGCAAGGCGAAGAAGGTCACGATCGACAAGGACAACACGACCATCGTCGAAGGCGACGGCACGCAGGGCGCCATCGAAGGTCGCGTGAAGCAGATTCGCACGCAGGTCGAGGAAACGTCCTCGGACTACGACCGCGAGAAGCTGCAGGAACGTCTGGCGAAGCTCGTCGGCGGCGTCGCGGTCATCAAGGTGGGCGCGGCCACCGAGACCGAGATGAAGGAAAAGAAGGCGCGCGTCGAAGACGCGATGCACGCGACCAAGGCGGCAGTCGAGGAAGGTATCGTCCCCGGCGGCGGCGTGGCACTGCTCAAGAGCTCCAAGGTGATCGACACCCTGAAGCTTGAAGGTGACCAGAAGGTCGGCGCGGACATCGTCCGTCGCGCGGTCGAAGCCCCGATGCGCTGGATCGCGACCAACGCGGGCGTGGAAGGCTCCATCATCGTGCAGAAGGTGCGCGAGGGTAAGGACGCCAACTTCGGCTACAACGCCGCGACCGACGTCTACGAAGACATGGTCAAGGCCGGCGTCATCGACCCGACGAAGGTCGTGCGCAATGCGCTGCAGAACGCGTCGTCCATCGCGTCCCTGCTGCTGACGACCGAAGCGATGGTCGCCGACATTCCGGAACCGAAGTCCGAAGCCCCCGCGGGCGGCGGCCCCGGCGGCGGCATGGGCGGGATGTACTAACTTGCCCTGAGCGCGCGCCCATCGGGGCGCGCGTCGAAGGGAGGCGATTGAGGAATGAGGACTGAGGACTGAGGAATTTCAGTCCTACCCTCACACCCTTTCGACTTGAAGGGCCCGGTGGCGAATGCTGCCGGGCCCTTTGGGGTTTAGTAGAGCCTTCACAGACTCAGATTCTGCCTTCGGCTCCTCTGGCTGTTCAGATCGAGGCCGTGACCGTATGGGCCACGAGCCAAGAACCTACGGGGGAACCGGAACGAAAACACCGTCCAGATGTTCAGGCCGATAGTCCTCTTTTTGCAGCTCCTCGGGACGTCGAGAGGCTTAGACTGAATCTGAGCCGCCGTGACCAAACCAACCGTAACATCCCGCAAGCATTTCGTCCCCTAGGGTGAGATCCAGAACGCTTGACATCGCGGCCCAATTGGCCGATCGTCGTCCTGAACTCGCTTCGCAACGAACCGTCTCGCCCGGACACGTCGCATAGGGCCTCGGAGAAACTCGATGTCCGATTCGCCACTCAAATCGCCCACCTCCGATGCTCTCCTGCCCACGACCGAGGATTCGCTTGCCAAGCCGCCGGCCTCAAAGGGCTCCGATGGAGACAGCCATCCTGCAAAGGGTGGCCCTTCTCCTTCGCAGGGCGTTCTCACTCAAGCAGAGATCGAGGCGCTCGCCCTGATTGTTGTCGATGATATCGAATACCAATCCCAGAAATGCTGCGGGCCGGCCAGCTATGACTTCCGGCTCGGCGATGAGTTCTACATCCCAACTTCCGCCCAACCTGAGCCGAAGATTCAGTCTTGCGCTGCTAACGGAGGCATTCTCACAATACCGCCGTTCTCAAGTGCCCTGATCAGCACCTTCGAAAATGTCCGCCTTCCGAACAATGTCGTGGGCCGATTCGACCTCCGAATTGGCTGGGCGTTGTCCGGTCTCGTGTTTCAAATGGGCACTCAAATCGAACCGGGATACTACGGAAAGCTCTTTGGTCTACTTCACAATATGACCGATCGACCGAAGCGCATCCGCTTTCGGAACGAGGACGACCGACCGCTAACGGCCGAATTCCACTACACGAGCACTGCGACCGCAACGCCGATAACTCCAATCAAACCGCTCGTCAACATGGTCGATTTCCTTAAAGAAGACATGGTGAGTGGAAGCATTGCCACCCTGGCGTCGTCAGCAGCGACTCAGAGCGAACTCATGCTGAAGCGGTTGGAGTCCCAGTCAAATGAAGTAACACGACTGGCTAAGGAGCTCCAGGGGCTAAGTCACAACAAACTCTCGATCTTTCTCCTTGTAGCAACACTGCTTCTCAGCATCGTCCTTCCGATTGTTATCACCAGGTTCACCTATGATCGTGGAGCGATGCCCTTGTCGACGTTACTAGCTGTAGACACACTTAGGAAAGAAATTGGCGCTGGGGCGTCAAACGCGGTCTCAGAATACATTCGAACACATCCGGACGCTCAGCTATTGGAAGCCCTCACGCAACTCAAAGCCAAGCGACGCGCCCTCGCAGCTCTCAATCCGTCCCACCCCGACGTTCGAGTAATGGACGCCGAGATACGCGATATCATCGACCGCCTTTCTCGGTAGGAATAACTCATGGAAACGCTGAACTATATCTTCGTTGGTGCAGGACCGGCGAACCTCGTTGCCGCGAACTATCTCCTAGATATCGGACTCGACGGCATACTTGTGGTTGAGCAAGGTCGAGATCTCGGAAAGCGCTACTGCCCGACTGTGCACACCCACACTTGCGCTGGATGCCGCAAGGGATGCGATGTGGTCCAGGGCGTTGGTGGTTCAGCCGCGATTTTTGGGAATAAGTTCTGCTATTTTCCGGCCAGCTCAGGCATTCTCGATAAATTTGAGTCGGTGACACTCGAGGCGGCGTTCCGATACCTAGAGTCCTGTCTTTTTCCTCACTTTGAACCGAATTTGAATCGGATCAACGCCCCAGCAGCACATCTGGGTATTCAGAAGAGCTACGAAACGACAATCGTGCCGGCTGACGAATTCTCTGAGCTAATCGATCGACTCGCTGGCCGACTGTTCGCTCGCGGCTGCCTAAAAAAGCAATTCTCGGTTGATTCCATTGTCGCGTCAACGAACGGACTGTTCCGATGCACCTCGACTCAGGGCTGTTCGCATACTGCTCGCAATGTCGTAATTGGCACCGGACGCTCGTCGCACCAACTGGCTAAGCGCATCTTTCGAGATTTCGGCATCGCCCTGCTACCAGATGCCCCGGACATAGGAATTCGTCTCGAAGCCAGTCTTGACACATTCTCAACTCTTTACCATTATCAACCCGATCCTAAGTTTAAGCAGACCTACCCATTCCTTGGATCGGCCCGAACTTTCTGTGGAGAGCCAAGGGGGCACGTCATTCCAGTGCGCTTCGGCGAGTCATTCTACGCAGAGGGGGCGTACCTGCCGTCGCTCTCATCACTGAACAGCGTGGCGCTCGTCGCTCGCAGCGAATACGGTATCGACTTCGAGGAGCTCGAGTCTTGGTGCAAGCAGGTAAACTCCCACTGTAATCGTTCTTTAAGGCTCGCATCAATCGACTGTCCTCGCTCGGAATTAACCCAACATGTTATTGACGCTGTTCTTACGATTCCTATCTGGCCGTCTCCCTCGGTCCAAGAACTCCTGCTCACTTTCATCAGGGATCACCTGACGGCCCTCATCCATGACGCTGACTCAGACGGACGCACACAACTAGCTGTATATGCTCCATCGATAGACCGATACTGGCCCCGTCCAAGGCTCGAACAAGGACTGGCGACCTCAGTGCCTGGGCTCTTTGTGCTTGGAGATGCCACGGGCCTGTCGCGTGGATTCGTGCAAGCCTTCACCTCCGGTGCAGCGTGGGCCGTGGCTCAGGGAGGGACCCTTCCCATCAAGGAGTCCGAGTGGTTCGCTTCGGTGTAGCCGGATATCCCCCCGCCTTCTCGGCGTCGCCCTACGGCAAGGACCGTCTCCGGCTAATCGAGTGGGTATCTTCCCTCGGGCTTGACGCTTGCGAACTACAGATGACGTACGGCCCGAGAACGAGGCCAGAAGTCTGCCGCGAGTATCGGCGCGTGTCGGAGGATTGGAAAGTCACTCTCTCGGTCCACGCCGCCTACTATATTGTGCTGACTTCGTCGGACCAACTTGTTGTCGATCGCTCAGTAGACACGCTCAAGCGCACTTTTGACCTAGCCGCCGAGCTCGGAGCGGCGACCGTCGTCCTCCATCCCGGTCCTCTGTACGGGGGTTCTGGTGAAGATGCCAAGCCCCGATTAGTTGACAACCTCGGACGTTTCTTCAACGCTGTGGGCGCGTCCGAGATCGGACTTTTTCTCGAAACCGCGGGCAAAGTGGGTCAGTTTGGTTCGGTCGAAGAAATAGCAGACGTCACCTCACAGGTTGAGGGTTGCTTCCCTTGTATCGACTTTGGTCACGTCCACGCCAGGACGCTCGGCACCCTCGACCGTCCCAGCTCCATCGCAGCCCTATTCGCTACTCTTGAGGCACTCGGCCTTCTTGGGCCGACTGGGAGAATTCATTTTCACTACACTCCGATCCACTTTGGTCCGAGAGGAGAAATCAGCCACAAAGCGCTGGATAGCATTGCCCCGCCAGTTGAGCAACGCTCACTGCTGGCCGAACACAACGATGTTTACTTCCATCCACGTTTTGAGCCAATCGTGTCTGAACTGGCCAAGAGGCAGATTGCCTGCACAGTCATATCCGAAACGCTCAACAGCCAAGAGGCGGGTGCGTTGGCGATGAGTCAATACTACCGGACACTCGTATGACCAAGATCTCTATCTCCGGGACCCACTCTGTTGGCAAGACCACGCTCGCAGAAGCGCTGCACGCGCAGTTTGCCTCCAGGCTTAATACGCGTTTGGTGCCAGAGGCCGCCAGAGTCCTGGCGTCGCGCGGATTCCGAATGAATCACGGCATCACGGAGTACGGAGCGATCAATTATCTCCTAACATACCTCAAGAATGATCGCGCCAACGAAATAGACCTGTTAATCTCAGACCGCTCCTCGCTCGATCTGTTAGCCTACATTCTCGTCAACAACTCTCCGAAGATACGCGGCGGTGTAGTGGATCTCATTCGAGAAGTGGTTCGCCTGGAGGTGGCGCATACTTCTGCCTATCTTTACATCCCCGTCGAATTTCCACTCCAGATAGACTCACTCAGACCAGAGAGCTTGAAGTACCAGTCTGATGTCGACCGACAGATTAAGACCCTCCTGACGGAGTACGACGCTCGGTGGCATTCAATAACCGGCCCCCTCGAAGACCGCATAGACCAGTCTAGGGCGATCATTGAACAGCTTCACAAATAGGCACGAAGGAATGCGCGTTCTTAGGGCTCTTCGCATTCCATCGCCCTCCTTCTTCACCGTCAAGAATACCGGCGACATTCCGGACCTGTCGTGTGTGAGTGCGACGAATGGCTGGACAATTCGCACGTGCCGCTACTCAGGCATCAATGAATTCGGCTTGTTCTCTCGCAATTACCTAACAGGACCTGTCGCGCGATCGACCCTTGAGAGTAGATTGGCGATACAGAGGGACGAATTCTACATAGTCTATCCCTCCTGGACTTTCGAGATGGCAATCAACATCGCTGTCTCTCACCACATCGCAATGGTAGATGTAGTCTGCGGTTTTCCAGACGGCCTCTCTATGGGCCGTCGCGTGCCTGACTTCTCATATATCGTTCCATTTGGCTTTGTCACGCAGGCACGGGTTGTCAAAGGGAGCCGAGACTCGCAAGTCCTGAGGCGGGTAGCGCAGGTGCTCTATTTCAGTCGCCGGGTTCCTTGGCCGAATTTTTACGTTGAGGTAGCACTTACTACGGATAGGTGTATGAAATTCTATGAGCTGCGCCCCATCTAGAAGCGACGTCCGTTAAAGTCGGGCAACCTGGATGCCTTCGACCGCATCTCCACAGAGCCAACTGACGGATGGTGCGCGAGAGAGAACTTCACTATTTGGGCCGCAGATGACGTTTAGTTGTCCAAAACCCGAAAGGACCACCCCGCGCACACCTCGGTGCCCGTCGAGACGAACATGGTCAAACATAAGTGCCATTCTGCCTTCGCTTGAATACCGGAGTACTTGCCCGGCAGACAGCCGCCAGACCAGGGCAAGTATGTCGTAATACTGAGGGGGAGCCCGTTTGACAGGTCCGCTCACGGGTGAGCTGATTTTTTACCGAGGCAGTCACAAATAGCTTCGCCACGCGCTTGGAAAGTACCGATCCCGCAAGACCGCACTCACGGCCAAGTGGTCCCAATTTCGACCGACGGTCTCTAGGTGGCGGGGTTTAGTCGCCTCAGCCAAGTGTGCGCCAGCGCCGCTTGACGGATCAGGCAGCTGGGCTGTGTAGCGAATATTCGAATGGACGCCCAGTTGACTGCCTTCCAAGACGTATTGCAGCGGCGTGTCACTCGACACTACGGCGCATGGGTGTATGCCGGCAGCTCGAACGCTCCCACTTGCGTCAGCATAGGCTCCGGGGAATCGAAGTACCGCCAGAAGATCTAGCAGTGCTGCTGCAAGATAGGAGTCCTTCCGTCGCGCTACCGGCGAGCTGCTGATACAGGCCAACAAGAACTTCACCTCGTCCTCCGGCCTTGCCCGCGGACCAGCCAGGCCGGATCCGTTCTGATGGGCGCCAATCAGCCAGTCAGTGACGCGAATCGCCAGAGCAGCCGACGCGGGCCGTCTCGCAGTCCGGACGAGTAGCAAGAACGGGGGGATCAAGGACACCGCCCACCGGTCCGAGGGCGGCTGGGTGGCGCCCGGATGCTTCTCGACGAACGACTCGACCCATTGGGCAATCGCCTCCTGCTCTCCCGCCATCTCTGGCATCAGCCCAAGTAGCCCAACCAGTTCGATTGCCCGTAGGCATCGGATGCGATACGTAACCAAGGACGCCGGCTCGAAGTGCGCTCGGACGAAGTCCGCGGATGTAGTCAGTGCTTCCGAACGCGCAGAAGAAAAGAAGCGGGCTGCATACTCCCTAAAAATCAGGCGACCGATTTCACCCGCTCCGCTCCACTCTTTGTCGGGCGTTGGTTGCCCATGAGTGTGGAATACACTCGCGCGCACAAGCGCGAGTCCTATGAAGCATGCGAGGTCAGTTCGTTTTTTGCGTACCAACTCAAGGGCCAGTACCGCAGCACTCAGCGAGGCTTGCATCGGCACCTGTTTTGCGTCGCACCAGAGCTGCGACAGAAGTTCCAGTCCCTCTTCTGTTGCCTGTCCCAACTGGATCGCCCCATAGACGCTCAGCAGCTGGGACGCCGACTGTGGCGCTAAACCAGCGTCAAGACCGTTTCGCATTAGCTCGACAATTCGCTCGCGGTCCCACACCTCCAGAGGCGTCTCATTCCGAGTAACGGCCACCTCGACATAGTTTTGTGCTGCCAGTTGGGCATGACCATTAAGTCGGCCAGTGATGATCAAGACTGCGCGACGTGGCAATCGCCTATTGAAGGCCGGGTGGCTCAGTTCGTTCGTTCGAAGGAGCGTCAACTGCCCGGCTAGGTCACTCCACTGCGACAAGTTGAGGTTGCCAGCCTTCGATTGAAACACATACTGCGTCTCGACGCCGTCTTCCACCCGTTTCGCGATGAAATCCTTGCCAAATTCCACCGTCCCATGGGTGAAGTGGATGTCGCTGAAGCCTGCCGAACGCAGGAGGGCCATGAACGGGACGTCAAACCCCCGTTCGTCCATACCCTCGACGACGCTACTGACTATCCGCTCCAGCATCAAATTCACGACGTTTCCGCAGCATTAGCTTATCGAAGGCCAACCTATCGCGATCGCCGATTGGCGGATATGGGGTAATGACTCGACGGTTGGAATCATCAACGATCAGCGGGAGCTTCGGTTCGCCATCAGAACCAAACTCCAGTGGAATTTTCTCAAACACACTGAGCAAGACGGGCCAATCGAGTGGTTGCCCCCGTCCATCGACGGTGTTCCCCAACGCCTCCGCAATCGTATTGACGTGCCTCAGGAGATTATCAATCTGGGCGTCAGCGTGCTGCAGCGCGAGCTCGTCAAGACAACGTCCCAACGCATCAGTATTGAAGTCAAGTACCTCACGCAGATCAACCGGCAATGCGAAGGAGGCTCCTACCGGTTCTATCTCGATGTTCCCCTGAGGAGTAGCCACATGAGCAGTTCGGACGTAGTCCGTCCGCTCTCGCTGAATGTGAGCCAAAAGCGGCACTTGCCTACCTGCCCGGGCTTCGAGCTCCGATTCGAGGAAATCGGCGAATGCTATCCCGTATTCAGGCAGATCGAACAAAGCCCCGGGTTGTACGGGGCTCGCGCCGACGACTGTCCCTCGCCAGTGACTGACGAAGGCAGAAGGCGACACGAAATACACTCGTCTGCCGGCGGCCACACGCCATATTCTAGGCGACTTTTGCCGGGGGTGGCCGGGCCAGGCGTCGAAATGGATGCAGACAAACGCCCCGTGCGAAGCGCTGGCGACCCTCGTGGTCAACAAGCTGCGTGGCACGCTCCAGGTCGCGGCCGTCAAGGCCCCGGGCTTTGGTGATCGTCGCAAGGCCATGCTCGAGGACATCGCGATTCTCACGGGTGGCCGTGCGATCACGGAAGACCTCGGCATCAAGCTCGAGAACATCAAGATCGAGGACCTCGGCAAGGCGAAGAAGGTCACGATCGACAAGGACAACACGACCATCGTCGAAGGCGACGGCACGCAGGGCGCCATCGAAGGTCGCGTGAAGCAGATTCGCACGCAGGTCGAGGAAACGTCCTCGGACTACGACCGCGAGAAGCTGCAGGAACGTCTGGCGAAGCTCGTCGGCGGCGTCGCGGTCATCAAGGTGGGCGCGGCCACCGAGACCGAGATGAAGGAAAAGAAGGCGCGCGTCGAAGACGCGATGCACGCGACCAAGGCGGCAGTCGAGGAAGGTATCGTCCCCGGCGGCGGCGTGGCACTGCTCAAGAGCTCCAAGGTGATCGACACCCTGAAGCTTGAAGGTGACCAGAAGGTCGGCGCGGACATCGTCCGTCGCGCGGTCGAAGCCCCGATGCGCTGGATCGCGACCAACGCGGGCGTGGAAGGCTCCATCATCGTGCAGAAGGTGCGCGAGGGTAAGGACGCCAACTTCGGCTACAACGCCGCGACCGACGTCTACGAAGACATGGTCAAGGCCGGCGTCATCGACCCGACGAAGGTCGTGCGCAATGCGCTGCAGAACGCGTCGTCCATCGCGTCCCTGCTGCTGACGACCGAAGCGATGGTCGCCGACATTCCGGAACCGAAGTCCGAAGCCCCCGCGGGCGGCGGCCCCGGTGGCGGCATGGGCGGAATGTACTAAGACACACGTTTCGAGGTCCCGGAGTCCCGGGGTCCCGAAGTTCGACACGAAGGGTCCGGTGGCGTCAGCTGCCGGGCCCTTTTTTTGTGCGCTCAACAGCTGATGACAGCTCTGGTCGTAATTGTTGTAGTACGAAATCTGCAACGGACGGCGTTCGGACGGCAGGTGCGACTCGTCGTCGTTTCGACGATGGTAGACTCGCCCCCTGGGGGCACCAGCGATGGCCGAGCAGCAGACCAGAACAATCGATGAGCGGTTCGACGAGGTCACTCAAGCCTTCCTCGACCACCGCGACGACACAACATTCGTCTACGACAAACTCAGCGCCCGGTTCGACGGAGTCGACTGGCGACTCGATAAGGTCGACGGGCGACTCGACAAGGTCGATGGACGACTCGACAAGGTCGACGGGCGGCTGGGGAGAATAGAACTCGTGCTGTCGGAAGTCCTCAACGAAGTGAAAGCCCTCAGCGCGCGCAACCGCTGACGCAAATGCCCATGACACGACAAAACTCACTGCTCTTCACACTCGCCGCAGCGTCGCTGTTCGTCGTCGGGTGCGGCGCGAGCGTCCCGACGAAACCTGAGGCGACCGCGGTATTGTCCAAGGCCATCGAGTCAACGCTTACGAGAACGCTGCCGACGGCGACGTATTGCTCGACAACGACTCCGGACTTTTCCTTCGCGAGCATGGGCCAGATCGACTTCGTCGAGATGTTGCAGAACCTGAAGGACAAGGATCCGCTGTACGACGCGACGACGGCCGGTGTCGTCCGCGTCGAGCTCAAGGAATTTCCATTTAATCCAGCCGGGCGGTCGCCGGATCCGTCCTGTGATGTGGTGCACGCACAGTCGCGGCAGAGCGGCTACACGAGCAGTCAGGTGCGCCTCGCCATGGTGCGGACCACGCTGACGCCACAAGGCACGGCCGCGGGCGTCAAGTTCGACACGCCCATCGACGTCGCCACGCGTGAGCTCGTGGACGTGACCGACATTCGGACTGAACGCGGCGGGATCGTGGCCGTGACATACACCTGGCAGTGGATGCCGACACAGATGGCCGAGGTGATCGGCTACACGCCCGCAAAGCCGCAGGAAGCCACCGCACGCCTTCGCCGATCAGACGACGGCTGGGTCGTCACTGACGCAGGAGTGAAGTAGTCGCGGGACCTACTCGCCGCGAAGCGCCTCGATCGGATTCACCCGCATCGCACGTCGCGCGGGGACATAACTCGCGACGCCGGCCATCAGCAGCAGGAACAACGCAACGACGATGTAGCTAAGCGGATCGGTCGGCGTCACGTCGTAGAGCAGACTCACAGCCCTCCCGGTCAGGAAGGTCGCCGCGACCAGGCCAAACACGATGCCGATGGCGGCCAGGATCAGGCCCTGCCGCACGATGAGCGTCCGCACACTGGCCTGGCTTGCACCAAGAGCCATACGCACACCAATTTCCCTGGTCCGTTGCGAGACCGCATACGACAACACGCCGAAGACCCCGACGGCCGCGAGCAGCAGTGCCACGGCGCCGATGATGCCGAAGACCCATCCGAACAGCGCAAATTGCCAGAAGCTCAGGCGGCGCAGTTCCTCCACCGTGCGAATGGCGAACACCGGGATCAGCGGCGCCGCCTCACGCACCTCCCGCCGTAGCGCCGGCCCGGCGGCCGCGGGGTCCCCGTCCACGCGCACCGTGAAGCCGGTGTTCTGTGTTTCCTGCCACGGGTGGGGCACATACACGGCCGCGCGCGGCACATCGTCCGGGTCGATTTGGTCGTGTTTGACGTCGGGAATTACACCAATGATCGTGAACCACGGCGCTTCGCCTTGCCCCTGTGGCACACGTACGCGGCGTCCGAGTGGGCTGGTCTCCGCGAAGTGCCTGCTCGCCATCGTCTGATTGATGAGTGCGACCTGTGTGCGAGCCCACCCCTGCGCCTCGCTGAAGTCCTCACCCGCGACGACCTCGATCCCGAGCGTGCGCACAAACCCCGGCGTAACGCCGATCAAGGAGGCTTCGGGTTCACGACCGGACTCCGAGGCGACACCGTCAATCTGCAGAGGGCCGCCGCTCCCCCCGCCGTCGAGCGGCACCATGTTGGACGCGAACACCCCGCTCACACCAGGCAATCGTTCAAACCGTTCAACCAGGTCGCGAGTCACACGAGCCTTGGCACCCTCGGGCTCGTATTCCTCCCCAGAGAAGAACACCCGCATCGTCACCAGCGGCGCCGGATCGAAGCCAACCTCGTAATCGTCAAGGTTGATGAACGTCCGCACAAACAGCGCGGCGCCCACGAGCGACACCACTGCGAGGCTGATCTGGGCGACCACCAGGGCGTTTCTCGCCAGGGACCGGGCGCCGCTGTTGCCGCGGGTGCCCTCCTTCAGTTCGTCGTGGAGGGTCCCCCGCGTCGCGTGCCAGGCCGGCACCAGACCAAACACAACCGTCGTTCCGAGCGCCACGACGATGGCATACACGACCGAGCGCCAATCGATGCGCCAGGTGATGTAGTACGGCACCTGGTCGGGCGGCATCGACGCCGTCAGCATCTGCGTGCCGGCGTACGCGATCGCAAGCCCGAGCGGCACGCTCAACAGCCCGAACACCGCGCTCTCGGTCAGCAGCTGGCGCACGATGCGCCCGCGGCCGGCGCCGAGGGCCGCGCGCACGGAGATTTCACGACGGCGCACGGTCGCGCGCGCAAGCAGCAGGTTCGCCGCATTCGAGCACGCAATAAACAGCACCAGCGTCGCCGCCCCCATCATCAGCCACAACACCAGCGTGACGTCGTCGGGAATGTTCTCCGTCCGGAGATCGATCACCTGTCCGATCCAGCCCTCGTTGGTCGCGGGGTACTGTTCCGCCTGACGCGACGCAATCGCGCGCACTTCCTCACGTGCCTGCGTGAGGGTTGCGCCCGGCGCGAGACGGGCGAAGGTGCGGAGACCGCGCTCGTTCCTGTCCTGCATGTGGTACAGCGGGACCATCGGGACCCACAGCAGTTGATCCTGCGGGAACTTGAAGCCCGGCTTCATGACGCCGATCACCTCGTGCGGCAGACCATTGAGCAACACACGGCGGCCCAGCACGGTCGGGTTCGCCTGATACCGCGTCGTCCACAATTCGTCGCTGAGGATCACGACACCGGCGGCCCCTGGAACATCGTCTGATGCGACGAAGTCGCGTCCCAGAACCGGACGGACCCCGAGCATGGAGAACATGTTCCAGGAGATGGCCGCGCCGCGATATCGATCCGGATCCCCGGAATCGGCCAGCGTGAAGTTTCGAAAGGCCACGACCTCCACGGCGGACATCGTGCGCGTGGATTCCCTCAAGTCCCGGAGCTCGGGATACGAGACACCCGAGTACCAGTTGCCGGACGCGGGATGGGCCATGCGGACCACAACAAGCCGATCCGGATCCTCGTAGTCGAACGGCTGGATCAACACGCCGTCCACCACCGAGAAGATCGTCGCGTTGACGCCAATGCCCGTGCCCAGGCACAACACGACCACCAGCGCGAATCCCTTTTGTGTGATGAACCCCCGAAAGGCGTAGCGGAGATCGTGCAGCATGCTGAAGGATACGCCTTCTGCCCGCCCCCAAGGCGTGTCGCCACATCAGAGTGGGTGTACACTCCGGCCCGTGCCGAACACTTCAACCTTCGTGCTGATTGCTGCCGTGGGGCTGGGTGCCTTCCAGCCCCCCTCCCCGACCCAGGTCCCAAAGCCGGCGATTGTGCAGCCGGGCGCCCCTGGCACGGCCTCGACCGTCGTCACGACGGTACCGAGGTTTAACGACAACCACTTCATCGAAGCCGACGTGAAGTTCATGCAGGGGATGATTCATCACCACAGCCAGGCCCTCGTCATGGTGCGGATGATCGCCACACATACGAAGTCGCCCGAACTGCTCTCCATGGGGCAGAAGATCCAGCTGTCACAAAGCGGTGAGATTGAGGCGATGACGGAGTGGCTCACCGCGCGCAAACAAACCGTCCCGATGATGATGGCGGACGGCACCGTCATGGACCATGGTGACGATCCGATGCCGGGCATGCTCACACCAGCGCAGATGAAGGCGCTCGACAGCGCACGCGGCGCCGCCTTCGACGAACTGTTCCTCACCGGCATGATTCAGCATCACAAGGGCGCACTGACCATGGTCGCCGAAGTGCGTGAGGCCGGCGGAGGCAAGGAACTGAACATCGGCGACTTCCTGAATGAAGTCGACAACGATCAACGTATGGAAATTGTTCGCATGTACGGACTCTTGGGGAGGCCAGTGGTATGGAAATGAGAAGTCTTGGCGTCGCTCTGTTATTCGCAGCAACTACGGTCGTCGCACAAAATCAGACGCCGGTCGGACAGATTCCACTGCCGCAGCCGTGCACGCCAGAGCAGATTGCGGCGGCCCAGGCACCGGTCGATCCCCAAGCGGCAGGACGCGCCGGCCGCGGCGGTCGTGGTGGCGGCGTCCCCTGCCACATGCCGGATCCGCGCGAAGGCCTGAAGCCCGGCAAATACGACGCCGGTGAAGCCGCGCTCCACATCAAACTCGTCAGCGCCATGCGCCAGCCGGAAGGCATGTTTGATCCGAACGCGACCAACCCACGCAGCCTGGATTACGCGAACTCGGATCTCGCCTTCGGCATGAACGGAAGACTGGCCCTCCAGGGCAACTTCCACGGGATGATCTTCTACAACATCGAGGATCCCACCAAGACCTCGTTGCAGACGATCGTGTCGTGCCCGGGCGGCCAAGGTGATGTGTCCGTCTGGGGCAACCTCGCCTTCATGTCCGTTGAGGGCTACGGACGCATCGATTGCAGCGCGGAAGGG
>CAYRGW010000034.1:38503-40287 GCA_964423815.1 uncultured Solibacteraceae bacterium | reverse complement strand
CACGCTGCATGCAGCGTCCGGCGGAACGCCGGACGCGCCGGGCCACACCGCCCGCTATCCTTCAAGGCTCCATGCCTCGTTGTGAATCATCTGAACCCGCGCCGAGGACGGCGCTCAGAACTTCGCGACCAGCGCCACCGCGGTGATCGTGTCGGTCTTCCTGAAGCCCGACACGGGCACCGCCACCCAGCGTGTGGTGTGTGTGACCTTCATCGAGAGCAGCGCGTTGAGCCTGGCCGAGAGGCTGGCGACGTTGGTCGCCCGCCGGTCACGGCCATCGGCAAGCGACAAGACCGCCGTGGCGGTGTTCGAGAGCGTCGCTGTGGACGAGAGGGCAATCTGATAGGACACCCCCGTGGTGGCGATGGCGGTGGACAGGGTGGCGCCGGTGCGGCGGCGCTCGTTGGCATACCCGACGCCGGCGTCCAGGGTCAGTTCCTGGCGTTCGGTGGCCACGGCCTCGTAACTGAGACCGGCATCGACCGTGTGCCGGTGGTTGATCCCCGCAAACCGGTTGCGATAGTAGCCGTGTTTGCCGACCAGCGACACCGTGGGGGCGAGATGACGGCCGACCTGCGTCTCGATGACTGTCGATTGCGCGCGCACCTGCCCGCGATCCTGATTGCGCACGAGTGAGGCCTTGTTGGCGAGGGTCCACCCGCCTGGCCTGAGGGTGAGGGTCGTGCCCACGCCCAACGACTGTGTGTCCGAATTGCCACTGGTGCCCACGTATGACACCTCCGCGCTGCCCTGTACGACCGGCGGCGGAGGGGGCGCAGGCGGCGCGGTTGGTTGTCCGGTCCCCGCCATCGTCACAATCAACCAGCTCACACTGACCCAGACCATCAACGCTCCCCGAGATGTGTGTGCGGCACGAGGTGCCGTGTGACGTAGTCGTGCACAGCACTTTCCACCGTCATGACCGGCTGTCCGTAGCCTGCGGCTCGGAGTTTGGTCATGTCCGCGCAGGTGTCGTACTGGTACGCCTTCGCGATGTCCGCGGGCATGTCGAAGTAGTCGATGTGCGGATCGCGGTTCATCGCGGCGAAGATGGCGCGCATCAGTCGATTCCAGTCGGTGGATTCGCCCATGCCGATGTTGAAGATGCCGTGGTGTTCCGGGTGGTCCAGCAGCCAGAGGGTCATCGCGATCGCGTCCTTCACATAGATGAAGTCGCGGCGCTGCCCACCGTCCGGGTACTCGGGCCGATCACTCTTGAACAGCCGGACGCGGCCTGTATCCCGAATCTGTTCGTACCCCTTGCACACCATCGAGCGCATGTCGTCCTTGTGCCACTCGTTGGGACCGTACACGTTGAAATATTTCACTGACGCGATCTGGTCCAGCCGACCTGTGTCACGGGCCCACAGATCAAATTCATGTTTGGACCGGCCGTAGAGGTTGAGCGGCTTCAGCGCGTCGAGGCCGGCATGGTCGTCGCGGTACCCCTGCGCGCCATCCCCGTAGGTGGCCGCGCTGCTGGCGACGATGAACCGCGCACCGGCGGCCAGCGCGGCCTCACACATTGCCTGCGAATATTCGAGATTGTTCTCGCGCAGGTAGTCCCAGCTCTTTTCGGTGGTGCTGCTGCACGCGCCGAGGTGAATCATGGCGCGCATGCGCGACGTCCATTCGCCGGCGCGCACCTCGCGGAGAAACTGGTGGTGGGGCAGATACTGCGCAAACGTCAGCGGTGCCAGATTGGCCGAACCCTCTGCGGTCGCCCGAGTGTCCACGCACACGATGTCCGTGATGCCACGCACATTCAGCGCCCACACGGTTGC
>CAYRGW010000034.1:0-38493 GCA_964423815.1 uncultured Solibacteraceae bacterium | reverse complement strand
ATCCCGCCGCGCCTGTGACGATCACCATGAAGTGATTATAGAGGCTGCTTTTCGAGGTCCCGAAGTTCCGAGGTCCCGAAGTCCGGATCCCGCCCCTTCGGAACTTCGGGACTTCGAAGGCACTTGACGAACGATAGTGGCGACAGTTACAGTCTGTCGCATGACGATTAGTAACAGTTCGGGCGGCCCACTCACGGCGCTCCAGCGCGCCATCGTCGATTACGTGGCCGCCAAGGGTCCCGTCACCTCGGAACAGGTGCGCGAGGGACTTCACAAGACCCATCCCCTCAAGGACTCCAGCATCCGGACGCTGCTCCGGCGCCTCGAAGCGCGTGGGCTGCTGAGCCATACGGTGGAAGGGAAGGTCTTCCACTACCGCGCCGAGACATCCTCGGCCCGTGTGGCTGCCAAGGCCGTCAAGCGCATGATTGACGGCTTCTGGGCCGGGTCGGCCGAGCGTTTTCTCGCCGGTCTCGTTGATGAAAAGGTGCTGTCCGCGTCGGAACTCGAACGCCTCGCCAGAAAGGTCAGGGCCAGAAAATGACCGCATCCGCCATCGTCTCCGTGCTCCTCGAAGTCTCCGGGCGTGCCGTCCTTGTCGCAGCGCTGGTCGGTGGTGTGTTGCTGCTCTGGCGAGTGAAGGGTGGCGCCGTCCGCCATGCGGCGTGGACCGGCGCGATGGTCGCAATGTTGTTGATGCCGGCGCTGGTGTCAGTCGCCCCCGAGTGGCACGTGTCCATTCGGATGCCGGTCATGGGCTCGGTGTCTTCCGCGAACGTGCCCGGCGAAGCCGAGGCCCTCAGGCCCGACGGGGTGATGCCCGACCAGGGCACCTTCGCTGATGCGACACCTCGGGACGCGAGCGCCGATCGTGCTCCGGGGACTGTGGTGCCCACCACGGCGAGTCCGACGACGACGGCTAATGCGCCGACCGAACGTGAATGGCCGCGCGTGGCGCTTCTGATCTGGCTTGTCGGTATCATCGCCAATCTTGCAGTGATGGCGGTGGGATGGCGTATGGCGCGCCGGTTGGTGCGCGGCGCCAGGACCAGTGAAATTGATCCCCGAGTGATGGAGTCTCCCGCGGTGTCCGCGCCGTGCGCGGTCGGCGTGTGGCGGGTGAGTGTCGTCGTGCCGCGTGTCTGGCGAACGTGGTCGCGTGCCGGTCGTGACGCCGTGTTGCAGCACGAGTTTGCCCATGTAAGGCGACGGGACCTGTTCGTTGCGTTCCTGGCGCGCCTGAATCGCGCGGTCTTCTGGTTTCACCCCATCGCGTGGTGGCTTGAGCGCCGCATCGCCGCCGCAGCCGAACAGGCGTGCGACGAGGCGGTGCTGTCGTCCGGCCAGGATCCGCAGCGGTATGCGGCCGTGCTTGTCGAGATGGCAGGCGCCCTGCGAACCGGCGGAGGCCGTGTGGCCTGGCAGAGCATCGGCATGGTCGATGGCGGCGATCTGGAATCACGCGTCGATCGTGTGCTGACCGGCGAAGTGCCGCGGCTCTCTCGCTGGCGCGTGGCCGGCGTGATGGGCATGTCCGTCGCAGCGTTGGTCGTGGCCGTGGCGTGCCAGCAGGCACCGGCACCACTTCTGCCAAATCCCGAGGTCACCGCCGAGATCGAGGCCTACCAGGTCCGTGAGGCGAAGTGGAAGGCGGACAAAGCGCTGACGCTGGAACAGGCGACGGACCTGGCCAGGACGTTTGCCGAAACGAACGACCTCGACACGGCACAGTCGCTGCTCACGTTCTACATGGCACAGGGCCAGGCGCTGATGGGCTGGAACGAAATGGTCGCCGCGCGCCGGCCGCTGTTGCTCACACTGATCGAGCGTCATCCACAGTCGTCGATCTCCCGCTGGCCCCTCGAACCCAGGTTCGACACAAAAGGGTGGACCGACGCGAAGAGCCTCTGGCTGGCCCATGCCGCCAAACCGGATGTGACCGCCACGATTCTCGGCAACGCCGCCGCGTTTTTTGAGCGGGCGGAACCGGAGCGGGCTGAACAGTTGTTGCTTCGCGCCATCACGATCGACGCGGACGGCCCGCAGCCGCGCGTGGCTGGGGGTCTCTACCGGCCGTCCTGGACCAGCAGGCTTGGGGTGCTCTACGCTCGAGTGATCGTCGGCGCGACGATCGACAATGGCAACACACCTGTCACCGAGGTCAGTCGCGAAGTGGCTGGTAGCGCTTTTGCCCAGCACGCCAGGCAAACCCTGGAAGAATCCGGGGACGCGCGACTGCTGGCGGCAGCCGGCCAGACACTACTGGCCATGGAGCGTCCAGCCACTGATTCAAACGACGTGAGTCAGGCAATTGGATTTGATGTGGTGGCGCTCGGACGTGCGTACATCCAACGGGCGGTGTCGATCGATCCCTCCATGAGGGCTACCGCGGCGCATTTGGCGCGTTTTGATGAACAACGGAAGTACAGCCAACTGGTCGCATCGCTCGAAGGGCAGTTGGGGCGATACCTCGCGGACGCGACACCCGAGAAGGTTGCCGCGTTGCCGGTGGATGTGAGGATGGACCTGATTCCCCGACTCGCACAGCTGGCCTATTCGTCGTCATTTTGTGCTGACTGCTTCAAGAATGATCCCAACGGGCCGGAACGAAAACGCGCCGAAACTCGCGCGTACGCGGCGGCGGCAGCGACCCTTGCCGCCCAGAGCCCTGCGGATCCGCGTGCGGACCGCCTTCGCTTGACCGCGGCTCTGGCGTATGGCGGCCTGGCCATGCTTGATGGTGACCGTGGCACAGCCGTACGCCATCTCCGCGAAGCTGAATCAATCGCGCGAACAACACCGCCCGGCTTGGATCACATCAACCATCAATACTTGTTGCATGCGTTGCTTGATGCCGGGGAGCGCGAGACGGTCGCGGCGTTCTACGACGCGCTCGCGCTCCATGAGGATCCGCAGAACGGGTATGCGAATGCCGCCGCCGTAGCCATCCGAAACGGCTACATGCCTGAAAACTACCAGCGAGGTCTGAGCCGCAGTCGTCTCATCGCAAACTGAAATTCACCGTGACGGTCATGATGATCGGAATCGCCTGACCGTTGAGGCGCGTTGGCTGATACCGCCACTGCTTGACGGCTTCGATGGCCGCGCGATCCAACATCGGCAAAGACCGCAGTACGGTGACGTTCTGCACCACACCCTGCGCGTCGATCGTGGCCTCAAGAATCACGATGCCCTCGATGCGCGCAGACACCGCGACCTGCGGATACACCGGCGCCGTGTACGCGATGCGCTGCGGCGGCACGACGTCGCCGCCCAGACGTCGCGGTTTGTCTGGAGGGCGCGGCGGGTCGGGCAGGGCCGTCCCGAGACTCTTCGGCCCCAGCAGTCCCGTGTACGGCGCACCGGTGCCTGCACCCGGCAATCCCCCCGGCACGGGCGGCATCGTCGAGACCGCCGGCCGCGGCACTTCGGGCGTGATGGTGTCAGGGGACGTGATCGGCGCCGCATCCGGATTCGCCTGGGGGACCGGGGATGTCTGCTGAGGCACCGCCGCCGGTTCCGGTGGCAAGGCCATCACACTCGCCATCATCAGCGGCGGCAGCGGTGTCTGAATGTCAGGCAGCCTGAATGCGGTCGTGAGCGGCAGCACAAAAATCACACCGAGTGCGAGCACGTGCAGCACAACGGAACCGGCGGTGACCCACGGACGGGATGTGCGACGGGGTGTGGATACGAGAACCTGGTCGAAGAACGAACGGGGCATAGTCCTCTCCTTTAAATGCAGCGGCGGGGCTGAAGCCCGCGCCCTACAACGACGCTCGTAGCAGCGGCGGACTTACAACGACACTCGTAGGGCGTGGGCGTCAGCCCCGCCATCGCGGCGTCGTTGACAAAAGGAGAGGCCTCTCCGGGTTTATGTTGTTCCCTATCTAGTGAGACACCGAACTCAGGAAAGAGTTCGCAGGGTGAGCCAGCCGAGGGCCGCGCCGGCCAGCACCAGCCAGCCTGAGTGCACCCGGGTGTGCGCCAGGAGCGCGAAGCTGACAAGCGCGATCGCGGCCGTCAGCCCGTCGTGTACGGCGACCCGCGCGAGTTGCCAGGTCACGGCAGCCATCAGTCCCAGCGAAGCGACGGTCACGCCGTCGAGCAATGCACCCATCACCGGCGACGACCGGAGCTTCGGTATGATCGGTGCCGTGATCGCGACAAACACAAACGCGGGCAGGAAGATGCCGAGTGTCGCGACAAGTGCGCCGGTGGGGCCACTCAACAGATATCCGATGAACGTCGCCGTCGTGAACACAGGCCCGGGTGTGATCTGACCGACGGTGATGGCATCAATCAGCTGTCCCTCCGTGAGCCACCCCAGTCGTTCAACAAAGTCCGCGCGCAGAAACGCGAGCAACACATACCCGCTACCAAACAACACCGACCCGGTCTTCATGAACATCCAGAACATCGTCGTCATCGAAAACGGCGTGGTGACCGCAGCAAGTGCCGATGCCCCGAGCGTGGTGGCACCGCCACCGCTCAGCGCAGCCACGACCGCTGCGGCCGCGCCACGTCGCGACCCCACATGGACGACCAGTGCCAGCGCACAGGCAGCGCCAAGCACGGCCAGTTCGTGCACACCCGCCAGGACCGCCGCAAGTGCACCAAGGCCGAGCACCGCGAGCCACGCGGACTTCACGGCCGTCCGTCCCATGCTCCAGAAGCCATGCGCGACGATCGCGATCACCACCGGGCCGATGCCGGCCATCACGGCCCGCACGTCGGGCAACGCGCCGTAGGTGACATACACCCACGACACCGCCATCACGATCACCATGGCCGGCAGAATAAACGCCGCGCCGGCGACGATCAGGCCCGGCCATCCGGCGCGCCGATGGCCGATGTGGATGGCGAGTTCAGTCGAGTTGGGTCCGGGGATCAGGTGGGTGGCCGCCACCAGGTCCAGAAACTCCCGGTCGGTCAGCCAGCCGCGACGTGTCACCACCTCGGTGTGCATCATGGCGACATGCGCCGCCGGGCCACCAAACGCAATGGTGCCCAGCGTGCCGAACAGTTTGGCCAGCTCCCACATGTGCGCTCATTTTCCCACCGAAGGCGCGTCTTTTTCCCCGCCTTCGCGGACCCTGGACCCACGCCCCGAACCCTGGACCATGGACTTTGTCGGACCCTGGACCATGTGCGTATCGGCATGGTTCGTGCGTATGCTCAGCGAGATGGCTATCAGTGTCGCCGACGTGCGCGCAAATGCCGCCCTGCTGAAGCTCGATCTGTACTGCAAGGGCGCGCGACTGGACGTCTCGTCCCTGGGCGAGGGTGGGGCGGGCCGGGGCCTTGTGCGCACCCGCGCGGGGCTGGGGTCCGGCCTCGAAGTCATCCTGCCGGGAGGTCTGTGGACCAATGTCCCGGTGCTTGAGCCGTTTGCCCAGCAGTCGCCCTACGAGTTCCAGCCGGACGGTGCTGGACTGCGCCTCCTCCGGGATGGTGAGTTTGTCGCCTCCGTCGCCTTGTCCCCTCGCCCCGCCTGGTACGACCTCAAGACATCATCAGGCAAACCCATGGCGCGGGTGGGCACCTTGCAGGGCACGTACCTCGGCGTGTATCCCGCGAAGGTCTGCGACTACTGGGTCACGCCAGAAAAAACCAACTGTCACTTCTGTTCGGTCGGGTTAAATCTCGGCGTGGACGATGCGACGGAGAAGTCGGTCGACGAAGTGCTGGAGGTCGTGAAAGCGGCGCGCGCGGAGTCGGGGATCACCTACGTGGACTTCAACACGGGGCACTACGAAGGCGACACCTACCTCGACATCCTGGAGCCGTACATACGTCGCATCAAGGCCGAGACGCGACTGCTGGTGGGTGTGCAGACGCCGCCGCATCATGACCTGTCGCGGTACGACCGGCTCCGGGCCATGGGCGTAAATCGTGTGTCGTTCTGCTTCGAGATCTTCGACCGTGAACGCTTCCGCGAGGTGTGCCCTGGCAAGGACGCGGAGTACGGACTCGATCGCTACCTCGATGCGATTCGGTATTGCGCTGAAATGGGGCGGCTCAACGACTCGCCCTCGGAGCCGTGGGTCACCAATGGCGAAATCGTGGCCGGACTGGAATCACCGGAGTCGTCAATCGCCGCCATCAACTGGATTACCGCGGCCGGGGCGATTCCCACCGTGTGTGTGTTCCGGCCACTGCGCGGGACCGACTACGAGGATCTCGCCCCACCGGATACCGAAAGCCTGGTGCCGGTCTTCCGCCGCCTCTACGAGGCGTGTATGGAGGCGGGGCTGCCAATCGGGTGCGCGCCAAACATTCACGTGTCCCTCGTGTTGCTGCCCGAGGAGTGCGCGGCATTTTCCGACAAACCCTACCGCTGGCACCGCGCCAAACTCGCGATCATGAAGCGGGTCTTCGCCGCACAGTTCTCCCGGCGGCTTGAACCATTGCGGCGGACCTAAAGGTCACGCCCTACAACTCTGCTCCGAGGAACCGTGCGACTATTGCGCATGCGCGCAAGAGTCATCGCTCTGAGTATCGCCATCGGTCTGTCGATCGGGTCACTCCCCACCGCGCAGGTTGTGGATGGGTGGGAGCTGGTCGTGCTTGGAGTGGCACAGGACGCGGGGAGCCCGCAGCTGAATTGCCAACAGGACCTGTGCATTGACCGTCGGTCTGGCAAACGTCCGGTGGAACGTGTGTCCAGCATCGGTCTTGTGCATCGACCCAGTGGGACGTCGTACCTGTTTGACGCCACACCCGACCTGCCTTCGCAGCTGCACTCGCTGACTGGTGGCAAGGTGCCGGACGGGATCTTCCTCACACACGGCCACATGGGGCATTACACGGGATTGATGTACCTGGGCCGTGAGTCCATCAGCGCGTCGAAGGTTCCGGTGTATGCAACCGATCGTATGTGGTCATTCCTTTCAACCAACGGCCCGTGGAGCCAGCTCGTGACGCTCGGCAATATCGTGCACCAGCGACTGCAACCTGATGTGCCGGTGACACTCCCGCACAACCTGCGAGTGCGTGCATTGGTGGTGCCGCACCGCGATGAGTTCACCGACACCGTCGGCTTCGTGATTGAAACTCCACGCCGCAAGGCGCTGTTTATTCCGGACATCGATCAATGGTCGAAGTGGGACCGCGACATTCGCACGCTGGCAGACGATGTCGACTATGCGTTTGTGGATGGCACGTTTGCCTCGGCGAATGAAATTCCCGGACGTGCGATCGCCGACATCCCGCATCCACTGATGCCGGTCACGCGCAAGTTGTTCAAGGGCAGACGCGCGCAGTTGTGGTTCATCCACCTCAATCACACCAACCGCGAACTCGACGCGCCGGATGTGGTCAGGGACGGGGCGCGGTTTGTGATGTGAGATGGACGACCGTGCCGTCCAGTCCGTCGAGCGACGCCGGGTCGACCACGAGCACAGGGAATCCGCGGCCGTACAGTTCGTGGGCCACGACAGACGCCAGCGCGATGAAGGTATCGGACGCCGGAAGAAGAATGGCCGCCGGCGCCGTGCCGCGACGAACGGCCTCAAGCAACACCGCGGTGGTCGTGCTGGATCCTCGCGTCCACGGCAGCGCGAGCACACACCCGGCGATGCGTTGTCCGCTCAATGGATGACGCCGGTCGATCACCTCACCAGTGGCCGAGTCGTACCCACCCCAGAAACTGAGCGGAGCAGGACTGACCACGAGACGGCCGGTCGCTTCGCCTTCGACGACGACCTCCAGGATCGTCAGGGTCGTCATGACTGCCTCCACGCCGAATCGTCACGGACCACCCGCCCTCGGGTCGCTGACTCCACACAGTCGGCAAGGCTGCCGTAGACCACCTGGCGATCGAGCAGGCCGGGCACGTAGTACGCGTATTTGCCGGAGTTGGTCATGATCGTCTTGATCGTGGGCGGCAGCATCGGCGTGGCGAGTACGCAAGTGTCAACGGTCAGTCGCCCGCCAAACGTTTCGAGATCCTTCAACATGCCGCTGTCTTCCGCGAGGGTGCGCATGATGCGACTGGTGGTCACCAGGAACTCCACGGAGTCCGCCTTGCGCCGACCTTTCAGGAGCGGCGCCAGCTGCTTGAATTCATCCACCGAAAAATGGGGGCTGCCCAGCAGCACCAGATCGACGGGCGCATTGTCGGACGTGGTGAGTTGGGCGCGCGCCTCATTCAGCTCCGTCATGCCCACCACGTGTGTGGCGAGTGGTGTACGTCCACCGAAGGCATCGGCCACCGTGGGAGCCTCGGGGGTGATCCCCACGAGGTGAAACAGGGCGACGGCGCCTGACGATGCGGCGGAGGCGCCGAGGGCTTTGAGCTGATCGTCGTTGGGCCTCACCGTGAGTCCCTCAAGCACGGGGATGTGGTCCTCGGCCAGCCGGCCGAGCAGGAAGCCCAGCACGGGATAAAACTCATCACGCTCCTGCAGATGGTGCGGGACGTGTGTGAGCGTAATCAGGATCTCGCCGCGCCTCCCCTCGTCGGTGTGCAGACCGACCTCGGGCACACGACCGGTGATGGCGGCGCAGATGTCATACAGGTCGGGATACCGCTCGGTGCGAGCGCCAATCACCGAATTCGCAAACACAATCGCGTTGGATTCGCCCCACGCGATCTGTTGCCCGAACGAGGGACGCGCCAGTGTCTGATACGGCGCGCAGGTCCACGTCTCGGTGCAGCCCATCGCGCGATACGCCACCATCTGTCGATGCGCCTTCGACGCCCACTCCGGCGCCACGGGCCACTCCTGCCAGTGATGTTCATCCACACCGCTCACGTTGAGGGACGAGGGCACCACCACGTGTGCGCCGAGGCCCGCAAGCCGTTCAGCGAACTCGAGGCCGGCGTCGCCGACATAGATGGAACTGTCGATGTGGGCGTGTGACACATCGATCAGGCGCGGCGCCTTTGCGATCGCGCCCATCCGCGTCACAATCCGCATCGCCATGGCCGGGGCGGGACCGAGCTCACCGGAGAGCAGTGCCGTATCGCGATCGTTCAGGATCATGCGTTCACCCGCAGGACAAGGACCGTCTGGTCGTCGAGTTGTGTGCCGTGGTCGAGGCACTTGGCGAAGATGGCGGCCTCGATCGCCTGGAGGCTCGCTGCCGGGCCGACACGTTCGATCTCCTTCTGCAGTCCCTGCAGTCCGAGCTCGCGGTCGTGACGGTCAAACACCTCCACCAATCCGTCCGTGACAGCGATGACGACGTCGCCGGCAGCGAGCGGGAGGGTGGCCGCCGTGTAGGTGGTGGGATCAATCAGTGCGAGCGCGAGTTGGGACTCGCCAACCCAGGCGGCGCGGCCCGTCGCCCCCGAGAGGTGCAGCATCGGGGGGTGGCCGGCAAACACATACTCGAGGGTGCGGTCACGGGTGAGACGCAGGCAGGCCGCCGTGATGAACATGTGTGGCTGCCGGAGTGGGGTAATCACGGCGTTGACCTTCGAAAGCAGCCGGCCAATGTCGTGGCCCTCCATCGTGGCGCTCCGAAACGCCGTCTTGTACATCCCCATCAGCACGCCGGCGGCGACGCCGTGCCCGCTGACGTCGGCCACTGTGGCGGTCCACCCCGTGTCGTCACTCACGACATCGACGAGGTCGCCGCCCACATCACCACTCGGGCGTGATGTGCCGCGCCATTCAAGCAGGTCGCCGGAGCCGGACACCACCGGCACCAGCGCCGCGTGAATCTCGCGCGCGAGCCGGATTTCGGCATGGGCTCCGGTGAAGCGCAGGCCCTCACGCCGGATCAGCGTAAAAAAGCAGACGAAGGCGCCCATGAGGCTGCCAATCGTCAGGAACGCCGTCCAGCGGAGGCGATCCGCCAATGTCGCCAGCGCCGTATCGTCCAGACTGAGGACCGGATCACGGTCCGGCAGGACGCGGACGAGCAGGGCCATCAGCACGAGGTGGGCCACAATCGGCACCGCCATCCACCGCGGCGCCCAGATGGCCGTGACGGAATACACGACCGCGATCAGCCCGGAGAACGCCGTCATGACCATCACTTCCCACCACGGCACGACCTGGAGGCTCATGGCGGACTGCAGGAGGCCCAGCGGCGCAAAGCAGAAAAAGATGCCCGCAAAGAGGGCAAACTGCGCGCCGGTCGGCATCGACGTGAAAAATTGCCGGACCAGCCGGTCCTGTCGCGAGCGGTCCATGTGGGATTCTTGATCGGAACGTCACGGGTTAGGATCGTGATATGTCCGTCAGGCAATTAATTGGAGTCGCGCTGGTTGGTGTCGGAGTGCTGGTCGCGGTGCAGGCACAGCCGCCGCGGCCGCGTCCTATCGCCGCGTTGACGCCGCTGGTGGCTGCGACGACCGCGCCGCAGGGCCGTGAGGTGCGGCTGGCTGTGCGCGCCGTGTTGCCGGCCACCGACCTGCACGTCCAATCGAATACCCCCAGCGAAGAGGGGCTCATTCCCACGGTGCTCACGATCGACCCGCCGGCGGGCATCACGATCGAGGAATTGGTGTATCCCACGGCCACGGAGTTTGCGGTGGCGGGGTTTGACAAGCCGCTGCTCGTGTATGGCCACGAGTTTGTGATCGGTGTGCGCGCGACGGTTGCTTCGACCGTGGCGCCCGGCACGGTGACGATTCCCGCGCGCCTGCGATACCAGGCCTGTGACGACCTGCTGTGTTACACGCCCATCACGGTGGAAACCCAGTGGGCGCTCACCGTGGTGCGGGCCGGAGGCGCGTCGGTCGCGCAGCACCAGGAGATCTTCAAAGCCATTCCATTCGGCAAGGGCATCAAACCACCGGCGAGAACGGAGACAGCCCCGATGGTCGTGGCGGCTCCCGTTGACCCGTCTGGCGACGGCATCGCCGCGCTTGACGCCTTTGATGTGCGGTCGCCGGCCGGCGGCTACATGAATCGCGACGAGTTTCTGGAGTTCATCGCCAACGCCGAGGCGGGGATCACCCCGTCGGGGTGGTTCGAGGGACGAGGGCCGCTCGCCATTCTGGCGATCGTGCTGCTCGGAGGACTGGCGCTCAACCTGACGCCGTGTGTGTTGCCGATGATTCCGATCAATCTGGCGATCATCGGTGCCGGCGCGCGTGCGGGATCCCGGCAGCGCGGGTTCGCGCTCGGCGCCAGTTACGGCGCGGCGATGACACTGGTCTACGGCGTCATCGGCCTCGTGGTCATCCTCACAGCCGGCGCGTTTGGCGGGATCAACGCCTCTCCGTGGTTCAACCTCGGCATTGCCGTGGTGTTTGTGTTTCTCGGTCTGGCGATGTTTGACGTCATCCTGATCGACTTTTCGAAATACTCGTCGGCGTTTCAGCCGAAGCCCGGACAGCAGGGCAGCATGGCGCTGGCGTTCACGATGGGCGGCGTCGCGGCGCTGCTGGCCGGCGCGTGTGTGGCGCCGGTGGTGATTCAGGTGGTGTTGTTTGCGAGCGACATGTATGCGGGCGGATCACAGATGGCGCTCGCGTTGCCGTTTGTGCTCGGGCTGGGCATGGCCATTCCATGGCCCATCGCGGGTGCCGGCATGGCCGCACTACCCAAGCCAGGCGCGTGGATGGTACGCGTCAAACAGGTCTTCGGCGTCATCATCATCCTGACGGCCGTCTATTACGGCTATCTCGCCTACACCCTGTTTGCGAATCGCTGGGTGGACAGCGCCGAGGTCTCCTCAAGCGTCGAGGAGATGATCAAGAGCGGCTGGCACTCGTCGCTCGCCGCAGGCCTGGCCGAAGCGCAGCGCGACAACAAGCCCGTGCTCCTCGACCTCTGGGCGTCCTGGTGCAAGAACTGCCTCGTGATGGATCAGACGACGCTCAAGGATCCGGCGGTGATTGCCGCCCTCGACGGCTACGTGAAGATCAAGGTCCAGTCCGAGGACCTCGACGAGCCTTCGACCAGCGCCATCATGAAACGCCTCAACGCCGTCGGCCTGCCCGCCTACGCCGTGCTCCAGCCTCGGTGAACCGCACCTCCGCTTCAGCTGTGTTTTATTCACAGGGAGACGTGGAGGCACGGAGGGATCGAGGATGTGAGAGACAGCAGGGTTGAGGGCCCGGCTTCCAGCCGGGCCACGCGAGTTGAGAGAGGCGAAGAACGAATGCTCCTCACGCAAGACCGAGCAGGAGTATTCGTTCTTCGCCTCTCTCAACCCGCGATTGCCGCCAGAGGCGGCACTCAACCCCTTTCCCTGCATGTCTACATGTCTCCATGTGAAAGCTCTTACATCAGGTTCGTGACTGAGCCTATGATTCGACGCATGAGATCTCTGCCTGCGGCGCTTCTGGTCATTCTCCCGGTGTGTGTTGGTCTGGCCGCCCAGTCGTCGCCACTCTGGGTCGAGGTGCCGGGCGTGCTGCCGGAGACGATGACGTGGACGAACAAGGTCGAGGTCGCCGATCTGAATGGCGATGGCCGGCCTGATCTGCTGTTCGCGAATGGCGGTGATTACTCGACGCCCGGCAAACCCGAACCCAATGGTGCCTACTTCAACCGCGGCGGCCGACAGCCGTTTGAGGACCGCAGTGCTGCAGTGTTCGGCCCGACCGCTGATCTCGCGCGCGTGATCAAGGCGCGTGACGTCAACAACGACGGCCACATCGATATTCTCGTGGGCACGACCTACGAAACGCAGAGCCGGTTGTACCTGGGGCAGGGTAATGGCGCGTTTCGGGAAGTGACCGCGACGCATCTTCCGCAGCGGCCCGCGAGCATCGGCGACCTCGAATTTGGGGATGTGGACGCCGACGGCGATCTGGATGTGGTGCTCGCCGATTGGGGCCCGGGCAACAACATGACCAACGACGGCGGGCGCACACGTTTGTGGCTCAACGACGGTGCGGGCAAATTCTCCGATGTTACTGAGGCGAGGATGCCGGCGGCCCTGGTGCGGTTTTCGTGGGACATCGAGTTTGTGGACGTGGAGAACGACTTCGACCTCGACGTGCTCGTCTCCTGCAAGCGGTGCATCGGCGGGTATCTGTTCAAGAACGACGGCGCCGGCACGTTCACGCAGGATGGCGGCGGCCTGCCGCAGTATACGAACAACTACGAATACGAACCGATGGACCTCGACGGGGACGGTTTTCTCGATCTCGTCACCATCAATGACGGCGAAATCGTGAGGGAGCGTGGCTCCGACCGTCGGGAACACGTCTTCCGCAACGACGGCAAGGGGCGTTTCAGGGATGCGACCGCGCAGTGGTGGCCGAATGAGGCCAACCCCGGCGAAGACGACAACATGGTCGCGTTCCTCGATGTGGACTCCGACGGTGATGCCGACTTTGTGGTGGGCTCGCTGAGCGGGCCCGACCGACTGCTGCTCAACGACGGCACGGGGCGCCTGAGTTTACGCGCCGATGTATTCACCGGCACCGACACGCCGGGCACCCTTGGCCTTGCGCTCGCCGATCTTGACGGCGATGGCCGCATGGACGTGATTCAGGCGCAGGGTGAACATCCGACCGCTGTGCAGGAACGGGTGTTCTTCGGCAGTGGCCTTGCACCGGATACGGCGCCACCGGTCGTCTCTTCGCCGTCAGTCGTGGAGGTTGCCGCCGCAGGCCAGCGTGTGCGCGCCAGGATTCACGATCGCAAGAGTCCGGTGCTCGGCACCGAGTTCAAAGAAGTCATGGTGGCGTTCAAGACGGCGGCCGGTGTTCAGTCCGTCGCGATGCGCTGGTATGGAGAGTACCTGTGGTCCGCAGACGTCCCCGCCGGCGCCTCAGTCACCCGCGTGTGCGCCACCGACGCCGCTGGACTGCAGACGTGTTCTTCACAGTAGACATGTAGGTCTTCGTAGGGCGGCGGCTTTAGCCGCGCCAGATCGGCGGACCTGAAGGTCACGCCCTACATATTCACGTCTTCACGTGAACGCGCCTACGAGATGATGTCGTGAATCACGTTGCCGGCGACGTCCGTGAGACGGAAGTCGCGGCCGCTGAAACGATAGGTCAGCTTCGTGTGGTCGATCCCCATCAGGTGCAGGATGGTCGCGTGCAGGTCGTGGACGTGCACGGGTTTTTCGATCGCCTTGAACCCGAAGTCGTCCGTGGCGCCGTAGGTGGTGCCGCCCTTGATGCCGCCACCGGCCAGCCACATCGTGAAGCCGAAGGGGTTGTGATCGCGCCCGTTCTGCGTTGCGCCGGCATTGCCGCCCACTTCGACGACCGGCGTGCGACCGAACTCCGACCCGCACACCACCAGGGTGTCGTCAAACAGCCCGCGTGACTTCAGGTCCTTGATCACCGCCGCGAAGGGCTGGTCGGAGTCCTTGGCGGTCACACGGTGCATCTGGATGTCGCCATGGTGATCCCACGGGTCGCCCTTGGCGTAATAGACCTGCACCATCCGCACGCCACGTTCGACGAGCCGCACGGCCATCAGGCATCCGCGCGCGGTGCTTCCGGGGCCATACAGCTTTTGTGTCGCCTCGCTCTCCTTGCGGATATCGAACACGTCCGGGGCTTCCGTCTGCATGCGATACGCGGTTTCCATCGACGCAATCGCGGCATCAAGTTGGGGGTCGTTCACCTCTCCACCGGGACGCATCTTGTCCAGCTTTGCGAGCAGGTCGAGCTCGCGCCGCTGCTCCGGCAAGGTGAAGTCCGTGTTGTTCAGGTACGACACGAGCTTTTTGGGATCGAAGTCTTTGCCAATCAGTTGATCGGGGCGCTCGGTTCTGTCCGAGATGAACGTCCCCTGATGCACCGCCGGCAGAAACGAGCTGTTCCACAGCGGCGGTCCCACCGTGGTCGGCAGATCCGGGCAGAGCACGACATACCCGGGCAGGTTCTTGTTCTCAGACCCGAGTCCATAGGTGAGCCAGGAGCCCAGCGACGGACGTCCGGCCTGGGTATGGCCGGTGTTCATCATGAGCAACGACGGCTCGTGGTTCGGGATGTCCGTGTAGACCGATCGCACAAAACAGATGTCGTCCGCGCACGATCCGACATGCGGGAAGATCTCACTGACCTCGGCACCGCTCTGGCCGTATTTCTTGAACGTAAACGGGGACCGCAACAATGTCCCGGTCTTGCGTTCGGTCGCGACCGACCCGCCGGGCAGGGGCTGTCCATGGTATTTGTCGAGCATCGGCTTCGGATCGAAGCTGTCCACCTGTGACAAGCCACCGTTCATGAACAGGAAGATCACACGTTTGGCGCGTGCCGGGTGATCCAGTGCGCGTGCACCGCCGACGGCCTGCGTGCCATCGAGCACACCGGCCGTCGCGAGTGATTCACCAACCAGACTCGCAAAGGCGAGCATGCCAAAACCATTGCCAATCTGGCACAGGGCCTGACGACGGGTGACGGGACGTGGGCTTTTGTGTGACATGGGTTCCCGTACTAGTTGATAAAGAGAAACTCGTTCGCGCTCATCAGAATCTTGATGTAGCGGCCCAGTGCCGTCACCGGCTTTTTGTCTTTGAGCTCTTCAGGGTCACCAGCGCCCGGTTTGACGCCCGCCATCATGCCATCGGGTTTTGGGACCGGGGGCGTGGCCGCCTCCCCGGAGGGAGGGGCAGCCGAAGTCCGCCGTAGCTCCGAAGGAGCGGAGGTGGACGCCTTGCGTTCTTCGTATTGGCGCATGGGCTCGCTGATGAGGAAGTCGACCCCGGTCGCCAGTTCTTCGGCCGACGGCGCGCGTCCGTAGAGGCGGCGATACAGGTCCGTGACCTTGGCCTCGTCGGTGGGCAGTGCGGCGACCAGTGCACCGAGGCGCTCGGCCTGCTGCTGCATGAAGTCGCTGTTCATCAGAAACAGCCGCTGCAGCGGCACGTTGGTGGTGAATCGTTTTTCCGCCGACTGGCTCGCGCTCGGGAAGTCGAACAGTTGCAGAAATTCATCCAGCTTGTAGCGGCTGACCGCCCCGTAGATGGTGCGGCGCGGGTAGAGCGGCGTCAGCGGGGCCGAGGGGCCGCCGAGTTTTTCCTCGAGTGAGCCGGCCACAAACAGCACCGAATCACGCAACTGTTCGGCGCTCAGTCGCGCGCGGTTGGCACGCCAGTAGAGACGGTTGCCCGCGTCCTTCTCGACGTTTGCCGGATTGCTGGAAGTGCTCAGTTGATACACGGCGCTTCGCAACATCTCCCGGTGCATCGCCTTGATGGACTGTCCCTTCGCGAGAAACTGCTGCGCGAGATATTCCAGCAGTTCTGGATGGCTCGGCGTTTCGCCGTTCCAGCCAAAGTTGCTGGGGGTGTCCACCAGGCCGGTGCCGAAGTGTCCCTTCCAGAGTCGGTTGACGATTACGCGTGTGGTAATCGGCTGCGCCAGGATTGCCTCTGCCATCTCCAACCGGCCGCTGCCCCTGGAGAAGGCTTGCCGCTCCGACGGAGCCAGCAGCGTCAGAAAACCACGCGTGACTTCCGGGCCGTTTCGGAAGGGGCTGCCTCGGAGGGCCACGGGAAGGTTGCGCGGCTTCTCCAGGTCGCGCACACCATGCACATACGGGAACTGTTCCGGCAGGGCCTTCCGCATGGCGGCGATATCGTCACGCAGGCCCTGAATCAGCGCGCGCCTGTCAGGACCGAGTTGCCGTTCGAGCCCCCAGCCTCTGAACGCCAGCAGGCCCGGTTTCATCAGCGCGGGATCGGAGATGACCGGGTCCAGATCGCGCGAGAACACATCGGTCCACAAATTGGTCCGGTCAATCGCCATCGTCTTCAGCTCCAGGCCGCAGCCGGGGCAGAAGTCGTCGTTGGTGATGAACTCGTTGGGTTTATTTGACGGGTCCTTCTTCTTGGTGCCGGGCAGCGCCTTGGCCGCGATGATGTCGTTTTCTTCCTTGACGGCGCGCCGCTCCAGCAACACGTCGACCAGCAACGTCTGGAAGTCCTTCGCGAGGCGTTTGGCCTCGTCCTCGGTGCCGCCGGCCTTCACCATGTCCTGCCAGGACTTGAGGTACGGGTAATAGGTGTCGGGTTTGCCGAGGAATCGCAGCCAGCGATCAAACAGTTCGTAGTCGAGTTTGCCTTCTTCGACCACGCGTGGTTTTTCGTGTTTGGGTTCGCCCGTCACACGCCAGGCGGCCAGCATGTATTTTTCCGACTGGAAGGCGAGGGTCTCGGCCAGCTGCAGTGACTCGGCCTGCATGTACTGGCTGAGGAGTTGCTGTTTTTTCTCGATGGCCTTTTCCTGGGCCTTGAAGGTCTCGACAATTGCTTTGGGAGCCTGCGGATATTCGTGGTACTCGGTGTTGAGGAACACGCCCGCCATCGCGTAGTAGTCGGTTGTCGGGATCGGATCGTATTTGTGATCGTGGCAGCGCGCGCACCCGACGGTCAGACCGAGGAATCCGCGGCTGACCGCGTCCACACGGTCGTGCCGTTCATCCGCGCGTGTGACCTCCACTGAACCGTTGTCGTAGTACCAGGGGCCCAGACCGAGGAAGCCCAGTGCCGGCAGGTGACGAAGGCGCTGGGACTCGTCCATGAGGTCCGCCGCCAGTTGCGCGCGCACAAACTGGTCGTACGGCAGGTCGTCGTTCAACGCCTTGATGACCCAGTCGCGATAAAGATATGCGTGGGGATACGGATTAAAACCGCGTCCCTGGGGATCGAGACTGCGATAGTCGTCCTCGCCGTAGCGCGCGACATCGAGCCACATCCGCCCCCACCGCTCGCCATACCGCGGCGAGGCCAGCAGCCGATCGATGACCGTGTCCCACGCCGTCGGGGAGGCGTCTGTGAGGAACGCGTCGACCTCGGCCGGCGTGGGGGGAAGCCCCGTCAGGTCGAGGGTCACCCGACGAATGAGCGTGAGCTTGTCTGCCTGCGCCACCGGCGTCAGGCCGTCCTTCTCCAGACGCGCGAGGATGAACCGGTCGATATCCGTTTTTGCCCACGCGGAGTTGGTGACCGTGGGCACGTCCGGGGTGGCCAGCGGTCGCACGGACCAGTAGGCGCGGTGCGCGTCGGTGACCACCATGGCGTGCGACGCCACGGGCGCCGGCGCCGGGGTCGCACTCGCGGGCCAGACGGCCCCGGTACGCACCCATTCGACCAGCACCTCGATCTCGTCAGGGCGCAGCATGGATTCCCCGCGAGGCATCCGCACAACGCCGGGCGTGTGTTTGACCGCCTGGACCAACAGGCTCTTGTCGGGATCACCCGGCACGATGACCGGGCCACCCTCACCACCACGAAGCATGGCCTCGCGTGAATCCAGCCGGAGATCCCCTTCCGCCTGATCGGTGTGGCACTCGTAACAGTGGCGCACGAGCAGCGGCCGGACCTTGGCCTCAAAGAACTCAAGCGCTTGCGAGGCGTCGGGGCCCGGCTTTGGGGCGGCAGGTTCCTGGCGCGCGACGATCGTCGCTCCAAGGACACCGAGAAGCAGGACGCAGGTGATTGCGACTGGCGAACGGTTCGTCATTTCGGAGTGGGCCAATGGGGAGTGCCAGTATTATGCCCGCATGAGGACACTGCGCAACCTGCTTCCCCTGCTTTTGCTGCCTGTCGCTGGTCTTGCCGCTCAGTCCTCGGCGCCGGCCCCGGCGTCGACGCCGGCCGGTCCATTGCCGCTGAAACTCGACTTGGCCAGCCTCACACCTGAGGCCACCCTGGCCATGGGGGGCGAACGCCGATTGACCGGCACAGACGAAGCCGTGTGGGTGGTCGAACGCTCAAGTGGCGCAATCACACGGGTGGAGACCAAGGGCAACACGCCCGGGACTCCCCTGGTCGTCGGCAAACAGGTCTGCGCGGACCCACTGGTGGCTTTTCAAAGCGTCTGGGTCGCCGAGTGTGGCGCACCGGCGCTGGTGCGCCTCGATGTGGATGCGGCGAAGCCTCCGGTGATGCTGACGGCCACCATCCGGGGCGTCGGGCCGATGGTGTCCGGCGTCGGCAGTGTGTGGATGATCGCCGACACGACGGGCACCATCCTGCGTCTCGATCCCGACACCAACCGCGCCGTCGCCGAGATCGCGGTGCCCGGTGGCGCGCAGGCCATGGCGTTCGCGGAGGGCGCCCTGTGGGTGGCCGGCTCGACGCAGGCGACCGTGACGCGTATCAACGCACACACGAATGTTGTGGGAACCAGCGTCAAGGTCGGCAGGGGCCCGCTGGCGCTGGCGGCGGGCGAAGGCGCATTGTGGGTGCTCAACACCGGTGACGGCTCGGTGTCACGCGTCGATACAAAATCAGCAAAGGTCTCCACCACCATCACGCTCGGCATGCCCGCCACCGGCGGCGCCATCGTCGCCGGCGAGCAGGGGGTGTGGGTGAGCGCACCCGGCGCGCCGCTGGTGAGGATTGACCCCATCACCAATCACGTGTCGCATGTGTTTGCCGGTCCAGGTGGAGGAGCGGTCACGATTGCCGGCAGCTCGCTGTGGCTCGCGGCCACCCCGACGCACGTGTGGCGAATTGATCCCCGTCGCGTTGAAGCCACTCGTCGTTTTTAACGCTTCAGCTTCGGCTGTCTTTGTTCACATGGAGGCACGAAGGCACGGAGGGATCAGGGCTGTGAGAGACAGCGGGGTTGAGAGCCCGGCTTCCAGCCGGGCCACGCGAGCAGAGAGAGGCGACGAACGAAAACTCCTGCTCGGTCGTGTCCAAGGAGCATTCGTTCGTCGCCTCTCTCAGCTCGCGATTGCCGCCAGAGGCGGCACTCAACCCCTTTCCCTGCATGTCTACATGTCTCCATGTGAACGCACTTGCGTGACAATCGGGGCGGGGGGCTATGATGCCCCGCATGAGGACACTTCGTACCGCGATGCTCGTCGCCCTGCTGGCACTTGTCGGCGTCGTCAGCGCAGTCGCGCAGGAACGGCAACTGGCCGTCGACGGCGTCCCGGTTGACGCCTTCGGCAACCCGCAATATTCGACCTTTTCGTTGTGCGCCGTGGACCCGGCGACGCAGCAGTCCGGCGCGGCGGTGACGACACGTGTGCCGTTTGTCGGACGCGCGGTGCCGCATGTGCGCGCCGGTGTCGGTGCGGTGTGCACGCAGGCGTCCACGCGCGTGGAGAACGGCCGCGAGGGCCTCGACCTGATGGCGAAGGGCACGTCGCCGGCCGACGCGCTGGCGCAGTTGCTCGCCCCCGATCAGCAACGCGAGAGCCGGCAGGTCGGCCTCATCGACATGCAGGGCCGCACGGCCGCGCACACCGGCAAACAGAACGGGGCCTGGGCGGGCAGCCGCCAGGGCCTCAACTACACCGTGCAGGCCAACATCATGGTCGGCCCCGAGGTGATCGAGGCCGTGGCCAACAGCTTTGAGTCCACGGCCGGTACCAGCATGCCGCTGGCCGAGCGCATGATTCTCGCGATGGAGGCGGGTCAGGCCAAAGGCGGCGATCGCCGCTGGGGACTGCTGCAGTCGGCCGCGATCAAGATTGCCGACCCGAACACACCAGGCCGGGGCGGCGACAACATCGCGTTGGCGATCGAAGTCGGCGAACACGCCGAACCCGTTGCCGAGCTGAAGCGCATCTACTACACGACCGCGCGCCGCCTCGGGTACCGGTCCTTCTCGCGCATCGATGGTGCGGACGTCATAGAACTCAAACGGATGCTCCACGCACTGGGTTATTGGCGCCCGACCCTGGAGACCTTCCCGGCGAATGCGTCGACGCGCGAATACGGGCTGTTCGACGACGAGGCGATCTCGGCCGTGGACAAGTTCCGCGCGGACAACGCCATGGTCTACCAGGGCAATCCGGCCGGCCTGGTGGACGACAGGTTCGTGAACGCCCTGCGCGCCGCCTACTTCGCCAAGCGCAAGGGCGGATAACTCGCGGCTTTTGTAGGGCGGCGGCTTCAGCCGCGCCACTGCGGCGGACCTAAAGGTCACGCCCTATTTCATGGAATCGTCATCACGTGGGGCTATGATGCGCGCATGAGAAGACTGCTTGTGTCCGTCTGGGTGCTCGGTTGTGTGGCTGGGCTGGCGGTATGGCCGTCCATCGGTTCGATGAATGCCCGCGCCGGCGCACCGGCGTTCGAGCAGGCCATCCCCGGCAGCACACTGCGCTGGTACAAGGGCAACACCCACACACATACACTCAACAGCGACGGCGACAGCACGCCTGACGAGGTGGTCCGCTGGTATCGCGAGCATGGGTACAACTTTCTGGTCCTCACCGACCACAACTTCCTGACCAGCGTGGACGGGCTCAACAGCGTCCATGGCGCGGCTGAAAAATTCCTGGTCATCAAGGGCGAAGAAGTCACGTCGTCGTTTCAGACCAAACCGGTGCATGTGAATGGGCTCGATGTCTCGGAGCTTGTCGCACCCTCGAGAAACGCGTCGTCACTGGTCGAGACCATTCAGCAGAACGTGGACGCCATTCGCCAGGTGAACGGCATTCCGCACATCAATCACCCCAGCTTCGGGTGGGCGATGACGGCAGAAGAATTCGGGCAGGTGAAGAACAATCGCCTGTTTGAGGTCTACAACGGCCATCCACTCGTACACAACATGGGCGGCGGCGGTGTGCCGAGCCTCGAAGAGGCCTGGGATCTCATCCTCTCCAAGGGCATCGTCCTCTACGGCATCGCGGTCGACGATGCGCATACGTTCAAGCAGCCGGGCAACCGCAGCGTCGCCGGGCCGGGACGTGGATGGATCTCGGTGCGTGCACCGCGCCTGGACGCGCGCACGTTGCTCGAGGCGGTTGAACGCGGGGACTTCTATGCGTCCACCGGCGTGGAACTGGTCGATGTGAAGGCGACCACCACCTCACTCACCGTGGAGACACGAGTGGTGGGTGGCCGCAAACACCGCATCCAGTTCATCGGCAAAGGCGGGCGTGTCCTCAGCGACGTGCAGCAGAGCACCGCGACCTACACCTTTACCGGCACCGAAGGGTACGTCCGCGCCAAAGTCATCGACAGCGGCGGCGACATCGCCTGGGTCCAGCCCGTGTTCGTCAAATAGCGGAACGCACAACGAGCACCGGGCACTCGGCGGCGCGGACGACGTGTTGCGTCGTGGAGCCAAAAAACACGCCGCCCATCCCGCCGCGTCCCTGCGAACCCATCACAATGAGGTTGGCGTTCACAGCGGCGGCCTGTCCCAGAATCTCGCGATGGCTGCGGCCGGTGACCACGACCGGCGTCACCTCACACCATGGGTGTGGTACCGAATCGGCGAGGGTTTTGAGGCGCGCTTCCGCATCCGCTTCGAGATGGCCACGGTACGCGGCCACATTAAACGGTCCGTACGGCGCCGGGTCATCGTCAGCCATCCATTCAAGCGCGTGCATCGCGGTGACGGCACCGTTGGACTGACTCGCGAGGTCGAGGGCAAAACCAAACGCCTGCTGGGACGCCGGAGAAAAATCAATGGGGCACAGGATGCGCGTGAAGATGGGATCCTCGGGCGCCGGCGTGACGTGCGGGGGAATCATCAGGACCGGGCAGGGAGCCCGACGCAACACACGTTCGGCCACGGCGCCATGAAACAACCGATCAAACCCGCGGCGCCCGTGTGTGCCCATGACGACGAGGCTGATGCCCTGCGTGAGGGCCTGATCCACGATCACCTGATCGGGCTCACCCGTTTCCACCTGAACCTGGACGTCGAGTCCCTCAAGACGGTCGAGGTCGAGTGTGCGCCGCATGTCGGCGGCGATCGCATCCCGTGTGGGCGGGTAGACGACATGGGTATTTTCGCCGAGGGCGTCAGGCGGGATCTGAATGGCATCAAACGTCGGAACCACGTGCATCACCGTCAGTGAGGCCCCATACCAGCGCGCCAGTGACGCCGCGTACTCCAGGGCCGGTGCGGCGGCCGAGCTCAGGTCGGTGGGGTAGAGGATGCGGGTGAACTTGACCATGGCGGAGACTCCTACTGATACACAATCACAACGGGCGCCGGCGTCAGACCGAGCACTTGTGTTGGTGTGAAGAGATTGCGGTCCTGTTGATAAAACAGTTTGATCCCGGCATACGCCAGCGGCTGTCGCATCACGGCGCGGTAACTCGCCAGTTTGAGCGACTGCGAACCAAATCCATCCATCACCAGCGCCGTCTCCACGAGTGCGCTCTGTCGGACCTTCGGTTTGTCGGGCAACATGTCGAGCCGGAACTGGTGGAGGATCAGCACCTTTTTGGGAAGGTGATGGGTGGTGATCAGGCGTTCGAGCATATCAAGGGCGCCGTTGATGTCGGCAGCCCGGAGTTGGCCGATCTCCCGTCCCGGAATCTCGCAGCCATCCATCGCGAACTCCGGATCGAGGGCGAGATACACATCGGGTTCTTTCAGGAACGGTTCCAGCGCGGCGACCTCATCGGCCACCCGCGATCGGCCGACCTGAATGTCGACGATCAGCTTGAAACCGTTGGCGCGCGCCTCATCAAGCAGCGCCTGGATGATGTCGCGGGTCTCCCGTCTGCGCCACATTTCATCGGCGCCGGCCGTGCACTGGGCCACCACCGCGACGAGGTGGTAGGCCATCACGACGGGTTTGTCGGTGGCTGCGCGGTACGCGTCCGCCTGCGCCTGGAAACGTGCCACCCTGGCGGCACCGGACTGTTCGCCGAGGGCACCCATCCGGGTGCTCCGCGGGTTGCCGTACCACGTCAGCAGGACCTGTGTGTCAAGCAGCCCGGACGAGGCGCTGACCGCTGGCCGTTGGGGGACGGCCAGAAGCACAACCAGAAATACGCCGACGACTGAGGCGACCACTGTTGGCATACAGACTCAACAGATTCGTTGCAGGTGCCGTGCCAGCCGAGGGCGCCCACCCGCGGCATATCGCGACGCCGCGGGTGGTGAATTTCCAGCGGTGTGTTACGTCAATACCGCACTGCCGACGGTCAGCGCGGCCGAGATGGCGCCCATCGCCAGACTGACGACGAGGATGACGAGGGCCGCGACGATCATGAAGACCACCACCTGGTCGGCGGGTGTCTTCATCAGCACGGGCAGCCCAAGGTAGAAGAGGTACACGGCGTAGAGCGCGGCGAACAGGGAGAGCAGGGCCAGCAATGGCAATACGTTCAGCGCCCCGGCCACCCACACGGGCGTCGACGCATAGGCCACAAGCTTGAGCGCGTCCACCCGCGACCCGGACGAATTAAATTTCGGCGCCAGCCACTCGATCACGACGGCGCACACATACACACCCACCAGTCCCATCACGTAGGACACGATCAGCAGGCTGATGCCATCCACCATCGGTCGCCGGTACATCCCGGCGAACGGCACCGACACGCCGATGATGCTGTAGCCGATGAACGTCGCGATCGCCGGGATCGCCGACAGAATCATGATGTATTCGCGATAGAGCTTCCCGACGTCGGTGGGTTCCGCGGCGATGACCGGCCACTCGGGGGCCGGCGACTTCAGGATATTGACGACTCGGGTCTGCAGACTGGCCATCGTGTCACTCCTCAGGTGTGTGGGGGCGCGCTGAGCTTAGCCCGGCTCGGCAGTCCTGTCCAATCCGGCACAGCCACGGCGCGATGCGCTTTGGCACGATGGGGTGGTGAACCACTATCAAATCGTTGTGCTGGTCGGGAGTCTGCGCAAGGACTCTCTGAATCGTCAACTGGCCTCGGCCATCCAGGCGATGGCGCCGGACGAGTTGACGTTTGAGCAACTGCGCATCGATGACCTGCCGCCCTACAACCAGGACGACGACGCGAAGCCGTCAGCGGCCGTCCGTCGACTGAAGGGCAAAATTGCCGTCGCGCACGGCGTCCTGTTTGTGACGCCCGAATACAACAGGTCCATCCCCGGGGTGCTGAAAAACGCGATCGATCACGCGTCGCGCCCCTACGGCAAGAGTGTGTGGGAAGGCAAACCCGCGGGTGTGGTCGGCGCATCGGTCGGCGCACCAGGTTCGTCGATGGCGCAGCAACACCTGCGCAACATCCTGGCCTATCTTGACGCGCCCACGCTCGGACAGCCCGAGATGTTCATTCACGCCACACCCGGATTCTTCGACACGGACGGTACGATCGCGGACGAGGAGAGCCGTAAGTTCATCCAGTCGTGGGTGGACAAATACGTCGCCTGGGTCAAGCGGCATCAGCCGGTCGTGGCGCAGGAGACGGTACCCGCACCACAGGATCTGGTCGCGACACCGTCACGCAAAAAACGCGAGCAGGCCAATACCGCCGCGCTCAAATCCCATCCGGGTGGAAAGATCGATACACGCGCCATGACCCGTGCCACGGCGGGCAAACGCTGGTCGGCTCGCAAGACGCACTAGCGCAGTACTTTGTCGAGCCGCGCGTCGTGGCCGTAGATGTCCTGCGCAAAACGGACGGTGCCATCGGCATCCACCGCCGCCGTTGAATAGGTCACCAGGACATGCACAGGGCGCGGGACCGGCACGATCTGCGCGTTCGGCCCACGCGTGGCTTGCTGCACGGCCTCGGTGGGTGTGTTGAGCACCCACGACGCCAGTCCCACAGGATTCTCCACGCGCACACACCCGTGACTGAGCGCGCGCACATCGCGGAGGAACGCGGATTGTGTGGGGGTGTCGTGCAGGAACACGTCGTAGGGATTCGGGAACTCGAACTTCACCAGGCCGAGCGCGTTGCCCGGCCCGGGGCGCTGGCGCAACCGCAGTGCACCCTGTCGGAGTGCCTCAAGGTTTTCGGGCGTCACTGCCACGACCTCCCCTCGGTCCGTCTGGCCTCGCACCAGTTCGTAGGCGTGTGCCGCGAGGTAGTTCGCGTCAGCCCTGACCTTCGGCAGAATCTCTCCGTTGACGATCGATCGCGGCACATTCCAGTAGGGGCGGAAGATCACACGTTCCATCGTCGACGTGAACACCGGCGTGGCATTACGTCCTGGTGTCCCCACCACCACCTTCATCGTCATCACCGGCCTCTCGGCCCGGGCGTCATCCCAGGCCGTGAGTTGATACATCGGGATGTTGACGAGGATGACCGGGCCCTCGAGATCCCGCGGGAGCTCGCGCAGGCGTTCGAGCGCCAGTTCGAGCTGGCGCACCCGCGTGGTGGCGGGCACATTTAATGCGGTGATCGTGCTTCTGCCAAGCACACCGTCGTCGGTCAGGCCGTGACGCCGTTGGAAGGACTTGACGCCGACCTCAAGCGCCGGTGTGTAGACGTCGGCAGATATCTCGTCGACCGCCGACGCCGGCAGGTCGCCGACCCTCTCAAGGCGCATGCGGAGCGCGGCCGCCCACGGAAGCGGCTCTCCCACCCGGATGGACGGGGAATTGGCGGGGATAGCCGGCGGCTCAGGTTGTTGGGCGAGGGTGCGATACGTGGAGAGTGCGTCCCGCACGCTGTCGTAGTGGCCAAACGCAGGTATCGCCGCAGGGGACGCGGGTGGGACGGTCTGCAGGGCGACCAGGACAATGACGCGTAAAAACCGCATGGCTACCAACCAGTTATGCAGGGTTGATGCCGCGGCGATCAGATAGGAACTACTTTGTGGTTCTCGGGAGGGCGGTCATTTGGGCCGCCGCACACTGTCCCAGGTAGGCAGATGAACGCAGCCACGCGGGATCTTTCGCATAGGCAAACACCAGGCCGCCTCCTTTGACCGTATCGATCAGGTCGCGTGCGATGTCGTTGCGTACGGCCGGGCAGCCCTGGCTTCGGCCAAGCCGTCCGTTTGTTGAGGCAAACTGCGAGCTGACGTAGGGGGCGCCGTGGACCACGATGGCTCGTTCCCTGGCGCGATCGTTGACGCCGGTTTCCAGCCCGTCGAGCCTCAGGGAGTAGCCGTTTTTCCCCATGTACGGTTCGGCGGTCACAAACAGGCCGAGGCTGGTCTGATACGAATTCGGCACATTCGAGAACCGCTTGGCCATGTTTTCGCCGCTGCCCTGACCGTGGCTGACCAGTTCTTCAAAGAGGAGTGTCTGGCTGCGAAGGTCGTAGACCCACATTCTTTTGGCGGTCGAAGGGAGCGAATAGTCGATGACGGTGAGTGTGCTCGGCTGGTCAACCGCTCCGGCCCGTTGGGCGCAGGAGGCGGCGGCCAGGGCCATCTCGAAAACTTCGGGATTCACCGACCCCAGCGCACTGGCCGGCCAGGCGTCCCTGACGGTCAACGTGGTGGCGGAGGCGGTGGACGCAAGGCAGAGGGCGGCCAGCAGGCCGAACAGTTTATTCATGTGGGGTTCCTCTTTTAGGACGCCGCACGCCCATGAATGGTTCCACGTCTGCCCACTTTAAGCCGAAACCTGCCAGAAACATGTATTCGGTAGGGTCGTGTGATGGCGAAGTGGATGGTCCGGCTGGCAGTAATCGCGTTTTTACTGGTGTTTCCCGGGATGGCTCAAGCGCAGGGGACCTGCGCGTATGGCGGGGGGCGGTTGTCCCATCCGGCCGTGGCACCGGCGGAAGTGCTCGCGTTGGTGGAGATTCCCGCCGGAGGCCAGGTGAAATACGAGCTCGACCTGCCGAGCGGTCGGCTGCGGGTGGACCGATTCCTCTCGATGCCGGTGGCCTATCCCATCAATTACGGCATCGTGCCGTGTGCCTCCGCGCCCGACGGGGACCCACTCGATGTGCTGGTGATGACCCGGATGCCTGTCGCGCCCGGTGCCATCATCCGCGTCCGGCCCATCGGTGTGATGACGATGCGGGACCGGGGCGAGGTGGACGACAAAATTCTTGCGGTGCCCGTCTCGTCGGTGGACCCGACGTACGACGCGGTGCGATCGCCCGCGGATTTGCCTGCGCTGGAACTCCGGAGGATTGAGGAATTTTTTCGCGTCTACAAACGACTGCCCGACGCAACCGTCGAGGTGACCATCGGCGAATGGCGCCCCGCCTCCGCGGCATTGGCGCTGCTGTCGACCGCCCTGAAATTGCCGGGGCGCGACTAATTGCCGGTGCGATAAAACTTCGACTGAATCTCCTCGATCAGGTCTTTCATCTCGATCGCGTCGCCCTTGCTGTGGCCGTGACACACGATGGGGTTGTGACCACCGGTGGTTTCAATGAAGACGTCGGAGAAGAGAATGTTGGTGTCGATCTTGATCGAGGCGACGTGTGAGATGTGAATCGACTTCTCGAGTTTGCCGATCCATTGTGGTGTGTAGTGGGTGACGCTCGAGTCGGTGATGGCCACCTGCGAGGGGAACAGCCGGTTGCCGGAACTCAGGCGGCTGGCCCGGTACACGTGGTCGCCGGGGATCTTCCCGCCTTTGCTGACAATGATCCAGGTGAGCAACAGGACGATCAGGAACAGGCCGCCAAGGGCCAGCACCCAGGGGCTGGACCAGTCAAACGATGCGGGAATCTCGGTCATGGGCGTGTACGAGCGTAACCGACGAAGGCCTTGCCGTGCACCTGGTGGACGCCACTGCGGTCGAGCAGGTCGGCCACGTTGTCTGGCGTGACGCCGCCCCCGGCCAGGATGTTGATGCGGCCGTCGGCCTGATCGACCAGTCGTCGCAGCTGGTTCGCGCCGTCCAGCGCCAGCGCCGGGCCGCCGCTGGTCAGGACCACGGCCACGCCCAGGTCAATCAACGTCTCCAGGCCCGAGGCCTGGTCCACGAGTTGGTCGAACGCGCGGTGGAATCCCACCGTCATCGGTTGCGCCAGGGTGACGAGTGCCGCCATGAGCGCGCGATCAATTGCTCCGTCCTTCGTGAGCGCTCCGAAGACCACGCCGGGCGCGCCGACGGCTTTGGCTGCCTCGATGTCGGCGCGCATCACGGCGACGTCGTGACGGTCGTACACAAAATCCCCGACGCGGGGGCGCACAAACACGTGGACGGGCACCGTCACCATCGCGAGTGTCTGTCTGATGAGGCCAATCGACGGTGTGACCGCGCCATCGTGGAGCAGCCCGCACAACTCGATGCGGTCCACGCCGTACGCGACGGCCGCCAGCGCCCCGCCAATGGATTCAACAGCGGCTTCGATAAACAGCGGGTGAGGGGATCGGGGCACATGCGGAGTTTACAGGGAGACTCAAAGCCCGTGAAACACGGCGGAAATACAGGCGCGGTAGCGTCAGGTCAGGAGGCAACACATGGAAATACCTCTGATGATCGGACTGGTGCTTGGCGGGTGCGCGCTCATCGCACTGGCCATCTACGCCAACCGTCCCCGCGTGCGTCACGCACAACAGGCCAATACACAATCGGGCACGGACGGGGGCTACATCCCCATGGTCTTCGGCGACTCGTCGTCATCGGCTGACGCCGATTGCGGCAGCGACGCGGGCAGCGACGGCGGCGCGGGATGTGGTGGCGACGGCGGCGGGGGCGGCGACTGATCCCCGGCAAGCCGTGTTAGAGTCGGCGCGCCGTGGCGTTTCTGCGTGCCGTGCCGTACGCGATCGGGTTTGTGTTGCCGCCATTGGTGGTGTGGTCGGCCCTGATGGGGGGCGCGTGGCCGTGGTTGCCCGTGGTGGTGATGTTTGCCGGTGTGCCAGTGGCGGACGCCCTGCTGCGGCAAAACATTCTGCACCCGTCCGCACAAGAGATCATCGAGATGGAGAAGCGGCTCTCGTTTCGAGCCGTGACGTGGCTGTGGGTGCCCGTGCACGTCGCGCTGGTGTTCTGGGTGGTGGACACCGCTTCGACCTGGCCGATGGGTTGGCCGCTTGTCGGGCTGGTGCTCTCCGTGGCGGTTGTCGGGGGGGCCATCGGGATCACGTTTGCCCATGAGCTCGTCCATCGCAGCGGTCGACGTGAACGTGTGCTGGGCGATGTGCTTCTGGCGCTCGTCAGTTACCCGCACTTCGCCATCGAACATGTCCACGGTCATCACCGACACGTGGCGACGCCACAGGATCCCGCCACCGCGCGACTGGGCGAGGGGTTTTATCAGTTTCTTCCACGCACAGTGTGGGGCAGCGTGGTGCACGCCTGGGGCATCGAACGTGAACGTCTCGCAAAGCGCAACCGCGGTGTGTGGAGTGTGGGCAACACGATGCTGCGGTATGCGGCAACCATGGCCGTGCTGTACGGCGGCGTGTACGGCATCTGGGGCGCGCGCGGACTGACCCTGTTCGTGCTGCAGGGGGTGGGCGCGTTGACCCTGCTCGAGGCCATCAACTACGTGGAGCATTATGGGCTGGAGCGGCGTGCGCACTCCCCCGACAAGTACGAACGTGTGTCCGTGCGCCACTCGTGGGACTCCAGCCATCGCCTCAGCAACTGGCTGCTGATCAATCTCGCGCGTCACTCCGATCACCATCTGACCGCCAGTCGCCGGTATCCCGCGCTGGCCACGCGTGAGCAGGCGCCACAATTGCCGGCCGGATACGGCACCATGCTGCTGCTCGCGCTGGTGCCGCCGCTCTGGAGGCGCGTGATGGATCCCCGGGTCGCGGCTGAACGAGCCGCCGACGAGCCGCCGTCGGTGCGATACTAGCCGCCCATGCCCGCCCGACTCGTGCCCCTCTCGTCGTACCGCGAGTACGCCCCTGCGGAAATGCAGGAACGTGCGCGGACGTTTGCCGCAGACCTCGCGCGACGCCGCACCGTGCGCGACTATGCGTCGACCTCGATTCCTGACGGCGTGCTCGACGACTGTATCCGCGCCGCCGGGTCGGCACCCAGTGGCGCAAACCTGCAACCCTGGCACTTTGTGGTGGTCACCGATCCCGCGATCAAGAAACGGATTCGTGAGGCCGCAGAAGCCGAGGAGCGGGAGTTCTACGAAAGCCGCGCGACACCCGAATGGCTCGCGGCCCTTGAACCCCTGGGCACCGACGCCAACAAACCCTTCCTTGAGACGGCGCCCGCCTTGATCGCCATCTTTGCCGAACCCTACGGGGAACGCGCCGATGGCACCAAGGTGAAGCACTACTACGCAAGCGAGTCGGTCGGCATCGCCACGGGGCTGCTCGTGGCCGCCATTCACCACGCCGGTCTGGCGTCGCTGACGCACACACCCAGCCCCATGGGGTTTCTGAACGAGATCCTCGACCGCCCCACACACGAACGCCCGTTCCTGCTGCTCGTGGTTGGGTATCCCGCTGACGATGCGATGGTGCCGGATATTTCGAGGAAGCCGCTCGACGTTATCCGGACGGTGCGTTAGCTCACGCCCGCGAAGTCCTCGGCTTCAAACAGCGGTCGGATTTCCAGCGTGCTTTCTTCGCCCGGCATCGGATCCGGGCATCGGCGCACCCACTCGACGGCTTCCTCCATCGACCCCACCTTCCAGATCCAGTAACCGGCAATCAGTTCCTTGGTCTCGGCGAACGGCCCGTCCACGACCGAGCGACTGCCACCGGCAAGGTGGATCCGTTTGCCCTTGGCGCTTGGGTGCAGCCCGTCGCCAGCCAGCAGGATGCCGGCCTTCATCAGTTCGTCGTTGTAGGCCCCCATCGCCGTCAGCAGCTCGACGGTCGGCATTTTGCCCGCTTCGCTGTTTTTTGTCGCCTTTACAATCACCATGACTCTCATCGGCATCTCCCTTGAATTGCGGCGCGCGTCAAAACCGGCGCGCCCTGTTAACGCGACGAACGGGCGCCGCCCAGATCGACATTGGCTTCCGCGCCCGCAGGTTCAAGGAATGGATCCATTGGAATAGCCTGATAGTCCACGTCCAGGATCTCGAGGTGTTCGGTCTTTTTGGGGGCGTGCAGGACGACCCGGTCTCCTGCGCCGGCCTTCATCAGCGCCTTCGCCAGCGGCGATCGCCAGCTGATGTAGTGGCGATTCACGTCCACCTCGTCGAGGCCAACGATGGCGACGACGTGTTCGAGGTTCGCGGAATCCCGGTAGGTGACCGTGGCGCCGAAAAAAATGCGAGCGGCGGCGGCCGGCGGGCGCGGCGCCGCCGGGTTGACCACCTCAGCGGCATCGATGCGCTTCGTCAGAAATCGGATACGCGAGTCGATCTGCCGTAGTCGCCGCTTCGCATAGAGATAGTCTGCGTTTTCGCTGCGGTCGCCGTTGGACGCCGCCCAGGTCACGACCTTGGTCACCGCCGGCCGTTCCCGATTAAGGAGGAACCGGTGTTCATCCTTGAGCCGCTGCAGGCCCGCGGGCGTGATGTAGTTCTTCACCCTCGGCCCGGTCGCGTCGCGCACCGGTTCCCGCAGCGGCCGTTTGGTCCGCATCGCCAGGCTCATATGGCCATCACCCGCAGACGTAGGCGCGTGCACCAGCCGCCGGCGGTGTCGCCGGTGTCGGCCAGACGTTGTCGTTCGGATCACGATCCGGGAAACGACAGGCCGGGTCGAGGATGACGGACTCGATGGCTCGACCCCCAAAGTCGAGGACCGCGTCAAACGTCCGGCTGCCGCCAAACCACACGTCCACCGGCCATGTCACCAGGGCGGTCGTGGGGTTGATGATTTTTGCGTTGGCCATCGGCGTGAGGGCCGGGCCGGTCGCGGCGAACGTCACCTTCAGCACCACCGGCGACGGCATCCCGCCATCCTGGCGCACGGTCACGGTGGTGCGCGGGCCAGCGGTGGCCACCGTCGTGATGCGCCCGTCCACGGACTCGGTCGTCCAGAGCCAGTAGTACCAGAACCAGCCGAGATCCTGCTTGAGCTGGCTGTTCATGAAAAACACGTAGTCCCACGGCGACGGATGTTTAAACGCCCACACTTTGGCGTACTCACTCATCGCCTGTTGCACGGCTTCATCACCCACGATGCCGCCGAGCATCGACAACATCAGTGGCGTCTTGGAGTAGGTCTGGAAGCCGTACATCGATCCGCCGTCGTTGGCCGACCACATCATCGGCGGCTCGTCTTCGTTGCCGCTGGTGCGGCCGTAACTCTGGCCGAGGCCGTTGAGGTTGGCCGCACGTCCCGCCGCGTCGGCATTCGACAGGATGTTCATGTACTGATTGAAACCTTCGTCCATCCACCCATACCGTGTTTCGTTGGTGCCCACGACCATGGGCCACCACTGGTGGGCAGCCTCGTGATCGGCCGCCCCCTGGTTGGAGTTGATGACCATCGGATATTCCATGCCGGCGCTCGGACCATCCTGCAGGGTCAACTGCGGAAACTGGTAGGGCGCCCACAGCGCCGAGTAGAACTCCAGCGCGTGGCGTGTGATCTGACCCGCGCGCGCAAACAGGTTCGCGCGCTCCGGCAGAAACACCATATGGATCGGTATCGGGCCTTTGGTCGGAATGGTTGCGCGTGTGGCCTGCCATACAAACTTCCTGGCCGTGGCCCACGCAAAGTCGTTCACCTTGTCGGCCACAAAGTGCCAGGTGAGCCGATCACCCGCAGCGGTGGCCTGCCCGGGACCGATTTCCTCGGGACCGACAATCGTGACGATGTCGTCAGAGTTGAGGACGGTGGCGAGCCGTTGTCTCGCTGTGGGCGTCAGCACCTGCTCCGGATTCTGCAGCACACCGGTGCCGCTGACGATCCATCCGCCCGGCACCGTGATCTTCACATCGAACCGGCCGAAGTTGTTGTAGAACTCCGACGGGCCGAGGTAGAGACTCGTCTCCCACCCGCGCAGGTCGTCATATTTGGCGAGCCGCGGGAACCACTGCGTCGGCTGATACAGCGTGTCGTCGAACCGCTGCGTCATCCGGTGTCCCCGTCCCGTCGTTCCGCCCGGTAACTTCGTGCGCCAGGCGATCTCGAGTCTGGCCGTGCCTTTGGCCGCGATGGGCGTGGCGAGTTGCACACGCGCGACCGTTTGATCGAGGCCCGAGACCGTCGTGGTGCGGGCCGCGGCGGCACCGCCCCCGCGCCGCCCACCGGCAGCCGCTGTCAGGGAGATCTCCGTGCCGTCGATCGCCATGCGCGTGATTACCATGCCGTCGGTGTTCTCGGCCGGCACCGAGGTGCCACGAGGCACCAGCCCCCGGAAGATGTTGTGGTCGAGTCGCAGGGCCAGATCCGGCAGCGGGTGTGCGCTGTTGTTGTGGATCACAATCGTCTCGGTCCCGGTGATCGTGTGGGTCGCCGGGTCGAGCTGGGCCTCGATGGTGAAGTCCGTCTCGAGCTGCCAGTAGTTGGGCCCGGGACGTCCGGACAGGTCGCGGGTGCCGGCATCAAGCGCCCGCCGGATGGCATTGGTCAAGGGCACGTCGCGCCGGATGGCGCGCGGATGGTTCCGATGCAATTGCTCCTGTGCCGCCGCCGCGCCCTGAACGGGCGCCGGCGCCGGGTTCTGAGCCATCATCACGGCGGACAGCGTCAGAAGGGCGGCGATTCCCAGCAACAACGGTCGATGTGTGCGAGTGTCCATGGCGGAATCATACGCCTGTGCGGGATACTCGACTCATGAGCCATCTCGAAATGTGGGAGTTGTTGTCCTACCTCGTCACCGTCTTCGGTCTGCCCCTGGCCATCTATATGTTTGTCCTGGAGCAGCGCAAGGAACGGGAGAACGAAGAGGAGGAGGTCAACGAGCGGCTGGCCGAGTCGTACCACAACTTTCTGACGCTGGTGCTGGAGCATCCCGATCTGAAGCTGCGCACCCAGTCGGCAACGCCGAATCTCACCGACGAGCAGCGGGAACAGGTCCAGGTGTTGTTCGAAATTCTGGTGGCGTTGTTCGAGCGCGCGTATCTGACGTCCTACGACGACGTGATGACGCCGCCCCAACGCCGCCGCTGGCATTCGTGGGACGACTTCATGCGCGAGTGGTGTCGCCGCGATGATTTTTATGAGGCGCTCCCCGAGCTGTTGACGGGGGAGGATGAGCAGTTCGCGCAATACCTCACACGGATTGCGGACGATGAACGGCGGAAGCTCGCGTCAGTGACCTTGCCAGAATAGACCTCTCGTGATGCGCACATTGGGCAGCACACTACCCAGCGTTCGCTCCATTCGTGTTCGAAGCGCCCTTGGATGTTGGCAGCTGTCTTGCAATCTACAGACATGAACCGAACAACGCGCTGACCACTTCACACGGAGTAACGAACATGTCTCAGAAAACTTTGCACGACGCATTTGTGGACGAAATCCGCGACACCTATGACGCCGAACGTCAGTTGACCAAGGCGCTTCCCAAGATGGCGAAGGCGGCCACGTCGCCCGAGCTGGCACACGCGTTCACCAGTCACCTGAAAGAGACCAACGCGCAGATCGAACGCCTCGTGGCGATCTTCGGATTGCTCGACGAGAAGGTGCGAGGCAAACGTTGTGACGGCATGGCCGGCATCATTGACGAAGGCTCATCCGCGATGGAAGAGGATTTCGACGAAGCCACGATGGATGCGGTCCTGATCGCCGGCGGCCAGCGCGCCGAACATTACGAGATGGCCGCGTATGGCACACTCGTGGCCTGGGCGACGACGCTGGGCCATTCCGAAGTCGCGGCACTTCTCATGGAGTCGCTCGACGAGGAGAAGGCCGCCGATCAGAAGCTCTCAGGCCTTGCCGAGAGTGGTCTGAATGACGCCGCCGCAAGCGACGACGACGAGGAAGAGGATGAAGACGAGGACGTGATCCCTGCGAAGGCGTCAGCCTCCACCGGACGTTCCGCGAAGGCCTCGAAGAACTGACAACACGCACGACAAACTCAGACGTGAACTTTACAGTGACGTCGGCGGAGTGGCCACCGGTATCGGGTGGCACCCCGCTTTTTTTATGTACATCGCGGCAAAAGGCGGTCGCCCGTCGCCCGGTCCAGGATGTCGCGGACTCGCGATAACAGCTGCTCCGCCCGAAATGGTTTGTGCAGGAAGTTCATGTCCGGGTGCAGTGCGCCATGCTTGAGGATCTCGTCGTCTGTATACCCTGACATATACAGCACGCAGATCCCGCGGTGACGCTCTTCGAGCCTGTCAACCATTTCACGTCCGTTCATGCCGGGCATGACGATATCGGTCAGGATCAGGTCAACGGCTTCGGTGCGCGTCCGCAACAGCTCGAGCGCCGAAGCGCCATCACAGGCCTCGAGGACGACGTACCCGCGGCGCATGAGGAGTTGGCTGACGACCTCGCGCACTTCGGCCTGGTCCTCGACAAGCAGAATCGTTTCGCTGCCGGTCGGATCCGCAGCGCCGGTGCCCGGGTGTGAGACGGGAACCACCGCGCCGTCAACGGCGGGGAAGTGGACAGCGAAGTCGCTCCCGACGCCTGTGGTGCTGTGCACTGAAATGGAGCCGCCGCTCTGCTGCACGATGCCGTGCACCGTGGCCAGACCCAGGCCGGTGCCTTTGCCCTGCTCCTTGGTGGTGAAGAACGGTTCGAACAGGTGCGTCAGCACGTCCGGGGCCATGCCCACACCGGTATCGTTCACGGTGAGCCTGACATAACGGACGGCCGCGAGGGTGACCATGTCTGTGCCGATGCACAGGACGCCGCCCTTCGGCATGGCGTCACGGGCATTGACTGCAAGGTTCATGATGACCTGCTCGATCTGGCCCGCATCGGCGCTGATGCGCAGGAGCGCGTCATCGAGGACGGTCTGGAGTTCGACGTGTTCACCGATGAGCCGCTGCAGCATCGGCTGCATCCCGGTGACCAACGCGTTGAGATCCAGGATCCGGGGTGCGAGGATCTGCTTGCGACTGAACGCCAGCAACTGTCTGGTCAGGGCGGTCGCGCGATGTCCCGCGTGGACAATGTGCGCGATGTCGCCTCGGACGGGATCACTCGCAGGCAATTGTTCGATGGCCATTTCAGCGAAACCCACAATGGCCGTCAGCAGGTTGTTGAAGTCATGCGCCACGCCGCCGGCGAGGCGGCCAACCGCCTCCATCTTCTGGGCATGGCGCACCTGTTCCTCGAGCAGGCGCTTGTCCGTCTGGTCGCGGGCGATCGCGTAGATCAGCTTCGCGTCGGTATCAGCCCTGGAGTGCCACTCCAACAGCCGGTACTCGCCTGAGGCGGTGCGGTAGCGGTTGGTGAAGCCAAATGTCGTCTGGCCCTCCGCCAGGCGACCGAGTTCGTTCACGGTCGCCGCGCGGTCGTCTTCGTGGACGAAGCTGAGAAACAGCGACTGCTGCAATTGTTCGGCGCTGAACCCGAGGACCTTTGTGAACGCGGGATTGGTGCGCGTGAAGTACCCGTCGAAGCTGACGGTGCAGATCATGTCGGGCGAGAGGTCAAAGACGTGGGTGAGTTCCCGCTGTGCCTTCTTGCGCGCGGAGATGTCCTCCATGGTGGCGATGAAGTGCCGTGGCTGCCCGCCCGCACTGCGGCGCACGGAGACGGTCAGGTGGACCCAGAGGTAGTCACCGTCGGCCCGGCGGTAACGTTTTTCTGTGGCGAAGAGGGAGAGGGTGCCGTCGAGCAGCTGCGCGCGTCCGGTTGCGCTCGCCTCGATGTCGTCTGGATGCGTGAGTGATTGGGCGTCGGTGGAGAGCAGCTGATCTTCCGAATAACCGAGCAACGACTTCAGACGTTCGTTCACCCTCAGCCAGCGGCCATCGAGGCCGGTGTGGGCCATGCCGATGGGGGCGTTCTCGAACGTCGCGCGGTAGTCGGCTTCCCGTTTCTTCAGCAGGTCCCGGACGTGGCGCCGCTCGGCCGCGTACCGCAACGAGCGTTCGAGCTGCGTCGCGGTGACTTCGCCCTTGACCAGGTAGTCGTCGGCCCCGGCGCTGAGCGCCTCCGCGTCGGTGCCGCGCACGGCCCGGCCGGTCAGCATGATGAGCGGCGTCGCGCACCCACCCTTTCGGGCGTCCCGCAGCAGCTGCACCCCGTCGTCGGTGCCCAACCGGAAGTCAATCAGCGCAACATCGTGCCTGTTCTCCAGGAGCGTCGCCAGGCCGCCGTCGTAGCTCGGCTCCCAGTCGAGGGTCGTGTGGCCCCCGGAAAAATCCCGGACCAACGCCTGCGTGAAATGAAAGGTGGACTCGTCGTCATCAACGAGCAGGATTGAAGATACGGGCACAGAACCTCCCGTACCAAGACTGCAAGTTGAGAGCCAACGTCAGCGGGCGCAGGGGGGCGGCACCCCGGCGTCCGCTTGCCACTGTTGGGCATTTCGGGGGACTTTCAGTCCCAAGCAGGCGCAGGCGATGACGTGGTTGCCGTCCCTGTTGTCACGTTTAGGATGGTAGGGTGACGCATTTTACGCCGGCGTTTTTCACGTTTCTACGCGACCTGCAGCAGCAGAACACGCGCGAGTGGTTCGAGGCCCATCGCGAGCGGTACGTCGCTGATGTCGAGGCGCCGATGCTGGTGTTCATGCACGACTTCGAGCCTGCGCTCAAGGCGATCAGCGGCGCGTATGTGGTGGACCGCCGGCGGATTGGTGGCTCGTTGTATCGGATTCATCGCGACACCCGGTTCTCTGAGGACAAGTCACCCTACAAAACATGGCAGGCCGCGCGTTTTGAGCACGAGGCGCGACGCAAGGTGGAGAGTGTGCCGGGGTTTTATCTGCATCTCGGCGTAGATCACTGTTTTGCGGGCGGCGGCGTGTATCACATCGAACGCGCGGGCCTGACGCGGATTCGGCAGCACATCGTGGACCTGCCCTCCGAGTGGCGCGCGGCGACGACAGGCATTGAGGTGCAGGGCGAACAACTCAAGCGAGGCCCGGCCGGCTTTCCGCTGACGCACGAACACATTGAGGACCTGAAACGGCAGAGTCTCTACACGTTGACCCAGCTGTCCGAGGCGGACGTTGTGGCTGACGGGTTTCTCGAGCGGTTCATCGATGTGTGCCGTCGTGCGGCACCGATGATCGAGTTTCAGACCAAGGCGCTTGGGTTGCGCTGGTGATT
>CAYRGW010000033.1:0-40499 GCA_964423815.1 uncultured Solibacteraceae bacterium | reverse complement strand
GCCTTGGTCAGGTTCACGTCGTTGTCGGGCTCACCCTTCCGGCCCGGCTTGTCCATGTTGTCGTAGGAGTTGGCCAGGAAAAAATACACGATCCCGAAGTCGGGATTGTGCTGCACGGCCTCCTCGTAACTCTTGGCGGCGGTGGCAAAATCCGCCTTGCCGTAGGCGGCGTTGCCTTCCTTGAAGGCCATCAACATCCGCAGGTTGCCGATGGAATATTTGCCGCAGGCCGAGGCGGACACTGCCACCAGGAGCACCAGGACCAGAAGACGAAGCGAGCTGAATCGAGACTGCATGAGGCTCCTCAAATCACACCAGAGAATATGGCCGAATCCGGGCCAGTATATGAACCCCAAAAACGACCGTCAAGGCTCGTAAGGGTATCCTTGATCAAGTTAGACACCACGAAAATGATTCGGTTCGAAGATCTTATCGACAAAGTCCGCACCTCCAACCCGGATGCGGACACCGAACTGCTCCGGCGGGCCTATGTGTTTTCGGCCTACGAGCACAAGGGACAGGTCCGCCGATCGGGGGAGCCCTATCTGGTCCACCCCCTGGAAGTGGCGGATCTGCTGGCCGATCAGCGCCTGGACGTGGTGGCGGTGGCCGCCGGCCTCCTCCACGACATTGTCGAGGACACCCCGAACTCCATTGAAAAAATCCGGGAGCTCTTCGGCGAGGAGGTCGCCCACGTGGTCGAGGGCGTCACCAAACTGTCCGGGCTGCAGTTTGCCTCCAGCGAGGAACGCCAGGCGGAAAGTTTCCGGAAAATGCTCCTGGCCATGGTGGATGACGTCCGCGTCATCATGGTCAAACTGGCCGACCGGCTGCACAACATGCGGACCCTCCACCACCTGCCTGAGGACCGCCGCGTCCGCATCGCCCAGGAGACCCGCGACATCTACGCGCCGATCGCCAACCGGCTCGGCATGAGCAAGGTGAAAAACGAGCTCGAGGAGCTGGCGTTCCGCCACCTCGAGCCGCAGGCCTACCAGAAGCTGCGCAGCGAGGTCGAAGCGCGCCGCAAGGCCGCCGAAGTCCTGATGGAGGAGTTGCGCACCACGCTGGCGCAGAAGCTGGCCGATGCGCAGATTCCCGTGGTGTCGATCGACGGCCGCATCAAACGTCTCTGGTCGATTCACCAGAAGCTCGAACGCCAGAAAGCCAATCTCGATCAGATCTACGACTTCATCGCGCTGCGCATCGTCACGCCGGCCGTCAAGGACTGTTACAGCATCCTCGGGATCATTCATCAGACGTGGTCCCCGGTCACCGGCCGGTTCAAGGACTTCATCGCGATGCCGCGCCCCAACGGCTACCAGTCGCTGCACACGTCGGTGGTCAGCGCGAAGGGCACACCGTTTGAGGTGCAGATCCGCACCGAGGGGATGCATCACATCGCGGAGGAAGGCATCGCCGCGCACTGGAAATACAAGGAAGGCCGCGTCGGCGCCGAGCGCGACGAGCACTATTTTGCGTGGCTGCGGCAGCTGCTCGAGTCGCAGCAGGACGTGCGCGACCCGGCCGAGTTCCTGCAGAACCTGCGCATCGAGTTGTACCCGGACGAGGTCTACATTTTTACGCCCAAGGGCGAGGTCAAGTCGCTGCCGCAGGGGGCCACGTCGGTCGACTTTGCGTACTCGGTCCACACCGACGTCGGCCATCAGTGTGTCGGCGCCCGTATCAACGGCCGGATGGTGCCCCTGCGCACCCGGCTCTCAAACGGCGACATTGTCGAAATCCTCACGCAGGCGGGGCACACGCCGAGCCGCGACTGGCTCACATTTGTTCAGACCTCACGCGCGCGCAACAAGATCAAACACTTCATCCAGGCCCAGGAGAAGGTGCGCAGCATTGACCTGGGCAAACGGCTGTTTGACAAGGACGTGCGGAAGTACGGGATCGACAAAGCGGTGGTGGAGCCCGAGGCGCTCGCCAAGGCGGGGCTCGACTTCGGCGCACAACGCCTCGACGATCTGTACGCGTCGATTGGATACGGCAAGGTCACGGTCCGCGCCGTGTTGTCGAAACTGGTCGGCGCGGACGCGTTGCGTGAACGTCCGCCCGACGGGGCGATCGCCAGCGTCGTCAAACGTGTGCTCGGATCGGGTGACGCGAAGATCAAGGTCACCGGGATCGACGACATGATGGTGCAGCTCGCGCGGTGCTGTAATCCGATCCGCGGCGAAAAAATTGTGGGCTACATCACACGCGGCAAAGGGGTGTCGGTGCACTCCACGTCGTGTCCGAACGTCGCAAACCTGCTCTACGATCCGGAGCGGCGGATCGAGGTGGAGTGGGACAAGGGCGCCGACGCGTCCCCGTACGTGGTGCGCCTGAAAATCCACGTGGCCGATCGCAAGGGCATCCTCGCGGACCTCACGACGAAGATCGCCGGCATCAACACCAACATCCGCGACGTCGAGGCCACGACCGATGCGGACGCGCGCGGGTCCATTCGGATGACCGTGGAGATCACCGATCTCAAACACCTGGATCGGGTGCTCAAGAGTGTGAAGGCGATTGAGGGTGTTCTGGCGGTGGAGCGGGCGAGCAGGTAGGAGGCTTGCTTCGAGGTCCCGGGGTCCCGAGGTCCCGAAGTTCAAGGACGCTTCGCGGCTTTTTATTTCAGGTAGGCGACGACGTCGATTTCGACGCGGACGTTGCGCGGCAAGCCTGCGGCCTGGATCGTGGCGCGGGCCGGTGCGGGCGTGGAGAAATATCCCGCGTACACCTCGTTCATGGCGGCAAAATCCGCCATATCCGCCAGATACACGGTCGTTTTTACCACGCGGTCGAAGGACACCCCCGCCGCCTTCAGGACGGCACTCAGGTTCTGGAACACCTGATGGGTCTGGGCATTGATGCCCCCCTCAGTGATCGTCCCCGTTGTCGGGTCCAGCGGAATTTGCCCCGAGGCATAGAGAAAGTCCCCGGCGATGATCGCCTGGCTGTACGGCCCGATGGCGGCCGGGGCTTCCGTGGTTGAAACCTGAACGAGGGGCGTAGCCATTCGCTGGCGGTTACGCGGCCTTGACGACCTTGTTGGACCGGATGCACCGGGTGCAGACGCGGACACGGCGGGTTGCGCCGTCCATCACTGCGCGAATCTTCTGCAGATTCGGTTCAAAACGACGAGCGGTCACGTTATTCGCGTGGCTGGCCTGGCGCCCGACCACCGGCTTCTTGCCACAAACTTCACACTGCTTGGCCATAATCTAGCTCCCCAAACCCGAAAGTATAGCAGGAGTTACCTCCTTCGGGCGTCACCAAGTGTGGACAAACCCCGTCCACTTCCGCGGAGAACCGTCCACCCCCTGTCTACCGTCTAATGCAGCAACCAAAGGCGGACCGAAAGGGTCCTTCACTGGTGCGCACGATGTAACCCGTTTTTGTACTGGTAGTTACATCGAAACCTCACACTCGCTCCGGCATCCAATTGGCTGCCGAACGCGTAATGAAGGCTGAGGACATCCTCCGGACTTTACCCGGAACCTCGGATTGCGCTAGACTTGGCATTTTGTTTGCAGGCTTTTTGCGTGCACATAGCGGTAGCGGTAGAGAAGGGAGCACATCATGAAGGCGAACACCACCCCACGGAAATCGGCCTCAAAGGCCATCAAGTCGGATTCCACCCGGCAGCGGTACGTTGAACTCAAGCGCATTCTCGAAGAGCGTCGGCGCGAAATTCTGGCGCAGGTGCAGGAAAAGATGCGTGACGTCCGCGCTGAAGGCGGGATCGGGGAGGGGCAGGGCGTCCTTGATGCGGCGGAAAGCTCCGAAGCGGATATCCAGGACGACATCGAATTTGCCCTCATCCAGATGAAGTCGGAGACGTTGCACAAGATCGAAGAAGCGCTGGCGCGGCTCGAGAGCGGCCTGTTTGGCGATTGTTTCGAGTGCGGCGATGAAATTTCCGAACGTCGTCTGCGCGCGTTGCCGTTTGCGGTCCGCTGCAAGGACTGTGAAGAGGCGCGCGAAGTCGCCCAGCGTCGCGAGCGGGCCATGTCACAGCGTCGGCCGTCGGGCCTGATGCTCGATATGAACTAAGCTACGGCTCCGGCGTGTTACCCCACAGGCTCCGCCGCAAGGCGGGGCCTGTGCTTTTTTGGACCGACGGCACCGGGTGCCTTCGGGGATCGTAGAAGGGCGACCCATGGCTGAGACTGTACCGGCGGAACTGCCGGTCCTCCCGCTTCGGGACACAGTGCTGTTTCCGAACTCCTTTATGCCGCTCGCGGTGGCACGGGAGAGTTCTGTCGCGCTCATCGACGATGCGATCGCCGGTGACAAACAGATTGCCGTCTTCACGCAGAAAAACGCGGGAGACGAAGAACCCGGGCAGGACGGGTTGTTCCCGACGGGCACGTTCGCCCACATCCACAAGATGTTCAAGCTGCCGGACGGCAGCCTGCGCCTGATCGTGCAGGGCCTGGCCCGCATCCGCCTCGACGTGATGACGTCCACCACGCCGTACCTCAAAGCCACCGTGCGCGAAGTGGCCGACATCGTGGCCGAGGCCGATGATGTGGAAACCGACGCGCTGGTGCGCAATATCCGCACGAACTTCCAGCAGATCGTCCAGCTCTCTCCCGTCCTGTCCGAGGATCTGTCCACGCTGGTCTCCAATATTGCCGAGCCCGGCCGGCTCGCAGACTTCATCGCGTCAAGTCTGAGCACCGTCACGACGGCGGTGAAACAGGAACTGCTCGAAATCGAAGACGTGCGGCTGCGCATGGATCGACTGAACCGGGTCCTGACCAAGGAACTGGAAGTGCTCGAGGTCGGGTCCAAGATCCAGTCGCAGGTCGAGTCCGAAGTCGGCAAAAACCAGCGCGAATATTTTCTGCGCGAGCAGATGAAGGCCATCCAGCGTGAGCTGGGTGAAGGCGACGATCAGGCCAAGGAAATCGACGAACTCGCCGAGAAGATCGACGCCTCCGGCATGCCCGACGATGTCAAGAAGGACGCGCGGCGTGAGCTCGATCGTCTGGCCAAGATGCCGCCGGCCGCTGCCGAATACACCGTTGCCCGCACCTACATCGATTGGCTGGTGACGGTGCCGTGGTCGGAGCGCAGTGCGGAATCGATCGACCTGCCCCACACCAAGGCCACCCTCGATGCCGATCACTCCGGTCTTGAGCGCGTCAAGGATCGCATCCTGGAATACCTTGCGGTCCGCAAGTTGAAGCCGGACGTGAAGGGGCCCATCCTCTGTTTCTCCGGCCCTCCCGGTGTAGGCAAGACGTCGCTCGCGCGGTCGATTGCCAACTCGATTGGTCGCAAGTTTGTGCGCATCTCGCTCGGCGGCATGCGTGATGAAGCCGAGATCCGCGGACACCGCCGCACGTACATCGGCGCGTTGCCCGGGCAGATCATCCAGGGCCTGCGACGCGCGGGCGTACGCAACCCGGTGTTCATCCTCGACGAAATCGACAAGCTCGGGCACGACTTCAGAGGAGACCCTGCATCGGCCCTCCTCGAGGTCCTCGATCCGGAGCAGAACAACGCCTTCCGTGATCACTACCTCGATGTGCCGTTTGATCTCTCCGAGGTGTTGTTCATCACCACCGCCAACGTGCTCGATACGATCCCGGCCCCACTGCGCGATCGTATGGAGGTCATCGAACTGGGTGGTTACACCGAGCGCGAAAAGCTGGCGATCGCGAAGGATCACCTCGTCTTACGCCAGGTGCTCAATCACGGGCTCACACCCGAACAGATTCAGTTCACCGACGATGCCCTGTCCGCCATCATCCGCAGTTACACCCGTGAGGCGGGTGTGCGTAATCTCGAGCGCGAGATTGGTTCGGTGTGCCGGAAGGTGGCGCGTCGACGTGCCGAAGGTGATGAGTCGTCGGTCATCGTCACACCCGCGTTGGTGGAGGAGTTCCTCGGCGCCCCGCGGCACCTCGACGAAGCGCTGGCTGATCGCACCAAACATCCTGGCGTGGCGATTGGACTGGCGTGGACGCCGGTGGGCGGTGAAGTGCTGCTGATCGAAGCGTCCCGGATGGCCGGCGGCAGCCAGCTGACCCTCACCGGGTCCCTTGGGGACGTGATGAAGGAGTCGGCGCGTATTGCGCTCTCCTGGTTTCGCGCGCACAGCTCGACGTTTGGTGTGGATCCGCAGTTCTACAAGGACTCCGAGATTCACCTGCATGTGCCCTCGGGGGCCATTCCGAAGGACGGGCCGTCCGCCGGTGTGACGATGGTGGTCGCGTTGGCGTCGGCGTTGTCGGGCCGGGCCGTCCGCGGCGACATTGCCATGACGGGTGAGGTCACCTTGTCAGGGCGTGTGCTGCCGGTGGGCGGCATCAAGGAAAAAGTCCTCGCCGCACGCCGGCATGGCATCCATCAGGTCATCCTGCCGAAGGCGAACGAGACCAACGTGCGCGAAGATCTCACCGACGAAATCCGTCGCGGCCTGACGGTCCACTTCGTCAGCGAGGTGGAAGAGGTGCTGGCGCTGGCGTTGACCCCGGCGACCCCGCGGCAGGCGTTGACCCTGATGTAACCACGCGGTACACGCGGTCTTCGCCGCCGGCGGTCTGTACGGTCGCCAGCAGTGTCACCTCGCGTCGACGCGCAAGATCGGCCACCACCTCCAGATACCGTTCCCGTCCGTAGTGTTCCTCGTGCACGACGAGGAATTCGGGACGGCGTTGGAGAATTGCCGCCCACGCCTTGTCATCGGGCAACGCGGAGGACGCCCACGCCAATTGGCCATACCAGGGCGGGTAATACCCGCTGTATCCGTTGATCAGCGTGTGTTTATGAAACGTCGCGGCATACAGGTATGTCGGATCCACCCAGTAGGCGTGTGAGCCCTGACCGGGGACCGGCAGTTCCAGGATGACGGCGCGCCGATCCGTGGGCAACGTGTTGTAGATGGCGCCCGCTGCAAATGGCGTCGCGCGCAGGTCCAGCGCCGGTTGGGCCTCGACGATCGTGATCAGGCACACGGCGATCACGAGGCCACGAACCACGAGTCGCCCCTCCGATACCCGCCACAGTCGCGCCACACCCAGGCCCGCTGCCCAGGCGAGGAACACGCCGACCACGAGGCCAAAACGCGCGGGGACCCGGAACGTCTTCAGCAGCGGCACATAGTCAAAAAAGAACATGTACGTGGCGTTTGACAGTCCCAGCGACGCGTTCATCGCCGCCAGCAGACCACCCGTCACGATCACGGTCGCGGTGGTGGGCGCGGCGATCACTCCAGCGGCCGCCAGCACCATCGGGCCGGCGCCTGGAAACAGATGTCGTTCTTCTGACTTTTCGTGAATGGGGGCTCGATGCCCATACCACCGGGAGTTGCCGTTGGGACTCAGGTAGTCGTTCAGTTGTGCGCCGTAGTGGAGCACTTCGCCCCGTGGACGTTCCCCGACCACCGCGCGCGCGTGGTAGTACCCCGAAAGATACGGCGCGATCAGCACCACACAGATGCCCACGGCCGCGGTCCCTGTGATGAGGTGGTGCCTGAGAATGTCCCGTCCGGCGAGCCACCACGCGGCCGTCACCGTTGTGAGGGCAACGACGAGGTACGCGCCGCAGTAGGTCGACCACAACACCTGCAACGCCACCACGAGACCCACCTGCATGCCTCGCGTGATGCCGGGCCGCTCAAGCGCCCTCAGGAGCAGCCAGACCGCCAGGGGCATGAGGAAGATGCCCTGCATCTGCAGGTGGCTGTATTGCGCAAACCGGTACGGGAAAAATCCAAACACCGCGCCGGCGACAAGTGCCGGCACCACGAGTCCCGTGGAGGCGCGCACAAGGACGAACATCGTCACGCAGCTGAGCACACAGCCCAGCAGGATGAGCGTCGTGTACATCGCGGCGACCGGGACGCCGGCCCAGATGAACGGGGTCGCCATGAGCCCAGGCAACAACGTCAGGTCCGACCAGAGGAAGGTGTCGGGCTCGGGAAAAAAAATACGGCCGTCGTAAAACGCCGATGGCCCATGCGCGAACTGATCGGCGATGTGCGCCAGCGTCCACATCGAAAACAGCGGGTCGCCGTGATCGGGCACGCCGCCCGGCAGGATCACCTGCGGCCACAGGAACCACACCGTCAGCGGAACAAATGCCGCGAGTGCAAGGCCCCAGTCACGGACCGGGACGTCCACGAGTGACGACGGTCTGGCGCCGAGCCATCCCGCGAGTCGGTGACGCAATGACGGCGTTGGCACCAGCAGGTGGCGCACCAGACAAATCAACACCGCCTCCAGCAACAGGCGTTCGGCCGATCGCATGGAGAGGGTGAACACGCCTGAGCCGACGCGAAAGCCTTCAAACAGGTGAATCCACAACGCGAGCGCAACAAACACACCCGTGAGCGAGTCGCCGATCGCGGCCACGCGTGCGTGCCACCGGGGCGGAATCACGTTCATCGCGATCGCAGCAGGGTCAATCCGACGACGGTTTTCATGTCCATCACACGACCGTCGGCGATCATCTCGGCCAGCGCGTCAAGCGTCACTTCGGCGGGTTCAATCTGTTCGTCCACATCCTGATGGACAGGGCCCGTGGGTCTGGTCAGGGACTCACATCGATAGAAGTGCATGATTTCGTCGCAGAATCCCGGCGTGGGATACCACGACCCGAGTGCCGTCACCCGTGTCGGCGTCCAACCGGTTTCCTCCTCACACTCGCGCACCACGGCGACGTCGGGCGACTCGCCAGGATCGAGGCTCCCGGCGGGCAGTTCCCAGATCCACTGCGAGATGACCGGACGGTATTGGCGGATCACGATCACCGTCCGGGGCGTGGGCTGCGCGAGGATGACGACCGACCCGCGATGCCGCACGGCTTCGATGGTGGTGGTGCGCCCATTCGACAGCGTGACATCTTCACGCTCCACACGAATCACGCGCCCCTCGAAGATCACCTGCGCTGCCACCAGAGGTCTCCTATCGCTTGCGTGAACCCGTCAGACCCGACGTGGCCTGGCGAAGCGCTTTCAGCACCCGCTCCAGGTCCAGCGGCAGCGCCGCGGTGAAGTCCATCACGCGCCCATCGGCCGGGTGCGCAAAAGACAGACGCGCGGCGTGAAGAAATGGCCGTTCCAGTTTCGCGAGGGCTGCCTGGTAGGTGGGCAGGCGTCTGCGGACGCCCCCGTACAGGTCGTCGCCGGCCAATGGATGCCCGGCCTCCGACAGGTGCACCCGGATCTGGTGGGTGCGGCCTGTGCCGATCGACAACGTGATGAACGAGAGTCCACGCAGCGGCTCGACCGCAATGACCTCGGTCAGCGCACTGCGTCCGCCACGCGCGCGGCTCGACATCTTTTTCCGGTTGTTCGGATCGCGACCGATGGGATCCTCATACCGGGTGCCCTTCTCCGGGGTGCCCCAGACCACCGCCTGATATTCCTTCCGCACCACACGGTCGTGGAATTGTGCCGAGAGGGAGCGATGCGCCTTGTCGTGTTTGGCCACGACCATGATGCCCGACGTGCCGCGATCCAGGCGGTGGACGATACCCGGCCGTTCCGCGCCGCCGATTCCCGACAGTCCCGTCACGTGGTGCAGCAGGGCATTGACCAGCGTGCCGTGTGCATGACCGGCCGCCGGATGAACCACCATCCCCGGCGGTTTGTTGATCACCACCAAATCGGCATCGTCGTACAACACTTCGAGCGGCAGATCTTCCGCAGCCGGTGTGGCCGGCATCGGCGGGGGGACGTCCACGTCGACCTGCAGGCCTTCGGTCACCACCAGGCCCGGCTTGGCCGGGTGGGGGGAGGACGTCACACGGCCGTCGCGCAGCAGGCGCTGCACCTGCGACCGGGAGAGATCCGGCAGTCGGGACGTGATGAACTGATCGAGCCGCACGCCCGCGTCGGAGGCCTCGACGACGAGCCGTGTGTGCCCGGACATGTGGATCAGGCCGCCGTCGGCTGTGGTTGCCGGCGGAGGAACCACAACATGGCGAGGGCGGCGGGCACGAGCAACAACGACACAAACTGTGAGGTCGACATGTTGCCGAACACCGTGCCGCGCTGAATATCCCCGCGGAAGTATTCGATGATAAAACGCGAGATGGCGTAGAGGCCGATGTAGAGCCAGAACGTGCGTCCCGCAAACGGTTTGCCCTTGCGCTCGGTCAGCAACAACACGCCGAGAATGAGCAGTTCGGCACCGGCGTCATACAGCTGCGTCGGGTGCAGGGGAATGTTCAGGGGGGTGCCCACGTTGGCGTTTGCCACCGGGTTGGTGAAGGTGATCGCCCATCCGGCATCCGTTGGGCGTCCATAACAACAGCCGGCGAGCAGGCACCCGAATCGTCCGACCACATGTCCGAGCGCGATGCCGGGTGCCATGAGGTCGCCCGTGGACCAGATGTTGAGTTTGTAGCGCCGCACCAGGAAGAAGCCGACCGCGACGGCGCCAATCAGGCCGCCATAAAACACCCCGCCTGCGCGCACCAGTGACAACAGTTCACGCGGCTGCTGCCGGAAGTAGTCAAAGTCCACGGCGATGAGCATCAGCTTGGCGCCCACCAGCGCCGCGATGATCAGGTAGATGCCCAGGTCCATGACCTTGGCCGGGTCGATCCCGGCGCGCCGGGCGCGGACCACCGCCAGTTGCAGACCAATCAGATACGCCGCCGCGAGCAGGACACCGTACGAATAGACCGGCCAGTCGCCGACGTTAAACAGGATCGGGTACATGTCGTTTCACCAGAAGTAGGTCTGCAAACACAAGAATCGCTCCGACGGTAATCGCCGAGTCGGCCACATTAAACGCCCAGAAATGCCAGGTGCCCCAATAGACGTCAACAAAATCCAGCACGTACCCCTGCCGCACCCGATCGATCAGGTTGCCGACCGCTCCGCCGGCAATCGACGCGAGACCGATGCGCGCGAGGCGTTCGTGGGGCTGGAGCTGGGTGCTGAAGTAATACCCAATGACGCCGAGCGCCAGCGCCGCCAGCGCCGTGGTCAACACCGACTTGTAGGGCAGGTCGAGATTGTTCAGCAGGCCGAAGGCCACGCCTTCGTTCCGCACGTGCACCAGGTCAACGAGTCCCGGAATGAGTGTGCGGCTTTCGTAGAGCGACAGGGACCCGTGCACCAGCCACTTCGTGATCTGGTCGAGCAGGATGATGCCGACGATCAGCCACGCGAGTTTCGGGATGCGGGCCATCATGCCGGATGTCCCAGGGCATCCGCGCATCGGGGGCACACCGCGTCCTCACCGGTGCCGGACAGGGCCGGTACAAACCGCCAGCAACGCGGGCACTTGTCGCCGGACGCGTGGGCGACCTCGACCGCCAACGGACCGTCGCCTGAATGGCGCAGGCTGACCTGCGACACGATGCACAACATGGGCAGCTCGGTTTCCGCGGCCTGCAACATCCGGAAGACGTCGCCGCCGGCCGTCAGCGTGATGTGGGCCGTCAGGGGCGCGCCGATGACTTTTTCGGCGCGTGACCGCTCAAGGGTTTCGTTCACGGTGTGACGGACATCGGACAACGCCTTCCAGTGCGAATCCAGCGCGTCATCGATCCACGATTCGGGACTGCTCGGGAAGTCCGCCATGTGCACCGACGGTTCGCGTGTGCCGGGCAGGCGCGACCAGATTTCGTCCGCCGTCATCGAGAGGATCGGCGCGAGCAGGCGCACGAGACCGTTTGCCAGCACGTACAACGTGGTCTGCGCCGATCGCCGTTCCACCGAATCCGCGCGGAAGGTGTAGAGCCTGTCCTTCGAGACGTCGAGGTAGAGCGCGCTCAGTTCTACCGTGACAAAGTCGTTGACGGCGTGCGCCAGCGACTGGAAGTCGTAGGCGTCGTATGCCGCGCGCATCTTTCGCTCGAGGCGTGTATACCGTGAAAGGATGTGCCGGTCCACGCTGAGCATGTCCGCATGGGGCACCATGTGGACGGCTGGATCGAAGTCGTACAGGTTCGACAGCAGATAGCGGAACGTGTTGCGGATTTTCCGGTACGCCTCCACCGTGCGGGCGAGGACTTCCTTGCCGAGGCGGATTTCGTCCCGGTAGTCGACCATGGCGACCCACAGACGCAGCACGTCGGCGCCGCTGTCCTTGATGATCTGCTGCGGCGCGATGACGTTGCCGATCGACTTCGACATCTTGCGGCCATGGGTGTCGACGACAAAGCCGTGCGTGAGCACGCCGTCGTACGGGGCGCGTCCGCGTGTGCCCACGCCCACCAGGAGCGACGACTGGAACCAGCCGCGGTACTGGTCGGTGCCTTCAAGATACAGGTCCGCTGGCCATCGCAGGTCCGGCCGCTGTGCCAGCACGGCTTCGTGGCTGGAGCCCGAGTCGAACCACACGTCGAGAATGTCGCGCTCGCGTTCGAAGGCGGCACCCCCACAGGCGTCACACCGGAAGTCCTCGGGTACAAACGTCTCCAGCGGCGCGTCGTACCAGGCGTCGGCGTTGTCGCGCTCGAACACGGCGGCCGCGCGTTCGACCAGCTCCGGTGTCAGGTGTGAGTGCCCACATCCCGTGCACGTGATCGCCGGAATGGGCACACCCCAGGCACGCTGGCGCGAGATGCACCAGTCGGGCCGGGTGGCAAACATGCCGGTCATCCGTTCGCGGCCCCACGCGGGGTGCCACGCCGTCGCCTCCGACGCCGCCGTGGCATCGTCGCGCAGTCCCTCCATGCGGATGAACCACTGCGGGGTGGCGAGGAAGATCACCGGCTGGTGGCAGCGCCAGCAATGTGGATACGAATGCTCGAAGTCGGAGCGATGCCACAGGCGCCCGCGTTCGGCGAGTGCGGCCTCCACCACCGGGTTGGCTTCAAACACCTTGAGGCCGCCCACGATCGGCGTGTCGTCGGTGAATCGGCCGTGTGTCCCGATCGGCGTCGTGATCGGCAGCCCGTACCGCACACCCGTATTAAAGTCGTCGGTGCCGTGCCCTGGTGCCGTGTGCACGGCGCCGGTGCCCTGCTCCAGCGTGACGTAATCGGCAAGGACACCGACGGAGTCGCGGTCGTAGAGCGGGTGCCGGAAGGTCACGCCCTCAAGGACGGCCCCCTTGAACGTGGCCACGGCGGGACCGAGGGGGCGACCTGTGCGCGCGGCCACGGCCTCGACCAGGCCGGTCGCCATTACGATCAGCCGGCCGTCGAACTCATACGCGCCGTAGTCAAAGTCCGGGTGGAAGGCGATCGCCAGGTTCGCCGGGATCGTCCACGGGGTCGTTGTCCAGATCAGCGCAGAGACCTGCCGTCCCTTTGTGGCCGGCACATGAGCGGCGAGTGTCGTGTCCGCATCGGAGAGCGGAAACTCGACGAAGATCGACGGCGACGTGTGGTTGTCGTACTCCACCTCCGCCTCGGCCAGCGCGGTGCGATCACGCAGGCACCAGTGAACCGGCTTTTTGCCCTTGTAGACCAGCCCGCGATCCACAAACCGGCCGAGCGCGCGCACGATGGCGGCCTGATAGCCGTAGTTCATCGTCAGATACGGCGTGTCCCAGTCACCGAGCACACCGAGCCGTTCAAAGTCGGCGCGTTGTGAGGTGACGAATTTCGCCGCAAACTCGCGACACGCGCGACGGAAGTCGCCGATGGACCGGTCCTTGGCCGCCGGCCCAAGCTCACGTTCGACGTTGAGTTCGATCGGCAGGCCGTGGCAATCCCAGCCGGGCACGTACGGCGCATCAAATCCGGCCATGGACTTCGATTTGACGACGAAGTCCTTGAGGATCTTGTTGAGCGCGTGGCCGATGTGGATCTCGCCGTTGGCGTACGGGGGACCGTCGTGCAGCACAAATCGCGGCGCGCCCTGACGGTGCGCACGAATGGCCGCGTACAACTTCTCCTCCCGCCAGCGGGCGATCGCCGCCGGCTCGGCCGTCGGGAGGTTCGCCTTCATCGGGAAGTCAGTCCGCGGGAGATTGAGTGTGTCTTTCCAATCGCGCATCACGGTTATAAACCCTTATTCTATATTGCGCACTCACCCTGAACCCCTTCGTGACCACCACTGCCGTCTTCTTTGATGTCGACTTCACCCTGATTCGCCCCGGTCGCCGGTTTCTCGGCCCCGGGTACGCCGAGACGTGCGCCCGCCATGGGGTCCCGGTCGACGAAACGGCGTTTGCGGCGGCGGTGGCCGGCTCGTCGAGCCTCCTGGACACGGCCGACCAGCGGTATCACGATGAAATTTTTGTCCGATACACGAGCCGGATCATCGAATTGATGGGTGGCCAGGGACCCGGGGTGGCCGTTGCCGCCCGCGAGATTTACGACGACTGGGCCCACCACCAACACTTTGAGATGTATGACGATGTGCCCGAGGCGCTCAGGGAGTTGCAGCGGCAGGGCGTGCGGATGGGGCTGATCTCCAATTCACACCGGTCGCTGGTCGGTTTTCAGGAGCACTTCGCCCTGCACGGCCTGATGACTGTTGCCGTGTCGTCGGCCGAGTTCGGGGTCATGAAACCCGACCCGCGCATCTTCCAGGAGGCACTCGATCAGATGCAGGTCAGCGCCGCTGAGGCCGTCATGGTGGGCGACAGCCTGCCGCACGATGTGCTGGGGGCCCGCCAGTTGGGCATGCGCGGCGTGTGGCTGGATCGCGACGGGCGGCGCGATCAGGCGACCCATCTGGATGCGACCATACCGGTCATCGGCAGCCTGGTCGAGCTTCCGGAGCTGCTGACGTTAGAGTCCTGATACTTCCGACCGGATAGACCTGGGCAACCTATGTGTCAGCTTGCGCAATAAGATCGGACACCCCACGCTTGCCGAGATAGTTGCCGGCCACATGGAGCCAGTTCGGCAGGAGTGCGGGTAGCCCCGCCATCGCGACCACCGCTTCGTCGTAGATGGGAAACGCCTCGGGCCAGTACGCGATGTGCGCACCAACGGGCGCCTGTGTCCGGCGAGTGAGGAGTGTTCTGTCGGCTTCGATCAGGCGCGGCAGTTCGGCTTCCGCCGGCAGCTCGCTGCGCGTCGCCCCACCATAGATCCAGGTTTCGGACCGCAGCGAACCGCGCCCAGGAAAGATGTCGGTGTTAAACAACACGCCCAGTGCGCGCACGCCGGCGTCAGGAGGAAACAGGACGCCAAATCCTCGCAAGTCCTCGGGGGACGGCTCAAAGAAGGTCGTGACGGTCGCCAGCGCGGCCAGTTCGATTCGCGAGACCAGCGCCGCAGCGTCGGGCGCGTGCGGCGCGAGGAGCCTTGCGGCCGCCGGCGCTCCGGTGCAGATCCACGTTGGCACCCCGGCATCCAAACCCGACACCGGTCGGCCAAGAAAAAACTGTACGCCGCGTTGCTCGAGGGTCGTGCGGCATCTCGTTGCGAATTCGCCCATGCCGCCGGCCGGCGCGGCCATGCGCACCTTGCGCCGCTTTTTATGTCTGAATACGGCGCTGGCAGCGAGGCGATCCAGTGGCGCCGCATAGATGCCCTGCAGCGCCGGAGCGAGCAGATGCCGGGTCGCAGTTGCACCGAGCACCCGGTGTCCCCACTGCCCCACACTTTCGCCGTCGCGCGCAGCCATGCGCCGCGTGGCGGCTGAGAGGCCCACGCGTGCGGCCGTACGCATTGTCTCCACGGGCGTCAACGGCCAGCGCCGAGGCCGGCCATCGCGAAAGATGAATCGACGACGGCTGCTGTCGAGCGCAAAGACCGGCGGGATATCGAGGCGGCGAAACCAGTCGGCCGTGTGGTCCGTCCAGACAAACGCGTTGGCGGCATGCTCCGCCGGTCCCCACGGTGTGCGTGTCGTGCCGACCAGGCCGCCAACCGTCGGTGCCGCATCGAACACCTCGACGCGCACGCCCGCATCGGCCAGCCGCCACGCCGCGGCAAGGCCGCTCAATCCCGCTCCGATGACGCGCGCGTGTGTCATATGGACTTCGAATACCGGGGGGCGTCACCAGGTGCCGTCAGGCCCTCGTCAAACACCGCCGCGATGTTGCGCAGGAAGGCCCGCCCGAGATCGGTGACCTGCACACCCGTCTCGGTCCAGACAATGAGGCCGTCTTCCACGAGGTCGGTCAACGCGTTCGCCCGCGATGCGCGAGTGGCCGCATCCACGGTCAATTTGGACTCGGTCAGCAACTGCATGATGATCGCGCGCTGCTCCTGCTCCTTCGTGGTGAGGTGATGGCCACGCAGCGTGGGCAATTCACCCGCGAGCAGGCGTCGTTCATACACGGTAATCACCTTCTCGTTCTGGTGATAACAGTCGGGTGTCTCGGAGATGGCACTGACGCCCAGCCCGATCAGCACGTCCGTCCTGACCTCTGTGTACCCCATGAAGTTCCGATGCATGCGGCCACTCGCCGCGGCGATCGCGAGCGGGTCTGTCGGTTTGGCAAAGTGATCGAGACCCAGTTCGAGATACCCGGCATCAAGCAGCGGTTGGCGAATGGTCTCGTAGAGCCGCCGCTTGTCGGCACCCACGGGAATCTGCTCGTCGGTGAACTTCCGTTGCGCCGGCTTGATCCACGGCACGCGTGCAAAGCTGTAGACAGCCAGCCGATCGGGGTTGACCTCGACGATGGCATCCGCGAGGGCCTGGGCCGATGCCGGTGTCTGGCCGGGCAACCCGTACACCAGATCCACGTTGATCGACTCAAAGCCGAGCGTCCGGGCGTGCTCGACAAGGGCCTTCGTCAGGCTGAGCGGCTGGTGGCGGTTGATCAGGCGCTGGACTTCTTCATCGATGTCCTGCACGCCAAGCGACAGCCGCGTCACGCCTCGCGCGCGAACCGCCGCGAGGTGTTCGACCGTCGTCACGCGGGGATCCACTTCGATTGAGCCCTCCAACGACACATCGAGATCAAGCCGTTCCCGCAGCCCGTCAAGGAGGCGCTCCAGTTCTTCAGGCGAGAGAAACGTCGGCGTGCCGCCGCCGAGGTGAACCTGGCGCACGGCATGCCTGGCCAGATCGGGCACCCGCGCGAGATACCACTCAAGTTCCCTGAAGAGCAACGCGATGTAGTCCCGCCCTTTGTCGTGATTCCGGGTGATGACGGTGTTGCACCCGCAATACGTACACAACGACTCGCAGAATGGGATGTGCACGTACATCGCGATCGACGCGTCGGCGCGACCCAGTGCGCGCGCAAGTGACTCGGCCCAACTGTCGGTCGTGGGCTGATGTGACCAGCTCGGGACGGTCGGATAACTCGTGTAACGAGGGACCGGTACGTCGTACTTGGCAAACAAATCGGAGAGGGTCATGTCATCACCTTCCGTGCCAGGCGAACGAACGTCTGCACGCTCTCCTCGGGTGTCGCGGGCAGCACACCGTGGCCGAGACCGCAGATCCACCCGCGTCGTTGACGGGGTGTGAGCGCGCGAATGGGATCCAGACACCGGTGGATGGCGGCGGTCAGGGCGCGGCCCGTCAGGTGCAGCAGCGCGGGGTCGAAGTTGCCCTGCACAAATCCGTCAAATGGACGATGCGTCAGTGTCGCCGCCAGATTCCAGCGACCGTCCACACCGAGACCAGCCCAGGGCGCGTCCGCGAACGGCGCGCTCGACATCTGCGCGGGATGGGATCCTTTCGCGTAATACCCCAGCTTGCCGGGAAACGCGCGGGCCAGCGTCGCAAGATCCCGGGCGATGAGCGAGGAAAATTCCGAGTAGGGCACGTCGCCCGCCGCGGTATCGAGCACCATGACGACATCGGCGCCCGCTTTCAACTGCATGCGGATCTGGGCCTTCACCAGTGGGACCATGTGCCGCGCAAAGTCGCGGTACAACGCCACCGATGATTTCGCGCGCGTCAGCGGACCGGCGTGTGATCCTTCGACGCCATACACAAACAGAGTCCACGGTCCGCCGACAAATCCAATCAGCCCCTTGTCTGCGGGTAACAGCGCCCGCGTGGCCGCGACGGCCTCGCCCTGAAACGCGAGTCGTGTGAGCGCCCGATCAAGCGGTCGAAAGCGCCGGATACGCGCCGCTGTCAGGGGGCCATCGAGTTGGGGCGGGCCGTGTTTGTAGGTCAGGCCGAATCCCAACGCCTCCAGCGGGAACAGCAGATCGCTGAACAGGATCGCCGCATCAAAATCAAAATCGCGAATCGGTCCGAGCGCGGCTTCCGCCGCTACGTCCGGAGTTCGGCACAACGATTCGAACGAGTGGCGCCTGCGCAGGTCCTGATAGTGGCGATGATAACGACCCGCCTGTCGCATCAACCAGATGGGAGGTACTGACTGCACCCGACCGTCAAGCGCGTTGCGGAACCGATTCACTCCTGTATCCACTGGTACCCTATGCCTCGTATGGACTTGATGCGTCGTCCCTCGGCGTCGCCCAGCGCGTCGCGCAAGCGGACGATGGCGTTGTCGACGGCCCGCGGTGTCGGAAACTGATCCTCGCCCCACGCGCGATCGAGCAGTTCCGATCGGCTGACCGGACGAGGCACCGCCTCGACCAACAACTGCAGGACGCGCGCATCCCGCGTCTGCAGGCGCTCCTGGCCCTTCGGCCCCGTCACAGTCAGCGCGTCGAAATCGATGATCAGCGTTCCACATTCGACCTGGCGTGGTGCCGCCCGTTGCGTTGAGAGCACATGCCGGACGCGCAGGATGAATTCCTTCAGATGGAAGGGTTTCGGCAGGTACTCGATCGCGCCGATCTCGAAGCCCTCAAGCCTGCTCTCTGCCGTGTTGAGCGCAGTCATGAACATGATGGGGATCCGCCGAGTTTTCTGGATATGTCTGGCGAGACCAAACCCGGATCCATCCGGCAGCTTGACGTCGAGCACTGCCAGATCCCAGTGCCCTTCGGCGAGTTGTGCCTCCGCATCCGCGATGGTCCTGGACCAGACGACCAGATACTGCTCTCGGTCCAATCGCTCGTACAGCGTCTGTCCCAGTGACGGGTCGTCTTCGACCAGCAGCACGCGGGCGCTCACGGTGCCTCCGGCAGGATGACGGTGGCCACCACGCCACCGCCGGGCACCGTCGCTACGGTAAGCGACCCGCCCATCCGTTCCAGCAACCGGCGGCTGATCAGCAGGCCGAGTCCGGTGCCACTCGTCGCGATCGGTCGTCGCTTCGACGAGGCAATCGCGCGCAAAATTCGGGGCGATGCGCCCGAGCCATTGTCCGTGAAACTGATGCGAATGCCGGAGGGGGCCTGGGCCATCGCCACAGTCACCGCCGATGCATGGCCATGGACGACGGCGTTCTGAAGGAGGTTACGCACCACACCTTCAAGCGCGCGGCGATCCGCGTGCACCATCGCGTCGCCGCGACACTCAACGGACAACCCGGGCCAATCGGTGGCGGCGTGCGCCACGACGTCACACACCGGCAATCGTTCAAGAAACAGCGCTGCGTCCGGTTGCGCATACGAGAGCGAATTTTCCAGTTGGAGCCTGAGGCGAAGGGCATCCTGCAGCAGCCGCGGCAGGGCACCACCGTGTGATCCTGGACCCAGATCTTCCTGCAGACTTTCGACCTGCAACTGCAGGCTGGCGAGTGCGGTCTTCAGATCGTGCGTAAACAGCGAGAAGAAGTCCTGCAGTTGCTGACGTCTCGCCTGCTCCCGTTGAATGGCCACGAGCAGCGCGACGCCGCCTCCAATCAGGAGCAGCAGGAGGAACGACCCTTCCCACACCAACATGCGCTGCACGTAGCCGAGCCGATGCGCTTCGTCGCCGCCCAGCGACTGGAGCCGCGCGGCCTGCGACAATCCGAACACCAGCCACCACCCGGCAAGGGCCACCGTCGTGGCGATCCACAACAACGCCAGAATGTACGATGCGGTCCATCGTGACGGAGCCCTCATGACTGGTCGACCGCCCACGCCGCCTCCGCGAGCGCCTCGGCCGCCCGCTCCAGAACAATCTCCGAATGGGCGAGCGACAGGAACGAGACTTCGTACGGCGACGGGGGCAAATAGATCCCCCGCTGCAGCGCGGCGTGAAAAAACCGTCGAAACCAGACGGCGTGATCGTCGGGAATACTCGAAGGGGCCCGGATTGGCTCAGGGGGCGCCCGATGAATCCAGAATAAACCGGGTTGATCGACAACAGTCAGCGGGTGCGCCAGCGTCGCGAACGTGAGGCGCAGCCGCGTCGCAAACTCGCGCGAGCGCTCCTCGAGCACGCGCCAGCCGTCTTCACGCGCCATGACCGACAGCGTGGTCAAACCCGCCCTCATGCCGACGGGATTTCCACTGAGCGTGCCCGCCTGATACACCGGTCCTTCGGGAGCCACCAGTGCCAGGAGATCACGCCGGCCCGCATAGGCGCCGACGGGGAATCCGCCACCGATCACTTTGCCAAAACACACCAGGTCGGGCCGGATACCCAGTCTCTCAGCCATGCCGCCTTGCGCGGTTCGGAAGCCGGAGATCACTTCGTCGAAGACGAGTAACGCGCCGGCCTCTTTGCAGAGGCGGGCGACCGCTTCGTGCCACGCGCGCTGCTGCGGCAGGAGTCCGTAATTGGCCGGCAGCGGCTCCACGATGACTGCGGCGATCGCTGTGCCGTGCACGGCAAACACCGCCTCCAGCGCATCGACGTCATCAAGCGGCGCGACCAGCGTTGATGACGCGACATCTCCAACACCGGCGCTGGATGCCGCACTGGCCCCGGCCAGTCCACTGCCGGCCTGTACCAGCAGCGCGTCCGCATGTCCGTGATAACACCCATCAAACTTCAGCACGTACGGTCGGCCCGTCGCCGCCCGCGCCACGCGCAACGCCGACATCGTCGCTTCTGTGCCGGAGGAAACGAAGCGGATCCGCTCCGCCCACGGCACGCGGCTGACGATCCACTCTGCCAGCGCCAGCGAGTAGGGCTCACAGGCGCCAAACGACCAACCGTCATCAATGGCGGCGTGAGCGGCCTCCGCGACCTCCGGATGCGCATGCCCGAGAATGAGCGGGCCAAAACTCATGCAGAAGTCGATATATCGACGCCCCGTCACGTCCGTCAGGAGGGCGCCCGCACCGCTGGAGAAAAACACAGGGCTGCCTCCCACGTGACCAAAGGCCCGCACGGGACTCTGTACGCCGCCAGGCGACACCGCGCACGCGCGGGCAAACAGGTCACGGTGTGTGTGCATCGTTCGTCCGCTCATCCGGGAATCCCCAGCGCGCGCGCGCGTCGGGCGCCGTAGGTAATGATGAATCCGGCGCCGGCGCGCCGGAACACCTGCCACGTTTCCAGCAGCATCTCGTCCAGACCACCCAATCCCCGATCGGCCACCGCGACCAGGCCCGCGTACTCGCCGCTGACTTGATACGCGCCGACCAGTTTGCCCGTCTCGTGCACGATGGGCGCGATCAGATCGATCGACGTCATGCCGGGTTTGACCATCAACAGGTCCGCGCCTTCGCTGGCACACCGCACACTGGATGCGATCGCATCATGCCGGGACCGGACATCGATCTGGTAATGCCGCCGGTCACCTTCGCCCGGGGCTGAACCGGCGGCGTCGCGGAACGGACCGTAGAAGCGGCTCGCGAACTTTGTGCTGTAACTCATGATCGGCACTCGGTCATGCCCCGCACCGTCGAGGGCCGCACGAAGGTGGGCCGTCCGGCCGTCCATCATGTCGCTGGGGGCCACACCGTCTGCGCCCGCATCTGACACGGCCACCGCCATCCGCCCCAGGGCATCGAGCGTCTTCGGAATATCGAGCCGCCGGCGGTCGTCGAGAATGGCACAGTGTCCGTGTGACGTCCACCCGCACAGACACAGGTCGATCCACAAATGGATTCCGCCGCCGTGAGCCGCCTTGATGTCACGGACCACAGTCTGCAGAAACGTGAAGTCCGCCGGGTGCGAAGACTTGTCACCGGGCACCGGGAACACGAGGAAGTGCCGGACGCCGGCGTCACGATCCAGCCCGATTTGTGTGACGGCCTCGGCTGGGCTCAGGCGCGCGTTGTCGCCAAGCCCGTCCACAGGACGCCGTGCGTCGGTCTGCGCACCGACAAAGATCGGCTGAATCAAGTGCGCCGTCGTAAATCCCACTTCGTCGGTCAGATCGCGCAGATGGGGTGTCTGCCGCAGGCGCAGTCGGGACCAGGTCACAGGCGTACCTCCGAGAGCCAATGGTCGTAGTCGAGCCAGATTCCGCAGCGGTCACTGGTGCCAAGCGCTCCAGCGATCGTACGCGCAGTGGATCCCGGGCCGCTACCGTGCCAGCCATCGGCCAATGCCGGCCACCGCTCAAGCGCAGATCGGAATTCGGCGCCACTCGTCCAGAAAAAATGTGAATACGCTGGAAGATCTTCCGGCAACTTCCGCAGGACTTCGTATGTCGCCAGTGCTCCGGGTGCCCCGACCCCACCGGCGTGTGTGAGCCGTACCCAGGACACTGATCGACCCGCGAGTGCATCCACGGCTGGTGGTTCGTCGTCGCCCAGCCCGTCGGTACATCCGTTGACCCAGGTGCCGCGGGCAGCCAGGCGTCGCCAGGTGGCGTCGCCGGCCGCCCACACCACGGTGTGCGGCGTCAGCAGCCAATGGGCCGGCAATGCTTCGGCGCGTGACACCCAGTACGCCTCGAGACGCGGTTGCGCCACAGAGAGGGGACGCCGAATCGCCCGCCGCACCACCGCCGGCGCGGGCCAGAGGCGAGACACCGGCGCTCTCGGCGGTCTCGTCCGGGTACCGATCAACTGCCACGAGGAGTGGTCCTCATGCCCCACACGACCTCGGGTACTGAGCACCGTTCCGAAGGGCCGCGTCAGCGCCGTGGCGCCGAACGCGTCGTGACAGCCACCTCCGCGTTCCTCAAGAAGGGCACGTTCGCGAATCACGCTGACCCAGGTCGCCGAGTGATTAATCAGGCGGAGGTGCTCGCGCAGCGCGCGATTACGCACCGCGACTTCGACAGCCAATGCGCCTTGTGCCGGCGCCGTGGGGAACAACCGCAGTGGCAGCACCATCCACCGGCATCGGGCCAACAGCGCGCGAATGGTCAATGCCGACGCCGGGTCATCGTCGTCGGGCGACAACAACCGATCCAGCGCAGCCTTGGCCACGACGAGCCCGTCGCAGTCGCCTTCGGCGAGTTTCTTCAGACGCGTCGTGATGTTGCCGCGCACGTCATGCGTGGTGATCGCCTCAACCGGCCAGGGCAGCAACGGCGCCAGGGAGCGCTCCAGCATCCACACCCGTCGTGGCGACGACGTGAGAATGCGGACCGTGGTTGGACGTCGACCGATCGCATCGCGGCGGATGAGGAGGACGTCGCGAGGGTCGGCACGCTCAAGCGTCGCACCGATGACAGTGTCCGGGCGTGCTTCGATGGGCAGGTCCTTCCATGAATGCACGACGATGTCCGCAGTGCCTGCGGCTACGGCGTCAGACAGATCCGAGGTGAACGCCCCCTTGTCCATGAAGCGTGACAGCGGGGTGGCCGTATCGCGATCGCCCGCCGCGACCTTCGTGACCAGATGCAGATCAAGGCCAGGAACGGCTACGGCGAGGGCGCGCGCCACCAGCCGTGCCTGACGCGTCGCGAGGGCACTGGCGCGACTGAGCAGGACTACGCGCACAAGTCTTCCCAGCCGAACGGATGCAGTTCCTCGCGGGAATCAAAACCGCGACCACAGCGCGCGGCGTCAGCCCGCGCGGCGGCGATGCGCGCGTCGGATGTGTGCGCCATCTGCGCATCAGCGAAGATGTCTCCCAGGTTGTGCGCGGGCACACCGGCGGGCAGGGTGGTGACTTCGTCGGCTGCGCGCAGGTCGATGACCTGGACGAGCGATGGATACACTCCTGCAACGCGCGTAATGGTTTCCGCGTCGACAGGTGCGGCGACGACCAGCGTCGTGGACTCGATTGCGGCCGGCGCTGACGCTGGCGCGAACTGCAATTGCTGGAGCCTGGCGCGGGTCCAGACGTCGACCTCGTGGGCCTCGGCGACGTACTCGTGGATTTCCCGCGCCAAGGCTCCGGCGCCGATGATCGCCACGCGCGAACAGGACTGCGTGTGACGCCGGACGGCGGATCCATAAGTACGGGATCCGAGCCCCTGCAAATGTGTGTCCCGAATGCGGCGCGCATCGGCCAGGACCTGCTGTCCCAACCGCCGCAGCCACTGGTGTGTACGTTTATCGAGCGCGTCGAGGAAGGTCTTGAACTGCCCTTGCACCTGCGTCTCGCCAGCCATCGGCGAGTGCAGACCGCAGACGATTTCAAGGAGCCGCGAGTAGGCGGCGCCGTCCTCGAGGACCGGATGCCGGGAATCGGCGAACTCGTCGAGAAAAACCACGTCACGAACGCAGGTCCTGAAGGTCGCGAATACGTCGCCAGCGGGAACTGCCGACACATCGGCCGCGCTCGCCCGTCGCTCAAGATCGATCACCCGCAACCGCACGATTTGAATCTTATGAATCCTGACCGGATCAATTGTCATGGAATTGTCCGCCGCGCGTGATTCTTGAAAAGATCCCACTACGATCCCGCTGATGAAAAGCGGCGCCGTTGGTGTGATGCTTCTGCAGCTTGGAACGCCGGAGGCACCGACCACGGCGGCACTGCGACGTTATCTCGGCCAGTTCCTGGCCGATCCCAGAGTGATTGACCTGCCTCGCTGGCAGTGGTTGCCCATTCTGCATGGCATCGTCCTGAACACACGACCGCGGAAGTCGGCGGCCGAATACGCAAAGGTCTGGACTCCAAAGGGGTCGCCACTTGCGCTGATCGCCGCGCAGCAGGCCCGTCTATTGGAAAGGACTCTGGACAGCCCGGAGCGTCCGATTCGTGTGCGCGTGGTGATGCGGTACGGCGAACCGTCCACGTTGACGGTCCTGCAGGACTTTGAACGCGCGGGAATCGAACGCATCGTCGCGGTGCCGATGTACCCGCAATACGCGGGGGCGACGACCGGGTCGAGCCTGGAGGAGTTGTTTCGGGTGGCCGCGACTCGCCAGGTGGTGCCGTCGATTCGTGTGGTGTCGCCGTACTTTGAATCCCCCGGGTACATCCGGGCACTGGCCGCCGGCGCACGGCGTCGTCTGGACGGCTGGTCCCCCGACCACGTCGTGCTCAGTTTCCACGGCATCCCCGAGCGCTATGTGAAAGAGGGCGACCCGTACGCGGAACACTGTTTCGCGACTGCGCGAGCACTGTGCGCGGAGATGGGCTGGCCATCAGGGAGTGTCACCACATCCTTTCAGTCACGCTTCGGGCGCGAAGTCTGGCTGCGGCCGTACACCGATGAGACGCTGACGCGGCTGGGCCGCGACCGGACCCGCCGCGTGCTCGTGCTCTGCCCGGGTTTCACGGCGGATTGCCTCGAGACCATCGAGGAGATTGGCGGCCGTGAGCGCCACAACTTTGAGCGCCAGGGCGGGGGGGAAATGCGGCGCGTGGCCTGTCTGAATACCCAGGATCCCTGGATGTCTGCTCTCTCCGACCTGGTGCGCCCCCTTTTGTAGGACTTTTGTCCGCGCACTTGACCGACTGAAATAGTCCGACTTAGGCTTATTGCGACGTTTCTCATTTGCGACATGTCGTCGCATCGCCACTCTCGGGGGTCCCGTGCCTGTCTTCGCGTTTCGAACGTTCTCAAGCCTTGTCCTGCTGGTTGGCCTGCTGGCCGGCTTCCCTTCCTCGTCACTCGCGCAAGCGGCCGCTGCCGTCATCGCCGGCGAAGTCCGGGACGCGGCGGGGAAACCCGTGGCAGGCGCCGTTGTGGTCGTTCGTGTTGCGGGCACCGCAGATGCGACCTCTCACACCGACGACTCGGGAAGGTTCTCGTTTACAGGCGTACCGGCGGGGCGTCACGAGATCCACGTGACGGCGCTCGGGTTGTCGCCAGTGGTGCGTGATGTGACCGTGCCATCAAGCGGCGGCCCCGCGCCATTGGTGATCGTGATGGCCGAGATCGTCCGGGAGCGGGTGAACGTTGTTGGTGACGTCGTGGCCCTGACGCGCGCGCCAGGATCAACACACGTGATCGACGGCGCGGAATTGCAGCGCCTGCAGATTACGACCGGAGACATCCATCGTCTGCTGCGGCAGGTGCCCGGACTCAACATTCAGGAGGAGGACGGCTACGGCCTGCGTCCCAACATCGGCATGCGCGGCACGGGCACGGATCGAAGCGCGAAGATCACGATGATGGAGGACGGCATCCTGATCGCACCCGCGCCGTATGCCGCCCCTGCCGCCTACTACGCCCCAACCGCCGGACGTATGGAAGCCATTGAGGTCCGCAAGGGGTCGAGTCAGATCAAGTCAGGCCCGATCACCACGGGCGGCGTATTGAACTACGTCTCATCGTCGATTCCCTCCGACTTCCGACTGCGCGCGACCCTGACGGGAGGTGCGGACAACACACGCAGGATCACCGCAAGTCTCGGCGATACCTACTCCAACGCCGGCTGGCTCGTGGAGACCTTCCAGTTCAGGACCGATGGATTTAAACGTCTCGATGGTGGTGGCCTCACCGGCGTGGACGTGGCCGACTATCTCGCGAAGTTCAAGGTCAACACGACGCCGACGGCCACACTCGTGCAGGAACTCGAAGTCAAACTCGGGCGCACCACGCAGACGGGACAGGAGACCTACCTCGGACTCACCGATGCCGATTTCGCGGCTGCGCCGTGGCGCCGGTATGCCGGATCACAGGTCGATGAGTTCACGTCCACGCACGAGCAGTATCAAGTTCGGCACTTCCTCGCGAGACCGACCTGGGATGTGACCACGGTGGCGTACCGTAACAATTTTTCCCGCGCGTGGTACAAACTCGAAAACGTGATGGGGACCAGCCTCTCGAACGTGCTGGCGAACCCTTCGGCGTACCCACAGCAGATGGATGCGCTCACCGGCATCGCCAGTGCGGCCAATGCGCTCGTCGTCCGCAACAACAGCCGCGGGTATTTCGGCACCGGTGTCCAGTCGACCGTCGGCGCGCGATTTGCGACCGGTCGCTTCCGACATTCCGTCGAGGGGGGGCTGCGTTATCACGAGGACGAAGAGGATCGCTTCCAGCAGGACGATGCGTACCAGATGGTGGCGGGGCGGATGATCCTGACACGCGCGGGCGCTCCCGGAAGCCAGACCAATCAAGTGGTCGGAGCCAAGGCCGTGGCCGGGTTCGTCACGCACACGCTCGCCGCAGGACGATGGACGTTTACTCCAGGCATTCGCGTCGAGTCGATCGATTTGCGGCGGACCGATTACTCCCGAACTGATCCCGCCCGCACAGCGTCCACTGGTGTGCGAGACACGTCCGTGGACGTGCTGATTCCCGGCGCTGGTGTGGCGTATCGTCTGCGCCCGTCAGTGACGGTGTTCAGCGGTGTGTACAAGGGCTTCGCACCGCCGGGACCTGGCGCGGCCGGCGAAACGAAGGCTGAAGCGAGTGTGAACTACGAAGCCGGCGCCCGCCTCCAGCGCAACGAACTGCACGCGGAGGTCGTGATGTTCTTCAGCGATTACGCCAATCTGCTCGGCCGGGACATGCAGTCGACGGGCGGCACCGGCACCGGCGAACTCTACAACGGAGGTGCGGCGCGTGTGCTCGGTGTTGAGGCGTCGGCCCGGTGGCGTCCGTTGCGGGTGGCCTACACTTTCACCGACGCGGAATTCCGCAACAGCTTCCAGAGCCAGTACGGCCCCTGGGGCAGTGTGCTCGATGGTTATGAGTTGCCCTACGCGCCTCGGCATCAGGTATTTGTGGCAGTTGACGTGGAGGGCCGCGGATGGCGTGCGCGCGCGGATGCAACGGCCATCAGCCGGATGCGCACGGTTGCCGGCACCGGACCACTCGTCGACCTTCGGTCGACGGATGCGACGTTCGCAGTAGGTGCCTCCGCCGAGTACACGCTGACGCCGGCCGCACAGGTGTTTGCCAGTGTGCAGAACCTGACGAATCGGGCGTACGTGGTCTCCCGCCATCCTGCCGGGGTGCGGCCGGGGGCACCCCGGCTCGTGATGGTGGGGCTCAAGGTCGAGTTGGGCCGCTGAGCCACTCTTCCAGCCGACGCCCTACTGCGAACGGTGCGGCGCCGCCTGGACGAGTGAGGTCCGGCCTCATACGGACTTTAGAATCGCCTCTGCCGTGCGGTCGATGTCCTTCCCGGTCGTGGAGTAGTTGCTGACCGAGAGGCGCAGCGCGGACATGCCGTGCCAGGTCGTCCCGCTCGCCCAACACGTGCCTTCCTGCTGCAGGCGTTCCACCATCTGTTTCGTGCGCGCGTCCGCATCGGTGCCTCGCACACGAATCAGCACCTGATTCAGGACCACGTCATTGAGGATTTCGAGACGGTCGTCTGCCCGCAGTCTGGTGGCCAGTTGAGTCGCCAACGTGCAGCAGCGGTCGATGAGTGCGCCGAATCCCTGACGGCCCATCGTTCTGATCGCGGCATAAATCGGGACCGCGCGACCCCGGCGGGATTCCTCGGGGACGAACTCGTGCGGGTCACGCTCCCTGGCGGACTCGATGATGTACGCGGCCGACAGGGTCATGGCGCGCCGGTGCGACTCGGGGTGCGCGGTGAAGACCAGACCGGAGTCGTACGGGACATTGATCCACTTGTGCGCGTCGGAGGCGACCGAATCCGCCCGTGCAATGCCTCGCACCAGGTGCGCGCGTGTCCCACTGGCGGCCGCCCACAGACCGAAGGCGCCGTCCACATGGAGCCATGCGCCGTGCGCTGCCGTGATCGTGGCGATGTCGTCGATCGGGTCAAACGCGCCGGTGTTGACGTTGCCGGCCTGCGCACACACGATCGTGGGGCCGGTGAGTGACTCCAGTGTGCGCGCGAGTGCGTCGGCGCGCATTCGCCCCTGCTCGTCGGTGGCGACGCGTGTGACACGGTCGGCGCCGAAGCCGAGGAGCTTGAGCGCGTTGAAAATTGTGTAGTGGGATTCGTCGCTGCACACCACGTGCACCCACGGGGCCCCATACAGGCCATTGGCCTCCACATCCCACCCGGCCTGGTTCAGGACGTGGTGCCGCGCGGCCGCGAGCGCGGTGAAGTTGGCCGCCTGGCACCCCGTGACAAATCCGGTGCTCCATCCGGCGGGCAGGCCCGCCAGCTCCTTGAGCCACCCGGCGGTGATGTCTTCCACGACGGAAACCACCGGGGACAGCACGTAGACACCCGCGTTTTGATCCCACGCGGAGACGAGCCAGTCCGCGGCGGTTGCCGCGGGCACGCTGCCACCCACGACAAAGCCGAAATACCTCGGGCCCTGCGTCGCCACCGTGCCGGCCGCGCCGGCCATGGCGAGGGCGTCAATCACCACATCCTCCGCCTCCCCGGCGTCGGGAAGAGGGACCGCGAGCTGCCGGCGCAGTTCATCGCCGCTGGCAATCGCGCCGACGTGTCTATCGGCAATCGTGTCGAGGTAGGCGACCGCGTGGTCGGCCGCACGTTTCAGCAAGTCAGGGCGGGAGGGCACGTGCTCATCGTTGATCTGAAATCTGAAATTGGCAATCGATTGTCGATAGTCGACGACCGACAAACTGGAATCAGCATGGAGATTTCAGATTCCCCGATTAACTCAGTGCAGCCTGAACTCGACCTTGATCTCGACGCTGAAGACCTTTGGCGTGCCGCCAATCGTGCCGGGTTTGAATTTCCACTGCATCACGGCGTCGATGGCGTTGGTGTCCAGCCCAAGTTCGGCATCAAGTGACTCCGTCACCTTGGCGGCGGTCACGTCACCCGCCGCGTCGATCGTGACCTGCAGCGTGACGGTGCCCTGAATCTTCGCCCGCATCGCGTCGGCGGTGTATTTCGGGTGCACCTGCTTCACCAGCACGGGGGCCACCACCGTCGGGTCCTCCATCTTCTGCTGTGGGATGGCGCCAGCCGGTGCCGGTGCCGGTGCGGGAGTGGCCGGTGGTGGGGGAAGGGCCACAAACACGGTCTCCTCGGGGATGGCCGGCGTGTCAACGTCTGTCATCAGTGACGCGGTGTAGACAGCCGCGGAACCCACGGCCAGCACGATTGCGAGAATCACGAGACGGGCACGAGTCATTGAGGGACGACCTTTCCAGCTGAGGACACGATCAAGACGACGTTCGGTGTCACGGCCGGCGGGGCGGGCCATGGCGACGACCCAGGCGACACGCCCCTGACGGGTCGCGACGGCATTCGCAAAACTCAACAGCATCTCGGCATATCGCGTGGGGGCCACCCCCCTCGTCAGTGCGGCATCGTCACTCGCACGCTCCGACAGCGCCGCCATGTGGCGCGGGAGCCACCAGCTCAGGGGGTTGATCCACTGACACGCGCGGTGCACGAGCGCCAGAGTCAGCCAGAGGCCATCACGTCGTGAGGCGTGTGCCCCTTCGTGCGCGAGCACGGCCGACAACATGTCCGCAGGCCAGGTGCGCCATGTGTGTGGGACCACGATCCGCGGGGCAAAGAGCCCGACCGTGACCGGGACGTGCACGAGTGGACTTTCAAAAAAAGACTGACCGGGAACCGGCGTGGCGTCGCGCTTCAGGCGCATGGCCCACGACCATCCGAATGCGAGACGTGCCAGGAGCGCCAGCACGCCGATCACGTAGGCGATCACCACGATCGTGACCGGGTCAAATGACAGGAGTGGTTCAACCTCTGCTGAACGGCTGGCGACTGACGACGCTGCACCGATCGGTCCAACCAGCGCCGGGGTGGAGATCGGCATCGCCCACTGCTCAGGGAGCATCGGCAGCAGGAACGACGCCGCAATCACCGTCGTCCAGACCCGCAGTCTGACCTCGGGTGATGTGACTCTGAGCGCGGCCATCGCGGCGGCAGCGAGTCCGACCAGCACCGTGAGTCGGAAGGAGGATTCAACGAGCCACCAGAGCAGGGTCACTTCGCCTCCTTCTCACGCTCGGCCGAAATTTTTGCGGCGAGCCGTTGCAGTTGTTTTGGCGTCAGCACGTCGGCATTGACCATGCCGAGCAGGAGCGCCTCGGCCGAGCCGCCGCAGAATCGTTCGATGAGGTGTTTGACGGTGCGTGTCGCCACGCTGGCCGGGGCTTCAACGGCCCGGTACACAAACGTCCGTCCGTTGGTGGTGTGGCTCAGATACCCTTTGGCCTCCAGCCGCTTGAGGACCGTTCGCATCGTGGAGTCCTTCATCGGCCACAGGTCCTTCAGACCCTCCCGGCAGGCTTCGGCCGACGCCGGCCCCTGCGCCCAGATGTAGTCCATGACGTGTTGTTCGGCGGTACCGAGTTGCCGCGGCCGGGGCCGTTGCTCTGAGCGAGTCATTGTAGCGCTACAATTTGTAGCAGTACGTCAACACCGTGTCAACCGGATATCCTTTTACGTTGAGCCGAAAGTCGAGCGCGCTGGACTTGAAGCGCGCTGTTGGGCCATCACGGAGTCGTTCCCATGCGTCACACAACACAACTGGTCGGAGTGCTTCTGCTGACCGCCACCAGCCTCACGGCGTGTCAGTCCATGTCTTCCCAGGCCGGAGCGCCGGTCGTGGTGACGATGGGGCGGCCGGGTGAGGCGAGCACCTCGGCGCCGATGTCCACCGCGGCGAAGGGTGTGACCCTGCCGTACGCGGCCGGCGACGTCGCGTTCATCTCGGGGATGATCACGCACCACGCGCAGGCGATCGAGATGGTCAACCTGCTCAAGTCGCGCACCGAGAGCGAAACGATGCGGATGATGGCGTTGCGCATCGAGGTGTCTCAGAACGACGAAATCGCGTGGATGCGTCGGTGGCTGGATGAGCGCAAACAGCCTCAGCCGAGTGAACACGCGCATCACATGCCGGGCGGCATGATGCCGGGCATGCTCACCGATGCGGACATGGCGAAGCTGGCGGCGGCCAAGGGGCCGGAGTTCGACCGCCTGTTTCTGGAAGGCATGATCAAGCACCACATGGGCGCGTTGATCATGGTGGAAGAGTTGTTTAATGCCCCGGGCTCGGCGCAGCAGGCGGACATGTTTGACTTCGCGTCACACGTGGACGCCGACCAGCGCATGGAAATTTCACGCATGACCCAGATGCTGAAGGACATGAAGGACAAATGAGGATGACGATGATGAAGCGCATAGTGGTGGCAGTGGTGGCGGCCGTCGTGACGGCCGGGGCGTTGCAGGTGTCGGCGCAGCAGGCGCCCGATCCCCGGGTGGGCCTCAAGGCCGGCTTGACCGACGCCGGCCAGGCCGCGAAGAACATGGAACTGTTGAAGAACGTCCCGCGCCCGGAGAACTTCGGGAACCCGATGGACGGGGGCCTGAACTTCGCCAACTCGGACCTCGCGTTCAAGGGCAACACCTTGTTCATGGGGAACTTCTACGGATTCAACTTCTACGACATCGAAGATCCCCGCGCGGTGAAGCTGCGTGCCTCGATTCCGTGTCCCGGCGGCCAGGGCGACCTGTCGGTCTACGGCAATCTCCTCTTTATGTCGGTTGAGCAGGGCAACGGCCGCGTCGACTGCGGCACCACCGGCACCGGAGAAATGGGTAAGCCGAATCCGGAGCGGTTCCGCGGCGTGCGCATTTTTGACATCACCGACCTCGCCAAACCGCGTCAGGTCGCGGCCGTCCAGACGTGCCGTGGTTCACACACGCACTCGCTCGTGCCGACGGTGAAGAACCCCGACGTGTTGTACATCTACGGGTCGGGCACCAGCGGTGTGCGCCAGACCGATGAGCTCGCGATTTGTTCAGGCGGCGCGCCCGGGGACAATCCCGAGACAGCGCTCTTCAGCATCGACGTCATCGAGGTGCCGCTCAAGAATCCGGAAAACGCGCGCATCGTCTCCCGTCCGCGTATCTTCCAGGACTACGGCACGGGCGCCATTGCCGGCCTGTGGCCCGGCGGCGGTCACGGCGAAGGCACGCAGCGTTCATCGACCACCAACCAGTGCCATGACATCACGGTCTACCCGGAGCTTGGCCTGGCGGCCGGTGCGTGTTCGGGCAACGGCATCCTGCTCGACGTTTCAGACCCGGTGAACCCGGTTCGCCTCGACGCGGTGTCCGACCCGGCGTTTGCGTACTGGCACTCGGCGACGTTTAACAACGACGGCACAAAGGTGATCTTCACCGACGAGTGGGGCGGCGGCACGTCGCCCCGTTGCCGCGAGACCGATCTGCCGAGCTGGGGCGCGAACGCGATCTTCGAGATCCACAACAAGAAGATGGTGTTCCGCAGCTACTACAAACTGCCGGCCGCGCAGACCGCGACGGAGAACTGCGTCGCGCACAACGGCTCGCTGATTCCCGTGCCCGGCCGCGACATCAAGGTGCAGGCGTGGTACCAGGGTGGTCTGTCGGTGTTTGATTTCACCGACGCGACGCGTCCCGTCGAGATTGCGTTTTTTGACCGTGGTCCGCTCAGCGCCGAAAAACTGATCACCGGCGGCTACTGGTCGGTGTATTGGTACAACGGTTACGTGTACGGCTCGGAAATCGCGCGTGGCCTCGACGTGCTCGAACTCAAGCCGAGCGAGTTCCTGTCGGCGAACGAAATCGCGGCGGCCAAACTGGTGCAGATGCAGGAGTTCAACGCGCAGTCGCAGCCCAAGATGGGCTGGCCGAACAGCCCCGTGGTGGCCAAGGCGTACGTGGACCAGCTCGTCCGCAGCAAGGCGATGAACGCCGCGCGTGCCGGAGACGTGAACGCGGCGCTCGACAAGGGCGACAAGGCGGCCCTGGACACACTCGCGACGACGCTTGAAGCTGACGCGAAGGCCGCCAACCCGATCGACGCGAAGAAGTATCGTTCGCTCGTCTCGACGATCAAGGGCTACGCCGCTACGCGCTAGGTAGGCAAAAGGGAAAAGGCCTCTGGCCTTTTCCCTTTAGCCTCTGACCTCTTCCTTCATCTGTACCGCTTCGCCAGGGCAGCGGAGGCGGCGTCGAGTTTTTTCAGAAACTCGTCGAGGGTGGATGTGTAGACGACGATGTCGGCATCGGCCTCGGTGCACCGCCGCAGACAATATTCCACCATCGCGGAGTCGTTCTCTGGACTCAGTCGCAGGTTGACTGAGCCGATGTCACGACGATTCCATGGCATCTTCGGGTACTGCTCAAACAGCAACACCAACTCGAGTTCCGACTTTGTGGCCGGGTTGCCGAACCTCGACTGCAGGGTGTTGCGACGCGCGACGAGCACCAGATATTCGTAGACGCGGTCTGTGACGTCCTGGCTGGCGCTGACGGTCACGCGGAAACGGGCGCGTGTGTCCGCATCCACCCTGGCAGGCGGGCCGGGAAGCTGCTTTGGCACTGGCACGGGCAGTTGCGCCGACAGGGACACGCTCAGGCACACGAGCAGTGCCGACGTCGTCACCCAACTCCGTCGCATCATGATGGGTCCTCCCGTTGTCGGGCGGGCTCGCGCGGCGCTTCGAGTCCGGTGGTCCCAAGGCTCGCAAACACCAGGTCGATCCGACGCTCCCAGGACAGGGGCTGCGTCAAATCGAGCACCTCCTTTTCGAACGGCGCGCAATCGCGTCGTTGCAGCACACAGGTCACCGCGATGCGCGGACCCGTTGCAAAACGACTGCTGCGGCTGCCCCAGTGGGCCACACGGCTCGAAAACGCAATCACGGCGCCGGCCGGCGTCGGTAACGCGCGAATGTCCTCAAGGCGCACGGCCTCGGCGCGTACCTCCTGCGTGTCGGTGCGATAGTCATCGTCCCCCTCCGGGTGGACGACGTACATGCAGGAGTCGAGTGTGGTGACATCCGTGAGCGGAATCCAGGTGTTCAGCACACGCGGCAACGCACCGTCGATGAACGGGCGATCCACGAAGTAGTCGCGGTGGCGCCCATAGGCACCAAATCCCGCCCGTTTGTGGGAGCCGGGGGGAATGTGAAACACCCAGAAGTCTCTGGGCAACATCAGCGGGTCGGCTCCGAGCATCGGTCGTAACACCGGCGCCAGCCGGGCCATCAAGCCGTAGAACTCGTCATAGACCCACGCCAGCCCCGACGGGAGCCCCAGCGCGACGATGCGCTCCACCGCCTCGCGCAGCAGGGTGATGTCCGCGGCTGGAAACAGCGGCGGGGTCTGCAGATACCCTTCCTCCATCAGAAACGCGGCGTGGTGGTCGGCCTGCTCGACCGACACGGTCAGCGGCGTCACCCTCGGCGCGATCGGCGACTCGCTGATGGTGAGCTGCGGATTGAGGTCGCGCCAGAACTGGGGAACCCGGAGACGGTCGTGCATCCGGCCCACGCGGCGGCGCTGCGCGATCGCATCAAAAAGTTCGTCCACGTCCTGCGGGTCAACTTCGGAATTCACGAATGGCCTGTTTCAAGACTATAGTTTGCGTGCCCAAGGAGTGTCTCCCATGAAGTTCGTATTTCGATGTGTCTTGATTCTGGTCCTCGCGGCCACCGCAGCCCCGCTGGCCCAGCAGGCGGCTCCGGCCGCAGACAACAAACCCTTCAGCACCGCGACCGCCGGTCGCGAGTTGCCCAAGCCCAACTATGACCTCGCGTTCCGCTGGACGTCGACCAAGGTGGGCAAGTACGTGTTCAGCACGTCGGTGGCGCCGCATTGGCTCGAGTTCAGCGATCGGTTCTGGTACGTCTACGAGACACCCGCCGGCCGCAAGTGGTGGATCGTGGATCCGGCCAAAAAGGCGAAGACCCCACTCTGGGACAACGCGAAACTCGCGGCGCAGTTGACGCAGATTCTGCGGACGCCGTACGACGCGCAGCATCTGCCCATCAACCAGATGCGGTTTTTTGATGACGACCGGAAGGTTCGTTTTTCCGTGTCGCTGCCGCGGGAGTCGACGGTCATCAGCATGTCGGGCGCCGAGGTCACGGGGATGACCCAGACCGGCGACCAGCAGCAACAGCAGCAGGGTGGCCGCGGTGGCCGGGCCGGCGGTCAGGGACAGCAGGGTGGTCGCGCGGGTGGCGCGGGCACCGGGACGGCCGCACAGCAGAACAAGACCTGGTGGTTGGAGTACGAACTCGCCACCGGCACAGTGGTCCTCAACGACAAATACGAACCGGAACCCACCAATCCCAACTGGGCCCAGGTTTCGCCCGACAAACAGACCGTCGTGTTTGCGCGCGGCCAGAACCTCTTCATGATGGACGCGAAGAACTACGCGGTTGCGCAGAAGACGCCCAACGAGCCGTCCGTCCAGGAGATCCAGCTCACCACCGATGGTGAGGAACACTACGGCTACGCCCCGACCCAGCAGGGGGGCGGCCAGGACGATGATGACGACGATGGTGGTGGCGGTCAGGGCCAGCAGCAGGGGACCGGCCGCGCGGGTGGCGCGGCCACTACGCAGCAGCACGAAAACGACAAAAAATTCGGCACACGTCGCCGCGCGATTGGTGTGCAGTGGTCCCAGGACAACAAGCGCTTCTCACTGCAGCGCACCGACTCACGCAAGGTCGGGGATCTCTGGGTGATCAACTCGCTCGCCAATCCTCGTCCGCGTCTCGAGACCTACAAATACGGCATGCCGGGTGAGGCCAATCAGCCGCAGGCGGAACTGCACGTCTTCGAGATCGCGTCACGCAAACAGGTGAAGTTGAGCTCGGACTCCTTCAAGGATCAGCAGGTCAGCATCCTGACGCAGCCGCTGACCAACATTCAGCGCGAAAAAGGCGAGACCACATCACGATGGTTGAGCGGAGACCCCGGCAAGTTGTATTTCACGCGCACCAGCCGTGACCTCAAGCGGATCGACGTGGTGGAAGCGGACGGTGCCACCGGTGAGCCGCGTATTGCCGTGCAGGAACGGTCCAACACCTACATTGAAATCCAGCCGCTGCGTTTGCTCAATGGCGGCAAGGAGTTCATCCACTGGTCCGAGAAGGACGGCTGGGGCCACTACTACCTGTTTGATGCGGCCGGCAAACAGATCCGTCAGCTCACGCAGGGTGAGTTCGTCACGGCCGGCATTGTGGCCGTGGATGAGAAGAACCGCTTCCTCTATTTCCATGCCGTGGGCCGCGAGCCGGGTGAAGACCCGTACTACCAGCACCTCTACCGCGTGCACATGGACACCGGCGACCTGAAGTTGCTCACGCCGGGCAACGCGTCCCACTCGGCCAGCATGGATGACAAGTCCATGTGGGTCGTGAGCAACGCGTCGCGCGTCGACATGGCGCCCGAGTCCACGCTCTACGACGCCGCCGGCACCAAAGTGATGGACCTGGAAAAGACCGATGTCTCGGCACTCCTGGAGGCGGGCTTCAAATATCCCGAACCCTTCTCGGTGAAGGCCGACGATGGCATCACGGATTTGTATGGCGTGATGTACAAACCGTTCGACTTTGATCCGAACAAACGGTACCCGATCATCGAGTTTGTGTATCCCGGTCCACAGACCGAAAGTGTGACCAAGACGTTCTCGCCCCGCGGTGCCAACATCATGCTCGCGCAGTTCGGCTTCATCGTCATCGAAGTCGGCAACCGCGGCGGCCATCCGCAGCGATCGAAGTGGTACCACAACTTCGGTTATGGCAACCTGCGCGACTACGGACTGGCCGACAAGAAGGCGGCGGTCGAACAACTCGCCAAGCGCCATCCGTGGATCGACTCGAACCTCGTGGGCATTTATGGGCACTCCGGCGGCGGGTTCATGTCGACGGCCGCGATGCTTGTGTATCCCGACTTCTTCAAGGTGGCCGTGTCCACGGCCGGCAATCACGACAACAGCGTGTACAACCGCTGGTGGAGTGAAAAACACGATGGTGTGATGGAGCGCGAGCGCGACGGTCAGATCACGTTTGAATACGACGTGGACAAAAACCAGGACCTCACGAAGAACCTGAAGGGCAAGTTGCTCCTGATGCACGGCGACATCGACAACAACGTGCACCCGGCCAACACGCTCCGCGTGGTGGATGCGCTCATCCGCGCGAACAAACGGTTCGATATGTACATGATCCCGGGCAAACGCCACGGGTTTGCCGACGCGGGCGATTGGGTCAACGTGGTGCGTGCCGACTACTTCGCGCGGCACCTGCTCGGCTGGTCGCCAACCGAGACCGACATCCTCGAACTCCAGCGGGAGATGGCAATTCGTCGCTAAATTAAAGACGTCGGGTGTCTTTTTCGGGGGTTTTGGAGGGGGAAATGCTGAAAACAGGCCTGTTTTCTAATTCCGAGCCCCGAAAAAGACACCCGACGTCTTTTTTGGGGGGCGTTTTGGTTCTTGCAGCGGCGTGCGGCGGGACAACGCCGTCGCCCGTCCGGGACGGCGCCCCCTCGTGGTCGCCTGACGGGCGGCAGGTCGCGTTTTATTCCGAGGTCAACGGCAAGGCCGCCGACCTGTACGTCATCAACCTCGATGGCACCGGCCTGCGGCAACTCACCGACACGCCGGTCGCGGAAGGGTATCCGTCGTGGTCACCCGACGGGACACACATCGCCTTTGAGTCACACACGCCGGACGGCAACTTCGACATCTACGTGATGCGCGCCGACGGCAGCGAGGTGACCAGGCTCACCGATCATCCGATGCGCGACGTCGGGCCCTCCTGGTCCCCTGACGGCACGCGCATCGTCTTCATGTCCGACCGTGATGGGCAGTTCCACCTGTATTGGATGGCGGCGGCTGGTGGGCCGCAGGAACAACTCACGCAGGGGGCCTCGGACTGGTTCCCGCAGTTTTCGCGCGACGGCTCGACGATCGCGTTCCACCGCTGGAGTGATGTCCATCTGCTCGATCTGGCGTCCCGCGAGATTCGTGGGCTGACCAAGGCCCCAGACGATGGGATGTACCCGACGTGGTCACCCGATGGGTCCCGGCTTGCGTTCATGAGCCGGCGGGGCGGGGCACCGGTCGTGTTCACCATGAAGGTCGACGGATCGGACCAGCGCCAGCTGGTGCGGATGTCGACGGGTAGTGCCGTCGACCCGCGTTGGTCGCCCGATGGCCGGTCCATCCTCTTTGTGCACGTGCCGGAACAGGCCGCCACCGAGGCCCAGGCGGCCACCCAGACCAGGCACATCTACGTCGCGGACGCCGAGACGGGGACGATTCGGCGGTTGCGGTAGGCAGGTCCGCGCTATGGCGACCAAAAAAGTCCGATAAAAAATGAGATTCGTCTCATCTTTTGATAGGATTGTCCGCACAAGGAACCCGTGACCCCAGCCACGCCCAAACCCGTTTCGCTTCAGGACCTGGAAGTCGGCACCCTCGCCCGGTTTCACGCGACCGATCTCGACCCCGAGGCCTGTCACCAACTCCGGTCGCTGGGCCTGACGTCGGAGTGCCAGCTGCGCCTCTGCAAAAAAGGCGAGCCGTGTATCGTGCAGGTGCGCTCCACACGGATCGGGTTGTCCAACGAAGTTGCCCGCCGCATCTTTGTGATGCCGCTGATCCCGAGCGTGTAGATGACTGCGTCCTCGGTGGCGCTGCTCGGGAATCCAAACACCGGGAAGACCACACTTTTTAATCGGCTCTGCGGCGCACGCGCCAAAACCTCCAACTTTCCAGGGACCACCACCGCCATGCGGCTGGGCCGGACCGTGATCGGCGACACGTCCGTCGACGTGATCGACCTGCCGGGGTTGTACTCCCTGGGCGGCCAGTCCCCTGAGTCGACGATCGTGCGCGACGTGCTCCGCGGACCCGAGTCGCAGCGCCCCGATGTGGTGGTGGCGATCGTGGACGCGGCGAACCTGGTCCGCAATCTGGTGCTGGTCGGTGAGTTGCTCACCTACGATGAGCCGGTCGTCGTGGCGCTCAACATGGTGGACCTGGCGGAACGTCTCGGCCAGCGGCTCGACGTGGGCGCGTTGTCGCGCCGTCTCGGCGTGCCGGTGGTGCCGATGGTGGCCTCCAAGGGGATCGGAATCGATCGCCTCCGCGCGGCGCTGGCGTCCGTGCCGGACCCCGCAGCACGGGTGCGTCCAGCCGATTTACCCGTCGCAGAGTCATCGATCGAAGACATCACCACCTGGGCGGATCGGGTTCTCGCCGATGTGTACCCCGGCGGGGCGCCGGCCGTGGCGCTGGACGTGCGCACCGAACGTGTCGATTCGGTCCTCACCCATCCGGTCGCCGGCACGCTCGTGTTCCTCGGGGTGATGGGCGCGTTGTTCTGGACGTTGTTTGCCCTGGCCACCGTGCCGATGGATCTCATCGAGCTGACGTTTGCCTCGCTGGGATCGGCGGTGAGCGCGGTGATGCCCGACGGGCCGCTGCGTGACCTGCTGATTGATGGCGTGATCGGCGGCATTGCCGGCACCGTGGTGTTCCTGCCGCAGATCTGTCTGTTGTTTTTCATGATCAGCCTGCTCGAGGACACCGGGTATCTCGCGCGCGCGGCGTTTGTGAACGATCGCATCTTCCGCCGGTTCGGTCTGCCCGGCCACGCCTTTGTGCCCCTGCTGACCGCGCACGCGTGCGCGCTGCCGGCGATCATGAGTACGCGCCTGATTCCGGACCGCCGTGATCGGCTCGCGACGATTCTTGTCGCGCCGTTCATGAGTTGCTCGGCGCGGCTTCCCGTGTACGTCCTGCTCACCACCCTGTTGTTTGCCGATCAACCTGCCATGGCCGGGCTGGCATTTGCGGGGTGTTACATGCTCGGATCCGGCGCCGCGTTTTTCAGCGCCTGGTTGTTCAGTCGCACGGGGCTGCCGGGCCGTCC
>CAYRGW010000032.1:0-40828 GCA_964423815.1 uncultured Solibacteraceae bacterium | reverse complement strand
AACGAGAGAGCCACATCTGTTTGCTCGAGGCTTTCTCGTTTCCGTGACGGCCTCCTTCCACAGCTGCCGCCGAAGGCGGCAGCAACCCCTTGCCCTGCATGGCTACATGTCTACTGTGAAAAAACTCTAGACCACTTTGAAGTTGCGCATCATGCCCATGTCCTCGTGTTAGAGGATGTGGCAGTGGTAAAGATACAGACCAGGGTGCGTGGTGAACGGCACCTGGACACGCACGGTTTCGTTGGGTAACACGAGCACCGTGTCCGTCCATCCGCCGTCCACGAGACCCTCGCGGAGGGTGTTGTCGGGTTTGCCGCCCATGCGCGACAGCACACGGAACTGGCTGCCGTGAATGTGGATCGGGTGCGCCATCTGCATGCCCATCGGACCGCCGGCGTTGACGAACTCCCAGATGTGGGTGGAGCCGGCACGCACGGTTTCGTCAGGCGCGACTTCGGTCATCTCTCCGAACGCCCGGCCGGCCAGGAACCACTCCATCATGCGGAAGGTGATCGGGATCTGACGCACCGGCGCGGCCGCGACGGGTTGCCACGATCGGCCAAACGTCGACAGGCGGGTCGGCAGGGTCGCCAATCCCTTCTCGCGACGATCCACCGACAGCGTCAACAACGAAATCGGGGCTCCCAGCGCCAGTGTGCCGGACGACATCGCGGAGCCGCGGCCCGCGCCGCCGCCCATCCCCATTCCGCCACCCATGCGGCCGCCCATCATGCCGCCCATGTTCAGACCCGCATCGGTCAGCTCAAACGCCGCGCTCTGCAGCTCAATCTTGGTGTTGGTCGCCCGCTGGCTCAGATCCAGCCACACGTCCACGCGCTGAGCCGGGGCCAGCGTGACGTAACGTTGTGTCTGCGGCCGTTCCAGCAGGCCGCCATCGGTGCCGAGCACGGTCATCGGAGTGCCATCGCTCCAACCCAGTTTGTAGACACGCGCGTTCGACCCGTTCAGCAGGCGAATCCGATACGCGCGTGTGGCCAGGGACCAGGATGCGGACGCCTGGCCATTGATCAGCACGCGGTTGCCCAGAAACCCGGTCTCCATGTCCATCATGGTCGTGGAGTAGACGAGCTGGTTGTTGCCGTCGAATCGGCGGTCCTGAATCACCGCCACCAGTTCCGTCTCGCCTGACGGCAGCGACAACGCCGCCTCCTCGTCGTCGCTCACAATCAGCAGACCGGCCAGGCCGCTGTAGACCTGGGGACCGGTCTGCATGTGGGGATGCGGGTGATACCAGTACGTGCCCGCACGGTTGGTCACCTCGAATTCGTAGAGGTAGTCCTTGCCGCCGTCCACGGCCAGCCGGGGATGGCCGTCGGCCTTCTCAGGTACGTCGAGTCCGTGCCAATGCACGATGGACGGGTCAGGCAGTCGATTCGCAAATCGGATGCGGACCTTTTGCCCTCGTCGGAGGCGGAGTGTCGGGCCGAGATACGACGCCTTCACCGGTTCGAGAGAAGACGACGGCCCCTTGATCACCCGTCCGGTGAACTGCCAGACATCGGTCGGACGCCCGGGAAGGATTTGTGACTGGGCCGGCCTGGCGGTCAGTTCGATCTCGATGTCCGGCGTGAACTGCTGCCAGGCGTCGAGGCGGGTGATCGAGGCGGCGGCGGCCATGGCCGCCAGAGAGAGGACTTCACGACGTGAGTAGTTCATAGGGAGGGTCCGTCAAAACACATGGCGCATACACGCGGAAATGCGCGGAATCCGATGAGCTCAATGTCCGAACTCAGGTAGCCGTCCTTGACGGGCTCCGGACGCAGCAAGTCCGTGCTGAGATATTTTTTGTTGCTGTCGCAGAAGACGGTGGCGACGACGGCGTCGGCTCCGAGTTCGTTCTGGATCTTCAGGGCGCCAAGAAAATTGGCCCCCGATGAAATCCCTTCGGCGAGACCGATGTGCGCGAGTTTCTGCGCCATGAGGATCGCGTCGCCATCGTGCACGGACACGATGTGATCGAGCTGGTCGAGTTTCACAATCTCGGGAATAAATTCGTCGGAGATGCCCTGGATGCGGTGGGCGCCCACCTTGTGCCCTGTCGACATCGTTGGCGACTCTGCGGGTTCAAGCGGATGCACTTTTGTGGTCGGGGACTGCATCCGAAGAAATTCGCCGACGCCCATGACCGTGCCGCCGGTGCCGACCCCTGCGACAAACGCATCCACCTTGTGACCCGCCTTGGCGAGTTGCAGCGAGAGCTCAGGGCCTGTGGTACGCCTGTGCGCCTCGACATTGGCGTCGTTGGAAAACTGGCAGGGGAGAAACACATTCGGCTGCGTGCGCGCCAGGGTTTCGGACATCTCGATGCTGCCGAGAAAACCACCCTGTTTCTTGCTCACGAGCACGATGTCCGCACCGAAGCTCGCGATGAGCGAAATCCGTTCACTGCTCATCCAGTCGGGCATGAAGATCGTGACCGGATGTCCCAACGCCCGTCCCAGCGCGGCAAACGAAATGCCGGTGTTCCCACTGGTGGCCTCGGCTATGCGATCACCGGGACGAATCGCGCCGGTCTGATACGCGCGCTCGAGCACAAACAGCGCCATCCGGTCCTTGATGCTGCCGGTGAGATTGAGCGATTCCTGCTTGGCGTAAATCACCCGGGGGTGACCGTGATACAGGAAGTCGATGGCTAAAAGGGGCGTGTTCCCGACGAGTCTATGGAGAGAAGCAAACCGGGATGTGAGGACGTCATCAGACACAGCGTGGGGCATTTCCGCGCCTCCACAGGCATTGTAGTCCTTTCACATGAAGGCATGCAGACATGAAGAGACGACCGGGGGTTGCGGCCGGGCATGTCTACTGTGAAAGGTTCTTCTAGACGGTGCCGTAGAGACGATCGCCGAAGTCGCCCAGGCCCGGCATGATGTATTTTTTGGCGTTGAGCTCGCGGTCGAGCGCCGGCGTGTAGACGTCGACGTCCGGGTGCGCCGCCGCCAGCGCCCCGACCCCTTCTGGTGCCGCCACGACGCAGAGGAGACGGATGCGGGTGGCCCCGGCCGCCTTGAGCACGTCAACCGCCATGATGGCGCTGCCTCCGGTGGCGAGCATCGGGTCCACCAGCAGGACCAGACTGTCGGATAACGAGGGCGGCAGGTGGCTGGAGTATTTGGTGGCCACCGCGGTCGCCTCGTCCCGTTTGAGCCCCACGTGCCCCACGCGGGCATGGGGAACCAGTTCCAGCACGGAATCGACGAGGCTCAGGCCCGCTCGCAGGACCGCGACCACGACAATATCAGTCGCCAATTGGTGCCCGGTCGTGGATTCGAGCGGCGTGTCCACCGACACCGGCCGGGTTGGCAGATCACGAGTGGCTTCAGCGGCCACAATGACCCCGACCCGATGGGCCAGGCGGCGAAACAGCGCAGTATGGGTCGTGGTGTCCCGGAGCGACACGAGAGCGTCCTGGGCCACCGGGTGCGAGACAAGGTGCAAAGCCACGGCAGGAACTATACACCTGCGGTTCTTATAGAATCCTCCGCATGGCACGTGGAGCAGGATTGGCGCTGGCGCTTGCGATCGTCGTCGCAATGTTGATGTGGCAGACCGCGACCCCAGGGGCGCGGGTGGACCTGGTGATCACGGGCGGCACGGTCGTCACGATGGATGACCAGGGGACCGTGATTGCCGATGGAGCCGTGGCCATCGACGACGGGGAAATCGTCGCGGTCGGAACGGCGGACGACATTGGCGCCCGGTATGCCGGCGCGGAGCGTGTGGATGCGAGCGGGCAGATCATTCTGCCTGGACTCATCAACACACATGGCCACGCGCCGATGGTCTTGTACCGCGGCCTCGCCGATGACATGGCGTTGATGGACTGGCTGAACCAGTACATTTTTCCCGCCGAGAAGGCGACGGTCTCACCCGAGTTTGTGCGCATCGGCACCCAGCTGGCCGCACTGGAGATGATCGAGTCCGGCACGACGACCTTCGCCGACATGTATTACTTCGAGGAGGCCATCGCGCACGCGACTGCCGAGGCCGGCCTTCGCGCCGTCCTGGGGCAGACGATTATCCGCTTTCCGGTTGCCGACGCCGCCACGCCGGAAGAGGGGCTCGCACGTGCGGAGGCGTTCCTGCAGCAGTTTGCCGACGACGATCTGATTACGCCCGCCGTGGCGCCGCATGCGCCGTACACCTTGACGCCCGAGACGCTGCAGGCCGCGCGGGCCCTCGCCAACAAATACAACGCGCCCCTGCTGATCCACCTCGCGGAGACCAGGGACGAGGTGACGATGATCGCCGACCAGTTCAAACAGTCGCCGGCGATGTTCCTCGATGGGCTCGGCGTGTGGAACGGTCGCTCGCTGGCGGCTCACGGCGTCTGGGTCAACGACGCGGATATGACGATGCTGGCGGCCCGCGGCGTGGGACTCTCGCACAATCCCGAGAGCAACATGAAGCTGGCGAGTGGCACCGCGCCGGTGCCGGCCTGGCTGACCCACGGCATCAAGGCGGGGCTGGGGACCGATGGTGCCGCGAGCAACAATGACCTCGACATGTTTGAGGCGATGCGCATGGCAGCTCTGCTCCATAAACATGCGTCGGGTGATCCGCGGGCACTCCCGGCCCGCATGGTGCTGGAGATGGCAACCCGCCGGGGGGCGGACGCGCTCGGCATGGGCGATCAGATCGGTTCGCTCGAACCCGGGAAACTCGCCGACGTGATCACCGTTTCTGTGGATTCCGCGCGGCAGACCCCCCTCTTCGACCCGATTTCCCATCTGGTGTACGTGACGCGTGGCACCGACGTGCGGACGACCGTCGTCCATGGCGAGGTGCTGATGCGCGCCGGGAAGGTGATTTCGCTCAATCGCAACGATGTCATCCGCGAAGCGAACGAGATGGCTGAGACGGTCCGTGCGGCCGTGAAGGGACAGCAGTGACCCGCGTCAACGAATTCATCAGCCAGCAGGCGCTCGCGCAGCGCATCCAGGCACTGGGCGAAGAAATCCGTCGTGATGCCGGTCCTGAGACACCCATCCATCTCGTGTGTGTGCTCAAGGGCGCGTTCATGTTTCTCGCAGACCTGATCCGTGTCGTCGGGGGACAGGTCACCTGTGACTTTATTGTGGTGAAGAGTTACGCCGGCACCTCCACCACGGGTCAGGTCCAGATGATCAAGGATCTCGGCCACGCCATCGACGACAGGTACGTGGTGATCATCGAGGACATCGTGGATACCGGGTTGACGCTGGCGCACCTGCAGGACGTGTTTCAGACGCGCAAGCCCAGCCAGTTGAAGACCGCGTGCCTGTTGAGCAAACCGTCACGTCGCAAGGTGGACGTGCCGGTCGACTACATCGGGTTCACCATCGAGGACAAGTTTGTGGTCGGGTACGGCCTGGACTTTGATGAGCAGTTCCGCAACCTGCCCTTCATCGGTGTGGTGGAAGGGGCGGAGTAGTGGCGGTTCGCCGGTTCTCCATCATCAGCGAAACCGACGCCAGGCAAATTGAGCCGGGCACCACGGTGGAGCTTGAGGCGAAGGGGCACATCACGCCGCTCGCCGCCGACACATTGCGAGAGCGGCGGGTGACGGTGGTGCCGGTCGGCGCGATGGATCCGTCACTCCCCACCGACCTCGCCCCTGTCAGTCCGGTGCGTCGTGTGGTGATCGGCTCCGACCACACCGGGCTGGCCATGAAGGCCGCCATCGTGGCGCACCTGCGGGGCCACGCGCTGGCGGTGGACGATGTCGGCACCCACACCACCGATGCGGTGGACTATCCGGATATCGCGGCAGCCGTGGCGAAAGCCGTGGCCCGGGGTGAAGCCGACGCCGGCATCGTGATCGATGGCGCCGGCCTGGGCTCAACGATTGCCGCGAACAAGGTGCGTGGCATCCGCGCGGCGATGTGCCTCAACGTCACACTGGCGCGGTACGCGCGGGAGCACAATGGGGCCAATGTGCTGGCGCTGGGATCGACCGTGATCGATACGGCGACGGCGTTGGCCATCGTGGACACCTGGCTCAGCACGCCCACGAAGGAAGCGCGGTACCTTCGTCGCCTGCTGAAGGTCCGTCGTCTTGAAGAACGGTTCTGAAACGTATGGATACCCAGACGGTTGATCTCTCCAGGCTGATCGCGATCATCGCGGAAGAAGTGCTGGCTGCGTCCCGGAAGCCCGCAGCGCGGTGCGGCTGTCACTCGGTCAACGAGGACTGCTGTCCCACACGGCTGCAGGGTGTGCTTGAGGCCGGTGCGGCGCGCATCGGTCTGCACGCGGCAGGCGGCGCGCCCGACGGCGTCTCCGGCCTGATCGACCACACGCTGCTGAAGCCGGACGCCACCCGACAGGAACTCGAGAAGTTGTGTCGTGAAGCCGCCGAGTTCAAGTTCGCCACCGTGTGTGTGAACCCCACGTGGGTCGCCTATTGCGCCGCCCAGTTGCGTCACACGACGGTGGGCGTCTGCACCGTGGTGGGTTTTCCACTCGGAGCGACGACGGCCGACGTCAAGAACTATGAAACACGTCGCGTGATTTTTGACGGCGCGCGTGAAGTGGACATGGTGATCAACGTCGGCGCGCTCAAGTCCGGCGACGTGCGCCTGGTCGAGCGCGACATCGAGGCCGTGACGCAACCCTGCCGGGAGGCCGGCATCCTCAGCAAGGTCATCATCGAAGCGGCGTACCTGACCGACGATGAAAAGGTGACGGCGTGTACGCTCGCGAAGGCGGCCGGCGCGGACTTTGTGAAGACGTCCACCGGTTTTGGCCCGGGCGGCGCCACCGTGGCCGACGTCGCGCTGATGCGACGTGTGGTGGGCGCGGAGATGGGCGTCAAGGCCGCCGGCGGTGTGCGCGATCTCGAGGGCCTCAAGGCCATGGTCGCGGCCGGTGCCACACGTGTGGGTGCCAGCGCCGGCGTCAAGATCGTCCAGCAGTCGAGGGGCGGCGAGATCTCCACGCCGACGCCGCCCCCGACAGCGATCAAATCCGCTTACTGAATCGCCGCGGAGGTCCCGGGCGTTGACGGCGGCGTCGGCTCGCTGTAGCTGTGCTGCACGGTGATGGCGCGCTGCGGGAACGGTATTTCAATCCCTGCGGCATCAAACGCCTTTTTCAGGCGCCGCCGGTACTCGCGGGCGATGTTCCACTGCTGCAAGGGGAGCGTCTTCATGCGGACGCGAATCGTGACGGAGGATTCGCCGAAACGCTCCACGCCGATCACGTCAAGCGGTTCGAGGGTCGTCGGGCCGAAGACGCTGTCCTTCCTGAGCTCCTCGGCCGTCTGCACGAGCACGGCGACGACCTCATCGGTGTCGTGTTTGTACGCCACGTCGATGTCCAGCAGCGCAAACGAAAAGTCCTTGGTGAGGTTGGCAAGGGTGGTGATGCTTCCGCACGGAAAGATGTGCACGACGCCGCCCTGATCGCGCAGGACGATGGTGCGGAGGTTGATGGCCTCGACCATCCCGCCGGTGCCGTTGATCTCGGCCACGTCACCGACGCGGACCTGATTCTCGAGAATGAGAAAAAACCCGCTGATGATGTCCTTGACGAGTGTCTGGGCACCAAAACCCACGGCCAGCCCGAGGATGCCGGCGCCGGTCAGGATGGGCATGATGTTGACGTCAAGCTCCTGCAGCACCGTGAGGCTGGCGATCACGATGATGGCCAGACTGGCGACGTTCTGGAGCATGTCACTCAGCGTTTTGGTGCGTTTGGCGCTTTCGAATCCGCCGGGGCCGGCGTTCGCCATGACGCGGTTCTCGAAGCGGTCGAGCCCGACGCGCACCGCGCGGAGCAGGCCCCACGCGATCGCAGAGATCAGAAGGATGCGCAGCCCGCTGGTGAGCAACCAGGCGCCCAGGAGCGTTGACGTCGTCCGCCAATCGGGCCCCTGTGAGAGTAGAGCTGTGAGGGAATCCATAACGTTAAGGATACCCTCCACGTCCCACGAAGAAAAAAAAGGGCGGGCACCAATGGCACCCGCCCTGCATGTTTCCGAAGTCCCGAGGTCCCGACGTCCCGACGTCCAGGGACTGCGACCTACCGAACCAGATCGCCGTTCGTCGTCAGCCCGTGACGCTCGAGACGGCGATAGAGCGCCGAGCGGGAGAGACCGAGGGCGCGAGCCGCACGACTCACATTGCCCTTGGCCTTCTGCATGGCGGTCCGCACGAGCTGCCCCTCCACTTCCCGCAGGCGCATGGCCTCAAAGGCCGACCCCGACGGGGCTGGCGCGACAGAGGCCGTGACCAATGAGATTCCGGCAAGTGCGAGCAGTTGCCGGGCACGTTCGAACACATCGTACTGGTCAGGGGAAACCAGGACGTGCAGGTCGGCGGAGACCGCCGGTGCGGAATTGGTGGCCTGTGGCGCGTCAAGTGTGGTGTGCATGTAAATCCCCTCAGTGGCCCAGATGGAAACCGCTCTCTTCGAGGTCCTTCTGACCTGTCCGAGCGGCATCTTCTTCAACGACACGGCCGTCGAAGAGGTGAATCGACCGCTCGGCGCCACGCGCATAGCGGGGGTCGTGCGTGACCATGCAGATGGTCGCGCCTTCCTTGTGCAGTTCGTTGAGCAACGACATGACCGCTTCGCCGTTCTTGGAGTCGAGGTTACCCGTGGGTTCGTCGGCCAGCAGGATGGACGGCGAGCCGCCGACCGCACGCGCCACAGCAACGCGCTGCTGCTGACCGCCCGAGAGCTGACTGGGCAGGTGTTTCGCGCGGTGCGACATGCCGACTTTTTCGAGAGCGGCCATGACCCGTTCCTTGCGCTCGGCCTGTTTCATGCCGCGGTAGGTGAGTGGCAGTTCCACGTTTTCGTAAACCGTGAGGTCGCCGATGAGGTTGAAGCTCTGGAAGATGAACCCGATCTCGCGGTTGCGCACCCGGGCGCGTTCCGAGAGCGGCAGGTCGGCCACCGAGCGACCGTTCAGGATGTAGGTGCCTTCGCTGGGTGTATCGAGCAGTCCCAGAATCGAGAGCAGCGTGGATTTGCCGCAGCCTGACGGCCCGGCAATCGAGATGTACTCGCCGCGCTGGATCTCCAGATGGATTCCGGCCAGTGCGTGCGTCTCGACCTCGTCTGTGTAAAACACCTTGGTCACGCCATCAAGTTGAATGAGCGCCTGTCCCGAAGTACTCATGTCCGTCCTTTCGAACCCGCGTGCGCGGGGTTGTGAATGACCAGAGCCCCCCGCCCTGGTCGCCGAGTCGTACGAGTCATCGTCTGCCTGTTATCCGCACTCGATCGAACGCTTCAAACGAAGACATGTCCGACAGAATCACTTCATCGCCCTCGCTGAGCCCGCCCCGCACTTCCATCTCGCTCACGGAGGCGCGTCCCAACTGCACTTGCACCCGGGTGGCCATGCCGTCGGGGCCGACCTTGTAGAGCGACACCGTGGCGTTGTCCTGTCCGAACGAGGGACGCTGCATCTTCAAGACGTTATCCAGCTTCTCTAGTTCAATCACGCCGTCCACACTCAGGTCGGGCCGCGCGCCCGGTGGCAGTTCGCCTTCGAGGGTGACGTCCACACCAACCGTGCCCCCCTGGGCCGCCGGGTCAATCCGCGACACAAATCCCCGCACCGTGCCGTTTCGTGTATCAATCACGGCAGGTTGTCCCACACGCACGTCCCGGGTCTGTGTTTCCGACACCCGAATCTCGGCCTTCAGGAGCGCCGGGTTGGCCACACGCGCCACCTGTGTGCCCGCGCCGACCTGTTGTCCCACTTCCACCGGCAACACCTGCAACTGGCCGGTCATGCCCGCCTTCACCTTCAGGTCCGCGAGGTTGCGCTGTTCCAGCTGCCACTGCGCTCGCAACTGGGCGACCTGCGCCTCCTGGGGTGCCAACTGAGACGCCTCGCCGTCCTTCGCGGCTTGCAGCCGCTTTTCCGCGAGCTCGAGCACAATCTTCAACCGTTCCACGCGTGCCTGGCTCTGCTTCAAGGCGAGTGCGCTCACGAGCTCTTGTTTGGCGAGCTGCAGGTCCGCTTCGTACTGCAGATTCTGCTGCTGAAAATCCGATTTCGCGTTGGCGACGTCCGCCTCCATCTGCAGTTGCGCCGTCGTCAAATTGCTGCGCGTCGTGAGCAACTGCGCCTCTGCCGAACGGAGCGACAACTCTGCGGCCCGCACCCGATTCTGCAGATCCGGGTTGCTCAACTCGAGAATGACGGTGTCGGGCTTCACCTGGGCGCCGGCTCGTAACAGCAGGCGCTCCACTCGTCCCGATGTCGTCGCGGTAATCCAGCGGATGTCCTCAGGCACCAGGGTGCCGGAGCCGCGAACCTCCCGAACCATTGACCCGCGGGTGACTTTGCCCGTCCACGCGGCATTGTTATCCACCGTCGGTGCGGCCGGCTCGAGATTCATCACCCACACGGAGACCGCGATGAGAATCACCACGCCGATGCCGGCCATGATTGCTTGCCGACGTCGCTTTGCTTTCAGAATTGCTGGGTCACGCTTGACATCCATTGCCATGCCACCTCTATATGCAAGATGGCGTGCCAACTTTGGCGATGACGTCTAAGTTGATGCGCAACAACCAGTTATCCTTCAAAACCTCCTTAAAACGCCGGCCCCCCGTGGTGCGGTTCCGGGACACCCAAATCCCGCATTCGGGGACACGACCGGGGCCGAACACCGACGTCGATGGCCATTTGACGGGGTTTCCCGCCCAGTGGTTGACCGTGCCACCATGTCCTGTGCCCGATTTAACAAGCCTCGGCTGGAACGACCACTTCGCGAAGGCCTACGCACCGTGGGCCAAGCCCGGGTACGTGCCTGGCCGAGTCGCGCTTGAGCACAACCACGTATTACGCGTGCTGACCGAGTCCGGTGAACAACTCGCCGAAGTGTCGGGCCGGGTCAAACACGAAGCCGCCGGTCGACATGAAATGCCGGCCGTGGGTGATTGGGTCGTCTTGCGCCTTGACGAGGGCGGGCGCTGTCAGATTTGTGCGGTCCTGCCCAGGACGGGGCGGTTCGCTCGCAAGTCCGCAGGCGACTGGACCGAGGAACAGGTCGTGGCCGCCAACATCGACACGGTGTTTCTGGTGTCCGGCCTGGATGGCGATTTTAATCCTCGCCGCATCGAACGGTATCTGCTGCTTGCGCGTGACAGCGGTGCCACGCCGGTGGTGATCCTCAACAAGGCGGATGTGGCCGACGATGTGGAGGAGGCGATTGCGCTGGTGCGCACCCTCGATCCCGATGTGCCGGTGCTGGCGATCAGCGCGGCCGATGGGCGCGCATTTGACGCGCTTGACGTGTATCTGCAACCAGGCCGCACTGTCGCGTTGCTCGGATCCTCGGGCGTAGGAAAGTCGTCGATCGTCAATCGACTGGTTGGATCCAAGGTGTTGCCGACGCGATCGGTGCGTGAATCGGATAGTCGAGGGCGCCACGCAAGTGTGCATCGCCAGATGATCCCGTTGCCGAGTGGTGCGCTGGTCATTGATACACCCGGGATGCGCGAGCTGCAGTTGTGGGGGACAGAGTCGGGCAATGCTGACTCGTTTGCCGACATCATGGCGTTGGCACCGGGATGCCGATTCCGGGATTGTCGGCATCTCAAGGAGCCTGGGTGTGCCGTCAAGGCCGCCGCCGAGGAAGGCACGCTCGACCCCGCGCGCTACGACAACTTCGTGAAGTTGTGCGAGGAGCGCGAGGAGCTGGAGCGGCGCCAGGGGGAGAAAGCGCTCCTGGAGCAAAAACGCCAGAGCAAGATCATGGGCCGGGCGATCAAGTCGTTTCAGAAGACACGCGGGCGCTAGATCGAAGTCCCGGAGTCCCGAGGTCCCGAGGTCCCGAAGTTCGCGGGGGGCCGGGGTCCTCGGGGTTCCTGGGTCCTCGGGGTCCGGTTGTCGTGTATTCGTAGGGCGTGACCTTTAGGTCCGCCATCATCGCGTAGACTTTGGCCGATGACGTTCCGAATGGATCGGCGTGCGATCGCAGTCCTGGACGCGGGCAGCCACCCTGCGGCAGTTGACGAGGTCGCGTACTGGCTATCGCGGCCACCCGCGGAGCGCATTGCGGCGGTGGAGTTCCTACGGAGGCAGGCGCATGGAGCTGGCACCAGACTTCAACGAGTTCTTCGAGTTACTGAACGCGCACCGCGTTGAATACGTCCTGGTCGGGGGTTATGCGCTTGCTCTGCATGGCGCTCCCCGCTACACCGGTGACCTGGACATTCTTGTCCGCCCTACACCTGAGAACGCAGACCGGTTGCTGACCGCAGTCGGTGTCTTTGGCTTTCCCACGGACGCGTTGTCGGTCGCTCGCATCGTCGACCCCCGTTGTCTTATCCAGATGGGGACCCCACCAGTCCAGCTGCACGTGATGAGTGCGATCGACGGCGTGACGTGGGAGCAGGTGTGGGACGGACATGAGGTCGCCGTCCTGGCAGGCCTGCCAGTCCCGTTCATCGGTCGAGAGGCGTTTCTCCAAAACAAACGCGCTGCGGGTCGCACGAAGGACCTCGCTGATATCGAAGCCATCGGTGGCAAGGCTTGACATTAAACTATAAAAGCTATTCTAATGCGCCGCATGGCTCGCACGGCCCTCGGTGATGTCGAACACTTTGTCCTGATCGCGCTGCTGCATCTGGATGGCGAGAGTTATTCCGTGCCGATCATGGATCAGATCCATGGGCGCACCGGCCGGGCGGTGGCCAAGGCGGCCATCTATATCGCGCTGCGGCGGCTCGAGGAAAAGGGCCTGGTCGCGTCACGAGTGGGTGACGCCACGGCCGAACGGGGCGGTCGCGCCAAGCGTATGTTCAAGCTCACCCCGACGGGCCGGAAGCAGTTGCGCGAGGCGAGAGACGCGTTTCTCCAAATGTGGGACGGTGCCGAACTGTCGACCGCGCGGGGACAGCGATGAACCGGGTCCGCGTCCCGGCGCTGCCGCAGTGGTTGCTTGCCCGACGCGTCGATCCGTCCGACCGCCCGATGGTGCTGGGTGATCTCGACGAACAGTTCCAGGCACAGGCAGAGGTCGTCGGTCCTCTTCGCGCACGCCTGTGGTACTGGCAGGAAGCGCTGCAGTTATCGTGGGGACTCTGGTGGTGGGCCCCCCGACCGTCATTCTTCAGAGGACGCGTGATGGCCATGGACGATGTGCGCTACGCAGGGCGGCGGTTGCGGAAACAGCCGTTGGCCACACTTGCCTCAATCCTGACACTCGCGTGCGCCATTGGTGCGGCGGCCGCGACATGGTCGCTGATCTCAGTTGTCCTGCTGCACCCGCTGCGGATCCACGAACCCAAGACGCTGTTTGAGGTGGGCTATCGATATCCGAGCGGGGACACCACCCGCTATACGAGTGGATTTACCTACCCGGAGGCCACGGCGATACGCGATGCGGGGATCATGGACCTGGCGTTCTGGGGATCCATCGGGGCACGCACCCCGTTGCTGGTGAAGGCACGCGGGGAAGCCCGGCCTCGCGGCATCTACTTCGCTTCTGCACAGTTTCTCGACGTGCTTGGTGTGGCGCCCGCGGCCGGCCGCTTCTTCAACGAGGCGGAAGACGTGCCCGGCGGGCCGATGGTTGCCGTGTTGTCGCATCGCCTCTGGCAGAGCGAATTTAACGGCGAGTCGGCGGTCGTCGGCTCGACGATTCTGGTCCGGGATCAACCGACGCTGGTCGTTGGTGTGCTGCCGCGGTCGCTTCGTGGGCTCGATGTCGGCCGGTCGCCGGACATGGTGATGCCCATCCACACCATCGAGCGTGTCCACACGTGGGAGGGGCTGTTTGGCAACCGGCCCGCCCTGCATTGGGTCAGTGTGGTGGGACGCCTGCCTGAGGGCGCGACGCCGAGTCAGATCGCCGGACGTCTGAACACGCTGGGGCTGGTCTGGCCGAGCGCTGGAGACCACACCTTCGAACTGGTGGATGTGGAAACGGCGTCGCTCTCTGCCGAGTCTCGGCAGGATTTGCGCAAGTTCTCAACCCTCCTGGGCGGCACGGTGGCCCTGATGCTGGCCATCGGGAGTTTGACCGTCGGCATGCTCCTGTTGCTGCGCACCGAGGCGCGTGGCGGCGAGTTTGCGATGTGCCTGGCGCTCGGTGCCTCGCGGGCCCGACTCGCCACCGGTGTTGTGATCGAAGGCGTGTTGCTCGCGGCGGCAGGAACACTCCTCGCTATTCCAGTCAGTCGCCTGGCGTTTGTCGGCATGAGCCAATTCCGTCTGCCCGGCGGCATTCGTATGGAGATGCTCGACCTGTCAGTGGACAGTACGGTCCTTGTCGGCACCGCGGCCGCGTCCGTGGCCTGTGTGTTGCTGATTGGTGGACTGGCAAGCCTCTTCGCGCTCAGACAGCAGCACGGCGACGTGCTGCGTGCGCATGCCGGGGCGACTCCGCGTGTGACTCGGCGCCGGTCGCGTGCTGCACTGGTGACGGCACAGGTCGCCGTCACGCTGGTGCTGGTCTCGGGCGCCGGCCTGTTCGCCAGCAGTGTGATGCGCGCGTTGGCCCTCAACCCCGGAATCGACACAAGCCGGTTGTTGTGGGGCGAGGTCGATCCGATTGCGCAAGGGTACAGCACCGAACGGGCGCGTGTTTTTGTTGCCGATCTCAAGACTCGCTTGCTTGCGCACCCGGCCATCGCAGCCGTGGGGATTTCTGAGTCGAATCAAGGCACACGACGGATCCTGGTCAACGGGCAGGAGCAGAGCCTCGGCGGTCAATTCATGGGTCTCGTCGCCATCGACGACAGTTATCTGGCGACCGTTGGGCTTCGTTTGCTTGCCGGTCGTGGTTTCACGGATCGCGATGGCGTTGGGGCGCCGCCCGTGGCCATCGTCAGCGAATCCCTCGCGCGGGCCGTTGCCGGCGCCGGTCCTGCACTCGGTTACCGAATCGGCGTCGACCCGAAGGTGTCACCAATGAAGGAAGCGGAGATTATTGGTGTCGTTCCGAACATCAAGACTCCGGGTAGCCTCGAGGCCCAGGTCCTCTACCTGCCGAATCGCCAGTATCAGGTGCGGGTATACCCGGGCAGTGGGGGACCAAGTCTCGTGATCCAGCCTTCTGCGCAAACGGCGGCCGCGATTGCCGCGTTTAACGACAGCATGCGGAGTCTCGACCCCGCCATCAGGCCGGAACCGATGACCACGCTCGACGAGCGGATTATGGTGACCATGGCCCCACAGCGGTTCGGAATGACGTTGATGGGGGCTCTGGGCACGATCGCGCTGCTGTTGAGTGTGCTCGGCACCTACGTGATTGCGGAGTCCATGGCCACGTTGCGGCGACGCGAGATGGGGATCCGTGCGGCACTGGGGGCGACGGGCGGGCAACTGGGCTCGATTCTGCTTGTCGATACGCTGCGCCTTGTCGGTGCCGGACTTGTGCTGGGTTTTGGTCTGTCGTGGCTCGGCGCCGAGACGATCCGGGCATTCCTCTTCCAGGTCGAGCCCTTCGACCCCGTCGTGACAGGGGGCGTATCGCTCCTGATCATTGCCATGGCGCTCGCCGTGAGCCTTCGCCCGGCCCTGGCCGCGGCACGCCTCGACCTCGCGACGGTCCTGCGGCAAGACTAACGACCGCCCTGCCGTCTCCGGCGACCGACTATAATCCGCCACTCACCGATCATCGCGGTCGCCGTCGCGACGGCGCCGTATAGGTTCTCGCATATGGACACGATCCCACTGGAAGTGACCGGCGCGCGAAAGCGGTTTGGCAGTACGGCCGCGCTGGCCGGCGCGTCATTCACCGTGCACCGCGGCGAGCTGCTCGGGCTGCTGGGGCCCAACGGTGCGGGCAAGACCACGATGATCCGCGCCATTGCCGGCAGGGTCGCACTCGACGAAGGCACGATCTCGGTCTTTGGTCGGACGCTGGGCCAGCGCGACCCTCGTCCTGACATCGGTGTGGTGCCCCAGGAACTGGCCGTGTATCCCTTGCTCACGGCGCGCGAGAACCTGGAAGTGTTCGGCGCGCTCTATGGCGTAGCCGGCACGGCGTTGCGCGAGCGAGTCGACTGGGCGCTCGAGTGGTCGGACCTGAAGGATCGCGCCAGGGAGCCGGTGAAACGTTTCTCCGGCGGCATGAAGCGCCGGTTGAACATTGCGATCGGGCTTCTGCACTCACCGCAGGTTGTGTTGCTCGATGAGCCGACGGTCGGCGTGGATCCACAAAGTCGCGAGCGGATCTACGAGATGCTGGCATCGCTGCAACAGTCGGGTGTGGCTGTTGTGCTCACGACCCATCACCTTGAAGAGGCGGAGAAACGCTGCGAGCGGATCGTGATCATCGATCACGGCGTCATCGTGGCCAGCGGAACACTTAATGAGTTGCTCGCCGCGTCGCGTCAGGACATGGGGGCCGTGCGCCTCGTGGTGAAAACACCTGCTGACGATGTCGAGCGTCAGTTGGCTGCGCTGGCGTCGGCCGGTGTGCCGCGTACGTCGGTCGAGATTCAGCGCGGTTCGTTGCAGGACGTCTTTATTGGCCTGACCGGCCGGGATTTGAGGGAGTAATGCTGCTCACACTCATGCGCATCGGCTGGATCTCCCTGAAGCGGGATCGTGTGGTGCAGACCCTCACGTTCCTGCTGCCGATCATGTTCTTCTCGATTTTTGCACTGGTGTTCAGCAATCAAAGTGATCCCACGGGCCGCGTGCGCGTGGCCGTTGTGGACGAGGACCAGACCGACTACTCACGCAAGCTGATCGAGGCGCTCGAAAAAGAAGGCGGTCTTCGCGTGACCCGCACGACGGGGGAGGGTGATGCGCAGCGAGCGCTGACGCGCGCGGACGCGGAAGGTCTCATTCGCGAGGGAGACCTGCCGGTGGCGATCGTGTTGCCGAAGGGGATCGGCGGCGTGTCACTGTTCGCGCCGACGGCAGACGGGGCGACACCAGTCAAAGTCCAGTTGCTCGCGGACGTCTCCGATCCCGTCGCGCCGCAAGTGGTGGCCGGACTCCTGCAGAAGGTCGCGTTCACGGCGGCGCCGGTAACCATGGCCACCGAAGGCATGTCGATGTTCGAGAAGTTCGGCGGCGCGATGACGCCACAACAGAAAAAGGTCATGGACGATTGGCAGCAGTCGGGCGGAGGGCTGTCGGCAGACGGCAGCGGCACGGGCGAGATGGGGCTGCCCATCGAGACGATCAACGTGCTGCAGCCGGAGGGCGGCGACACCAACATGGTGTCGTTCTACGCCGCCGGGATTGGTGTGATGTTTCTGCTGTTCTCGTGTGCCGGCGCAGGAGGCACGCTGCTCGACGAAGAAGAGGCCGGCACACTCGACCGGCTCATCGGATCACGCGTCGGCATGACCGGGGTGCTGATGGGCAAATGGGTGTTCCTGCTGCTGATTGGGGTGGCGCAACTTACGGTGATGTTCACGTGGGGCGCGCTGGTGTTCGGGCTCCCGCTGGCTTCACACATTCCCGGATTCCTGCTGGTGACAATCGCCACGGCCAGCGCGGCCGCCGCGTTTGGCCTGGTGCTCGCCACGATCAGCCGCTCGCGCGCGCAGTTGTCGGGGTTGTCCACCATCATCATCCTGGCGATGTCTGCGATGGGCGGCAGCATGTTTCCGCGGTTCATGATGTCGGAGACCATGCAACAAATTGGCCTGGTGACGTTTAACGCCTGGGCGCTCGACGGGTACCTCAAGGTCTTCTGGTACGAAGCGCCACTCTGGCAACTCTGGCCCCAACTCGTGGTGCTGTTCAGTCTCGCTGGTGTGTTCCTCCTGCTGGCGCGCCGGTTCGCCCGACGATGGGAAGCGGTCTGATTCGACAGATCACAGTCCCCGGTGAGTCGCACCTGCCTTATACAATGGCGGCATGCTGAAGCGCCTCCTACTGGGCCTGGTCGTTGTTGCGGGTGTGGTGTTGCCTGCCGGGGCGCAGGCACAACCCAACGCGCGGCAATTACATGGTGAACGTGTCGAGACCACACTGACGCTGCGCCCCGACGGGTCGCTGGACGTCGTGGAGACCATCACATTCAGATTCACCGACCGCAAGTTCAGTGAGGTGGAGCGCCGCGTGCCGACACGGCGCGTGGACGACCTGGTGGACGTCGAGGCGCTGATGGACGGACGGGTGCTGCCCGCCGGGAAGGACGATGGGCAGGCGGAGATTCGGCATCGCAGACGTGAGCTCCAGGTGTTCTGGCGGTTTCCGGAAACCACCGACACGACACATCAATTCACGCTGAAGTTCCGCGCGATGGGCGCGGTCCACATTCACAACGGTCGGGCCAATCTGGCGTGGCACATTCTGCCGACGCGCCATCGCTACCGGATATCTGAGGCACAGGTCACGTGGCGCGTGCCCCCCGGGGTGAACTCGCTGGGCGGGCCGGCGATGGAGGCCGAAGGGTGGGCCTGGCTGCAGGAGAGCGACGGGAGTTGGGTCGCTCGCAAGGCCAATCTGGAGCCGAACGAAACGGCCATCCTGACCGACGTGCTCGACGCGTCCCAGTTGTCGGCGCTTCCGCCCCTCTGGCAGGTGGATGAAGATCGCGCCCGACAGCTCGCGCCGGCATTTCTCGTCGGCGCCCTCGTGATGCTTGTCATGGGTGTGGGCATGGTGGTCATGATGTTCCTGCGTTACCACCGCCCGAAGGTGGATGCGGAGACGGCCATCCCGGCCGATCGTGGGTCGTTGCCGCCGGCGCTGGGCACGGGCATCCAGCATGGTCGCCCCCATCTGGGTGTGGGGCAGATGTCGGCGACGTTTTTTGATCTCATCGCGCGTGATGTCCTGCGCCTGGTGGAAACCTCCAAACCCGAAGTGCGCGACAACAAACGCACGTTTGACGTGGTGATCCACCACGGGGACCCGGCCACGTTGCGACTCCGTCCGCATGAACAAGTGCTGGTGGATGCGCTCCGGGCGCACATGAAAGACGGCCGCCTCTCGCTCACCGAGGCCCAGCGACGGTTATTCTCGGCCCACAGCACGTTCAAGGCAGCCGCCCAACAGGAGATGCGCGACGCCGGCTACGTTGATGCCGAACGGGCGTGGGCCAGCCACGGCATGATTCTCGCGGGCGTCATCGCGCTGCTGGTGGGCATCGTGGGATTTGTGGTGTTCCTCGTGTGGCTGCCCAGGTTTGGCGACACCGGGCTGTTGGTGCCGACCGCCGTGTTCGTCCTCGGAGGGATGTTCATCATCGTGGGCTCGACGTTCCCGACGCTGACGATGACGGGCGCGAATCTTGGCGCGCAGTGGGCGGCGCGTGGGCGCGCGCTCAAGGCCGCGGCGAAGGCCAATGAGATGGCCGGGTTGGCCAACGACTGGTTGCCGGCGGCAATCGGGTTCGGTCTCGGGGCAAAATTTGCGAAGTCGGGCGCCGAAGTCACCTGGTTGCACGGCATCTCAAATCCCGGCGCGGCCCTGACGGTCATCATCGCGTCCCAGGCCGGGGCCGGTGGCACACCCGGCGCCGGCGTCGGCGGAGCCGGTGTGGCCGGTGGCGGAGGTTTCAGCGGCGCACGTTGACGCGCGAGTGTTATATACTTCGCGCGGTTTGGAAGTTCGGGAAGGGTGTGATCTTTCGTGACCGGTTACCTGCCCGTCGTTATTTATCTCGCGCTGATTGCCGGTTTTGCGGTGGTTTCTTTGTTGACCGCAAAACTGCTGCGACCAAGCCGACCATTTCGGTCCAAGACAGACAACTACGAATGTGGTGCTGAGCCCATCGGTACGGCCTGGGTGCAATTCCCGGTCGGTTTTTACCTGGTGGCGCTTGTCTTCATCGTGTTCGACGCGCTGGTGGTGTTCCTGTTTCCGTGGGCGCTGGTCCTGCGCGAATTGGGCGCCTGGGCGTTGTATGTCATGGGCGGGTTTCTGGCCATCCTGATGCTCGGATGGGCCTATGCGTATCGCGAAGGAATTCTCGAGTGGAAATAAAACCTCCGATTCCCGTCGTGCCCGCGCCGGTCTGGAAGGACTTCAAGGACCTGCAGGAATGGCAGCAGCTCCATCAGCGTCGGCCTGAAACCGGCGACAAACATTCGGCCGCGTTTGAGACACTCACCGAGGGGCTGCATCAGTTCCCGGGTGGGTTTGTGCTCACGACGGTGACCGACAATTTCCTGAACTGGGCGCGCAAATCGTCGTGCTGGCCGGTGACGTTTGGCCTCGCCTGTTGCGCGATCGAGATGATGGCCACGTTTGCGTCGCGTTTTGACGTCGAACGCCTCGGCATGGTGCCGTGGGCGTCGCCGCGCCACTCGGACCTGATGATTATTTCCGGCACCGTCACCATCAAGATGGCGCCGATGCTGCTGCGGATTTACGACCAGATGCCTGACCCCAAGTGGGCCGTGTCGATGGGATCCTGCGCCAATTCCGGGGGGCCGTTCCGCCACGGGTATCACGTGGTGAAGGGTGTGGACCGGGTCATTCCGGTGGACGTGTACGTGCCCGGCTGTCCGCCGCCGCCCGAGTCTCTCTTGAACGGGCTGTTGCTGCTGCAGGATCAGATTTCGCATTTCCGTCAGACCGGCAAAAAAGCGCCGCCCTCGGAGAAACACGACTGATGGTGACCGTGGCCGACGTCCGCACGCGTGTCTCGGGTTTTGCCGGCGTCCAGGTGGGCGAGGGTGATTCGCCGTTGACCATCACCGTCGCACCGGCGGATTGGCTGCCGCTGGCTGCCGCATTGCGACGCGAACTGGGTTTTGGATTTTTTTCCTTCATGTCCGCCGTGGACTGGAAGGAGGAGGGACTCGAAGTGGTCGCCTGGGTGGACAACACTGACGCGCACCTGTCGGTCCTCATGAAAACCCGCCTCGGTGCGGGTGTCACCACCTGTGCCTCGCTGGTGTCCCAGTATCGAGGGGCGAACTGGATGGAGCGGGAGTGCTTCGACATGTTCGGCATCACCTTTGAGGGGCATCCCGATCTGCGCCGTATTCTGTTGTCCGACGACTGGGTCGGGCACCCGCTGTTGAAATCGTACGACGTGGACACGCCGTACCCTCCGTATCGCTGACTGCATGGCTTCCGATATCTCGCCCCGCATCAAAACGGAACTCGACTACGCCGGCGCAGAGCGGCTGACCATGAACATGGGGCCGCAGCACCCGTCGGCCCATGGTGTCTTCCGCGCGATCCTGACCCTCGAAGGCGAAACCGTGGTCGAGGTGGATGCCGTCATCGGGTATCTCCACCGGTGTCACGAAAAACTCGCCGAGACGCTGGCCTACGTGCAGTACCCGTCGATCGCCTCCAAGACCGACTACGTCGCGGCCATGTGCAGCGAACACGCGTACGTGATGGCCGCGGAACGCATCGCCAAGATTGAGGTGCCCAGACGCGCGGACTACCTGCGCGTGCTTGTCGCTGAACTGCAACGGGTGGCCTCACATTGCCTGTGGTTAGGCACGTGGTGCATGGACATGGGCGGCGCACTCGGCGGCGGCGCAACGATTTTTCTGTACTGCATCCGTGAACGTGAACTGGTGCTGGACCTGTTCGAGAAGCTCACGGGCGCGCGCCTGCTGTATGGCTTCCATCAGGTCGGCGGCGTGCGGTACGACATCCCCGCAGGGTTCGCCGCGGATTGCCGCCAGACGATCGATCTGATCGAACAGCGCCTGCTTGAATACGAGGCGATGCTCGAGGACAACACCTTCTTCCTGATGCGCACCAGCGGCGTCGGCGTCATCACCAGGGAACTCGCCGAAGAAGTGGGCATCGGTGGGCCACTCCTGCGCGCTTCGGGTGTGGACTTCGATTTGCGCCGTGACCTGCCGTATTCGGTGTATCCGGATTTTCAGTTCAAAGTCCCTGTCGAGACCGACGGCGACTGCCTCGCACGCTACAAGGTGCGGATGGTCGAGTTCCGCGAGTCCATCAACATCGTTCGCCAGATTCTCGACGGCCTGCCGGAAGGGCCAATCTCGTCGCGCCCCGGCGTCAAAGCCGTCGCCCAGGTGCGTGTGCCAAAAGGCGAGACCTACACCCGTGTGGAAGGGCCGCGTGGGGAAGTCGGCTGTTACCTGATCGCTGACGGGGGACCGAAGCCGTACCGCATGAAGTGGCGTGGCGCATCGTTCTCGAATCTGGCGGTGTTGCCGTTTATCATCCCCGGTCACTCAGTCGCGGACGTGGTGGCCATCATGGGATCGGTGGACCCTGTGTTTGGTGAGGTGGACCGATGAGCCCGTTGCCTCCGGCGGCCGTCGGCGCCATCGCCGGTGTGTCAGTCCTCCTCGGCGTGATTGGCCTGGTCACGTATGTGACATTGCTGGAGCGCAAGTTCGCTGCCCGCATGCAGTCGCGCGTCGGGCCCTATCGGGTCGGGCCCCACGGTCTGCTGCAGCCGATCGCCGATGCGATCAAGCTGATGATCAAGGAAGACCTGGTCCCACGCGAAGCCGACAAAACGGTCTTCAGCCTGGCGCCTGTCATCTTCCTCATTCCGTGTCTGCTGATCTTTGCGACGATCCCGTTTGCGCCCGGCCTCGGCGTCGCGGACCTCAACATCGGCATCCTGTTTTTCCTCGCCGTGTCGTCGATGGAGATTGTCGGTCTCTTCATGGCCGGCTGGAGTTCCAGCAACAAATACGCGCTGCTCTCCGCGATGCGCGCCGTCAACCAGATCATTTCCTACGACCTGCCGTTCCTGATGGCGGCGCTGATTCCGGTGATCCTCGCGGGCTCGCTGAAACTCGGCGATATCGCCGCGGCGCAGGAAGGCATGTGGTTCATCGCGTACCCGGTGCTGGGCCAGCTCGGGTTCCTCGCGTTCATCGTGGCGTCGGTCGCGGCAGAGAACCGTGTGCCCTTCGACATCCTCGAGGCTGAATCCGAACTCGTCGCCGGATTCCGTGTGGAGTACTCCGGGATGAAGTTCGCGCTGATTCAGCTCGGTGAATACGCGCACGTCCTCGGCACGTCGTTCCTCGGCGCGTTGTTGTTCCTGGGCGCGTGGGCCGGCCCCGGACCCGAGTGGCTCGGTCCGGTGTGGTTCATCCTGAAGGCGCTGCTGATCTTCCTGCTGATCACCTGGATCCGCTGGAGCTTCATCCGCATCCGTGTGGACCAGATTCTGCAGATTTCCTGGAAATTGTTGTGGCCCGTCTCGGTGATCCTGGTGATCGCCACGGCCATCACCGTCGTCGTGAGGAGCAGCAATGGTGGCTAACCGCCGCGCGAAGGGCTTCCTCCCCGAAACATGGCAACTGGTGCGCTCGGTGTGGAAGGCCATGGCCATTTCTGGCCGGAACCTCTTCCGCAAACCGGTGACCGTGCATTACCCGGACAAGCCGCGTGTGTATCCGGATCGGTACCGCGGGCTTCTGGTGCTCACGACCGATATGGAAACGGGCGAGGAGAACTGCATCGGCTGCCGCCTGTGCGAGTTTGTGTGCCCGCCGGCCGTCATCAAGGTCGAGATGCTCAAGAGCGAGAAGCGCAATTACGCGAAGACGTTCACGCTTGAGCTCTACGCCTGCGAATTCTGCGAACTCTGCGTCCAGGTCTGTCCCACGGATGCAATCGTCATGACCAAGTCGTTTGACCTGGCGACCACAGACCGCCGGGAACTGCTGCTCGACAAGGATCGCCTGCACGCACTCGGATTCGAGCACGAGGCGTCCTGGGCGACGGGCAATCGTCTACGCGATATGCAGGCGCCTCCCAAAAAAGTGGTCGCCGAGAAGCCGACCGAGAAAGCAGGCGAGGCATGACCTTCGAAGTCATCGGCTTCTGGATCCTCGCTGCCGTGCTGGTCAGTTCGGCGTTGGCGGTGGTCCTCACCAAGAACCTGTTCCACTCCGTCCTGTGGCTCGCGTTGGCGCTCACGGGCACGGCCGGCATCTTCCTGATGCTCAACGCCGAGTTTCTTGCCGGCGTCCAGATTCTCCTCTACGCCGGCGGCGTCATTACCGTTGTCGTGTTTGCGATCGTCGTCACAGAACGACTCGTCGGCGAGCGGTTGTCCCACACCAGTCGGGGACTCATCGGCGGCGCCGCGGTTGCCGGGTTGGTGCTGACGTTGATCGTCAACACGCTGGCGCGTATTCCGCTGCCGACGATTCGGATTCCGTTTGCTGAAGATCCGACCTTGCTGATTGGCCGGGAAGTCATGACACGTTACGTGCTGCCATTTGAACTGCTGGCGGTGATTCTGCTGGTCTCGCTGCTGTCGGCGAGTTATTTCGCAAGGCCGGAGGACTGACCGTGGGACTTTCTGCCTATCTCATCCTCGCAGCGGTGGTCTTCTGCATCGGACTGTTTGGCGTGATGACGCGCCGCAACACGGTCGGGATCCTGCTGGGTATCGAGTTGATGCTCAATGCGGTGAACATCAACCTCGTCGCCTTCAGCCGGTATCACGGTGAAGTCACCGGCATGGTGCTGACGATTTTCGCCATCTGTATCACCGTGGCCGAGGTCGCGCTTGGTCTGGCGATTGTCATCCTGTTGTTCCGGACGCGCCGCACGGCGATGGCCGACCAGGTGGATTGGTTGAAGGGATAACCAATGGCCTTCGACTTTCTTCCTCTCGTGCCGGTCCTGGCGCCCCTGACCGCGGCGGTCCTGCTCGGACTGTTGGCTCCGCTTCGCCAGACCGGCCGTCCGGCGGCGTATGTGTCGATTCTCGGTGCGCTGACCGCGCTCGGGTCGGCACTGTTGCTCTGGTCGCGTGTGAATGACGCGGGCGTGCCCACACTCCTCGAATGGGCGTGGCTGGTCGAGTCGCAGGGGACCATCGCGACGATCGGCGTCCTCGCCGATGCCGAGTCCACGACCATGCTGCTGCTGGTCACACTCGTCGCGTTGCTCGTGCAGGTGTATTCGCTGTCGTATCTGAGTGATGAGCCGCCGGCCGCGCTGGGCCGGTACTACACTTATCAGTCGCTGTTTGCGTTCTCGATGATTGGCCTGGTCATCGCGCCAAACCTGCTGCAGCTGTTTATCTGCTGGGAACTCGTCGGGCTCTGTTCCTACCTGCTCATCGGGTTCTGGTTCCAGAAACCGTCTGCGGCCCGTGCGGCGGTCAAGGCGTTCTGGACCACCAAGGCCGGCGACGTGGGCTTGCTCATCGGCATCGTGTTGTTGTGGCGCCACACCGGCACGTTCGACTTCGCCGAACTGCGCATGCTGGTGGAAGCCGGGGCGGTGGGTCTTGATGGACTCGCCGTGATCACGTTCTGTCTCTATCTCGGCGCCGCGGGCAAGTCTGCGCAGCTGCCACTCCACATCTGGCTGCCGGACGCGATGGAAGGTCCGACGCCGGTGTCTGCTCTCATTCACGCCGCCACGATGGTGACCGCAGGCGTGTATCTGCTGACGCGCACGGCGTTCCTGTTTGCGCTGACGCCCGACGTCCTCCTGATCGTCGCCTGGGTCGGCGCGTTGACCGCCATTGCCGCCGCGATGATGGCGTGCGCGCAGAACGACATCAAACGCGTGCTCGCGTATTCCACCGTCTCTCAGCTCGGCTACATGATGACGGCCATCGGTGCCGGCTACGCCGCGGCAGGGTTCTTTCACCTGCTCACTCACGGCATCTTCAAGGCACTGCTGTTCCTGGGCGCCGGCGCGGTGATTCACGCCGTCGGCACCAACGACATCACCCACATGGGCGGCCTCGCGCGGAAGATGCCGCAGACGATGGTGGTGTTCTTGATTGGGACGTTGTCGCTCGCGGGATTGCCGCTGTTTGCGGGATTCCTGTCCAAGGAAGAAATTCTGGGCGCGGTGTGGGCGAGCGGGTTGACGATTCCATTTGTCCTGCTGCTGCTCGGGGCGTTTTTGACGGCGTTCTACATGATGCGTGTCGTGTTCCTGACCTTCTTCGGCACCGCACAGGCGGGCCACGGACACGGGGGGCATCACGCGCACGACGCGCCGATCGCCATGTCCGCGCCGCTGTGGATTCTGGCGATTACCTCCATGGTGATCGGCGTCTACTTCACGTTCAACCATCCGGAGTTGCCATTTGAGCCGCCCGGCTGGCTCGCCGCGACCGCAACCGGTGTCGCCTTGTCGGGCATGGTCCTGGCGTGGCTGACGTATCAGCGTGGTGCCATCAACCCGGATAACCTCGCACGCATGACGGGTCCACTCCGGGTGGCCGCTGCCAAGGGATTCTGGTTTGACGATGTGTTCCTGGTCGTCTATCGGATGGTGCAGAACTATCTCGCCAAGGCGCTGGGCTGGACGGACCGATACATCGTGGATGGCGTCTTGAACGTCGTCTCGGCGTGGACGGTTTCGGCGGGTGAGCAGTTGCGGCGCGTGCAGACCGGCAAGGTGCAGGATTACCTGCTGGCGGTGGGGGCCGGTGTGATTGCCGTCGTGTGGATGTTGGGAGGACTCTGGTGAACGGACTGCCGATCCTCTCAATCGTGACGTGGGCGCCCTTTGTGGCGGCCCTCATCATCATGGCCTTTGGCCGGTCTCGACCGCTGCTGGTCAGAGGGACCGCCGCCCTCGGCGCGGGTGTCTCCACCATTGGCGCGTTGTGGCTCTACAGCGCCTACGACCAGACACTTTCGGGATTCCAGTTCCACGAGACGTTGCCGCTGGTGCCGGCGCTGGGCATCAGTTACCAGCTGGCCATCGACGGCATGAGCCTCGTGCTCGTGGTGTTGACGGCGATCATCATCTTCGCGGGCGTCTTTGCCTCGTGGACCGTCAAGACACGTGACCAGGAGTTTTATTCGCTGCTCCTGATTCTCGTGACCGGTGTGTTCGGCGTGTTTGTCTCGCTGGACCTCTTCGTGTTCTTCCTCTTCTACGAAATCGCCGTGTTGCCGATGTATCTGCTCATCGGCATCTGGGGATCGAGCGGGGAAGTGCGTCCCCAGGGGCTCTTCGGATGGGCGTTTGGGCGCACCGGCGTAGGCACCAAGGAATACGCCGCCATGAAACTCACGCTGTACCTCCTGCTGGGGTCGGCGTTCATTCTCGTTGGCATGCTGGCGCTGTACGTGGCCGGCGGCTCCACGTCCTTCTCGTTGCTGGCGCTGGAACAAATCGACTTCGACCCGCAATTGCAGTCGTGGGTGTTCCTCGCGTTTTACATCGGGTTCGGGATCCTGGCTGCAATCTTCCCGTTCCACACATGGTCACCTGACGGCCACGCGTCGGCACCAACGGCCGTGTCGATGTTGCACGCCGGGGTCCTGATGAAACTCGGCGCGTACGGTGTCGTCCGCCTCGGGATGGGCTTGCTGCCCGAAGGCACACACGAGTGGATGTGGCTCGTGGGCGCCATCGCGTGCATCAACATCGTTTACGGCGCGCTCAGCGCGATGTCACAGACCGACCTCAAATACGTCGTCGCCTATTCCTCGGTCTCGCACATGGGCGTCGTCATGCTCGGTGCCGCGACGTTGACCGAGAGCGGCCTCAACGGCTCGGTGTTCCAGATGTTTGCGCACGGCATCATGACGGGGCTGTTCTTCTGCCTTGTCGGATTGGTCTACGAAAAAGCCCATTCGCGAGAGATCTTCAAGATGGGTGGGTTCGCCACGATGATGCCTGGCATAGCCGTGGCATTTACGATCGGCGGTCTGTCGTCACTCGGCCTTCCGGCGACAGCCGGATTTGTCGCGGAGTTCCTCACGTTCCTCGGTGCGTGGTCGTCCGCGCATTCATGGTGGTTGTTCCCGGCGGTCATTGGCGCGTTTTTGACATCCATTTACGTGTTGCGCGTCGTGCGGGCGATCTTCTGGGGCCCAAAGAGCACGGATCCACACTTCCAAAACCTGCCCGACGCAAAGGGCACCGAGTGGGTGGCCATCGTGATTCTGGTCGGGACCTTGATTTTGTTTGGCGTGGCTCCGAGGCTGGCCCTTGATCCGATTGATTTGACGACCGTGTCGATTCTGTCGCGGCTGGGGGTGCTGTGATGACCCCCTGGGCCTTCCACCCGTCGTATCCGCTGGCGATTGAAGCCGCCGTCGGCATTCTGCTGCTTGTGGTGTTCCTGGCGGGCCTGGTGCGCCGTGGCGCCAACGATCGCCTGAGTGGATTTGTCACGCTGGCCGGCCTGGTCGTGATTGGGCTGATGGCGTGGAATGCCGAACCCGGGCGTGTGTTGCTCGACGGCACCGTGGTGCTCGACGAACTGGCCGTGTTCATGAAGCGGCTGTTCCTGGTGTCGGCCGCGCTCAGTGTGCTGGCCACGCTGGCGTTTACGGAGAGCCAGTTCTGGCGTCGGTCGACCGAGTACTACGTGATCATGCTGGCGTCGTTGATGGGCATGCTGGTGCTCGCCTCGGCGCGCGAACTGATCCTGCTGTTTGTGGCCTTCGAGTTGATGTCGATTCCGCTCTATTTCCTGACCGGGTTCCGGAAGCAGCAAGCGGCGGCGCCCGAAGGTGCGCTGAAGTTTTTTGTGGTCGGCAGCGTGTCGTCGGCGATTCTGCTCTACGGTCTGTCGTTTGTGTATGGCGCGACCGGATCCACCGAGATCGCCGCCATCGGCCCCGTGCTGTCGTCGGGCGACCCGTTGATCATCCTCGGCCTGAGCCTGATGCTCGCGGGCCTGGGGTTCAAGATCGCGTCTGTGCCGTTTCACATGTGGGTGCCCGACACGTATGAAGCGGGCGGCACCCCGTTTGTGGCGTGGTTGTCCATCGCCCCGAAGGCGGCTGGTTTTGTCGTGATCCTCCGGGTGTTTGTCGAAGGCATCGGCACCGCCTCGCAGGTGTGGGTGCCCGTCTTGTCGGTGCTCGCGGCCATCTCGATTGTGGCGGGCAACCTGCTCGCGATTCCGCAGACCAACATCAAACGCCTGCTTGCGTATTCCGGCGTGGCGCACATCGGGTATCTGTTGCTGGGCCTGGCCGCGATGTCGGTCTCCGGCGTCGGGATGGTGCTGTTCTACCTGGTGGCGTATCTGTTCGGCAACATGGGCGCCTTCTTCGTCGTCCAGGCCGTCTCCGCCTCATCAGGCTCCGACAAAGTGGACGCCTACCAGGGCCTCGCACGCCGGTCGCCGGCGCTCGCGCTGGCGTTGTTGCTGTTCCTGTTGTCGCTGGGTGGGATCCCGTTCGTGGCGGGCTTCTGGGCGAAGCTGTTCATCTTCTGGGCGGCCGTGGAGCAGGGCATGTATGTGCTCGCATTCCTGGGCGCCGTCCTCACCGTCGTCGCGCTCTACTACTATCTGGTGGTCGCGCGTCGGATGTACATCGAAGCGCCGGAGAACCCCGCACCGGTGCCCGTCCCCGCCGTGCTTCAGCTGGCCATCGTGATTTGCCTCGTCGGCATCATCGGCATGGGTGTCTATCCGCAACCCTGGGTGCAGGCGTGCCTGCAGGTTGCGCTGACGATCTTTGCTGGGGTTTAGGCGGGGAAGATGGTGCCGAGGGACAGAATCGAACTGTCGACACTACGATTTTCAATCGTATGCTCTACCAACTGAGCTACCTCGGCTCCTGAGGCGGTCTCGAAGTTCAAGATCTTAACACAAGGACTGCGAGACGCGAGGGCCAAAGCCCTCGCGTTCGCTGTGTCTTTTCGCCGATTTGTCGTCTATTTCGAGTCGGCCTTGGCGTCAGGTGCCGGCGTGGCCGCCGGCCCGTTGTTGGAGAGCCCCATGGCCAGACGCAGCGCGGTTTCGATCGCGGCGGCGGTGGCGGGGTTCTGCTTGAGGAAGTTCTTCGAGTTTTCCCGGCCCTGGCCCAGGCGTTCGCCCTTGTAGGAGAACCACGTGCCGCTCTTCTCGACGATGTTGTGTTCGACGCCCTGGTCGAGCAGGTCACCCTCGCGCGAGATGCCCTCGCCATACATGACGTCGAATTCGGCTTCACGGAAGGGCGGGGCGACCTTGTTCTTGACGACCTTCACGCGGGTGCGGCCGCCGGTGACCTGGTCACCGTCCTTGATCGCGCCGATGCGGCGGATGTCCACACGCACCGACGAGTAGAACTTCAGCGCGCGGCCGCCCGTGGTGGTTTCGGGGTTGCCGAACATCACGCCGATCTTTTCGCGCAGCTGGTTGATGAAGATGAGCGACGTCTTCGACTTGGCGACCACACCGGTCAGCTTGCGAAGCGCCTGCGACATCAGGCGGGCCTGCAGACCCATCTGCGCGTCACCCATTTCGCCTTCGATTTCCGCGCGGGGCACAAGTGCCGCGACGGAGTCGACCACGACCACGTCCACACCGTTGGAGCGGATGAGCACCTCGGTGATTTCCAGGGCCTGCTCGCCGTTGTCCGGCTGCGAGACCAGGAGGTTCTCCAGGTCCACACCGAGCTTTTGGGCGTATTTCGCGTCCAGTGCGTGTTCGGCGTCCACAAAGGCCGCCACGCCGCCGAGTTTCTGCGCCTGCGCGATGGTCTGGAGAGCCAGCGTCGTTTTGCCCGACGATTCCGGTCCGAAGATCTCAATGACACGTCCGCGGGGGAAACCGCCCACGCCCAACGCCCAATCGAGGCTGATGGACCCGGTCGAAATCACCGGAATGGGGGCCACGATGGAGTCCTTGCCCCCCAGGCGCATGATCGAGCCCTTGCCGAACTGTTTCTCGATCTAGCCCACGGCCAGTTCCACGGCCTTGGAGCGTTCCTTGTCGACGTTGTTCTCACGTTCTGCTGTCGCCATATGCCTCGTTATCCTTTGCCCCGCAGAGCCACCGCCAATCGGCGCGACCACGGCTGGACCGTACGTCATTCTAGAAGTGTGCCATGGGTGCGTCAAGCGAAAACTCATCGATGTGTTCCTCTATCCTATGTAATTACAAACAGTTAAGGGCCTTCGGACTTTCGCCCTGTGTCGGCCGGGGTGGCAATTCCTGCCACCTGCCAGCCATCAACTATTGAAGATTCTTGCAGGGGGTGCTGACAGGCCGGGTCACAGGTTGGTGGGCCCTCGCGATATTGTCGTGAGAGATGCCGTCGCCGATAGGACATGGTCTCGCTGCGGTGGCGGCGGGGTGGGGAATCGCCGGGGTTCTGGCGGTCGGTCAGGCGCGCTGGCGACAGATCGCGATTCTCGTGGCCATCGGGATTGTTCCGGACCTGGACCTGTTGTGGGGCCGTCACAGCCGCGAGACGCACAGCCTGGGCGCCGCGCTCATCGTCGCCACCGTGGCGGCCTGGCAGCGCTGGCCGGTGGCCTCCACCCGCACACGCATCTGGCTGGCCGTCTGCGCGGCCTGGCTCACGCATCCGCTCCTCGATGCGATGTCATCCGATACATCCATCCCGATCGGCGTCATGGCCTTCTGGCCTTTGTCGATGGAGTTCTTTTCGACCGGCTGGGACACCTTCGGCCCCATCTCACGCCGCTACTGGCTGGACAACTTCTGGGCGATCAACCTCACTTCGATCGGACGTGAGTTGGTGCTGCTTGGACCTGTGGCTGCTGGGGTGGGTTGGTGGAAGAGCAATTCACAACGAGACATGGAGGACTGAGAGGATGTTTTTTTTAAGAAAACTCCCAGCTCTCCATGTCTCGGTGTGAAATTAGTATTTGTAAAATCCCTGGCCCGATTTCCGACCCAACTGCCCAGCCGCGACCATCCGCTTGAGCAGGGGACACGGTCGGTATTTCGGGTCGCCGAGACCGTCGTGCAGCACGTTCATGATGGCGAGGCACACGTCGAGGCCGATGAAGTCGGCGAGTGTGAGTGGGCCCATCGGGTGGTTCATGCCGAGTTTCATCACGCCGTCGATGGCCTCCGGCGTGCCGACGCCCTCCATCACGCAGTAGATCGCTTCGTTGATCATCGGCATAAGGATGCGGTTGGCGATGAAGCCGGGGTAGTCGGCCGCCTCAAGCGGCGTCTTGCCGAGCGTCTTGCACAGGTCGGAGGCGATCTGCATCGACTCGGCGGACGTGGCATGTCCACGAATCAATTCCACCAGCGTCATCAGCGGGACGGGGTTCATGAAGTGCATGCCGAGCACTTTGTCGGGCCGCGTAGTGGAGGCGCCGATCGTCGTGATGGAAATCGACGACGTGTTGGACGTGAGAATGACGTCGGGGCGTGTGATGCGATCGAGCGCGGAGAAGATCGCGCGTTTCACCTCGAGTGATTCGACCACGGCTTCGACGACATAGTCGACGTCGGCAAAGTCCTCCAGCGACGGGGCGGCCGAGAGGCGGGCGAGTGTCGCCGTGCGGTCGGCGTCGGTCATCTTGCCCTTCTCGACAAACTTCGCCGTGCTTTTGTCGACGGTCTTGAGTGCGCGTTCCACCGCACCCGGCGCCGCATCAAACACCTTGACCGTAAATCCCGACTGCGCAAACACCTGCGCAATCCCGTTGCCCATCGTTCCCGCGCCAATCACGCCGACCGTTTTAATGCTCATGTCTCGAAGTCCCGAGGTCCCGAAGTCCCGAAGTTACAGCAATTCCACGGCGAGGGCGACCCCGTTGCCGCCGCCGAGGCACAACGTCGCGACGCCGCGTTTTTTGTTATGGCGCTTGAGCGCGTAGATCAGCGTCGTCAACACACGCGCGCCGCTGGCGCCGATGGCGTGGCCAAGTGCCACAGCGCCGCCGTGCACGTTCACACGCGCGGGGTCGAGGCCCAACTCGCGGATGACCGCCACGCCCTGCACCGAAAACGCTTCGTTCAGCTCGAAGAGGTCCACGTCGTTGATCGACCAGCCGGTCTTTTTCATCAACTTGCGGACGGCGTCCACCGGGGTCATGAGCACGAGTTTGGGTTCGAGTCCGGCCGTGGCCTGTCCGACGACACGGGCCATCGGTGTCAGGTTCAGACGCGCGGCCACGTCGGCGCCCATCACGACCAGCGCAGAGGCCGCATCGTTCACGCCGGGCGCATTGCCGGCCGTGACGGTGCCGTCCTTCTTGAACGCGGGCTTCAGGCGGCCGAGTGATTCCATTGACGTGTCTTCGCGAATCCCTTCGTCCCTGGTGACCACGAGGGGGTCGCCCTTCTTCTGCGGAATCTGAATCGGGAGAATCTCGTCGACGAACGCGCCGCTGTTGGTGGCCGCAGCCGCCTTGCGATGGCTGTCCACTGCGTAGGCGTCCTGATCTTCGCGCGACACCTTGTACGTCTCCGACACGTGTTCGCCCGTCATGCCCATGTGCACGTCGTCAAACGCGTCCCACAGCCCGTCGTGAATCATGGAGTCGATGATCTTCGAGTCGCCCATGCGTAGTCCTTCGCGCACCTTGGTCATCAGGTACGGGCAGTTGCTCATGGACTCCATGCCGCCGGCGACCGCAATGTCGATGTCATTGGTCGCAATGCCTTGCGCCGCGAGCATGACGGCCTTGAGGCCCGACCCGCAGACCTTGTTGATGGTGAGCGCGCCGACGGTGGTCGGCAGTCCGCCACGCAGGGCGGCCTGCCGCGCAGGGGCCTGGCCGACACCGGCCTGCACGACGTTGCCCATCAGGCATTCGTCCACCAGCGCCGGGTCAACCCCGGCACGGCGCACGGCTTCACGAACGGCCAGTGCCCCGAGGTCGGGCGCGCGGAAATCCTTGAGGACGCCCAGGAACTTGCCAGTAGGGGTGCGAACAGCGCTGACGATGACGGTTTCACGCATGAGAGTTCTCCGATTTGCTGATGACAATGCGCCGGACGACGTCCGGGCCGAGCAGATGTTTCAAGCGCTCGGCCACGATGGGCCGCGAGCGCTCCAGTTCCTTGACCCACGCCAGTTCACGCGCGTGCACATACAACGTGCCGTTGGGATGCCAGTGCGGGGTGCCGTGACGGGCCAGCAGGGGACCGGCCGCGATCGACCAGGCAAACGAGACTTTGCCCGGCGTCAACGGCTGGCCGCTCAGCAGTGAGGCAAGCACACGAGTGGCAGTCTGCTGCAGCGATTCCATGCCGATCCCGGAGTGTATCATCCGGACATGCGCGCCCCTGTTCCGCTGGTCCTGGCCTCTGCGTCCCCTCGTCGTCGGGAACTGCTCGACGCGGCGGGGTTTGTCTTCGAGGTGGATGTGGCGGATGTGGACGAAACGCGTCACGCGGGTGAACCCGCCGGCGCGTATGCCAGGCGCGTTGCGTTGGCGAAGGCGCAGGCGGTCGCCGCGCGTCATCCGGAGGCCATGGTGCTGGGGGCTGACACGGTGGTCGTGTTGGACGACGAAGTACTAGGCAAGCCCGTAGATGATGCCGATGCCGTGCGCATGTTGACGGGACTCGCTGGGCGGGCGCACCGGGTGCTCACCGCCGTGGCACTGGTGGGACGGGGCGCCACGCTCGATACGATCGAAGAGACCGTCGTGTGGGTGCAGGCACTGACACCGACGGAAATTGCGGCCTATGTGGAGAGTGGGGAGCCCCATGACAAGGCCGGGGCCTATGGGATCCAGGGGAGAGCCTCACGTTTTATCCCGAAAATCGAGGGGTCCTACACGAACGTTGTGGGACTTCCGGTCGCGACGGTTGACGCCCTTCTTCGCCGCGTAACAGTGGTATCCTGAACGGCGAGCACAACCCGTTGTGTGGGGTGCTCGTTGTGCACACGTCGACGAGGCCAGCAATGTCCAAAAAAACGGTCCGAGTCAGTCTCTCTGCCCTGGTGATTCTCAGCGCTTTGACGTTCCTGATGTACACGTCAATTTCTGAAGGCGCCGAATACTACAAATACGTTGATGAAGTCATGGCCGAGCCGGAGCAGTGGCACGGCAAGCGCCTCCGCGTACACGGTTATGTGCTGGGTGATCCGCAGGTCAATCCCAAGACGCTTGAGTACCGGTTCACGGTGCAGTCCAACGGCGCGACCGTCAACGCGACGTATCGCGGTGTGGTGCCCGATACCTTCAAGAAGGACGCGGAAGTGGTGCTCAAGGGCACACTGACGCCTGACGGTGTCGTGGTCGAGCCGGACGGCATCATGGCCAAGTGCCCGTCGCGATACGAAGCTGACGCCTTGCCTGCAGCGGTGCGGTAACCCGTGGCCATCCTCGGGACTACGCTGATTCTTGTGGCGTTTGTCGTCGCCGCCGCGGCATTTGCCGCAGGTGTCGCCGGCGGACGTCGTCGTAGCGCGTCGCTGATTCAGGGTGCGGTCGGGCTGTCACACGTGTTGACGGGCCTGATGCTGATTCTGACGTCGATCATTGTGTATTCGTTCGTCGTGGGCGACTACAGCATCAAATACGTCAACAGTTACTCCGACTCGTCCATGCCGTTGTTCTTCAAGCTCACCTCGTACTGGGGCGGGCTGGATGGATCACTCATGTTCTGGGTCACCCTGCTGGCGGTCTTTGCCAGCGTGGCCATTCAGGTCAATCGCGAGCGGCACCGCTTGTTGATCCCCTGGGTGATTGCCGTCATCTCCGTGACACAGATGTTCTTTCTGTTCCTCATGGTGATTCACAACAACCCGTTCGAGACCCATCTGCTCTCGACGCCGGCCGACGGGCGCGGGCTGAATCCGCTGCTCCAGAACTTCTACATGATCATCCATCCGCCGATGCTGTACCTCGGCTTCGTCGGGATGACCATTCCGTTTGCCTTCGGGCTCGCCGCGTTGATTACCGGTCAGCTCGACGACTCGTGGCTGCGTGCCGTGCGTCGCTGGACGATGACCTCGTGGCTGTTTCTGAGTCTGGGTCTGGCCCTCGGCGGGCTGTGGGCCTATGAAGAACTGGGCTGGGGCGGCTACTGGGGCTGGGACCCGGTCGAGAACGCCGGCCTGCTGCCGTGGTTTACCGCGACGGCGTTTCTGCACTCGGTCATGGTGCAGGAACGGCGCGGCATGCTGAAGGTGTGGAACATCTCACTCGTCATCATGACGTTCTTCCTCACGATCTTCGGCACCTTCATGACGCGTTCGGGCATCGTGCAGTCCGTGCACGCGTTTGGTGAAGACCGTGAGCTGGCGTGGATGTTCACGATCTTCATGATCGTCATTCTGACCGTCAGTTTTGGTCTCGTGATTTGGCGCATGCCGCTGTTGCGGGCGCGCAATGAGCTCGACTCGTGGGCGTCGCGTGAGGCCGCGTTCCTGGCCAATAACTGGATCCTGTTGTTCTCGGCGTTCTTCGTGCTGTTTGCCACGATGTTCCCGACCATCAGCGAGGCGCTGCGGGGGGAACGCCTCACCGTTGGCCCGCCGTTTTTTGACAAGTGGATGCTGCCGGTTGGTCTGATCCTGCTGCTGCTTACGGGCATTGGTCCGTTGCTCGCGTGGCGCAAGACTGCGCCGAGCAGCATGGTGCACCAGGTCATGTGGCCGGTGCTCAGTGGTCTCGCGATGACCGGCGTCGTGATGGCGCTTGGGGTGAACTTCTGGGCCGCCGGGTTGTGCTTCGGGTTGTGCGGCTTCGTGTTCGGCACGATCATCCAGGAATTCTGGCGCGGCTCCGGCGTGCGTCAGCGTGCGACGGGCACCGACAGATTCACGGCCGTGATCGGCCTGTTCGCCCGGTCGCGTCGGCGGTACGCGGGTTACATCGTGCATCTCGGCATCGTGCTGATCTTCTTTGGCTTCGCCGGCAACGGCTTCAAGTTGGAGGAGCAGGTCAACCTCGAGCCCGGACAGGAAGTGGCCATTGGTGCCTACGTCGTGAAATACGACGCACTCAAGGTGACCGACGACGGCCAGAAGCAGATGATCACGGGACACACCACCGTCACCAAGAACGGCGAGCCGTATGGGGGCATGTACCCCGCGCGGTGGTTCTTCCGCGACCGCGAGAGTGAGCCGACCACTGAGGTGGCGATTCGTCGTGGGTTTGCCGAAGACCTCTACATCGTGCTTGCAGCGTACGAACTCGAGACGCAGCGCGCGACGTTTGCGGTGACGGTCAACCCGTTGATCAACTGGTTGTGGTTCGGGTTCGGCATTCTGAGTATGGGCACGATCCTGTCGCTGTTGCCGGAACGGTCGATGGCGTTTGCGACGGCCAAGGTGCCTGAGGCGGCGGTGACCACCGGGTTGGTGCTGCTGCTGATGGTGGGGCTGGCGCCGCACGCACATGCGCAGCATGTCGAGAATTCGCAAGTCGTGTTGCTGGTGCCGCGCAGTCCGGTCGAAAAAGAACTGCGCGCCAACATCGTCTGCATGTGTGGGACCTGTGGTCGCCAGCGTGTGGGTGAGTGCACGTGTGGCACGGCCGAAGCGATGCGGCTGGAAATCTCCGAGCTCGTGGCGGCCGGCAAGTCCTACGACGAGGTCGTGGACTACTACGTCAAGAAATACGGCAGTCAGGAAGTGCTCGCGTCACCGATTGACGAAGGGTTCAATCGGCTCGCGTGGTTCCTGCCGTATGCGGTGGGACTGATCGGCATGGTGATTGTTGGTGGCGTGGCCGTCCGATGGACCCGCAAGAACGCGGACGCGCCGGTGGCACCACAGGCACAGACCGCAGCGACGCAGGAACGGGAAGCGAGGTTGGACGATGAGCTCCGAGACCTCGACTGAGACGTCAACTCAGTCCGCGCCATTTACCGCCGGACATTTTTATGTCTTGTTGTCGATGGTCGCCGCCACGGCGGCGGTCGTCATGGCGCGGAATACCCACCCGGCCGCGCTCCTGCTGTTGAGCGCGGCGGCCCTGTCGGCCGGATACACGGCATACGCCGTCCATCAGGCGCTGATGGCTTTGTTGTCGAAGAACACCACGCCCGTACTCGGTCAACGGCTGCGCGAGGTGCTCGAGCAGGACAAGGTCACGGTGCTGCGCGCCATCAAAGACCTCGAGTTCGACTACGGCATGAAGAAGGTCAGCGATGTTGACTACCAGGACATGCTCGGGCGGCTGAAACAGCGTGCGCTCCTGATCATGGAACAGCTGGACCAGATTCCGCCGGATGCCCCGGCCAAATCGGCGCACTCCCCAGCCGCGCGCCCGGCCGCCGTGTGCCCACGGTGCAGCACCAGCAACGACGGCGACGCAAAATTCTGCAAGCAGTGCGGCGAGAAACTCGGGAGCGTACACGCGTGAGGGGTTTTGTAAGAATTTGTGTGGTGCTTCTCGCGTTCGGCGCGTCCGGCCTTCAGGCGCAGATGCCTAACTTCCGGGAAATGTCCGGACGCCCGCTCCCGTCACCGGATGTGCCGCCTGGCAGTCTGACCGTCCGTGTGGCGCGCGGCAGCTTTGACAAAGTCGTGGCCAATCAGCTCGTCGACGTCAACGTGGATGGCGACTCGCGCACGGTCACCACCGGCGCAGATGGCCGCGCCCTGGTCTCCGGGCTGCGCACGGGCAACACGGTGCGCGTGTCGACCATGGTGGATGGGCAGCGCCTTGATTCCCAGCCCATTCCGATCGGGTTGACCGGCATGATGGTCGCGTTGATCGCCGTCGATCCGGAGGCAGACGCCGCGGCGGCGGACGCCGCAGCCGCCGCGCCGACGGCCCCCGCTGTTCCGGCCGTCAAGGGCACCGTGTCGTTGGGTCAGGAATCACGCGTTATTGTCGAACTTTCCGAAAACGCCCTGGTCATCTTCTACGTGCTGGAGATCGTGAACGCCGGTGACGCCCCCGTCGATATCGATGGCCCGCTGATTTTTGACCTGCCGTCGGCGGCGCGTGGGGTGTCGTTACTCGAGGGCTCCACCACCCAGGCGACAGCCCAGGGGCCACGGGTCATTGTGACCGGACCGTTTGCGCCCGGGCCCACCGTGGCGCAGGTGGCCTACGAACTGCCGTATCGCGGCCCAACCGCACGCCTTGAACAGACGTGGCCCGCATTACTGCCGCAACTCACGTTGCTCGTGGAGCAACACGGAGCACTCGCCATCGAGTCGCCCCAGGTCACGGCGCGCAACGTGGTGGACAGCAACGGGCAGCCGCTGCTGTTTGCCTCCGGACCCGCCATCCAGGCCGGCCAGGCGCTCACGGTGGACTTCACCGGATTGCCGCACCATCCGACCTGGCCGCAGTGGGTGGCCGTTGCGCTGGCGCTGGCGGTCATCGGCTGGGGTATCTGGGGCGCGGTGACTGCGCCGGCCCGGCGTGCCTGATCTCGATTTTTCCTCGGTTCGCGTCGATGGCGTGTCCCGGACGTACGGGCGACGCCGGGCTCTTGCGAAAGTCTCGCTCGAAGCGCCGGCGGGGCGGGTGCTGGGTTTGTTTGGTCCCAACGGGGCCGGCAAGTCCACGCTCCTGAACATCCTCGCCACTCTGCTCAGCCCTTCGGCGGGGCAGGTCCACTACGGCGAACATAAATCGGCAGACGCGGGTGACGCCCTGCGCGCGTCCATCGGTGTCCTCGGGCACGATCTCTTCCTGTACCCCGACCTCACGGCGGCGGAGAACCTCGCGTTTTTTGGACAGCTCTACGGCGTCCGCGACCTCGACGCGCGGGTCGCTGAGGCCCTCTCGCTGGCGCGCCTCACAGACCGCGCCGACGACCGCGCAGGTGGTTTCTCCCGCGGCCTGCGCCAACGTCTGGCGCTGGAACGTGCGCTGCTGCACAAACCCAGGCTCGTCCTGCTCGACGAACCGTTCACCGGGCTCGACGATGCCTCGGCCCATATCCTCATCGGGCGTCTCAAGACGCTTGCCGTGGACGGCGCCATCGTGATCATGGCCACGCACGACTTTGATACCGCCGAGACGCTGGTGGACGATGCGGTGTGTGTGGACCGGGGGCGGGTGCATCCGATTCCCGCAGGGGCAGGGACGCTGCGCGAGCGGTATCGACGTGTGTTGCAGGAGATTGCATGACGCCCGGGTTTTTTCGGACGGCGTGGATCGTCGCGCGCAAGGACCTGGTCGTGGAAGCCCGCAGCCGCGAGCTCGTGTACACGACGGTGTTTTTCGCCGTGGCGGTGGTCCTGATCTTCTCCTTCAGTTTTGTGGTGGACGCGAAGCCGTTGACGGATGCGGCGGCGGGCATCTTGTGGGTGGCGCTCGCGTTCTCCGGGACGTTGGCACTCGGCCGGACGTTTGAGCGGGAGCGGCAGTCGGAGACCTTAAAGGCGCTGCTGCTGGCGCCGGTGGACCGCTCGGCGCTGTATCTGGGCAAGCTGATTGGCATGCTGGCCATCATGTCGATGGTGGTGGCCGTGGTGTTGCCGCTGGTCGTCGTGCTCTTCCGGGTGTCGCTCGGCGGGGTGTTCTGGCACCTGCTGGCGCTGCTTGTGGCTGGCGGGCTGGGATTTGCCGGCGTGGGCACGTTGTTTGGCGCGATGTTGAACCGCAGCCAGTCGCGGGACGTCCTGTTGCCGGTGGTCTTGTATCCGCTGACCGTGCCGGTCATGATTGCGGGCGTCAGCGGGACGGCGGCGTTGCTGACGACCGAGGTGAACCTGCCTCGCGCCGAGGTCTGGCTGTCCATGCTGGTATTCTTTGACGCGGTGTTTCTGACGCTGGCGTTGTGGGTGTTTGACGCCGTGATGGCGGACTAGGAGACGGAAAAACAGATGGGACAGACTCGACTCGTCGCGGCCCTGGTGCTGATCGGCGCGGCCATGTTTGCCGCCTCGCCATTTGTGATCGACTCGGCGCCGTATGAATCCACCATGGGGTTGATTCAGCGCATCTTTTATTACCACGTGCCCTCCGCGATCGTGATGTTTGCGTCCGCGTTTGTGTGCGGCATCGCGAGCGCGATCTATCTGGCGAAGCGGTCCCCCAAAGCGGATCGTGTCGCCATTGCGGCCGCTGAGCTGGTGGTGCTGTTCGGGATCATCGTCCTGGTCACCGGCCCGCTGTGGGCGCGCAAGGCCTGGGGCGTCTGGTGGGAGTGGGGCGATGTGCGCCTGGTGACCTCCCTCGTGTTGTGGCTGATTTTTGTGGCCTACATGATGCTCCGGCGTTTTGCCGGTCCGGGCAGCGACGTGTTGGCTGCCGCAGTCGGCGTCTTTGGCATGGCCAACGTGCCGTTTGTGTACTGGTCCGTCAACGTCTGGCGGACGCTGCATCCCAAGACCACGGTCGTGCGCACACTCGCGCCCGAGATGCGCATTCCGTTTTATTGGTGTTTCGCGGCGTTTG
>CAYRGW010000031.1:0-41140 GCA_964423815.1 uncultured Solibacteraceae bacterium | reverse complement strand
GGATTTCGTCGTACTTTTCCTCAATCGACAAGGTCCCTACTCCTTCAACGCTTCGAGCCGCTGCAGCAGCTCCAACTTCTTCGTCCACAAGTCCGCGAGCCGCTGGTCGGTGTTTTCACCGGCTCGTGTACCGGCCTGCAGCCGGTCAATTTCTTCCTGCACCTCAGCGCGTTCTCTCTCGAGACGACGACGCCTGAGGGCGTTCACACAGTCGGGCGGGGGCGCCGCGGCTTCCCGCGCTGCAGCCCGGGCCACCAGCGCGCGCTCACCCTCACTTAGACGCTCCCGCAGGAGCTCAGGTAACACGTCCGCCGGCATGTCCGCCAGACTCCGCGCCAGCGCAAACACCGGCGCCGACATCAGCCCAATCACATCGTCGGCCTCCAACTGCGCCAACGCGGCCAATCCTTCCACGGGGCGGTTGACCAGTGCCCACAACAATCCCTGCTCCGCGTCCAGCATCCGGACCGAGGAGGGCAGGGACACAGCCGGCGGTTCGGTCTTTTTTGCCGCCGCGGCCTTCCGAATTTCGTCGCGCACCACGCTCTCGGTGATGCGGGCCTTGTGGGCCAGTCGGTCCGCAAATTGATCCCGCGCCGCAGCGTCGGGAATGGTGGCGGCCACCGTCAACATCTGTCCGATAAACGCCCGTCGGCCATCGGGCCGATTTAAATCCACCCGTTCCGCCGCCCGGTCGAGCAAAAACTCCAGATACGAGCGGGAACCCTTCAGGCGCTCCACATACGCGCGGCCACCTTCGTTCCTGATAAACGTATCGGGGTCGCTGCCTTGCGGCAGCAGGGCCACATTGACCTGGAATCCTTCCGCGACCAATAACTCGGACGAGCGCGCCGCTGCCCCCTGTCCGGCCGCGTCCGGGTCAAAACTTAAAACGATTTTCTGAGCAAACCGTTTCAGCAGGCGCCCCTGCGTCACGGTCAGGGCCGTGCCGCTGGAGGCCACGACCGGCTGAACCCCGGCTTGCCACACTTGCGCCAGGTCGAAGTAGCCCTCAACCAGCACACAGTAATTGTGCTTCTTAATGGCCCCTTTCGTCACGTCCAACCCGTACAGGGTCCGACCTTTCGAATAAATGGGCGTTTCCGGCGAATTCAGGTACTTGGGCACCTGCCCTTCGTCCATGGCCCGGCCCCCAAACGCAATAAGGGAGCCGGTATCTCGCCGGATCGGGATCATCAGACGGTTCCGGAACCGGTCAATCAGCCGACCGTCGTCTCGTTGCATCACCAGGCCGGATTTGACCTGGAGGGCGACAGGCACCTTCTGAGATGCAAAAAGGCTCGACAAGGTGTCACGGCCGGCGGCGGGCGCGTACCCGTAGCCAAACGTGTCGATCGTGGCCGGGGCCAGACCGCGCTTCTCGAGCTCACGTTTGGCCCGGGCTCCGGCGGGCGCCTCGATCTGTTCCCGGTAGAAGGCGAGGGCGTCCTCGTGGAGTTTGACCAGGGCCTCGCGCTCGGCGGCCGCGACCCGGTCTTCGGTGCCATCGACCGCCTCGGGAATCGTCATATTGGCGCGCTGGGCGAGGTACCGAATGGCCTCCGGGAAGGTGACCTTCTGGTACATCTCGACAAACTTGACGGCGTCGCCACCCACCCCGCACCCGAAACACTTGAAGAACCCCTTGTCCTGGTTCACGTTGAACGACGGGCTTTTTTCGGTGTGGAAGGGGCAGAGGCCCTTGTAGGTCACGCCCGCTTTTTTGAGCGGGGTCACCTCGCCGATGATCGTGACGATGTCGGTTTGTGCCTTGAGGTCGTCGAGGAAGCTCTGAGGGAATAACGCCATCAGTCCTTCAACTCCACGATGGTCGCGCCGTTGCCGCCGTCGTTGTCCGGCGCGGGTGCAACCGAGGCGACGAGCGGATGCTCCCGGAAGAACTTCGTCATGGCCTCGCGCAGCCGACCGGTACCGTGACCGTGTACGACACGGAGGCGGCGACTGTCGGACATGAGCGCCGCGTCGAGGAATTTCTCGGCTTCGTCGGTGGCCTGATCAACCGTCTTGCCGATGACCATCAGCTCGCGCACGGCGGAGACCAGCCCGGCGGTTGAGGGCGTGGTGACGCCGCCACCGCCGCTGGGCGACGTCTCGCGTTCGCGCGGACCCGTTGGGCGGGCGCCAGGAGCGCGGCCGCCCGCCGCGCGTTGCAGGTCACGCCACGCGACCTTCATCCGTTTGCCGCGTACATCCACTTCCGCATGTTTTCCTGAGACGGACGTGACGCGGCCTTTCGACCCCAACGCCGGCACAAAGACGTCGTCTCCTGCGTCGGGCGCGCGATCGAGCGCGACGTGCGGGTCCGGGGTAGCGGGCCCGAGCGGCTGTGCGACGGTGTCGAGCGCGGAGCGGCCCTGCACACGGAGTTGACCAATCTCGCCCGTGGAGAGCGGGCGCTGTTCAGCCTTCTGCACCAGCGCCTCGGCTTTGGTCTTCACCTGGGCGACGACACGATCCACTTCCGCGCGCGCCTCGCGCAATTTTTCGTTGAGCCGATCGTCGAGGCGTTTGCGCAGGATCGCTTCACGTTCGGTGACGTGGGATTCGCGCGCGAGAATCCTCGTGCGCTCCTCTGCGACACGTTTGCGTTCGTCCGCGACGGCCTGACGCTCGCGATCAAGCACCGCCAGTTCCTGATCAACACGCGCGAGGTGTTCGGCCAGCTGCGTCTCGCGTGTGGACCGGCGCGCGCGTGCGGCCGCGATCACCGACGACGGCATCCCGAGGCGCTCGGCGATCTCGAGTGCAAGGCTGCGGCCGGGCGCACCGTAGACGAGTTTGTACGTCGGCGCGTATGTCTCGGAGACAAAACCCATCGCCGCCGCCTGAATCCCCTCGGTGGTCGCCGCAAACGTCTTCAAGCCATCGTCATGTGTGGTGGCGATGACGATGGCGCCGCGGGTGCGGAAGTGATTGATCACCGCCGTGCCCAGTGCGCCGCCCTCAATGGGGTCGGTGCCGCCGCCAACTTCGTCGAGCAGGACCAACGCGGGCAATTCGAGCGCGCGTTCCATCTCGACCAGATGTGCGATGCGCGCGGAGAAGGTCGAGAGGCTCGCCGCGATCGACTGGTCGGCGCCGATGTCCGCGAAGATTGATGTGAACGGCGTAAACGCGCTCCCGGGATCCACAGGGATGTGCAGCCCCGCCTGCGCCATGAGCGCGAGCAGGCCAGCCGCCTTGAGCGCGACCGTTTTGCCGCCCGTGTTGGGGCCCGAGATCACCAGCGCCTTCATGGGCGGGATGAGGACGATGTCGTTGGCAACCACCGAAAAACCGTCGGGAGGCTTTTTCGATTCGTCATCCGCGAAAAAGCCTCCCGACGGTTTTTCGGTGAGCAGCGGGTGGCGGGCGCCGCGGAATTCCAGGCGGCCGTCGGTGGTCAGGGCGGGCGCGATCGCCTGCTGGCGGCCGGCGAGGCGCGCCTTCGCCTGGACCAGGTCCAGCTCGGCTGCGACGTGCAGGGTGTTCTCAAGATCGGCCGAACGCATCCGGTACGCGTCGGTGAGTGCGAGCAGGATGCGGAAAATCTCGGCCTTCTCGCGATCGGCGAGTGCGACGATCTCGTTGTTGGTCTGCACCGTCGCCATCGGCTCGAGGTACAACGACGCGCCGCTGGTGGAACTGCCGTGCACGATGCCGGGAATCGCGTTCTGATGTTCGGCGCGCACCATCAGGACGTAACGTCCGCCGCGGTCGGCGACGATCTGGTCCTGCAGATATTTCGCCGTGTCGCGTCCGCGCGTCAGGCCTTCGAGTGTGGAGCGCAGTTTGGCGCGGTTGCGACGCAGCGCGTCACGAATATCGCGCAGTGCGGCGCTCGCGTCATCGGTGACCTCGCCGGTGGGCGCGATGGCGCGGCGGGTGCGCGACGCTTCGACCGAGAAGGACGCGGCCGCCGACACCAGATCGCCAAGCAGGGGAGCGCTCGCGCCAAGCCGACGCACGGAGTCGCAGGCGCCATCCACCGAGTCAACAAATGTTGCGAGTCCAACGAGGGAAAGCGGGTCGAGCGGCTGCCCCGCGATGGCCAACGCGTCGAGAATGTCGAGCAGTGCGTCCGGCGCCTGAATCGAGAGCGAGCCACCGTCGGCGAGCAACTTCACGGCCTCGGACGTGGTGGCGAGCCACGCGCGCACTTCCGCCGGATCGGAGGACGGCGCCAGGGCAAGCGCCGCTGCGCGACCGAGTGGCGTCAGCGTCTGGAACGCCAAGGCCTCGCGGATGCGATCGAACTCGAGCGCGCGAAGGACAGCAGGTTGCATGGGCAGGCTCCCCGATCCGCCGGGGAGCCTGTCATTATCGCACGGGGACTACGTCGTTTTCAGCAGCTGGACGTCGAGCGAGATCTTGATGTCGTCGCCCACGAGCACGCCGCCGGTTTCCAGCGCGGCGTTCCAGGTCAGGCCAAACGCCGAGCGGCTGATCTTGGTCGTCGCGGTGAACGCGGACTTCTGGTTGCCCCAGGGATCCTTCTGCGCGCCTTCAAACTCGACGTCGAGCACCACTTCCTTCGAGACGTCCTTGATGGTCAGGTCGCCCACGAGCTGGAAGGTGTCGCCGGAGATCGCCTGCACACGGCGGCTCTTGAAGGTAAGGGATGGGAACTTTTCCACGTCGAAAAAATCGCCCGAGCGCAGGTGGGCGTCACGTTTGTCTTCGCGGGTGTCGATGGTGGCCGCGTCAATGGTGACGTCGGCGCTGGCCTGGCTGAAGTCGCCGTCGGCAAAGGTAATCGACCCGTTCACGCCGGCAAAGCGGCCGCGGACGGTCGAAATCATGAGGTGTTTGACCGCAAAACCGACTTCGCTGTGCGAAGCGTCGATGGTCCAGGTCGTGGCGGCGGGGGTCGAGGTGGCGGTGGTCATGAGCGGGTATCCTTCGGTTAGAGGTAAGTCGTTGTAACGACTAAAGTGTAGACGACTACCGTCTGGACGTCAAGTGGGCACTTCGGGACCCGCCTCCGCCGAGGCTTCGGCGAGGCGAGCCCCGAGGCTTCGGCGAGGCGAGCCCCGGGACTTCGGGACCACGGGACTTCGGAACCCCGGGACTTCGTGGGTTTCCCGGCTACAATGGTGGGTCGGAGTTTGGTCCGGATCCCTGCCTATGTCGCCATTGGAAACGTCAGTCCTCGTCGCCTATTTTTTTGTCCTGAGCATTCTCGGGATCTATGGCTGGCACCGGTACTACCTTGTCTACGAATACATGAAGAACAAGGACAAGGTCCCCGGACCGCCGCCGCCGATGGCGGAACTGCCGGTGGTGACCATCCAGTTGCCGATCTTCAACGAGATGTATGTCGTCGATCGCCTGATCGATGCGGTCGTCGAAATCGAATATCCGAAGGACAAACTCGAAATCCAGGTGCTTGACGACTCGACCGACGAGACACGCGCGATCGCGGACATGGCCGTGCAGCGCTTCGCCGCACTGGGCTTCGACATCAAATACCTGCACCGCACCGATCGCACCGGTTACAAGGCGGGTGCCCTCGACGAGGCGATGAAGGTCGCGCGCGGGGAATTCATCGCGATTTTCGACGCGGACTTTGTGCCGACGTCCGATTTCCTGATGAAGACCGTGGGCTACTTCCAGAACCCGAAGGTCGCCCTCGTGCAGGCGCGCTGGGGACACCTCAACGGCGACTATTCGCTGCTCACCAAGATCCAGTCGATCCTGCTCGACGGCCACTTTGTGCTCGAACACGGCGGCCGCAACCGCGCGGGCTGTTTCTTCAACTTCAACGGCACCGCGGGTGTCTGGCGCCGCACGGCGATCGATGACGCCGGTGGCTGGCAGCACGACACACTCACCGAAGACCTCGACCTCAGCTACCGCGCGCAGTTGCGCGGCTGGCAGTTCCTGTTTCTCCCCAACCTGGTGACGCCGGCCGAAGTCCCGGTGGAAATGAACGCGTTCAAGTCGCAGCAGCACCGCTGGGCCAAGGGCAGCATCCAGACGTGCCGCAAGGTCCTTCCCGCGATTCTCGCGTCGGACCTGCCGCGCAAGATCAAGATCGAAGCGTTCTTCCACCTCACGGCCAACTTCAACTACCTGTTGATGTGTGTGCTCTCGGTGTTGATGTTCCCGGCGATGTACGTGCGCTACAACATGGGCTGGACGGAAATGTTGCTCATCGACGTACCGCTCTTCATGGCCGCCACCGCCTCGGTCGCCAATTTTTATCTCGTCTCACAACGCGAGCTGTATCCCGACTGGAAGTCGCGCGTGAAGTACCTGCCCATCGTGATGTCGATCGGCATCGGCCTCGCGGTCAACAACACCAAGGCGGTCTTTGAGGCGTTGTTTGGCGGCCCCGGCGAATTTGCGCGCACGGCCAAGTACGGCATCGCCAACAACAAGGACGGCTGGCAGGGCAAAAAATACCACCAGACGATGGCGATTCAGCCCCTGGTCGAAACGGCTCTGGGTCTCTACTTCTCGATGACGGTCGTGTATGCGTTGATGCACGGCATCTACGGCACGTTGCCGTTCCTCGTCCTCTTCCAGTTTGGTTTCCTCTACACCGGTCTCATGTCGCTGCTCCAGCAGTTTGGCGACGATGTGATCGTGAAGGCTCCACAGATCGCCGAATAGGCACGTAAGGATTGTTGGTAATGTCGACCGCAGCACCCGTAAAACCCAAGGCCGGCCTCGAAGACGTCGTCGCAGGCGAGTCCGCAATTTGTTATATCGATGGCGACCGCGGGGTGCTGTCGTATTGCGGCTACGACATCCACGAGCTGGCCGACATGGACCACGGTGTGTCGTTTGAGGAGTGCTGCTTCCTCCTGTGGCATCGTCGTCTGCCGACACGTGCGGAGCTGGGGGACCTGCAGACGCAGCTCGCGACCGCGCGTATTCTTCCAGAGCCGATCCTGCGCGCCATGAAGTCGATGCCCGCCGTTGAGGGCATGGACGCGCTGCGCACGTTGACCTCGATGTTGGGGCACTACGACGCCGACGCGTCGGTGTCGACGCCCGAGGCGAACTATCGCAAGGCCGTGCGCCTGACCGGACAGATGGCGTCGCTGGTCGCGACCTGGGGCCGGATGCAGGCCGGTGGTGGTCACATTGATCCCGATCCCGCGCTGGGCCATGCGGCGAACTTCCTCTACATGCTCACCGGCACACGGCCGTCGGCGCTCGCCGCGCGCGCGTTTGACGTGTCGCTGGTGCTGCATGCCGATCACGAACTGAACGCATCCACCTTTGCGGCGCGTGTGTCGGCCGCCACGTTGACCGATCTGCACTCGGCCATTGTCGGCGCCATTGGCGCGCTCAAGGGACCGTTGCACGGCGGCGCCAACGCCGAAGTGATGAAGATGCTCCTGGAGATTGGTCAGGACGCCGGCGTCGAGCGTGCCGAAGAGTTCATCCGCGCCAAACTCGCGCGCAAGGAAAAGATCTCGGGCTTCGGGCACCGCGTGTATCACACCGAAGATCCGCGCGCCACGCACCTGCGCCGCTTCTCCAAGTCGATTGGTGAAAAGGCCGGCCAGCCCCAGTGGTACGCCATGTCCGAGCGGATTGAGCAGGTCGTCAAGGCCGAGAAAAAGCTCAACCCGAACGTGGACTTCTATTCGGCGTCGATGTTTTATTCGCTCGGTATTCCGATCGACCTCTACACCCCCATTTTTGCTGTCAGCCGCATCTCCGGATGGACGGCCCACGTGCTCGAGCAGTATCAGAACAATCGCCTGATCCGGCCGCGCACCGACTACATTGGCCCTGCATATCCGCAACAGGTGTTGCCGATCGAACAGCGCTAGGAATCCGCACTTTCATGGACCAGCGCCTGATTCGCAATTTTTCGATCATCGCCCACATCGACCACGGCAAGTCGACGCTGGCCGACCGTCTGCTCGAGGCCACCGGCGCGCTGCAGGCGCGCGAGATGGAGGCCCAGGTTCTCGACTCGATGGACCTCGAGCGCGAACGCGGCATCACGATCAAAGCCCACGCCGTCCGCCTGAACTACAAGGCCGACGATGGTGAGACGTACGTCCTGAATTTGATCGACACGCCCGGGCACGTCGACTTCGGGTACGAGGTCACGCGGTCGCTGGCCGCCTGTGAGGGCGCGCTGTTGCTGGTTGACGCGTCGCAGGGCGTCGAAGCCCAGACGCTGGCCAACGCGTATCTCGCCGTCGAGAACAACCTCGAGATCATCCCGGTCATCAACAAGATCGATCTGCCGGGGGCCCAGCCCGACGAAGCCAAGCGCCAGATCGAGGAGATCATCGGCCTTGATGCCGACCATGCGATCCTCGCCAGCGCCAAGGCCGGGATCGGTGTCCACGAGATCCTCGAAGCGATCGTGCATCGTCTTCCCGCGCCGAAGGGGGATGCCGATGCGCCGCTCAAGGCGCTGATCTTCGACTCCTGGTACGACGCCTATCGTGGTGTGATCATCCTCACACGTGTCATCGACGGTTCGATGAAACCCGGACAGAAGATCCGTTTGATGCAGGGCGGCATCGACCTGCAGATCGACCAGCTTGGCGTCTTTGGTCCCAAGCCCACACCGGTGGAGTCACTCGGGGTTGGCGAAGCCGGCTTCATGGTGGCGAACATCAAGGACGTGGCCCAGGCCAGGGTCGGCGACACGATCACCGACGCGGCACGCCCGACCTCTGAACCGTTCCCCGGCTTCAAGGAACTCAAGCCCATGGTGTTCGCCGGGTTGTACCCGGTCGAAAACTCGCAGTATCAGGAACTGCGTGAGGCGATGGAAAAACTCCGGCTGAACGACGCCGCGTTTTTTTTCGAGCCAGAAACGTCGGCCGCACTCGGCTTCGGATTCCGGTGTGGGTTCCTCGGACTGCTCCACATGGAGATCGTCCAGGAGCGCCTCGAACGTGAATACAACATGGACCTGGTCACCACGGCACCGGGCGTCTTGTACCGCGTCACCACCACCGACGGCGTGGTGCAGGAAATCGACAGCCCGTCAAAACTGCCGGACGCCGGGCGTATCTCCAAGTTTGAAGAGCCGGTCATCAAGGCCACCATTCTCACGCCGTCCGCACATGTCGGGGCCATTCTCGAACTCTGCCAGGAAAAACGTGGCGTGCAGAAGGGCATGGAGTACCTCAAGTCCGATCGTGTCGTCATCACGTACGAGATGCCGTTCAACGAAGTGGTGCTGGATTTCTACGATCGGCTGAAGACCATCTCGCGCGGGTATGCGTCGCTGGACTACCACGTGGTCGGGTATCAGGAAGCGGACCTGGTCAAGCTCGACATCATGGTCAACGGCGAACCTGTGGACGCACTTGCCAACGTGGTGCACAAGGACAATTCGTATCAGCGTGGCCGCGCGCTGGCCGCCAAGATGCGCGAACTGATCCCGCGGCAGATGTTCGAGATTGCGATTCAGGCGTCGATTGGCAGCCGCGTCGTTGCGCGCGAAACGGTCCGCGCGATTCGCAAGAACGTGCTGGCCAAGTGTTACGGCGGCGACATCTCACGTAAGCGCAAACTGCTCGAGAAACAGAAGGAGGGCAAAAAGCGCATGAAACGTGTGGGTCGCGTCGAGATTCCGCAGGAAGCCTTCCTTGCCGTGCTGAAGGTAGGCACCGAGTCGTGAAGAAGTCCGTGCTGCGCGAGTACACCGAGTCGCTGATCATTGCGGTCGTGCTCGCGCTGTTTGTGCGGACCTTCGTGTTTCAGGCTTTCAAGATTCCCACCGGCTCCATGGAGCCGAACCTGCTGGTTGGTGATCACCTCATCGTCAACAAGATGATCTTCGCGCCGACCGCCACGGGCGTCGAGCGCGCGATCCTGCCGACACGCGACATTCGCCGGGGCGACATCGCGGTCTTCAAGTATCCGGAAGAACCCGAGCGCGACTTCATCAAACGTGTGATTGGATTACCCGGAGACCGGCTGGAACTGCGGAGCAAGGTGCTCTACATCAATGACCAGCCTCTGCCCGAGGCGTACGCGCACTACGCCACACCCGCGACGCCTGACGCGTTTGGGGCCAGCGGCGACCTGCGGGAGTTCTACGGACCCGTCACGGTGCCGGACGGCCAGTACTTCATGATGGGCGACAACCGCGACAACTCCGAGGACAGCCGCTACTGGGGCTTCCTTCCCGCGAGTTACGTCAAGGGCAACGCGCTCTTCATCTATTTCTCGTTCGACAGCGGCCTGCGCTGGGAACGACTCCTCAACACCGTCCGCTAACCCTTGCATTACGTAGGGCGCTGGCTGTAGCCACGCCAGAGCGGCGGGCCTGAAGGCCACGCCCTACAAGGTCCTGTTCCGTAGGGCGCTGGCTTTAGCCACGCCAGGGTGGCGGGCCTAAAGGCCACGCCCTACGTACTGCACGGTCGCCTCAGGCGCCGACAACTTCGCGGTGCAGGGTGGCGGCTTCCGACGCGAGGCGCGTGGACTCTTCGCGCAGCGAGGTCTGGAGCGCCGTGTCGGTCAACCCGCCCAGATTGATCTCCACGTTGTCCTTGCCGCTGAGCGCGGCCGCAAACAGCAGGCGGAATCCCACCTTGGCATCACTGGCGGCCGACGGATTGCCATGGGTGTGCACGGCCAGACCGGCACGCATCGCGTCCACGCACACCCGGATCGTCTCGAGCGGGATCTCGGTGGCGACGCGTGTGGCGTCCTGAATCGCGGCCTTCCGCTCGAGTTTTTCCTCGTCGGTCGCCTTGGGACGACGAAACGCGGCAATCACGAGGTCATACGCCGACGCATCGCGATCGATCAGGTCCATCAGCGTGTCGCGTGTCTTGAGCAGTTCGGTGTGCGCCTGATCGAGTGCTTCCCGCTCGGCAATGGCATTGGTGCGGGACTTCGGCATGCCGGCGACCATCGCGAGCACTGCGGCACCGGTGGACCCGGTCAACGCGGCCGCGGAGCCGCCACCTGGCGTCGGATCGGCGGAACTGAAGGCTTCAAGCAGAGACGGCACGGTTCGATCGATCAACATGAGACACCCTTTTTAAAAACAGACACGATGGGAGAGGCGTTGGCGCGGAGGAGATTGACGGCCGGTCCATCAATGAGCACCGCGTCAAATTGTTTGCCGGGTTCGAGACTGCCGATCCGGTCCTGGCGAGCCAGCGACGCGGCGGCGTTGATGGTCGAGGCGACCAACGCCTCTTCAAATGTCAGACCCATGGCAAAACACGCCAGCGTCATGACAAACGGCATCGATGGCGAAAAACCGCCACCCGGATTGATATCGGTCGCCAGCGCCACGGGCACACCGGCCGTGATGAGTTCACGCGCCGGCGCAAAACGCCCGAGCTTGAGATAAAACGCGGCGGCGGGCAACAACGTGGCGATGACACCCGCTGCCGCCATGGCGGCCATCCCCTCAGGCGTCGCGTGCACCAGATGATCTGCGGAGCGCGCGCCGACGGCGGCTGCAACCTGCGCGCCGCCGCTTGCGGCGAGTTCGTCAGCGTGAATCCGTGGCTTGAGTCCGAGGGCGCGACCCGCCTCGAGAATCGCCGTCGATTCCTCGGGCGTAAAAAAACCCCGGTCACAAAAGACATCGCACCATTCGGCGAACGGTGCGGCGGCCGGCAACATTTCGTCGATCACCAGCCGCACATAGTCGGCCTGCCGACCCCGGAATTCCGGTGGCACCTCGTGGGCGCCCATGAACGTGGTGGAGAGTTCCACCGGCTGGGTCGCTGACAGTCCACGCGACACCCGCAACATGCGGACCTCGGTCTCGGTGTCGAGTCCGTAACCACTCTTTGACTCGGCGGTGGTGGTGCCGGCTTTTAACATCTCGGCGAGTCGCCGACGTGTCGCGACGGCCAGTGCTTCTTCCGTGGCCTCGCGTGTGGCCCGCACCGTCGAGAGGATGCCGCCGCCGGCCTCCGCAATCTCCGCATACGTGGCGCCCCACAGTCGTCGTCGCAGTTCATCGCGCCTGTCGCCGGCAAACACGACATGGGTATGGGGATCCACAAACCCGGGCACCAGCGATTTGCCGCGCCCATCCACGATCTCGGTCTGCGACGAGACCGAAACCTGCGCGCGCACCTCCGCCGTGGTGCCGGCCGCCATGATGATCTCTCCGGCCACGGCGACGGCGCCATCCGCGATGGCGGCAATCGCGCCTTGTCGGGCCCCGGCTCGTGGGCCAGGTCCCGCCACGGTATACAGCTGGTCAAGATGTTCGATGAGGAGAGTGGGGACGGCGTTATTCATGGGTTTACGTGCGCCTGCCAAGACGTTCCCGCAACTGTGTGTCGGTGAGGCCCGTTACCACAATGGACTTGGTGCGCGAGCGTTCGCCGGCCACCAGGCTGATCTGCCGTTTGGCCAGGCCCAGTGTCTCCGACAGCAACGCGATCACCGCCACGTTTGCTGCGGCATCCACCGGTGGCGCCGTGACACGGATGACGAGGCGTCCCTCCCGGATGCCCTCGATGGCGTTCTTCGAGGCGCGCGGCGTCACCCGCGCATCAAACCTCACGCCATCCGCCGATCCGGTGACGGTCAGTGTGGTCATGGTTGTGCGGCCGGTGGGCGTCCACCAAAGATCGCGGTGCCGACGCGGATCATCGTCGCCCCCTCATCGATGGCGACCTCAAAGTCGTGGCTCATGCCCATGGAGAGTTCCGCGAGCGCGGAGGCGGGAATGCCACCGGCGATCAAGGAGTCCCGCAGGTCTCGCAGTCCGGCAAACCACGGGCGCGCATCCTCGGGATTGTCCACGGCGGGAGGAATGATCATCAGGCCCCGCAACTGGATCGCTTTGGCTTCCATGGCGGCGGCGGCCAATTCACTGAGCGCAGCCGCCGGGACGCCAAACTTCGTGACCTCACCGGCGAGATCCACCTGCAGCAGGATTTGTGGACGTGTGCCGGCCTCGATCGCGCCGGCGTCGAGTTTCTGCAGCAGACTCAGGCTGTCCACGGAGTGAATCCACTGAAAGGCACTCGCCGCTTTTTTTGCCTTGTTGGTCTGCAGGTGGCCGATCAGGTGCCAGGTGAGTCCGAGGTCGGTGGTCGCCGCGATCTTGTCGAGCCCTTCCTGGACTCGATTTTCGCCGAAGTCGCGTTGGCCGGCGAGCGCCGCCTCACGCACCGCGTCAATGGGAAATGTTTTGGAGACGGCGATCAGGCGGGGAGGGGTGGTGCGGTGCACTCGATGCGCCGCCGCTTCAAGGCGGCGGCGCACGTCGTGCAGATTGTCGCTGACCGTGGTCACTACCCCTTGATGCTCTTGAGAATGCCCTTGGTGATTTCGGCGTGTTCACCGGTCGGCGCCAGCTTCAGGTATTCCTCGAACGCCGTGACCGCCGCGGGAAGCTGGCCGAGATTCACGTTGGCCATGCCCAGTCGGTAAAACGCGTCCGCCAGTGTGGGATCCAGCTTGGTCGCGCGTTCAAACTGCGCCTTCGCTTCCGGGTACTGTCCCGCGTTCCAGTGGCTGATGCCCTGGTTGAGCACAGCGGCCGCATTGCCCCCGCCTTCGCCCAGTTCAGCGGCCTTCGCGCTGATTTTGGCGGACTCGGCGAACTTCTTCTGCTGGTTGTAGAGGCCGGCCAGCGCCGAGTAGGCTTCCTGCGCCTTCGGGTCCACTTCGATGGCCTTGAGATACGCGGCTTCGGCGGCCGCTTCGTTCTTCGCCTTCAACTGCGCGTCACCAACACGCGTGTAGCAGAGGCCACAGGACGGGATCTTCTCGGCCACAGCCGTGAACTTCGCGACGGCAGCGGCCGGGTCGGTGTCGAGCAGGGCCATGCCCGCCTCAAACTCCGCCTTCATCGTCTCCATCAGCTTGTTGCGCGCCGCGACGTCTTCGGCCGTCATACCGGACGTATCGGTGGTCGTCGTCCCGGCGGTGGGCACCTTGATCATGATCGGCTCCACCGTGGTCATGTCGCTCAGGTTGACCTTCACGGAGTTGTTGCGTCCGATGAGGTTGCCCTTGGAGGCCTGCACTTTCCACACGCCCGTGCGGAGCGCCGACCGCGTGAAATCCCCGCGCGTATTGGTCTTCAGGGTGACCGTCAGCGCGACGTCGCCCGTGTATTCCAGGATGACTTCGGCTTCGGGGACGGGTTTGCCGGCCTCGTCAACCACCTTGCCCCTCATGGAGCCCATGCCCTGCGCAAACGCCGGGGCGGCAGCAACGGTCAGTGCGATGGCGAGGGCGCCGGCGATCAGTCCGCGAATTCCAGAGTGACGGGTCATACAAATCCTCCGCGCGTATTTTATCATCGCGCACCGAACAGAGCGGCCACATCGTCGAGGTTTCGCGACAGGGGGGCCGGCGGGAACGAGGCGAGAAACCGGCGGCCGTAGGCCATCTGGGTGAGCCGTGGATCAAGCACGGCCATGACCCCCCGATCGGCCCGGGTGCGAATCAGGCGACCCAATCCCTGCAGCAACGTGAGGGTGGCCAGCGGAATCTGGTAGTCGTGGAAGGCGTGGCCGCCCGCCGCCTGGATCGCGCTGATGCGGGCCGAGACCAACGGGTCGCCAGGGGAGGCAAACGGCAGGCGGTCGATAATCACGCAGCTCAGGGCCTCGCCGGCCACGTCCACGCCCTGCCAGAAACTGGCGGTCGCAAACAGCACGGCATGGGGGGTGGCGCGGAAGTCCCGCAGGATGGCGGACCGCGGCGCCTCGCCCTGCAGGAACGTCGGCCACTCCAGGTGGGGCGCCACACGGTCGTGCACGTCACGCATGGCCGCGTAGGACGTGAACAACACAAATGCCCGGCCGGACGACCGTGACAACAACTCGGCGATGACGCCGGCGGCCGCCACGTTGAACTCCGGCGACCGTGGGTCGGGCATCTGCGGCGGCAGGTACAGCAGCGCCTGGCTCGCAAAATCGAACTCCGAGGGCAGTCGCAGCGTGGCGGCGCGGTCCAGGCCGAGCCGGCCCTGGATGTAGGCGAACGACCCGCTGACCGTCAGCGTTGCCGATGTGAGTACGGTGGCCAGGCGTTCGCCGATCACTTTTTCGCGGACGATCGCCGACACGTCGATCGGCGCGGCCCGGAACGTCACACCGCGGCCACGCACCTCCACAAAATGCACAAACGACGGGTCATCTGCGGCGAGCAATACACGCAGGTCGTCGCGTAATCCGCTCGCCCTCGCCACAATCGCCGCCACATCGTCGGGAATCTCCGTCAGCGGCCGCACAACCGCGACCAGACGTTCCAGTTCCTCGCGCAGCGCCGACGCCTCCGGACTCAGGCGGTCCGCCATGTCCGGCGTCAGCATCAGCCGGTCGCCACCCCGCGCGTGGCGAATCTCGAGGCGGGCGGTGTCAAAGAGCCGCCGCGCCGCGCGGTCCACATCCCCCACGGCGTGTTGCCATCCCACGGCAATGCGGCCCTCGGCGGCGGGAATGGCCGCCACGGCCTGGAGCGCGTCGCGTGAGAACTCATCGAGTCGATGGGTGCTGAGGGCAATGCCGAAATACTGGGTGGCGACGTCCTCCAGTTGGTGCGCTTCATCGATTACGGCAAAGTCACACGCCGGGATCACCTCCCCGAAGTCCCCCTGTCGCACCGACGCATCCGCACACATCAGGTGATGGTTGACGACGACGATGTCGGCACGATCGGCGCGTTCGCGCATGCGCGTGATGAAGCAGTCGGCAAACTGCGGACACTCGCGGCCCAGGCACTGTTCGCTGGTCGCGGTGACCTCGGTCCAGAACGGCAGGGCGTCCGGCATCTCGGTGAGTTCGGCGCGGTCGCCGGTCTGTGTCTCCGGCAACCACTCGCGAATTTCGTCGAGCCAGTGTTGTTCGTCTTCGGTGAGTGTGGAGGCGATCTCGGTGAGTCGATCAAACCGGTGGCGGCAGAGGAAGTTGGTGCGCCCCTTCATGTAGGCCGCTTTGATCTCGGTGCCGAGGGCGTCGGCGAGTGCGGGAATGTCCTTGTAGAAAATCTGATCCTGCAGCGTGCGTGTGCCGGTGGAAATCAGGACGCGGCGTCCGGCAAATGCCGCGGGCACCAGATACGCGAGTGTCTTGCCTGTGCCCGTGCCGGCCTCGGCCAACAAGGTGCCGCCCGTCTCGAACATCGACGCAACCGCGTGCGCCAGTTCGCGCTGGCCTTTCCGGACCTCAAACGTGTCGAACGCCCGGGTGAGTGGCCCGTCGTCTGCGAAGACCGCGTCGACGCTGGCGGTCAGCGCGCCAGGTCGGGATACAGCGGGTAGGTCCGACACAGGGCTTGAACGTCGGCGCGGACGGCTTCAGCCACCGCGAGATCCTCGGGCGCGTCCAGCACACGGGCGATGAGGTCCGCCACCGTGTCCATGTCCGCTTCACGCAGTCCACGCGTGGTGACCGCCGGTGTGCCCACACGAATGCCGCTGGCCACCATGGGGGGATTCTGATCAAACGGAATCGCGTTTTTGTTGACCGTGATCTCGGCCCGTCCCAGGGCGGCCTCCGCCACCTTGCCGGTGATGCCTTTGGAGAACACGTCCACGAGGATCAGGTGATTGTCGGTGCCGCCGCTGACGATGCGGAAGCCGGCGTGGGCGAGCCGATCGGCGAGTCGCGCGGCGTTGCGCACGACCTGCTCCTGGTACGCATGAAATGCCGGGGTGAGTGCTTCCTTGAAACAGACGGCCTTGCCGGCGATGACGTGCATCAACGGGCCGCCCTGAACGCCTGGGAACACGGCGCGGTCGATGTCCTTCGCATACTGCGCGCGGCACAGGATGAGACCGCCCCGGGGCCCGCGCAACGTCTTGTGTGTGGTGGTCGTGACGAAATCAGAGTGGGGGACCGGACTCGGATGCTGTCCCGCGGCCACGAGGCCGGCGATATGCGCCATGTCGGTCATGACCAGCGCGCCCACTTCGTCGGCGACCGCGCGAATACGTGCGTAATCGATGATGCGGGGATACGCGCTTGCGCCGACCACGATCAGTTTGGGCCGATGGGTCCGTGCCTGGCCCTCCAGCTCGTCGTAGTCCAGCCGTTCGTCGTCTTTGCGCACGCCGTACGGAAGGATTTTGAAGTACTTGCCGGAGAAATTGAGCGGGTGCCCGTGGGTGAGATGTCCGCCGTGGGCGAGGTTCATCCCGAGGATGGTGTCGCCGGGCTGGAGCATCGCGAGATACACCGCCATGTTGGCCTGGGCGCCGGAGTGGGGCTGGACGTTCGCGTGTTCGGCCCCGAAGAGCTGTTTGGCGCGGTCGATCGCGAGCGTTTCCGCCACGTCGACAAACTCGCAGCCGCCGTAGTACCGCTTGCCGGGATACCCCTCGGCATATTTGTTGGTCATCACCGAGCCGACGGCTTCCAGCACGGCGCGACTGACGAAGTTTTCGGAGGCGATGAGTTCGAGGCCGTGTTCCTGGCGCAGGACTTCGTGATTGATGGCGGCGGCGATGTCGGGGTCGGTCTGGGTCAGGTGTGTCACGCGGGCGTCTCCATCGCAGTGATCTTGTCGAGACGGCGCTGATGGCGACCGCCTTCATACGGGGTATCGAGGAAGGCTGCGACGATGTCCCGGGCCTGTGGTTCGGTCGTGAGACGGGCGCCCAGCGTGAGAATGTTGGCGTTGTTGTGGGCGCGGCTGAGACGGGCCGATTCACTTTCCGTGGCCACGGCGGCCCGGACGCCCGGCAGTTTGTTGGCGGCGATCGCCATGCCGATCCCCGACCCGCAGACCAGCAGGCCAAAGTCCGCGTCGCCGGATGTGACGGCGCGGGAGACCAGTGCGGCAAAGTCGGGGTAGTCCACGGAGTCTCCCCCGTGTGTGCCGACGTCCACGATGGTCACGCCACGCGACTCGAGAAATGGCTTGAGCGCGTCTTTCAGGCCCACGCCGGCATGATCGGCCCCAAGTGCGATGCGCATACGCACGAGTATAGCGGGTTGTACAATCGTGTGTGCCTTCCTCTGCCGTCATTGCCGCGCGGGGCGCCGAACGTTGGCGCGCCGGTCACCCCTGGATCTATCGCTCGGACGTCCTGAAGGTGGACGCCGACCCGGGGGATCTGGTCGAGGTCAAGTCTGAACGTGGCCGCCCGCTGGGCCGCGCCTTTTTCAGCAGCACCTCGCAGATTACGCTCCGCATGCTCGGCGAAGGCCCGCGCGATACGCGCGAGTTTTTCCGGGAGCGCCTCCAGGCCGCCATCACGTACCGCGCGCAGGTGGTGGGTGACGCACACGCCTATCGGCTGGTCAACGGCGAGGCCGACCGCCTCCCCTCCCTGATTGTTGACCGGTTTGGCGACGTCCTGGTGGTCCAGACCTTGTCGCAGGGGACCGATGCGCAGCTTGATCTGTTCATCGACCTGCTCAAGGACATGGTGAAACCCGCCGGCATCCTTGTCAGAAACGATCCCAAGGTCCGGGGCCTGGAAGGGCTGGAGACCGTGGTGGAGGTGCGCGCGGGAGAGGTCCCCGAACTCATCGACATCGTCGAAGGGGACATCAAGTACCAGGTCGATGTGCGCCACGGGCAAAAAACCGGGCTGTTTCTCGACCAGCGTGAGAACCATCTGATGGCCGGCGCCTATGCGTCGGGTCGTGGCCTTGATGCCTTTTCCTACCACGGCGGATTTGCCCTGCAGATGGCGCGCCGGTGTGAGTCGGTGCTGGCGCTGGACGGGTCGGAACCCGCCGTCGCGGCGCTGGCCGCCAACGCGGAGCGGAACGGGTTGACGAACGTCGAGGCGCGCGTGGCCAATGTGTTCGACGAACTGCGTGAACTCGAAATCGCCAAGGCCCGTTTTGACACCATCGTGCTGGACCCCCCGGCGTTCGCCAAAACAAAGGCCTCGTTGCCAAAGGCGCTGGGCGGCTACAAGGAAATCAATCTCCGGGCGCTCAAACTCCTGCGACCCGGGGGCATGCTGATTACGTGCACGTGTTCGTACCACGTCTCCGAGCCGCTGTTCCTTGAAGTGCTGGAGCGGGCCGCCGCCGACGCGCTGGCCCCGGTGGTCCTGGTGGAAAAACGCCTGCAGGCCCGCGACCATCCGGTGCTGCTGGGTGTGCCGGAAACGGCGTACCTGAAGTGCCTCGTGCTTCGACGACTGTAAATCCCCGGGTGGTATAGTCGCGAACATGGCTCGCTCGACCTATACCCCACTCACAGAGGCAGATTTTGACCTCGCGTATCCCTCGTCCCGCAAGGTGTATGTGGAGGGCGGCGGCGGTGTGCACGTACCCATGCGCGAAATTGTGTTGTCGGGCGACGAGCCGCCCGTGCGTGTGTACGACACGAGCGGCCCCCGCGGCTTTGATGTGCATGTCGGTCTGCCCGCGCTGCGGCGTGACTGGATTGTGTCGCGCGGCGACGTCGAGGACACGGGGCGCGGCGTGCGGGCGCAGGTCCTGCGCGCGAAAAAAGGCCAGGCCCCGACGCAGCTCCACTACGCGCGCAAGGGCATGATCACGCCCGAGATGGAATTTATCGCCGTGCGTGAAGGGTTCGACGCCGAGTTTGTGCGCGACGAAGTCGCGCGCGGCCGCGCGATCATTCCGTCCAACATCAATCACCCGGAGCTGGAACCGATGATCATCGGCCGCCACTTCCTGGTGAAGATCAACGCCAACATCGGCAACTCCGCCGTCTCCTCCTCGATCGTCGAGGAAGTGGACAAGCTGCGGTGGTCCACCCTCTGGGGCGCCGATACGGTGATGGACCTGTCGACGGGGGAGAACATTCACGAAACCCGCGAGTGGATTCTCCGCAACAGTCCGGTGCCGATCGGGACGGTGCCGCTGTACCAGGCGCTGGAAAAAGTCGGCGGACGGCCGGAAGCGTTGACGTGGGAGGTCTACCGCGACACCTTGATCGAACAGGCTGAGCAGGGCGTGGACTATTTCACCGTCCACGCCGGCGTGTTGTTGCGCTACATCCCGATGACCGCCCGACGCCGCACCGGCATCGTGTCGCGCGGCGGATCGATCATCGCGAAGTGGTGTCTCGCACACCACAAGGAAAATTTCCTGTACACCCACTTCCGCGAGATCTGCGAAATCATGCAGGCCTACGACGTGGCGTTTTCACTCGGCGACGGTCTGCGTCCGGGCTCCATCGCGGATGCCAACGACGAGGCGCAGTTTGCCGAACTCCAGACGCAGGGTGAGCTGACGAAGATTGCATGGGAGTACGACGTCCAGGTCATGAACGAAGGCCCGGGCCACGTGCCGATGCATCTCATTCGCGAAAACATGGAGAAGCAGCTGGAATGGTGCCAGGAGGCGCCCTTCTACACGCTCGGGCCGCTCACCACCGACATTGCCCCCGGCTACGATCACATCACTTCGGCGATCGGCGCCGCGATGATCGGCTGGTACGGCACGGCGATGCTCTGTTACGTGACGCCGAAGGAACACCTCGGCCTGCCCAATCGCGACGACGTGAAGGCGGGCGTGATCGCGTACAAGATCGCCGCACACGCCGCCGACCTGGCCAAGGGCCATCCCCGCGCGCAGACGTGGGATGACGCGTTGTCAAAGGCGCGATTTGAATTCCGCTGGGAGGATCAGTTCAACCTGGCGCTTGATCCCGTGACCGCGCGTGCGTATCACGATGAAACGTTGCCGGCCGATGGCGCGAAGGTCGCGCACTTCTGCTCGATGTGTGGACCGAAATTCTGCAGCATGGAAATCACGCAGCAGATTCGTGACTACGCGGCCGAGCAACAGGTGGCCGTCGACGAGGCGCGCACCGCAGGGCTGGCGGAAAAAGCGGACGAATATCGCAAGACGCGGCTGTAAGCCGCGGGGTTATTTGATCGGTGCCGGCACGACTTGAATGATCGTGCGATACCGCTTCTGCGTGGTGCCGGCCGCGTGCAGGTATCCTTCCGACCCGTTCCACAGGTAGTCCTTCACGACAATACTCGGCGGATACGCCATCGTCTGCTCCTGAAACCGGCCCAGTTCGAACTGGTGCATGGCCGGCGCCTGGAAGATCGTGCGGCCACCCTGTTTCAGCGTGGTCTTGAAGTAGTTGACGATGTCCACGTACGGCGCATCGGTTCCGTAGAGGTGGTACTGCTGGCCACCCTTGCCGGCGTCGATGGTTTCAAGAAACACAGCGGCCGGGTACATCGGTGCGCCGAGCGCGGCGTCCAACGGCGCCTGCGGTGGCTGGGCTTCCGGTGTACTGGCCGCAGCCGCGCCGGCCGTCGGAAACGGAACGGGGCGAGGTGGTGCCGTCTGCGCGCCGACCTGCGTCGCACACACCAACACGCCCGCCAGAGCGCCACCTACGACCAGCAATCGAATGTGCATCCTGTCCCGTATTATAAGAGACGACGGCCCCCTATGACTGGACGGGATGAAACCCCGAGAGTGCAGTCGGCGTCTCACTTTGCAGGAGATCAGGTCAACACATGAGTGGATTGAAGACAGCAGTATTGCTCGCGACGCTCAGCGGACTGTTTATTGCTGTGGGCGGAGTGCTCGGCGGACAGTCCGGCATCATGCTGGCGTTTGGTATTGCGCTGGTGATGAACGTCGGCAGCTACTGGTTCTCGGACAAGATCGTCTTGCGGATGTACAAAGCCCAGCCGGTGGGCCCGGGCCATCGCCTGTATGACATGACCGCGCGTCTTGCACAGCGGGCGCAGTTGCCCATGCCCAAGGTGTATGTGATTCCCGATCTGACGCCGAACGCGTTTGCGACCGGACGTAATCCGAACCATGCGGCCGTGGCCGCGACCGAAGGCATCATGCGCCTCCTGCCTGACAGCGAGCTGGAAGGGGTGATGGCGCACGAACTGGCGCACGTCAAAAATCGCGACATCCTGATCAGCACGGTGGCCGCGACGATCGGCGCGTCGATCTCGATGCTGGCGAACATGGCGCAGTTCTCCATGATTTTTGGCGGCGGCCGGGACCGTGAAGAGGGGGGCACCCATCCGATCGCGATGCTGGCGACGATCATCCTGGCGCCGCTGGCGGCGATGTTGATTCAGATGGCGGTGTCGCGCTCCCGCGAGTTTGTCGCCGATCGCACCGGTTCGGAAATCGCCGGCACGCCCATGGGCCTGGCCGGCGCGTTGCAGCGGATGGAAGGTGCATCGCGCCAACTGCCGCCGATGGACGCCAACCCGGCGACCGCCCACATGTTCATCCTGTCGCCGCTGCGTGGTGGTGGCATGGCATCGCTGTTTTCGACGCACCCGCCCACCAAGGATCGCGTCGAAGCGCTGATGCGCCTGCGCATGGGCAACGCGTAAGCGGGGACAGCAACGCGTAGGCGGGATGTAGGGCAACGGCTTTAGCCGTGCCAGTGCGGCGGGCCTGAAGGCCACGCCCTACAACACGTAGGCGAGCGCGAAGCCGATCTGCAGGACGAACATCATTCGATACATGTGTGCCCAGGAGACGTGGTTTTCGGTGGTGGCCAGTTCTTCTGGGCGCCGCAACATCAGATAACAGACATACGCGCCGTAGGCCGTCATCCCGAGACCCAGCGCGTGCAACAGCAGCGTGTGCCCCGTGAGGATGCCCATCCACACACCCACGTTGATGAGCAGGAACGGCAGGATGAACGACGGCGAGATCATCCACGCCGCTTTCTTCACACCATGAATGATCGGCAACGTACGGCAACCGCCGCGTTCGTCACCCTCCATATCCGCGAAGTCCTTCGTTGTGGACGCGCCGAGCAGGAAGAGTCCGAAAATTCCGCCGATGAACCAGGGTTCTACGGCCACCACGGTCTTGACCGCTGACCAGCCGGCGACCTTCAGCAACACACCACGGGGAATGGCAATCGTGATGTTGGCCCACATGCCGCGCTGTTTGGTGCGCAGCGGTGGGACCGAATAGATGATGGTGGCCACCACGGCAATCAACACAATCCAGAAACATTCGTGCCGGCCGCCCGGCGCGACAAACCACGCGAGCACCAGCGTGAGTGCGTAGGCGACGACCGTAAACGCCCAGGCCTCCGGGATGGTCATCCGGCCGGAGGTCAACGGACGTTTGGGTTTGTTGATCCGATCGATCTCGAGGTCGTAGATCTGATTGATCGCATTGCTGCCCGCATTAAACACGGCAGCCATCACCGCGCCGATCAGCCCGGGTGTCACCACGGCCCACGTCCAGGGATCGGCAGGCTCAGCGCCGAGGGCTGTCACCGCACCGGAGAAAAAGCCCAGCGCCGGGGCCACCAGCGTGAAGGGGCGCGCCAGTTCTGCATACAGTCGAATCGATCTCATGTCAGGCACCACCACACCGTCACGGTGATCGCCGCGCCGATCGCGGAGTTCACGAAGTTCAGCGTGTCGTTGTTGAGGATACCCCGGGCCTCGAGCGTGGAGCCGAGCGCGCCTTCAATGAGTGAGGCCACCGTGGCGGCTGCCGTGATCACGGGCACGGCCAACCAGGGCACCAGCCCCCACCACGCCCCCAACGCGGCGAGCCCCGCGGCAGACACCGTGCCCGCCAGCGTCCCCTCGATGGACGCCGCGCCCGTGGTGCCCGGCGGCACACGCCGGAGCGACGTCACCATCCAGGTGGACCGTCCATAGGCTTTGCCGATTTCACTCGCGACCGTGTCACTGCCGGCGGTCGCCAGCGCGGCGACACACGCCATCAGCGCGAGTGCCGGATCCGGCATCCCGATGGCGACGGCACAGGCCCACGCCGCAAGGCCTGTGTTGGCGAGGGCGTTGCCTGGGCCTCGACGTCCGCCCCGATCTTCGGCAATGCCCGCCGCCACCTTTCGCGCAGCACCCACGCGTGTGCACACCGACGCCACCACAAAGGTCGCCAGGAGCAGGCCCCACGCCGCCAATCCGCCGCCGAGGACGACCACGACGCCAATCACCAGGCCCGTCAACGCGCCGGAGGCTGTGACTGTGCCCGCAAGCAGTCCAGCCAGAGCCACCGCACCGTTGGCGCCAACCGCCAGCACGGCATCGTCAGCCACGGCTGGCACTCTCGATGCCAATACGTGTGGATCGATCAGTGTTGAGGACCAGAGCACACACGCGGCCGCCAACGGCACTGACCAGTTGTCATCGAGACGAATCGGAATGGTTTCGACGAGTCCGGCCACCACCGATGCCGCCACGGCCCACCAGAGGGGAGTCGTTGCGACTCCGCCCGTTGTCCACAACAACAATCCGACAGACGCCAGGGACGCGGCGACGATGAACGCGGCGAGGCCCGCGACCGATTTGTCCGGATTCCAGGGAAGCCTCGGCGAACGGACGTTTGTGCCGACCAGCGTCGCCATGCCATCCCCGGCGGCAAGAATGCCCCAGGCCGCAGCCGCGAGGTCGAGGCGCTCACGGAAGATGAGGATGAGTCCAAGCACGGCCAGCGGATAGATCACGATGCCCGACGCCCACGGACGATCGAGATCGCCGGGACGGAACACCCGGTGTGTGAGTCGCGGAAGTACGAAGAGATTAAACAGCACGGCCGCCACCGCCATCGCTGCTGCTTGAGGCCACGTCAGAAACTTGAGGCTCAGCGCGATCGCCCCAACGGCGATGTGCACGAGTTGGCGCGGGACTTCCGATCGGGTCACCGCGTGACCTCGGCCCTCCACCAGGCCAACGTGTCTGCCAGCGTGACCTCGATTGGAATCAACGGCGTCCACCCCAGTGTCTGCTGCAGGCGGGTGGCGCTGCCCAGCAGCACCGGGATGTCGCTGGGCCGCATCCGGTCGGGGTCGGTGGACGTGGTGATGGACACCGACGCCAATCCCCGGAGTGTGTCGAGCAGGTCTCCGATTCGATACGCCCGGCCGGAGCACACGTTGAACGCGGCGCCCCTCCGGGCATCGTCCATGATCCGGAGGTAGGCCGCGACGACGTCACGCACGTCGGTCAAATCGCGCCGCGCATCAAGGTTGCCAACACGCATGTCTGGTGGCATCAGGCCGGCCTCGATCATCGCGATCTGCCGACAAAAACTGGCGATGGCAAAACTCGGGTCCTGACCTGGGCCCACGTGGTTGAAGGGTCTCGCCACCACAACGTCCAGCCCATCCTGCGCGGCGGTCAGCTGCGCGAGTTGATCCTGCGCGAGTTTGGAGAGGCCGTACGGATTGGACGGGACCAGCGGCGCGTCTTCGTCGAGGGCGTCGGGGCCGGGTTTGTAGATCATCGCCGACGTCACGACGAGCACCCGGCAGGCCGGATGTTCGAGTCGCACCGCCTCGAGCAGGTGGTGCGTGCCCAGCACGTTGACCTGCAAGGTCGGCAACGAGTTGCGCCAGGAATCCCCCACGTGCGGGGCGCCGGCCAGGTGAAACAGTTGTGCCGGCCGGTCTTCGGCAATCGCGCGACGGACGGCGTCTCGATCAAGCACGTCCACGGCGCGGACGGGTGTCGCGCTGGAGGTTGGTGACGCCGCAGACGGCTGCCGATGCCACGCGATCAGGCGCGTCTCGCCCCGTGCCCGCAACGCGTGCATGAGATGTCGCCCGACAAATCCGTTGGCACCGGTGACGACGATCGGGCCACGCTCGGTCACGTGACTAGGCCTTGGGGCGGTTGCCGTACTGCTGCGCGTAATACGCCTTGAACGCCGGGTCCTGTTCCTTGATGGGGCGCCACCAGGACTCGTTGTTGCGGTACCAGTTGACGGTGTCGACCAGGCCGTCTTCAAACGGCACGGTGGGCGCCCACCCCAGGCCCTGGAGTTTGGAGGTGTTGAGCGCGTAGCGCCGGTCGTGACCAGGCCGGTCGGCGACTGGTGTGATCAGGGTGTGGGGCAGGCCCATCAACTCAAGGATGCGATGGGTGAGGTCCACGTTGCGCACCTCGTTGCCGCCGCCGATGTTGTAGACCTCACCGTTGACGCCGCGGTCGATGACCACGTCGATGCCGCGGCAATGGTCGTCCACATGCAGCCAGTCGCGCACGTTCAGGCCATCACCGTACAGCGGCACCGGAATGCCGTTGATCAAATTGGTGATGAACAGCGGAATGATCTTTTCCGGAAACTGGTTGGGGCCGTAGTTGTTCGACGCGCGCGTTACCACCACCGGCACGTTGTAGGTCGCCCAGTAGCTGTAGGCGAGCCGATCGGCGCCGGCCTTGCTGGCCGAATACGGATTGCGCGGCTTGAGTTCGTCGGTTTCGACGCTGTGCCCCGTCGGCACGGTGCCGTAGACCTCATCGGTGGAAATCTGCACGAACCGTTTAAGGTTCGGCGCCTGTCGGGCGGCCTCAAGCAGCACAAAGGTCCCGATGACATCCGTGGTGATGAAATCGGCCGCCGACTGAATCGAACGGTCCACGTGTGTTTCGGCCGCGAAGTGCACAACGATCTCGGACTCGCGCACCAGCGGCGCCGCCACCGCCGCGTCGGCGATATCGCCCTTCACAAACGTGTGGCGCGGGCTGTCCATCACCGACGCCAGGTTTTCGAGGCGCCCCGCGTAGGTCAGCTTGTCCAGGGTGGTGATCTGCCAGTCGGGATGGGTTTTGTGGGCCCAGCGGACGAAGTTTGATCCGATAAAACCGGCACCGCCGGTGACGAGCACCTTAATCATTGCCGACCATTATTGCCGAAGACCCCAAGCGGATTCACGAAGGTGCCAATGCCGGCCAGGCTGAACGACAGGGAAAACCGTTTGTCATTCCGGAACCCCAGATGACTGTAGTTGGCGACGACGTAGTCCATCGCGATGCCGCAGCACTGGGCGTTGTAAAAGGCACCGAAGCGGTGCTGCAGGAAGCGGCTGTTGAGCACGTCCACCGCGGTGGCATACGAGACCGACGCCCCGCCGCCCGGTTTTTTGAGGCGCCCGTTGAAGATGACGGTGTGGGCGGCGTATCTCGGATCTGAATACCCGGGCAGCCCGGGAATGACCTGCTGTTTGTTCCACGAGCCCGACAACTCCACCAGGGGCTGCATCACCCGGGCCGACGCCCGGTAACTGCGCACGGCGTTGAACCGGGTGTCGTACTCCAGGCCGAACTCTCCGCCGATCGTGGGCGTGGGGGTGAGGTTGAGCGAGACCGACCAGGGGCTGAAGTTGCTGGGCGGCGGAAGCAGGGTGTTCTGTGACCCGAAGCTGGTGTTGGTCAGGCCGTCGTACTTCGCCGCATTCTGGTCCGAGTAATACCGTTGCTGGACGTTCAGGCTCGCCAGTTCCTGCATCACCGAGGCGCCGTCGACCTGACGAACCCTGGCCATCAGGGTGTTTCTCACGCCATACGACACCTGGGTGACACCACCGACGATAAGGTCCACGCCGGGATCCAGCGCGTAGACCTCGTCAAACGCGTCGAAGGCCGACGTCCGTTTTACGGTCACCTCAGGCTGGATGACATGTTTTACACGCTCCAGCCAGGCGCTGCCGGCGGTATTGAAGATGCGGTTAAACGTCGGACCCCTCATCGTCAACTGGGCCTCGAACAACTGACGGGAAATGGGCTCTTCGATACGTGCCCCCGTGTCCGGATCCCGTCGGACATTCCAGTCGGTGCGCCGGGCTCTGAACGACGGACTGAGCGTCAGTGCCGAACCCAGGGCCACGGTCGTATTGATGTTCACTTGCCCGTCGGTCCGGAACATCGAATCCCGCGTTTCCGGCACGTCGACGTCGGCGAACCGCACGAGGCTCACCGCTTCGAGATTGCCGCCGATGCGAATCTTGGTCGGGCCGATGGGGGCCTCGGACACACTGAGGTTGACCCGCGGGAACGTGCGGTAACTGGACGCCTTCAGGCCGTTGTAGACGTCGTTGCGGTCGGCCTGGGCCGACGTGCTGATCCGGCCCCAGTTGCCTGTGGCATTCAGCCCGAATGAACTGGTGCGCTGCGTAAACGCGTTGATGTCGGATTGATAGAGCTGCTGGGTCGTGACGTCGGTGAAGAAGTTGGCGCGACCCTGCACACGGATGCGGCCCGGGAGTGTCTGGTTCAGGTTGCCCTGGAACCGGTAGGACTTTCTGGCGGGCGCAGACTCGGTGCCATCCTCAGCCAACAGCGACTTCTCGTTGATCATGTGGAACTTGACGTCGGCAGCCCCGCCCACGCCCACGTAGCGGTAGTCAGCGCCATACCCCTGGCCACTCTTGGCAAACCAGTCGTGATACAGCGTCAGGTCCATGTTGCGTTTCATCGCCCAGAAAAAGGCGTTGCTCAACGTGAACCCGCGATACGTCGAGGACCCGTATCCCGGCATCAGGAATCCCGTGGCGCGGTTGTCCTCCTGAATCGGGTAGTAGAAAAACGGCAGATACAACACCGAGACGTCCTTCACCAGCAGCCGCGCGTTGCGCATCGTGGCATAACGGTCGACGGTGAATGTGAGCCGGGACATCATCATCTGCCAGCGGCGACTCGGCTGAACGCAGGTGGTGAAGGTGGCATCGGTCAGCCGATACGTCTTGTCGCCGACTTTTTCGATGAGGGTGGCGGTGAAATACGCCTCGGGCTCAAGCGCGCCAAACAACGTCCGGTCGGTGGTCGTGTCGGTGAGTTGCAGGGTGCCGGAGGCGGTCTCAAATCGGCCCAACTGGGTCTTGCGATTAAACTCGCCGCGCACCGCCGCGATTCGTGTGCCGCCTTGCTGAAACACAACCTGGTCACGAAGGGTCAGGACCTGCGTCGCCTGGTCCCAGTCGATTTCCTGCGCCATCAACTGGACATCCGGACACCGGACCTCAACGGGCAAGCCGTCCTTGCGGCGGTACCCGATGAGTTTGTCCTCGGTCTTTGCGGCAGGATTCAGCAGGTCAGGTTTGAAGATTTCCAGAATGTCGTGGTAGTCGACCACACACCCGGCGATGTTCATCGACTGTGCCGACGCCGTGGTGGACCACAGGAGCGCCACGAAGAGGAAGAGCACCACGCGCATCATTGTGAAAAACGTATCACGCCCCGGTGAGCAACGCGCTGCGCACATGCCCCGCCAGATAGAGCGATCCGGCGACCACCACGGGTGTGCCGTGCCTCGCGGCCAGGGCCACGCCTTCACCGGGTTCATCCACCTCCACGGTCGTCACACCAGTGGCGCGACACAACGCGCCGAGCTGCGCCGGTTCCATGGCGCGGGGAGACGGGGCGGCGGTGGCGACAAACAGCGAGGCGCGAGGCGCCAGGGCGCGCACGATCTCCTCAGCGGCCTTGTCCCGCATCACGCCGATCACAATGGGTACGGGCTGCGGCACCATCTCCTCAAGGAAGGACGCCAGTGCCGTGGCGCCGGCCGGGTTGTGGGCCCCGTCGAGCAGAATGTCGTGTCCGTTCCACGTCAACCACTCCAGGCGCGCCGGCCACTCCACATCCGATAACGCTGTGCGCACGGCCTCCGGCGGCACATCCGGCAGCGACTCCAGCACCCGCACGGCAATGACCGCGTTGACGACCTGGTGGCGCCCCGCCAGACGAAGCGTACATTCGCCATACTCCGCCCGGGCCGTCGTCACCTGCAGCGTGGTGTCCTGTGCCGATGCGCTGGCGTTGACACGCACACCCACCAGGGCATGAATCACCATGGCCTCCATCTGCGCCGCCACCTCGCCGATTACCTCGAGGACCTCCGGAGGATTGGTGCCGACGATGACGATGGCGCCGGGTTTGATGATGCCGGCCTTCTCGCGCGCGATCTCGGCCAGGGTGTGCCCGAGGTATTCCTGATGGTCGAGCGCGATGGACGTGATGGCCACCACCGATGAGTCGACGACGTTGGTGGCATCGAGGCGACCGCCCAGTCCAACCTCGAGCACCGCGATGGTGACGCCGGCGTCGCGGAACGCCAGGAGCGCGAGGGCGGTGGTGGCTTCAAAAAAACTCGGGGGTGCGTCGAGTGTCGCGGCCGCCTGCCGCACACGTTCGGCGAGTGCGTCAAAGGTGTCGGCGGCAATCGGGACACCATCGATGACGATGCGTTCTTCGATGCTGACCAGATGGGGTGAGGTGTACCGGCCCGTGCGGTGCCCCGCCGCCCGGAGGCCACGTTCGATCATCGCGGTGACCGACCCTTTGCCGTTGGTGCCGGCAACCGTGACCGTTCGATAGGCACGCTCGGGTCGGCCCAGCTCGTCGAGCAGACGCGTGATCTGCGACAGACCGAGCTTGATGCCGATCGTCTCGAGTGAGAACAGCCAGGATCGCGCGTGCACGGGCTCAGGCGTCGGCGCGCGGGGCTTCGACGCGACTGGTGGGCGGCAAACCCATCAGCAGGCGAAGGCTGTGCGCAATGGACGCCTTCATCTCGCGCCGATCAACTATGAAGTCGATCATCCCTTTTTCGACGAGGAACTCACTCCGCTGGAACCCCTCGGGCAATTTCTGGCGGATGGTCTGCTCGATGACGCGGGGGCCGGCGAAGCCGATCAGCGCCTTGGGTTCGGCGATGTTGAGATCGCCCAGCATCGCAAAACTGGCGGTGACGCCTCCCGTGGTGGGATCGGTCATCACCGAGAGATAGGGCAGGCCCGCGCGGTCGAGGCGGCCAAGCGCCGCGCTGATCTTCGCCATCTGCATCAGCGACAACGTGCCTTCCATCATGCGCGCGCCGCCGGAGCAACACACCACGATGACCGGCGCCCGCTGGTCGATGCCCATTTCGATGGCCCGCGTGATCTTCTCGCCGACGACGACACCCATGCTGCCGCCGATGAACCCGTATTCCATCGCGGCGACGACGCTGGGAATGCCGTCGATCAGGCCCGTGGCCGAGACGACCGCGTCGTTGCGTCCGGTCGCCTTGATGCTGGCGATGAGGCGGTCACGATACGGCTTGGTGTCGGTGAAGGTCAGCGGGTCGGTGGAGCGCAGGTCCGCATCGTGTTCGGTCCACACGCCCTCGTCGAACAACATCGCGAGGCGGTCGGCCGCGTTCATGCGGAAGTGGTGGGCGCACTTGGGGCACACCTGAAGATTGGTGACGAGTTCCTTGTTGTAGATGACCTGCCCGCACGAAGGGCACTTGACCCACAGACCCTCGGGAACACGGCTGGACTTGTCGCCCTGCGGTTCGATGGGTTTGCGGGTCTTTTTAAACCACGCCATACGGCAACTGTAACAGACGGCGGGCTAGGCCCGAGGCACGTAGTACCGCGTGCCCCGGCCCATCGACTTCACCTGGCGGAGTAAATCGTCCAGGGCTTCGTCCCCCCACGAGAGGTCGAACTGGGAGGTCTCCACGACCAGCAGGGGGGTCGCGGTGTAGTGGAAAAAGAAGTGGTTGTAGGCCTCGTTCACCTCGGCGAGGTAGTCATCGCTGGGCACCGGTGTGTCATCAAATTCGTCCCTCGGCCGATTACGCACGCGTCGACGCAGGACGTCGGTCGGAGACTGGAGATAAATCACCAGATCGGGTGGCGGGAGGTCACGAATGAGGAGATCGAACAGGCGTTGATAGAGGAAGAGTTCGTTGTCGTCGAGCGTCAGATGGGCGTAGATGCGATCACGTTCGAACAGGTAGTCACAGACCGTGACCTGGCTGAACAGATCCCCCTGGCGCAACGTGAGCTGCTGCCGATGGCGGGCGAGCGCAAAAAACAGCTGGGTCTGGAAGGCGGCGCCGGCGCGCCCCGCGTAGAGGTCGGCGAGGAACGGGTTGTCCCGGTCGTCGAGCACCACCGTGGCGTCCAGGCGCGCACCGAGGCGTTCCGCGAGCGCGGATTTGCCAAGCCCCAGAGGGCCTTCCAATGCGAGATACCGAAAGTCCACGGCGGCGCGAGTATAACAGTCGGGCTACGATGGGGCATGGGACTCGTACGCGTTGTTGCTCCGGTGATGTTGGTGCTGGCGGCCGGCTGTGCCACGGCGCCGTCGGTCTCCCCGGGGACCGCGCCTCCTGCGGCGGTGTTCTCCCTTGATCAACGTGTGGCCTGGATTCTCCGCCTGGAGGCGCAGCGATGGCTGGCCGATCCGGCCGTCCCGCCCGCGGACCTGCGCCGGCTGGTAACCGACGCCGACAGGTCGGTGCGTCGCCGGGCGGCGCTCGCCGTCGGGCGTGTGGGGTTGACCGAAGGCGTCACGATCCTGACCCCGCTCCTGACCGATGCCGACCCCGAGGTGCGTGCGTCGGCGGCCTTTGCCATCGGACTGATCGGCCAGGCGTCGGCCGAGCCGGTCCTGCACACCGCGCTGGCCGATGCTGATGCACGCGTGCGTGGGCGCGCGGCCGAAGCGCTGGGCCTCATCGCGTCCTCCACGGGCGGCGCGCGTGAGGCGTGGACGACTTCGGCGACAGCCGTGGCTGACGCCTTCACCGGGTGTGGCGTGTTGATCGCGGCGATTGCGCCCGATGACGACGCGCAGCAGACCGATGACGTGGACGCGTGCCGTCTTGCGCTGTTTGCGCTTGTGCGGCTGCGTCACTTCGACTCGCTGGCGCGGGTGGCGCTTGGCGCCGACGGCCAGCCTGTGTCGCAGTGGTGGCCCGTCGCGTTCGCGCTGCAGCGGATTAATGATCCGCGTGCGGCGCCGGCGCTGGAGTCCCTGCTGCGCAGCTCGGGTGTGTATACGGCCGGCTACGCCCTGCGGGGACTGGCCGGGCAGCCGCAGGCGCTCACAATTGCGCAACGTTTCGCCATTGATGATGCCGCCGATCCCCGTCTGCGGGTGACCGCCATCCGGGCGCTGGGGCGTCCGAATCAGTCGGCCGGCGTCGAGACCCTGCTCGGGTTGCTCGGATCGAAGGCTCTGTCCACCACGTTCACCCTTGAGGTCATCACCGCGTTGACGGCGACCGGCGATCCGCGCGTGTTTGATGTGATGGTGGATCGGTTCACCGATCGGCGCCCCCAGATTCGGGCCGCGGCGATTGCGGCGGCGGCGCGTCTTGATGCGGACGCGTTTGTCTTTGTGATCTCCAGCCTGCCGGCCGATCGGGAGTGGAGTGTGCGCGCCGCGCTGGCGACGGCGCTGGGTGGACTGGAACCCGACAAGGTGCGGACCGCCATTCTCGATCTGGTGGACGACCAGGATCAGCGCGTTCGTGGGCCGGCCCTGGCCGCGCTGGCCAAAGTTGGGGCGCCCGATCTCGCCGACCGCCTGTATGCCGCGCTTGAGGCTCCCGACTTTGCGGTGCGTGCCGCCGCCGCGCGCATCATCGGCGAGCAGAAACTCGCGGGCAGCGTCCCGGCACTGGTCAAGGCGTATGAACGCGGGTTGAGTGATGCAGCGATTGATGCCCGTGCCGCCGCCGTGACCGCGGCCCACACCATTGGTGGCGCCGACGCCGACGCGCTGGTCACACGGGCGCTGCAGGATCGTGACTGGGCCGTGCGTGTCCGCGCGGGCATGGTCGCGGGACGTCGTGACGAGGTGGGTCGTCCGGCCTCGTTGCGGTATGCCCCCGAGTTTTTTGAATCGGCCGGTCTGCTGCACCCGAAGTTCTCGCCGATGGCGCTGATCGAAACACGGCATGGCGTGATCGAGGTGGAGCTCAACGTGGTGGAGGCGCCGCTGGCCACCACCAACATCATCGAGTTGACCCGGGCCGGTTATTTCAACGGTCTCCGCTGGCATCGTGTGGTGCCGAATTTTGTCGCGCAGACCGGCGACCCGCGCGGCGACGGCATCGGTGGACCCGGGTATACGATTGTCGACGAGTTGAGCCCGCTGCCGTTCACCCGCGGCGCGGTCGGCATGGCGTTGTCCTGGGACGATACCGGCGGCAGCCAGTTTTTCATCACACATTCGCCGCAACCGCACCTCGATGGGCAGTACACGGTGTTTGGACGTGTCGTGAAGGGCATGGACGTCGTGGATCGGCTCGGGCCCGAGGACGTCATCGAACGGATGCGCATCTGGGATGGCGTGACGTTGAGATAAAAAAAAAGGGGGCGACAGTCGCCCCCTTTTCTCTTAAAAGGTGGAGAAGCGCTTAGCGCTTCTTGCCGCCCTTCTTCGCTGCCTTCTTGGCTGCTTTCTTGGCCATGTGATTGTCCCTCCCTTCAGTTGGGATCGCGTGAGCCCTTCCTCACCGCAGCCGTCGCGGCCTTTCGGCACGCCTGACCCGCTGTGCGGCGCTCTCGCCTCGTGGCAGATGTGGACACAACACACACCTGGCATCTCGCTGCCGGATTACCGGCTACAAAAAACGGGTGCTGGCCCTCTGCCGCACCCGCCTGCCAGCGAACCTGCTCGCTGGGCGCTCCGTTGAACCGTACCCAATAGATGGGCTGAGTGGTTCCTCGTCACGCAAGATGTAGATTAGGGATGAGATAGAAAAGTGTCAAGCACAAAATGCAAGACACTGTCAAAAATGATATGGGCCGGATGGGCCGTCGACGTACCACGAGGCTCAGAATGCGGAGGTACGACGTTGCTGTTGTTGCGCGTGGCGCTCGCGCGCGAGTGTGATCAGGCGATCGATCAACGTCGCATAGTCGACACCACTGGCGCCCCACAACTTCGGATACATGCTGATCGTCGTGAAGCCCGGCATCGTGTTGATCTCGTTGATGACGAGTGTGCCGGTGGAGGAGAGCAGGAAGTCCACACGCGCCAGGCCGCTGCCCTCAATCGCCGTGAACGCGATCACCGACTGCCGCTGCACCTCGGCCATCATCGCCGGCGGCAGCGAGGCGGGCACTTCGGTGCGTGAGCCGCTGCGCATGTATTTCGCTTCGTAGTCGTAGAACTCGCCGTCGGGAATGATCTCGCCCGGGATCGAGGCCTCGGGAGTGCCGTTGCCGAGCACGGCGCATTCAATCTCGCGCGCGCCCGGCACCGCCGACTCCACGACCACCTTCGGATCAAACGCCAGGGCCAGTTCCACCGCGGCCGCCAGATCTGCCGGGTCCTTGACCTTGGAAATGCCGACGCTGGATCCCAGATTGGCGGGTTTCACAAACAGCGGATAGGTCAGCGACTCACCAATCTGCCGGGTCAGCCCCTCGCGATCGTCGCGCCAGGTGGTGTCGCGCACGATGACCCACGGCGCCACCGTCAGACCGGCGGCCTTGAAGAGCACCTTCATCAGCGCCTTGTCCATGCCGACCGCGGAGGCCAGCACACCACACCCGACATACGCGATGCCGGCCAGATCGAGCAGGCCCTGGATGGTGCCATCCTCGCCGTAGGGCCCGTGCAACACCGGAAAGATGACGTCCAGACCCAGGCCCGTCAGCACGGCGACGCTCTCGTTGCCCTCACGCGCGGGACGACGGTCGATGAGCACCAAGGTGTCGTCACCGGGGCGCGGCGGCAAAATGACTTCGCGTCCACCGCGGACACGGGTGGCATCGCGCATCTGATCGATCACTTCGGCGGCCGACGGCGCCGACGGCGGCCGATCGGACAACATCCAGCGGCCGTCTTTTTCGATCCGGATCGCAATGGGTTCGTAGCGGGCCTTGTCCAGATTGGCAAAAACGGACGCGGCCGACGCGATCGACACTTCGTGTTCACCTGACCGTCCGCCGTACACGATGCCGATTCGTAAGCGTTTCACGCGTGGCCATTATAAGCTGGCTGGCGTGTCTTTCACCGTGACCGCGACGGACGGTCGTGCGCGCCGTGGTGAACTGCGGTTGCCGCACGGCACCGTCCAGACGCCCGCCTTCATGCCCGTCGGCACTCGCGCGGCGATCAAGGGGCTGACCCTTGATCAGATGGATGTGCTCAACCCCGACATCATTCTGGGGAACACCTATCATCTGCATCTGCGTCCCGGCGACGAATTGATCGCGCGCGCGGGCGGCCTGCACAAATTTATGGGGTGGTCAAAACCCATCCTCACCGATTCGGGTGGGTATCAGGTCTTCAGTCTTGCCGGTCGCCGCACCATCACCGAAGACGGCGCGGCGTTCCGATCCCACATCGACGGCCGCGCGCATCTGCTCACGCCCGAGTCGGTGGTGGATATTCAGGCGCGGCTCGGATCCGACATCGCCATGATTTTTGACGAGTGCGCGCCGTGGCCTGCCGAACGCACAGACGTCGAGGCCGCCATGGAGCGCACGTTGCGATGGGCGCGGCGCGGGCGCGACCGCTTCCAGGCGTTGCAGCGCGGCGAGGCGCCGGAGGTGCCGCGCGCCACGCCCGGACAGATGCAGTTCGGCATCATTCAAGGCGGCACCCATCGTGACCTGCGGGATCGCAGTGTCGCCGGCACCCTCGAGATCGGGTTTGACGCGTACGCCATCGGCGGACTCTCGGTCGGGGAACCCGTCGACGTCATGTATGACGTCGTGGAGCACACCGCCGCGCAGCTGCCGGCCGACCTGCCACGGTATCTGATGGGGACGGGGATGCCCGACGACCTGGTCGAGAGTGTGGCCCGCGGCATCGACATGTTTGACTGTGTCCTGCCGACCCGCAACGCCCGGAACGGGCAGTTGTTGACCCGGCACGGCGTCATCGCCATCAAAAACGCCCGGTACGCCGAAGATTTTGGTCCGCCCGACCCCGATTGCACCTGCAGCACCTGCCGGCGGCACTCACGCGCCTACCTGCGTCATCTATATATGGTGGGGGAAATGACGGCAGCGTCCCTCAATACCGTGCATAATCTCCACTTTTACCTTGACACCATGGAGTCGATTCGGAAGGCTATTGAGTTCGGAACGTTCGAGGCGTTCAGACAGGCGTTCCACCGGACCTTTACCCGCCAACACGTGCCCTAAATGCTTGAATTAAAAACACTTCCGCTTCTTATTGCCGCCTCACAGCCCCAGGCAGGACAGCCCAGTATCTGGATCCAGCTGTTCCCGTTTGCCCTGATGCTTGGCATCTTCTATTTGCTGGTCCTGTTGCCAATGCGACGCCGACAGAAGAAGATTCAGGAGTTTCAGAACGGCCTGCAGGTGAATGACAAGGTCATCACCACCAGCGGGATCTATGGGCAGATTACGAAACTGACCGACGTCTCGGTCCAGATTCAGATTGCCGAAAAGGTGCGCATTGAGGTGGCTCGCGCGGCCGTCGGCGGGTACCAAGGACAGGAGCCGGTCGTCAAGGAATCCGGCGGTCTCTAACCATGTATAAGAACCTTCGTTGGAAAGTCATCGCAATCGTCGCCGTGGCCGCGCTGGCCATCGCCGCGTTTTACCCCCCACAGGACCGCCTCAAGCTCGGTCTCGACCTGCAGGGCGGCATTCAGCTCGTCATGCGCGTCAACACCGAGGAGGCGTTGACGTACGAAACCGAAACGACCGCCGCGCAGTTGCAGGAATCACTGGCCACTGCCGGCGTGACCACGTCGAGTGTGCGTCCCTCAAACCTCACCACGTTTGTGGTGGAGGGAGTGGCGCCGGACAAGGACGCGCAGTTCCGCCAGCTCGCGCAGGATCAGGTCGGCCTGACCTTTGATCGTGAATCGGGCGTGGGCGGGTCCTACACCTTCCGCATGAAGCCGAACATCGAGGTGGATCGGCGGCGCGAGGCGGTGGCCCAGGCCATCCAGACGATCGACCGCCGCGTCAACGAACTCGGCGTGTCGGAACCCATCGTCGCCCCCTACGGCGATGACGGCAACCAGATCGTCGTGTATCTGCCCGGCGTCAGCGACATTCCGCGCGCCAAGGAGATGATCGGCAAGACGGCGCTGCTCGAACTCAAGATGGTCGAGCAGGGACCGGCGCCTGATCAGGCGACGTTGCTCGCCGCCACCGGTGGGGCCATCCCGCCGGACATGGAGATCATCCCCGGCTTGTCTTCCTCGGGCGCAGGCCAGCCCGCCACGCCGTCGTTTTACCTGGTGCGTCGGCTTGCCGCCGTCACGGGCAACGACCTGCGCACGGCGCGCGCGACGGTGGACGGGTTCAACCAGCCGGCCGTGAGTTTTACGCTCAACAATGAGGGCGCGACCAAGTTCGGCGCCATCACGGGCGCCAACATCGGACGCCAGCTCGCGATCATCCTCGATGGCCGCGTCGAGTCGGCGCCGGTGATTGAGGGACGCATCACCAACGACGGCCAGATCACCGGCACCTTCACGCAGGAGGAAGTCACCGACCTCTCGATGGTGTTGCGGTCGGGCGCGCTGCCGGCGTCGCTGACCCCGCAGTATGAAAACTCCGTGGGCCCGAGCCTGGGACAGGATTCCATTGACGCGGGTGTGCAGGCCTCGATCGCCGGCCTGATCCTCGTCGCGTTGTTCATGGTGTTCTATTACAAGCTGGCCGGCTTCAACGCCGTCATCACCATCACGCTCAACCTGATGGTGCTGCTGGGGTTCATGGCCTACCTCGGTGCGGTCATGACGTTGCCCGGCATCGCCGGCTTCATTCTGACCATCGGCATGGGCGTCGACTCCAACGTGCTGATCTTCGAACGCATCCGTGAAGAGCTCGCCAACGGCAAGGGGCCGAGGCAGGCGGTGGCCGCGGGTTTTGACCGTGTGTTCGTGACGATTCTCGACACCCACATCGCCTCACTCATCGCGGCGGCGTTCCTCTTCCAGTTCGGCACGGGCCCGATTCGCGGCTTTGCCACCACACTGTTCTTCGGTCTTATTTCCAACGTGTTCACGGCCGTGTTTGCGTCCAGAACCCTGTTCGAGCTGTCGCTGTCGCGAAAGCCCGGCGCTGCGAAGCTGAGCATTTAATATGCAGATCCTGAGCAAGACAAACTTCAACTTCATCAAATGGCGGTGGCACGCCCTTGCCCTGTCGTCGGTCATCATCATCGCCGGCCTGGGCCAGATCGTGGCGCAGGGTGGACCGAAACTCGGCATCGAGTTCTCGGGAGGCACCGAGCTGTTGTTGCGTTTTGAACAGCCCGTGTCGGAGGATGCCGTCCGCGGCGCCCTTGCCCCAATTCAGGGCGACAAGTCCGTGCAGCGGTACGGGGCCGCCGAAGACAACATGGTCCTCATCCGGTTGCCGCAGGTCCTGCAGGTCGAGCAGGGCCAGACGCTGGATGATGGCGCCGAATCGGTGTTGAAGCTTCTGCGTGACGCCAACATCGGCACCTTCAAGCCCGACCGCACCGACATCGTCGGACCCGCGATTGGGGCCGACCTGCGGAGCAAGGGCATCTGGGCCACGATCACGGCGCTGGCCGGGATCATGATCTACATCGGCCTCCGCTTCCGCTTCACGTTTGCGGTCGGTGCCATCGCCGCCACGTTGCACGACGTGGTGATCTGCCTCGTGTTCCTGAACTGGTTCGGGTACGAACTCTCGCTCAACATCATTGCCGCGTTGTTGACGATGACCGGTTATTCGGTCAACGACACCATCGTGGTTTTTGACCGCGTGCGTGAGAACGCGCGCACCATGCGCAAGGACAACCTGGAACCGCTGGTCAACACGAGCGTGAATCAGACGCTGTCGCGCACGATCATCACGGCCGGCACCACGTTCCTGGCGGTCGTGGGGTTGTATCTGTACGGCGGCGAAGCGCTCGAAGGTTTTGCGTTCACGCTGCTCGTGGGCATCGTCAGCGGCACCTATTCGACGGTGTTCATCGCGGCGGCGATTGCGCTGGTGTTGACCAAGCCGACCGCGCCGACCCAGAGTGGCGCGGCCCGCGCACGCGCGAAGGGCAAGTCGTAGGCGGTGTCTGTGTTAGAGGCGGCCGTTCTTGGGATCGTCCAGGGGCTCACCGAGTTCCTGCCGGTCTCAAGTTCGGGCCATCTCATCCTGGCGCGCTGGGCGTTCGGCTGGGACCTCGAAGAGCTCGGTGTTCCGTTTGACCTGGCCTGCCACCTCGGCACACTCGCGGCGGTCGTGTGGTTTTTCCGGGCCGACCTGCTGGCCATGGTCCGGTCCCTTCCCAGCGCCTTTTCTTCCACCCCGGGACCAGACGGTCGCCGCATCTGGCTGATCGCCGTTGCGACGGTTCCGATCGTCGTCGCGGGCCTGGCCCTTGAGTGGTGGTTCGAGAGCTTTCGCGACCCCATGGTCGTGGCCTACACGCTGACGATTGGCGCCGGGCTGCTGTTTCTGGTGGAGCGGCTGAGCCCGCGGACCGGCACCGAGGCCACCCTCACCATGACCGGAGCGGCCCTGATTGGTGTGGCGCAGGTGTGCGCGCTGTTTCCGGGGGTCTCGCGGTCCGGGGCCACGATTACCGCCGGGATGTTGCTGGGGATGAACCGGCTGGCGGCGGCACGATTTGCGTTCCTGATGAGTGTGCCGGCCATCGGCGGAGCCGGCCTGAAGAAGGCGCTCGACATGCGTGAGGTCGTGCTCAGTTCCCACGATCTGCAGTTGTTTGCGGTGGGATTCCTGACGTCGGCGGTGGTCGGGTATATTGCGGTGAATTTCCTCCTGAAATACCTCGTCAGTCACAGACTCGACATCTTTGCCTGGTATCGTCTCGCGATTGCTGCCGCACTGTTCTATTGGCTGTAAAGTCTCCTGACACCCATGTCCTGGCTCCGCCGATCGTTTATCACCGGGTTTTTTGTCTCGGTCCCGCTGGTCGTCAGCGTCGCGGCGATCCTGTGGATGTTCCGGATCGTGGATGGCCTCACGGAAGGGTTCTACGAGAGGTGGACTGGAACGCACATCCCCGGATTGGGGTTGGCGACTACGCTGGTGATTGTCCTGCTGATCGGGGCGGTGGCGACCAACGTGATTGGCCGCCGGATCCTGGGCCGCGGGGAGCAGATCCTGATGCACGTGCCGGTCTTCCGGACGGTGTATGCACCGGTGAAGCAGCTGATTCTCGCGTTTTCTCCGGATAACGAGTTCGGATTTAAACGTGTGGTCATGGTTGAGGATGGCGCCAGAGGGTTTATGCTCGGGTTCCTCACCAAGGAGTTTCTGGTCGACCAGGGGGAGGGGCCGCAGCGGTTTGCGGCGGTGTACGTGCCGACCAACCACCTTTATCTCGGCGACGTGGTGGTGTGTCCCATTGGGCGGGTGAGTTATCCCGACATGACGGTGGAGCAGGGCATCCGGGTGTTTTTGACGGGGGGCATGGGGTTACAAGGGGCGCTGAAAAGTTCTCCGATGCCCCCGGGCCATTTTCCCGGAACCGGTGTCTAACCCCTCTAAGCGAAGTTTTCGGTGTTCGTTTGATTGACACAGTTTTTTGGACCTGACTATAATCCCCGGGCTTCGTTAGGCTTTTGAATTAAGTGTCAGGGCGCAGGAGGTAACCGTGCCAGGTGAAATGTTCGGAGACGTGAGCAACCCGACCGTTCGGGTGGGCACCAAGCAGTGGTACACGGTACCGCTGTCGATTCTGGTGCATACCATCGCCCTCGGGTTGATGGTGGTCATTCCGTTGCTGGCGTCTGACGTGTTGCCGACGCCGCAGTCGGTGATGGCGTTTGTGGCGTTG
>CAYRGW010000030.1:0-41413 GCA_964423815.1 uncultured Solibacteraceae bacterium | reverse complement strand
CCGAGCCCGCGCCACCAACGGAAGCGACGCCGTCCGGGCCGTCGGCAGAGCCAAACGGGGCGACGCCGCCACCGTCATCGAGACCCGCGCCGGCACGTCCGCGTGCAGCGGCGACCACCCCGGCCGTCACCCCGCCTGTGCTGACCGCGGTGGCGGTGCCGAGCGCCCATCCCTTGCCGCTTGAATTGGTGACCGACATCCCGCTCGACGCGCCGGCCGGCTTCCCGCTGCGTTTTGTCGTCACGGCCGATGTGGTCATTGACGGCGCGGTGGTCGTGGCAACAGGCGCGACAGGCACCGGCGAGGTGTTTGGTTCTGTGCGACGGTCACGCGCCAACGTCCGCCTCACCACGGTGACCGCCGTGGATGGGACGTCGCTCACCATTCGCGCAACGGCCGGCGCCGCCGACAACTCAAACCGGACGATGGAGACGCGTGGTCAGAAGTCCGAGACCATCGCCGTGTCGAGCGGCACCGCCACGATCGGGTACACGTCGGGTCCCCAGACCGTCAACGTCAGGAAACAGTGACGCCGGCGGTCGACACGCTCTCAATGTAGCGATTCAACTCGGCCTGCGCCGTGTTGCGCCGCGTGGCCAGATCGCTGATCTCGTTGCGCAGCGCCTCAAGCCGTGTTTCCTGCTCGTCCAGCTGGCGCACGTACCGCTGCACCAGTTGCCGCTCCTCGGCGCTGCCCTTGAGGGCTTTCAGGTTTTCACGCACACGCGCCTGATCGCGATCGATCGTGGCGAGTTCGGACTCGCGGAGATTGATCTGGTCGGAGAGTTCGTTGATCGCCGTCCGTCGCCGGACGACCTCGCGGAGTTGCGCTGCCACGTCAGCCGTGATCGACTCGCCACTGACCCACAGGCGCACCTGCTCGTCACTCACCGAGCCAATGGAATATTGCGTCTGGCCCGGCCGCACCTCGTCGACGGTAAGCGTCGCGGTGGTGCGCGGCGCCACCGTCACGCGGAAGCGATGTGCAGACGTCGTCGTCTCTTCGGCTTTGGTGTTCCCGCTCAGCACCCAGCCGTCCCTGACGGGATGTTCGATGACCAGCACACGCGGCTGCGCATCTTCATTACGCGCCGCATAGGTGCGGGTCTGGCGATCTTCGCGCTGTTGCACCAGCACACCTCGCGACATCGTCACCCGCGTGATCCGCGACGGGCTGGTGTCTCCGGTCGACGTGACCTGCATGGCGAGGTCGGTCGCGTACGACACCAGACGTCGTTCGCCATCCTTGAGCGGCTCGATGAGGCCCTCGCCGGCGAAGGCCTGCCCTTCGACGATGGACATGCTGCCGCCATCCAGTGTCTGTCCTGTGGAGTTGGTGAGCCAGATGGCGCGCAAGGGGCGCGTGCTGGACGCTTCGGCGCTCCAGATCGATACCTTCTCGGCCCCCACACCGCCGTTAACGATCGGCACCATCGCCGACTGGTTCTTCAGGATGGTCACCGGGGTATTAAGTTTGTATTCGAAGAGGTCGCCGAGGTCGGCGCCTGTGGCCGCGGCCTGCACCGCGTCCTGCGCGGCCTGCACACGTTCTTCCATGGAACGAGCGGCGGGCACGCTCCCCACCATCCCACCCACCGCGCCACCAGGTATCCCGCCGGCCACGCCGCCGCCTCGTCCAGCACGCGGTGCCATTAGAGCCGGGGCCGGAGGCGGGGGCGGCACCGCGATTGCGTCCAGAGTGACCGACTCCGACATCGCGCCAACCTCAAGCGTGTGCGAGAGCGTCGTCTCGCGTCCGGACATCACCTGAACGTTGCGCGCACGCACGGCCCGAAATCCGCTCAGCTGAACGAGCACCTCGTAGGTGCCGGGCGCAAGATTCGGAAAACGATACTGACCGGCGCGATCCGACACACCCGATCCCACGACCTGTCCTTCGCGAAGAATCCGAATCGTCGCACCAGGAATCACGCCGTTGGAGCTGTCGGTGACACGCCCCGTGATGGCGGAACTTCCACTGGTGCTCAGCGTGGCCGCGTGCGTCTGCGGTGCCGACAACATCCGCTCGGGCATCGGCACCACCGGGCGCTGCACGTAGTAGGGCTGCGAGATGCGCTGGATAAACGCCTGCGGCGCGCCGGCCACCAGCGAGAGTTCAACGCCGTTCCAGTCCTCACCGATCGTGTTGTCGACAATCGCCCAGCCCTGAAGGAGCGGGGCCACGGTCCCTTCACCCAGCACGAGCCGGTACGTCGACTTCCACACCGGGACCTCGCTCACATAACTCACGAAGAGATCGCGGTCGCCTTGTCCCGCCGTGCTCAGCGTCAGGCGACGCACATCCTCGTCACGCGAGGAACCGATGACGGCGAGATACTTCGCGACTTCTGCATTGAGATCCGCGTCAACGATGCGGACGGTGATGCCGGCGTCGAGCGCGACGGTCTGAATATCCCCCGCGTCGCTGACGAGGCTGAGCATGTCCACCGGTGTCGAGATCCCGTCACTGCGGCGCTCCTGCCGCTCGACGCTCAGCAGCCGCCCGGTCAACGGGGTCGCCCCGCCACGCACGGCAATACGCGCGCCCTTGAGTGCCATCAGCAACTGTGACCGCGTGGCCGACGGACCCAGCGGCAGCCGCAAGCCGCTCAGCCGTCGCGTCAGTCCCGCGTCGGAGTTGTAACTGACGCTGGCGACGCGTCCACCGTCGAGGTCCAGTGCGGTCAGGGACTTGAGCACGTCATCGAGCTGACTGCTTGTGAACTCGATCGTCACGTCCTGGCTGCCACGCACACGACCGAGATGTTCAAAATAGCCAATCCCGCTCTTGTAGAGCACCACCCGCTTCACGGGCAGGCGGACTTCAGCGGGTGCGCCAGGGGCCTGGGGCGCCGCCGACACACGGACGGATTCCGGGACCGTGCTCGCGAACACGACGAACACAACAACAAGGGTGGTGAGGCGTCGGAGCATCATGACCGGAGTATACCCAGTTCACTGCGCCCGCCTGTGCTCGTCGTATAAACTCTGCCCCCATGACACGCGTGCGCTGGGTCTGGCTGGTTCTGTTTGTGGTGGTGCTCCTTCGGACGGCCTGGCTGGGCGACGATGCCTTGATCACATTGCGGACCGTGCTCAACTTCACGCACGGCTACGGGCTCACCTACAACCTGCACGAGCGGGTGCAGACGTTCACCCACCCGCTGTGGCTCGGCTTAATCACGGCTGCGTATCTCGTCATCGGCAACATTTTTTACGCGGCCTTTGCCGTCTCGATCGCGACAGCACTCGTCGTCTTTGGGCTGGTGGTGCGCGCAGCCAGAAGCGCCACGCAACTGTGGATGGTCGCCGGTGTGCTGCTGGCGTCGCGCGCGTTTGTGGACTACTCCACGTCGGGACTGGAGAATCCCCTCACGGCACTCGTTACCATCGGCACACTCGCGTGGGCGATGCGCGAACCGCGCGGACAACGATGGCTGACCGGCATCTGGCTGGGCGTGAGCGCCGCCTATCTCACACGTCCGGATGCTGTGCTGCTCGTGCTGCCGGTGGCGCTCTGGGCCACCCTGCACCAGCGCCCACGAAAGACGGCCGCGCTCGCCGTGACCCTGGGTCTGCTGCCGGCGGCGCTCTGGACACTGTTCTCGCTCGTGTATTACGGGTTCGCTTTTCCCAACACCGCCTACGCAAAACTGGCCGCCGACATCCATGTCACGGAGCGCATCTGGCAGGGGTTGTTCTACCTGCTCGATTCCCTCAATCGAGACCCGGTGACGCTGGTAGCCATTGGTGTCTCGCTCATCGTGGTGACGATGGAGCGGTCGAAGGAGGCGTGGCTCGGCGCGGCCGGCATCGTCGCCACACTGGCCTACGTGGTGTGGATCGGCGGGGACTTCATGAGCGGGCGATTCCTCGCGGCGCCACTGCTGCTGGCCGTCTGGCTGTTGGCGCGGACGCGGCGTGTGACGCAGGCCGAGTGGTGGCCGGTGCTCGGAGTGCTGGCCGTGGCCGCCGTGGCGTCCCCGCACTGGCCCATCCGCAGCGACCGGACGTTTGACGTCTCGGCCATGCACAGCGGAATCGTGGACGAACGAGGCGTCTACTTTCAGAAGTGGGGCCTGCTTAACGCCAACCGGCTGGCATTCGCCGAACCCGAATGGCCACGATGGAATGGGCGCACAACGCCGGAGTACGTGCTGGATACGTGTGGCCTGATGGGCGCCGATGGCCTGGCCTGGGGCCCACGTACGTACATGTTGGATGAATGCGCGCTGGCCGATCCCCTGCTGGCGCGGCTGCCGGCGGTGTGGAAGGAGGAGTGGCGGCCCGGCCACTATCGCCGGATGTTGCCTGACGGCTACCGCGAGAGCGTCCAGCAGGACGGCAATCTGCTGCGTGATCCGCAGCTGGCCGAGTACTACCGCGCATTACGAACCGTGGTGCGCAGCCGGTCGTTGTGGTCGTCGGACCGGCTGGGCACGATCTGGCGCATGAACATTGGACAGCTGGATGCGCACATCAACACACAGTTCTACAAATTTGACGGTTCGACGACCCCTGTGGAACGGCTCTCGCAGGTCCAGCCCGATGGGACACCGACAGACGCGCCCGGGTCGCGCACGTTCACGACGGCGCTGGCCGTGACGTGTGCGGATCAGACGGGACGCCGGATCCTGGATATCTCCCTCGATTCCGATGACCGGTATCGCCTGGTGTTTCTCAAGCGCAACCGCATCGTCGCGGCCGTGGTCGTTGATGTGGTGCCACGCGATCGCCGACGGCCCGGGCTGGTCAGTCACATGGTGACCATCCCCGAGCGCGCGCGCAGCCAGGGCTTCGACACCATCGTGGTCTTCAGTGTGGCCGGCGATGAACGCAAGGCGGTGGGCCACCTGTTGCTCGACGGCGACCCCGCCACGGCGCTGGAGCTTGGCCGGCGATTTGGCGGCGGCGACCGGTAGCCCGAATCATCGACCGGGCGGACGCCGGACGTTATGATCAACGGGTGTCCGTGCCCCTGCTTCGCGCTCTCGGCCTGACGGGGTCCCTGCTCTACGCGGGCCTCATCGTCTGGCTCTACGCCACCGGTCCCACCACCATGGCGGAGGTGACCGGGGGTGTCGCTGCGGGATTAAGCGTGTATCGCGCGGACGAGCAAAGTTTCCAGGAGGGCCTGACGCTCTTCCGCGCGGACAAATTCGACGCCGCGCGCACGGCATTTGACCGTGCCGACCCTGCCAGGCGCGATTCCCGTGTGCAGTTCTACGTGGCGTACAGCTATTACCGGCAGGGATGGGGACGCGTGTGGAACGACGACGTGTTGTTCACGAAGGGCCTGGAGGCCCTCGATCGCGCGGTCAGTGTTGAATCCAGCGGGCGTGTGACGGTGTCCGACCAGACATTGGGAATTCAGACGTCTGACGAGTTGCGCGCCGAACTCAACGACGGCATTCGACGAGACGCGTCGGACTTCAACCCGTTGCGTGTCATGAGGAAGCGCAAGTGAGCGGCACCGCGTTGCGCGAGGGCCTGCTGGTGCCGTGGCTGTTGTTGTCGTCGGCCCTGCTCGGCGGTGTGCGCCTCACCGCATCAGGGCACATGCAGTTCCTGGTGCCGCCGCTGGCCTCCCTCGTGGTGATGTTGCTGCTCCTGATGGTGCTTGTGCAGACCGGCATTGTGCACCCGGCGCTGTTGATGGGTGATCGGCGCACCGCGCTTGAAAATCTCAATGGCGCGATGGTGCTGGTGGCGCTGGCGGCGGCCTCCGCGCAGGTCGTGGCGGCGGTGACGCCCGAATCCGGTTTGCCGCTGGTCCTCGGCGTGATCTTTCTCTTCGCGCTCTTGATGAACACGTTGGCCGCACAACCCGGGCGAACGCGTGCGCTTCGCGCATTGTTCGTCGCATTTTTCACCGCCTTCGCGGTGAAATTCATCGTGCTCGATGCGCTCTACGCGCCAGACAGGAGCCTGGGCGGGCGCCTGCTGACCGGCCTGCTCGAAGGCGTCACCCTGGGAACGCTCGATCACGTGCTCTGGGCGCCCGGCACCGGGTATTTGGTCTTCCTCGCCCTGGTGCTCTACTTCGTGGCGCTCACGCTGATGCCGCGTTCCCAGGAGCTGGCCGTCGTGACGGTAGAGCCGTACGTCGCATCATCACTCGTCGATTCACAGTAGACGCCGCCTATTTCCCTCGGCTCTTCGGCACGTGCACCACCACCGACGACTGCGTGGTCCGTCCGGCCGCGTCTGTCGCAGTGAGCGTAATCGTGTACGCACGACCCGAGCCGCCGCCGCTACGTTCCGCGCGCAGCCGCACGAGGTGGTTGTTCACCACCTCCCAGTCGACGGCGGTATTGCCATCCCCGGGACCATTGGCGGGCTCATTGCTGGTGACCGACACCGTGACCGTCACGGGTCCACAGCTGTCGGTCGCCGCGTACGAGAGCTGCACGTTCATCATCTTGTGGTTGGCCGGCCAGAGCTCGGTCACACTGGTCGACAGACCGGTGATGGTTGGCGCCGCGTTGGACACCGTGACCAGGACGGCAGCGCTGTTGTTGCCTGACGCCGGGTCCTGCGTGTCTGACGTCACCGACGCCGTCGTGTTGATGATTGAGCCATCCGCCTGCCCGCACGCAACAGCGGCGGTAAAGACGATGGACTCGGAGGCGCCCGCGGCCAGCGACGGGAACGTGGTGGTGGTGCCGTTGGCGGCCAGCACCACGTTCTGCGCGGTGAATGCGCCGTTGTTGGTGACCGTCACCGAGTAAGTCACCGTCGCCCCTGCGTCCGGCGTCACATCGTCAGCCGTGACCGTGACCGCGAGGTCGGCCGTCGGCGGCGGGAAACGGAAGAAGGCCACAGGCATGTCGTGGTCCGATGACCCTTCTGGCCGTGTGACATCACCGGCAAATTCCGGCCCCGCCGGAAAGTCAGCGTTGCCGCGCGCAACCGCGTAACGCTGCAGGTAGCCGGCAGCAACCGTGTTGACGAGCACGTGATCAAGCGCCTGCGGCGTCCCCTCGAAGATGAAGCTGTAGCGCTCGGCGGCGGGCAGAATGTTGGTCAGGTTCACATAGTTCGGTGTGACGTAGTCGGGGCTCATCGGCACCACGATCTGGTCGCCCGAGGTGGGTTCACCCGTGATCACCGACATGGGGTCCGTGTAGCCGTCGTTGAATTCGTACGCGTTGTAGTCGCCCACCGAGATCACCGCGGTGCCGGGATTGGTGGTCTGCAACTGCTGCAGGAGTTGTGCGACCGATTCAGCCTGCGCGGTACGTTTTGCACGCACGCGGTCGCCTTCAGCCCCGAGGACATCCACGTCGATGAATGACCGCAGGTGGTTGACCACCACAATCACCGGGCGCGGGTTCGCGCCGGTGGGATCCACCGTCGCATGCAACACAAGCGGCGGACGATCGTGCAGCAGCGACGAGCCGCCGCCGGGGGGCGTGAACGTTCCCTGGGGTTCTGCGGCGACCGAGTCGATCCGCACGCGTGAAGTCTTCACGAGGAAACCGACGTTCTGGGAGGACGGGGTCACGCCATCGGCGAGGAACGCGCGAATGAGGCGCGCCTCGTAGGCGGGATTTGACTCCCCCGCCGCAACGGCATCGCTGTTGACCTGGTCGGCCAGCCCCTGCAGCGTGGCTTCGTCGAGGATTTCAATGTGGCCGATCACGTCGGGTGATCGCATCAATTGACGGATGGCCAACGCCGCCTTCTGCCGTCGCGTCTCGTTGCCGGCGAAGTTCTCGATGTTGAATCCGGCCACGGTGAACTCGTCCGCGTCCGGCACGGGCACGGCCACGCCGGAAGCGTTGGCCGATGCGGCGTAGCCTGCTTCCGGCAGCACCTTGTAGGCACCGAACGAGAAGTCGAGGGGCCCGACGATGCCAGTGAGTGTGACGTTTGACGTGACAAAGGTCCGGGTAGACCCGAGGAGGCCATCCGTGTCGACGAACAGGCGCTCGGGATTGCCATCAAAACGCGGGATGCAACAATCGACCACGCCCGTGATCGGATCGACCGGCACAGGGTCACTCAGCGGAATGCCGGGTTCACGCATCGGTCGCACCACACCCGGCAACACCGCCGCGATTTCGCCGAAGTCGTCGGTCGGCGCGACCGACACCAGCGCCGCGGCCGCCAGACGCATGCCTTCGAATCGTTCGAGCTGATCGGGGGCGCCGGCGGGATCAAGCATCGTGGTGGTGACCGTGACTGCGGCGGGAAGTGTATTGCCGCTCGACTGCACGACCACGTCACCCGGGAGTGAGCTCTCGAGCTGCGTCAGGTTGAAGAACTCACTCGCGGTGCCCTGCACGACGACCGCGTCGCCCGCAGTGACCGTCGGGGCAGCGCCGGTGAAGACAAAAATTCCCTGCGAGGTGGACGCGTCAAAGTCGCCCTCATCAGCCGTCTGCAGGAAGAAGCCGTTGGACTTGCTGGCGGTCACGATGCCGGTCGTCGTGACGTCGAGGCCGAAATACGGCGTGCTCGCACCGTTGCCCTGAATGGCGTGAATGGTGGCAGACGTGAACGTGCAGCTGCGCGCGGGCGACGCGCTGTTGCGCGGCGTGGGGGTGCCGATGGAGAAATCGACGCTGTTGGTGTTCGACTCGAAGCACCCTCCGCGCTTACGGAAGGCCGCCGTCGAGTTGCTCGTCGCGCTTGTGGGGCCCGCGCCCTCGAAGCAGCTCGCGGCCGGGCCGTAGCCAACGAGATCAGCGGTACCCGACGCCGGACACACACCGGCAATCGGCGCCACGGTGGTCTGCAGCGCCACCTTGCCCGCGCCGGCGGCCATGGCGATCGTGCCGCTCGCGTCGTGCGCCGGCAACGATCCTGAAGCCGTCGCGCCGGCCGCCTGACGCACCAGATAGTAGCCGCCAGGCGCGATGCTGCCTGACAGCGGCGTCACCTGCCACGTGCCCGACCCGCCCGACGACGTGTATTGCACGGACCAGCCGGTGAGGTTGACCGGCGACGCGCCGCGGTTGAACAGCTCAATGAAGTCGTTGCTGAGTGGCGCGCCGGAGTTGCCGCCGCCCCCGTACACCTGGCTGATCACCACATCCGACGCGACCACAGGCGGGTCGTCATCGTTGGTGATGCTGCCGAGCCCGGTGTTATCCGCCACCCCGGCGCCAAACACGTTGCTCAGGACCACCTGGAACTGCTCGGTGGCCTCAAAGGTCGCGTCCCCCATTACGGCGACCGTGAAGGTGTAGCTGGCCGTGCCCGGCGCCAGCGTCACGCCGAGCTGGGACTGCGCGATGTAATCGGCATCGGCAGTGGTCGCCGTGTCGTCGACCGTGGCGATGTCGAACGTGATGCCCGAGTGGCTGCCCGTCACCGTGACGGTAAAGGTGGCATCAACCGTTCCGCCGTCCCCTTCGACCACACTCACGTCATCGATCGACATCGTGGCTCCCACAACGCCGCCGAAGGTCTGCCCCGCGTTGACGCCGCCGGGCGACTGGGCCGACGGTGTGGTCCACGTGAAGTCGCTGTAGGTCGAGCCGGAACCAACAAGCTGAAGCGATAAACCCACGGGTTCACTCCCCGCTTCCGTCACGCCGATGTCGGTGCTCACCATGCCGTTCGCCGGCCCGTTGGTGGCGGTGAACACCCCTTCGTAGCTCAGGAACTGAATGACCGTGGCGCCTTGCACAAGTGCCACACCGTCGGGAGCCCCGTTCTGGATCCCGTTCACCGGATACGTCAGGCTGACGGTGCCGAACCCGTTGTTCTGGTCGGGAATCGTGCCGGACAACGCGTCCGTGCGATAACTGGCCCCGCCCGAGCCGTTGTAGAGCACGATGCTGTAGCCGGACAGGTCCGTGCCTGCCGGCCCGGCGATCTCGATGAACTCGCCCGAGTCGGTGCCCGTGTTGTCGTAGTGGATCTCGTTGATGAAGACGGTCGGGGCCGCGTGGAGGCCACCGCTGATCGCCGCCGCGCACACCGCCAGAACTACCAGGCACTTAAGAAGTCGGGTCATGCGGCGCATCGTATCCCCGTTATGCAAATTCGGCATGACGGTCGTTTTACGCTGGTACTGTGACACCAACATCCGTATGATGCGGCGCAAGGAGTCCGCATGATTCAGACCCAGCAGGTTTCCGGCAAGGTCTACGTCGTTGACACCAGCGTGCTTGTTTCCGCGCCCGACGCGCTCTCCCACCTCACGGACGGCAATACAGTCATCATTCCCTTCCCGGTGCTCCAGGAGCTCGACCGGCGGCGCACCAGCACCAACGGTGTCGGCTACACCGCCAGGCAGACCATTCGCCTCCTCGATCAATTGCAGACCGAGGCATCAGCAGACCAACTCCGCGACGGCATTCCCATGCGGGGTGGCATCGTGCGCTTTCACGGCGGCTCACTGGACGTCTCGCGGGCCTGGTCGGGCTTTTCGCCTGGATACGCTGACGACGCGATCATCCTGATGGCCAGTGCCTATCACGAGGCCAATCCCGATGCGCCGGTGGTCCTGATCACACGTGACGCCGCCATGCGGTGCAAGGCGCGGGCGCGTGGGCTGCATGCGGAGGACTACTACTCCGATCGACCCGTGGCGTCACCGGACAAGTTCTATTCAGGCCGGGTCCGCATCGAACTCCCTGAGGAGCAGTCGAGCCTGCTGAAAACGCTGCACGTCGATCAGCGCCTGCCGCTTTCGGCGCTCTCTGAGTTTGTCGACACCACCGAACTGCTCGCCAACCAGTGTTGCGAGCTGCGTGTCACACACAACGGCAAGACGGCCTGGGGCATTCTGAAGAAACACGACGGGGTGGCCTACCTGCGCCGGGTGCACTTCAAACCGACGGACCGATTTGGCCCCATCAATCCGGAGCAGGCCTGCGCCCGCGACCTGATTCTTGACGATGACACGTTGATCACCAGCCTGGTGGGCATCGCCGGCACAGGCAAGACGTTGATGGCGCTGCTCACGGCGTATGAGTTGTATCGCGCGGGACGGGTGTCGAAGATCGAGGTGTATCGGGTGAATGCCGAAGCCGGCCGTGACCTCGGATTTTTGCCGGGCACCGTCGGGGACAAGATGGCGCCCTGGGCCAAACCCATCATCGACAACCTCGACTTCATCATGCGGCGGCTGTCGGGCACGTCGAGATTCACCAATCGCGCGGCGGACCAGGACGGCGGTCACGCCGGCGCGCCCTCAGTGGGCGTGGACGATCTGCTCGCCAAGAATGTCCTGGAGATTTCTCCGATCAACTACCTGCGTGGCCGGTCCATTCACGACGCCGTGGTGATCGTGGATGACGGACAGAATCTCACGCAGGCCGACATGAAACTGGTGCTGACCCGTGCCGGCGAAGGCACACGCATCATCCTCACCGGCGATCCGGATCAGATCGATCGTACGGAAGTCGACGCGTTGTCCAACGGCATCGTCCAGGTCGTGGAGCGATTCAAGGGTGAGCCGACGTTTGCCCACCTGACGATGACCGACGTGGTCCGATCCAGGATTGCCGAGCTGGCCGCGAAGTTGCTCTAAGTCCAGACTTCGCGGCGCCAGTGCGCCGGGGGTCTGGTCGAGCGCACCTCGATGGCGATGCGTTCGACCGACTCCCGGCCGTGGCGATCTTCGGAGACCACGGTGAGCACGTGCATGCCGTGCGCGAGCGTCTCAGGCAGGCGCCCCCGCCAGATATGCATTGAGCGATCGGCCAGCACTGGAGCGGGCTGCGGGGCCGCCGGGCCATTCGGGCTGCCTCGGAAAAGCTCGAACCCTTGTGTCCGGGCGTCGCCAGACCGGCTCTGCATCGCAAATCGCGCGACCTGCAGCTGGCGCGTCGCGGCAAACGGGTCGGCATAGTCAACGCCGACGAGCGGCGCCTCGCCCTCGCCCCGCTGCGTACGTTCCAGCGTCAACCACGTCTGGCCCAGTTGGGCGGTCACACGCGTCTCACGCGATCCCAGCCACACGTTGGCGACCACATACGTACCGTCGCGCAGGTCCTGCGGCGTCAGAATTTTTGTGTCACCCAAATCATGCAGGTTGACGGGAGGCACGGCTGGACGTGTTTTTGCGTCGGCATCTTTCCACTCGAGCAACGCGGTGTACCACGAGCGGAAGGCCGGTGTGGATAACGACACCCACATCTGTCGGCGACGGTCGATGTTGGCGCCGTGGTAGGTCTCGCGGTAGTCGCCGCCCTCAATCTCAAGCGTGAGAAATCCCTTCGGCGCCCCGAGTCGTTGCAGCGCCATCGGAGTCCCATCGAGCCCGAGATCGCCCTGATACCAGGCACCTGACGCGGCACCGGCGATGATGTGGCGGAACGGCAGCGGGCCGGCGCCGACGGCCTCTTTCCATCCCGCATACGACTCACCGGGTGCGAGATTCTCGGTGGTGTGGGTGTGCCCCGACAACGACACCGCACGACGCCCTTCAAGCAGCGCATGAATCTGCGGCAGGTTGTCGGTCTGGTGAATCGGCGAGGTCGAGTCGGAAAACGACACCAGTGGGATGTGATGCGCGAGCACCACAAGGCGGTCGCGTGGAACCGCCGCAAGCAGATTGGCCAACCAGGCCATCTGGACGTCGTCGACCCGCCCGTTGTAGCCCGGCCGATCGAGACTCACACACGTCGCGCGTCCCGGCGTCGCCGCGTCGAGTGCCCCACACGGGAACACCACGTTGTCGAGCACCACAAACAACGTCTGCGCAATCTCGAACGCGTAATAACGCGGACCGAACAATCGGCGCCAGGAGTCCGACGAATCGTCGTCGGTGGGCGCGTCAAAGTCGAAGTCGTGATTACCCTGCACGAGATACTGCGGTGATTGCAGCAGGCTCCCCACCTCGAGGAGACGCGGCAGGAGGCCGAGGTCGTCACCCACGACGTCACCGAGATACAGTACGCAGTCGTAGGCGCCGGGCCCGTCGTTCAGCAAGTCGGCCACTGTGCTGTCTCGAAAGAAGCCGACTTCCGTGTTGGAGTATGTCTGACTGTCGCCGACCACCGCGCACCGCAGGGGCCGTGATTCATCCGCCCGCACCAGGGGGAAATTGATCGCGGACGGCAAGGCGCCGGTGGGCGCGAGACCGCCAAACCGGAGCGGCCGTGGCGACCCCGCGGGTTTGTGCTGATAGGCGAACTGCGGCACAAACGCCGCGTTCGTCGGGGTGCGATAACCGGTCGGCTTGACCACAAACACCGACATGTCCGGGCGGACGGGCAACTCGTAGCGTCCGTCGCGGTCGGTACGGACCACCTCGCGGCCGTTGCTGACGAGGACGCCCGGCACCCCAGGTTCCCCTGGTTGCCGGACGCCATCACGATTGAGATCCTCAAACACGACGCCTCGAACGGCCTCGGCCTGCGGTTGTGGAGTGCCGAGGTCCAGTCCGGCGTGAAAGACCGACGCTGCCGACCGAGGCATGAGCGCCGGGGCCAGCCCGCCAGCGAGCAGTGTGCCGAACCGCCGACGGGTAATCGTGTATGTCGCCATCCGTGACCTCGCTCCCCCTGGGCTAGTCGAATGAGTAACGCAGGGTGAACTGCATGCGCCAGAGGTCGCCCGTGCCCGGGCTCTTCTGCAGCGACGTCGCCATCAACTGGTTGTTCACGACGCGCAGCCGATAGGTGGACCGCCCCTGGGCATCAACCGAGGGGTTGGTCAGCGGCTGACTGGAAATCAGGGACTGCCCGATACCCGAGTCGCTGCTGATCAGGTTGTTCACGTTCAGAATGTCGAACCGGAACTTCAGCGTGTGACGACGGCTGCCGATGTTCGCAAACAGATCCTGCTGCACACCCAGGTCCATGCGGAACACCATCGGCAGGAAGACACCGCCCCGTTCGGCGTATTCGCCGCGGTGTTTGCTCAGGTAGCTATCCTGTTCGATGTAGGCATTCCAGGCCTGTGCCTGCTGCTCGGCGGTGTAGGTGACCCCGTTTGCAGTGAACGCCTGGAAGTTCATTTCCGACTGGTCGCGGTGGATATAGAGCAGATCGTTGGTCAGGCCGTCGCCGTTCATGTCGCCCTGGAACGTGTAGCTCGAGTTGCCGCGGGTCACGCCTTCCCAGAACAGCGAGACCGTCGTGCCACCGAACCGGAACCAGTCACGGTTGTAGGTGGCGGTGCCGAAGACACGGTGACCGAGCGTCCCGGATCCGAAGCCGAGGCCGGGATTGTTGGGATCACCGCTCTGGGCATTGCTGTTGAACGAGCCGGAGGCGATCGACCCCGGATTGACGGTGTTCTTGGAGATGCCGTAACTGTAGGCGCCCTTCACGAACAGACCGTTGCGATACGCGCGCTCGATCGACGCGGCGGCATTCCAGGACGACCCGTCGGCGTTGTTGCCGAGCACGATGGCGTTCGCGACATTGGCGTGTACGCGGTTGCTGCCGATCCAGCGCGGGCGCCCGTCGGCGCCGGCGAAGGTCCCGTTGGCCGCCGTCAGGTTCGCGTTGTGGTACGACACCGCGTTCACATCACGGCTATAGAGGAACTCGCCGGTAACCGTCCAGTTCTCAAACAGGCGATAGTCGGCGGCGATGTTCGAGCGCCACACCTGCGGGAACTTGAAATTGGCGTCGGTCAGCGCCAGTTCATAACTGGTGGCGGGCGCGCCCGTCACCTGAGTCGGCTTGTAGTGATCCGGATTGGGATGGAAGGGTCGATTGACCGTGTTTTCAAGCTGTTCAAATCCCGTCAGCACACCGGTGTTGCCGATCTGGTTGGAGATCCACACGTAGGCCGGCTTGCCGGTGAAGATCCCGGTGCCACCCCGCACCTGCCACTTGCGGCTGCCGTTGACGTCCCAGTTAAATCCTGCGCGCGGCGACCAGAGGGGCGTCGCATCGGGGAGTTTGCCCGTGGAGTATTGAATCGGGCTGCCAGAGACGTCTCGGAACGTGAGCGCATCGGCGTTGGCATTGGCGAAGGCGGTGTCGCCAAACGACGCGACGTCCATGCGGGCACCAAGGGTGAGCGTCACGTTCGGCCGGACGCGCCACTCGTCCTGCAGATACGCGCTCGAATACCAGACCTCGAGGGGCTGCAGCGGCTTGTCGAGGCCGGGAATGTTCATCCACCGCAGCTGAAAGCGGCGCAGCGTGACCGGTGACGTGGCCCGGTTCGGATTCGCGAGATAGTCCTGCGTGTCGGTATACCAGTCGGCGAGCGAGCTGTATGAATACACGCTCTGGGACCCAGGGAAGAACACGTTCTCGGATTCGTATCGCTCCAGGCTCAACCCGGCCGTCAGCGTGTGTGCGCCGCGGATGGTCGTGAGGTTGTTCTGGACCTGATAGGTCTTATAGCGCAGTTCGTTGTTGGGTGTGAACGGTTCAAAACCAAAGGTCGTGTACACCGACCCGCCGGACAGGATGTCCACCATCGGGAAGAACGTGCCGAGCGAGTCGCGGCTCTCGTCCTGGGACGTGTACCCGGCAATCAACACGTTCGACGTGTTGGCCCCGATGACGCTGTTCACCTGACCGATGAACGACCTGATGTTCTCAAGAATCTTGTAGTTCGAGTTCCGGAAGTTCAAGGCCGTGCTGCGGGTCCGGCGGCTCCCGAATCCAAGCGAGGACGAATCGGACAACAACACGTCCGTATCCGAATCGAGGTGTGTGTAGCGCAGACTGACGCGATGATTGCCGGTCAGGTTGAGGTCCGTCTTGAACAACAGGCGCAGCGCCGGTGTCTGGTGGTCGTAGCCCTGATAGTCGCCGGTTTCGTAGTCGAAGTTCGACGAGAGATAACTGCTCAACGCGTTGAGATCAGAGGCCAGCACGCGCGTGGTCTGGCCCGTGACGGGTTCGCCTCCGCTGTTGGCGCGCCACGTCGTGCCCGGGCTGGTTTCCGCTTCGTCCTCCACGTTGAAGAAGTAGAACGCGCGGTTGCGCACGATGGGACCGCCAGACGACAGTCCGTAGTTCTTGTATTCGAAGGTGCCGGGGTTGAACTCGATGTCGTTTGATTTGGTCCCGACCAGTGAATCATTCCGAAACTTGTACTGGCCTGTCACGGTGTATTTGTTGGTCCCGCTGCGGGTGACGCTGTTGACGCCGGCGCCGATGAAGTTTCCCTGACGCACGTCGTAGGGCGCGATGTTGATCTGCACCTGCTCGATCGCGTCGATGGAAATCGGCGCGACGCCCGTGCGGTCGCCGGGCGCACTGCCCAGGCCAAAGGAGTTGTTGAAGTAGGACCCGTCAACCGTGATGTTGTTCAGACGGCTGTCCTGCCCGAACGACAGGCCGCCTGAGGACTGCGGCGTCAGACGCACAAACGAACTCAATCGGCCATCGTGAGTCGGCATCGTCTCCAGCGCTCGGCGGCTGACGGCGGTCGCTGCACCCGTGCGTCCCGAGCTGAACACAGGATCGGCCGTGGCCGAGACGGTGATCGTCTCACTCGTCGCCACCGAACCAAGCGTCAGGTCCACATCGGCTGCAACACCAAGAGCGGTGGTGAGGCCGGTGCGTTCCGCCGGCTGAAAGCCCGACAGTGTGGCCGTAACCGTGTACGGCCCGCCGACCCGCACGTTTGGAATAGAAAAGCGGCCATCCGACTGCGTCACAGCCGTGTGGGTGGTGCCCGAGGGCACATGCAGGGCCGTCACGGTCACGCCGGGCACCGCGAGTCCCTGCGAGTCTGTGACCAGACCCACGATCGAACTGGTGGTGACGCCCTGCGCGCCTGCGCTGACTGCGGACACACCGACCAGCGCCAGGGCGACGGCACACGTGTGAACGAAGCGACGAACGTGATTCGACATGTTGCTGCTCACTCCTCGAAACGGCCGCAGCCTTTCGCCGCTGGGCACGGAGGAACGCTATCGAAGTGACGTTGACCGGGGTGTGTCGGGGACGCAACAACCCTGCAAACTCGTCCACGGCACAGTTCACCACAATGTTGCGGCAGGGTCACCGTATTGTCGAACGCGGGCGTTTACATGAGCGCGGCCCACATCGGGCAGGAGGCACACATGGACACCGCCCAGGTGATCGAACGTTCGCTGGTGGACTTTCTGGACGCCGGTTATCACGTGACATTGGCGCAATCGGCGCAGGATCTGGACGCGGTGACGAGGCTGCGGTACGAGGTGTTTAATCTCGAACTCGGCAGCGGCCTGGCGTCCTCACACGGCACCGGTCACGATCGAGACCAGTTTGATCTGGCGTGCGACCATTTGATGGTTCGGCATCTGGCCTCGGATCGAGTGGTGGGCACGTATCGCCTGCAGACAGCCGCCCGCGCCGCGGCACACTTTGGGTTCTATTGCGCGAACGAATTTGATCCGTTCGCACTGCCGTCCGACGTCGTCGCGGACGGCATTGAACTCGGACGAGCATGTGTGCACCACGATTTCCGGAATCGGCGGGTGCTCCTGTTGTTGTGGAGAGGACTCGCGTCCTACCTGCGGGCCACGCGCAAGCGCTACCTGTTCGGATGCTGCTCGCTGCCGACGACCTGTCCGGTCGAGGCGCGCGGTGCCGAACGCGGGCTGCGCGAGATGGGGGCGTGGCATCCGATCTGGCAGGTGCCCGCCGCAGGCGGCGCCGAAGTGCCGCCGCCCCTTGATCTCGCCCAGGCGGCGCCGGCTCTGCCGGCGTTGTTTCGAACCTACCTTCGCTTCGGCGCGACCGTGTGTGGCGGGCCGGTCATCGACCGGATGTTCGGCACGGTCGACTTCTTTGTGGTGCTGGATCGGGAACGCCTGACACCCGACGCCGCCCTGTTGTTCTCCCTGGAGTCGGCGCACGCATGAGGGCGACCGGCCGTGCGGTCGGCCGGGTGGTCGGCCTGGCCGTGTGGTCGATGTGGTGCCTCGGACGACGCGGACCCCACACGTCAGCGGACCTGCAGCGATGGGCGGCAGGCACGTGCCGTCTGCTCGGCGTAGAGATCGTGCGGAGTGGTCCCCTTCCGCCCTCGGGGAGCCTCATCGTCGCCAATCATCTTGGCTACCTCGACATCCTGGCATTGGCGGCCGCGACGGGCACCACGTTTGTCGCCAAACATGAGGTGCGGCAGTGGCCGGTGGTGGGACGGCTGGCGGCCGCCGCCGGCATCATCTTCATCGACCGGCAGCGTCGCCGGGACATGCGCCGGGTGATGCACGAGATGGCCGCCGCCGGCGACGCGGGGCGCCGCGTCCTCTGGTTTCCCGAAGCGACCAGCACCGATGGCCGGTCGGTCCATCCGTTCAAGTCGGGTTTGTTTCAGGTGGCCGTCGCGCGTGATCAGCCTGTCCATGCTGTGGCGATCACCGTCGCGGGGCCTGCCGACGTCTGTCCTCACTCGGATCTGTGCTGGCACGGGGATCGTGCGTTCGCGCCGCACCTGTGGCGCGTGCTCCGCACCAAGGGATGCCGAGTCACGCTGGTGTTCGCCGACCGCCCACTCTACCGCACGAATCGCAAAGCCCTGGCTGCGCTGGCCCACCACAAGGTGGTGGACCAGCACACAGCAGCCTACTGACCGAACTCCGCAATCATCCGCTTGCCCATTTCCTTCATGGACATGTCTTCGATGTGCGTCGCGATGGCCCACTGGTGCCCGAATGGATCCGCCACGCGGCAATACCGGTCGCCCCAGAACATGTTCGCGGGCGGCATCAGCGTGGTGCACCCGGCGGCGGTGGCGCGCGCAAACGCGGCATCCACATCCTTCACATACAGCATCAACGTGACTGGCGAGCCGCCAATGGCCAACGGCGAGTGGGACCCCATCTCAGGCATTTCTTCGCCGAGCATGATGACCGCATCGCCGATCCGCATCTCGCCGTGCACGACCACGCCGTTGGGTCCGGTCATCCGGCCTCTGTCCTTCGCGCCGAAGGCCCGGGTGTAGAAGTCCATCGCTTCACCGGCGCCTTTGCACACCAGGTGGGCAGTCACGGCGGTGTACCCCTTCGGCACAGCCTGGACGCGTTTCTTCGGGGCTTTTTTCGCGATCACCTTGCGTACGACTTTTTTGACGGTCTTCTTCGACGATGTCTTTTGGCGTTTCATCTAATGACTCCTGTGGTGCGTGATGTTATCGCCCATTGAGGGGCAACGGCGCGGCGGCACGTGGAACCGCCGATCGGAAGTCTTCACCAACAACAGCAGCGATGGTGGCCGCCAACTGCGAGGTCGTCACAGTCAGATCCCTGCGAACGCCCAGCGCCGGAACGCCGGGCCCGATGGCCGCGAACCACGTGCGCTCGGCCGCGGGCACATCCCTGCCGTGATCCTTCCAGTCCTTCGTGGTGGCCCCGCGGCCATGGTCGGTCGTGATCAGCAGCGTCGTCTTGCCGGCGTAGGCCGGCAGTGACTGCAGGGTCGTCCACACCCGTTTGATGAACTGATCGGACCGATAGGCCGCGTCGGCGTAGAGATCGTATTTGGCCTGGTGTGCGAACTCATCGACCTCGCCGAGCATGATGTAGACCACGCGCGGCTGGCGTGTGCGCATCGCGTCAAGCGCGGCATACACGACGGGCGCATCGAGGGTGCCGTAGTTCCACAGATTCGGCAGGTCTGTCGCCAGCGTATTGATCGCGTGTTCGGCCGGGGTCGACGGGTTCACCACGGGCGCAAAGCCGGTGCCGACCGGTACCCGGCTCCGCTCGATGTTGAGGATGTACGGCAGGACATCCCACGCACCAAAGGCAACGACCTTGCCTTCGAACCCGGGTCGGCGGTTCAACCACTCAAGCACGGTGACGTTGGGATTCGGGATCTTGTTGTTGCTGTCCACGCGCGGGTCCGCAACGCCGGCGAACATCTCGTTGTAGCCGGGATAGGAGAACCAGAGACCGTTGGTCACATGCGCGCGGCTACCCGAGGACGGATCCCCGATGATCTGTCCCTCTGTCGCCACCTGGGTCCACAAAAACGGGGTCAGGGTGCGACGGCGCGCATCGGGTGAATCGCGCCAGAATCGTTGCTCCATCGCACCGGGCTGGCCCTTGGAGTCCTTCTCAAAGTACTCAGACGCCACGCCGCTGAACATTTCCTGCCACCGATACCCATCAATAGTGATGACCACCACGTTCGACGCGGCAGGCTGAATGGGGGCGGTCGGCCCGCTCAGGACGAAGGCCGCGACGAACGCAAGGACTAGTCGAAACATGCGCGCATATTACGCCCGGAACGTAAACACCGCATGGCCACCGCCACGTTGTTCTCGATTTTTCACCGACGTGATGAAGGCCAGATCCCCGCTTGGTCGCGTGGGTTCAGGAGTTGTCATGCCCGCGAAAACAACACCTGCGGCCCGACACCCGACGGTGTGCTGGTCGGTTGGGGATTTGGGGCCACGCTGGGGGACTACCGGACCGTCTGGCGCCGGCATCTCTTCCGCAAGCCCACACTGACGCTCGGCTCACGCCGGTGAGGCGAGGTGGTCCACCAGACGAAGTTTCGCCATGACGGGGACCTCGCTGTCGTAGACACGTTTGACCCCGTCACCCATCGCGGCCTCGATGTTGCGGATGTCCTTGATGAGTCGCTCGAAACCACCGGGTTCGATGGACGCGGCCTGATCGGTCCCCCACATGGCACGATCGAGCGTAATGTGCCGCTCGATAAAACACGCGCCGAGGGACACCGCGGCGAGGGTGGTCGCCAGGCCGACCTCGTGTCCTGAATACCCCACAGGGCAGTCAAACCTGGTGCGCAGGGTCTCGATCATCCGCAGGTTGAGTTCCGGCAGCGGGCACGGGTAGGTGCTGGTGGCGTGGGTCAGAATCAGTCGGTCGGTACCACAGATGGCGACCGCCCGGTCGATCTGGTCCAGCGTCGACATCCCTGTGGAGAGTACGACCGGGCGGCCTTTGCTGCGGAGCAGTTCGAGCATCGGACCGTGCGTCAGCGCCGCGGACGGCACCTTGTACGCGATGGGATCAAGCGCTTCGATGAACTCAACGGCCTGTTCATCCCAGCAGGACGCAAACCACGCGATGCCCCGCGCCCGGCAGTGGTCGATGAGCAGCTGGTACTCCGTCTCACCGAATTCGACGCGCCGTCGGTAGTCGAGGTACGTCATCGTGCCCCATGGGGTCTCACGCAGGCGATCGCGCTGATCCTCAGGCACACACAACTCCGGCGTGCGTTTCTGAAATTTGACCGCGTCACAACCCGCATCCACCGCCGCATCGATCAACCGCTGCGCGAGGTCCACATCGCCGTTGTGATTGATGCCGATTTCCGCGGCGATGTACACCGGACGACCGTCCCCCACCACGTGCGAGCCAATAACAACTGTCTTCACAGTGCCTCCTTGGAATTGAGATGTTGAGCGAGTCGATCGCAGAGTTCGCGCACGGCGCCCAGGCCGCCACGCTCGCGGAGCACGATGCGGGCCACAGCGCGCACGGCGGCATGGGCATCGGCGACCACAACGGGACACCCGACGGCGCGCAGGCAGTCGAGGTCATTCACGTCATTGCCGACATACACCACGTGGGCGGGATCAATCCGCCGCTCAGCGAGCAAGGCGCGGAGACGCGCGCCCTTGTCTGCCACCCCGTGTTCACACGGCAGCCTGAGTTTCCGGCATCGATCGGCCACGACCGGGTTGGGTTCGGTGGACAGGACCATCATCGGCACCCCGCGCTCGCGCAGGGCCTGCAGGCCGATGCCATCGGAGCGCGAACAGGCGACCCATTCGTGCCCGCCGGCGGCCACCCACACGCGGTTGTCCGTGAACACGCCGTCGAAATCAAAGACCACCAACGCCACGTGATCGGGGAACCCGGGGACCGTCGGCGAGATCACCGGTGCCTGCACATGCGCCAGTTGCCACTCGGTCCGCACCCAGTCCAGCTCGGTGTCGAGGTCACAGGTGTAGACCGGATCGATCACGTAGGGTCGGATGCGGGAGCCCGACATCGAGTGCAGGTCCCTGAGCGTGGTCGTCCACGCGACATCGATGTGGCCGGTCTGCCACCACGTGGCGGGCAAGGCCTGGCGCGGCTGGTTGTACCCCTCGGGCCCCGCGTCGGTCAGCAGCGGGACGATGTTGCCATCGGGCTGCGGTCGCCACATCTTGTACGGGTTCTGGCCGGAGGCGACGACAGCTCGCACGGAATCCACGGCCGGCGCCGCGCGGAGCAGCGCCACTGCGGCATCCACACACGTCGGTGGTCGCAGGGGCGATGTGGCGCGCAGTTGCACAACGACCTCAGGCTGATAGCCGTCGTGATCGGCAAGCCAGTCGAGCGCATGCAGGAAGACCGGCAGGTCCGGCGTGTGGTCGTCGGCCAGGTCGGCCGGCCGCATAAACGGCACCTCGGCGCCGAACCGTCGCGCCACCTCGGCGATCTCCGGATCGTCGGTGGACACGACGACACGATCCACACTGGCGGCACGCCGGGCCGCTTCGATGCTGTACGCGAGGAGAGGCAGACCGCCAAGCAACCGTACGTTCTTGCGTGGAATCGACTTCGATCCGCCCCGGGCCGGAATCAGCGCGAGCACGCCTGATCGGGTCACCATGCCGTCCATCCACCGTCGATGACAAGGTTGGCGCCGGTCATGTACGACGAGTCGTCCGACAGGAGAAATACCAGGGCCGCGTTGTATTCGTGCGGCTCGGCCATCCGGCCCATCGGCGTGCGCGCCTCGTAGCGGTGCACAAATTCTGGAAGCTGGTCGTTGAACACTCCACCGGGCGTGAGTGTGTTCACACGAATGCCGGTGCCCGCGAAATACGTCGCCAGATACCGGGTCAGCCCGACCATCGCGCTTTTGGTGACCGAATACGTCACGGGTTTGAACGACGGAGGCACCGCCGGGTCGTCGGACGCATACAGGCGCTGATCGGGGCCGACAAGACCGTAGGTCGACGACACGTTGACGATGACTCCAGCCCGCTGCGCGCGCATCGCGGGCGTCACCGCCTTGGCGCAGAGAAACGGGCCGGTCACGTTCACCGCCAGCGCCGCCTGCCACACCTCGAGCGGAAAGGCGTCGAACGTCAGCCCGTGCCGACGACTGTGCTCACGGTCGAACGCCGGGTTGATGGCGGCGTTGTTGACCAGGCCGTCGATCCGTCCGGTGTGGGCACTGGCCGCCGTGATCAGTCGTTCGACCGACGATTCGTCGGTCACGTCTGTCGGCACGGCCTCGACGTGGAGCCCTTCTGCGACCAGATCGGCGGCGAATGCCACCACGCCGGACGCCTCAAGATCGGCAAGCACAACGTATGCGCCCTCAACAGCGAGTGCGCGTGCGTACTCGCGCCCCAGCAACCCCGCCGCGCCGGTCAACACAATCGTGCGGCCCTGCAGACGAGGGCCGCTCACGCCGTCACCGCCAGCGCTCGACGGGGGGTGACGGCTTCGCGGGCCTCGTGGGCAACCAGAAGGGCCGCAATGCCGTCGGGCAACGCGCACCGTGACGTGGCCTCCCCGCGCACACACGCCAGGAAGTGGCGCATTTCGTCAACGAACATGTGGTTACGTTCGAAGCCGTCAGGCGGTGGAGAGACCTGCCACCGGCCCGACGCCGAACTGAACAGGCGGGCCGCATGGTCATCCTGGTGCCACGTCACCGTCCCGGAGGTGCCGACAATCGTGAGGCGGTGTTCGGCGGGTTGCTGGATGAAGTTCAGGTGGACATGTCCGCTCGCGCCAGAGGCAAACCCCAGCGAGACATCCGCGCAGGTGTCCACGTCCACCGCGAGGGGATTGCGCACGGCCGCCACGCCGGTCACCGTGTCGATTTCTCCGAGCAGCCACCGCAGGTAGTCGAAGGGATGACAGAGCGTGAGCAGCACACCGCCGCCGAGATCGGTCCGGGCGGCATATCCGTGGCGGTAATCCTCCCAGGGATGCATATCCGGCAGGTGTTCCCCCCAATGCACCTGGGCGGACACCACGTCGCCGATCGCACCGGCGTCGATCCACGTCTTGATCTGCTGCAGGCCGGGATGGAATCGGAACTGGTAGCCGACAAGCACCTGCAGGTGGCGGCGCGACACCTCGGCCGCGAGGGCGTCCAATCCCGTCAGGTTGTGTGACACGGGTTTTTCGATCAGTAGGTGTGCCCCGACGCGTGCGGCGGCCAGCGCCACAGGCAAATGCAGCGCGGTGGGTGTGGCCACGATGACCGCCAACGGTGCCGGGTCAAGCGCCTCGTCAAGCCGGGTGAACACGGGCACGCCACGGAGATCACACTCGGGGAGTGTGGCCAGACCGGAGCGCAGTACACGAATGTCCGTCCACCCCAGCGATTGCAGATTCGCGAGGTGGCGACGACCCACCGACCCGAGGCCGGCGATAAGGATGGCACGACGATTCGACACGCAGGACCAGTGTCGGCAGTACTCGCAACGGGAGTTTTGCGAAGCTGTTACGTCGTCATGACATCACGCGGTCAGAGTATGCACAGTGTCACGTCCGTGCGATGGCGATGTGACAGACGAGGTGCGGAGACCCACGTGTCCACAAAAAACGTGCTGTTAATCGGCGGAACCCTGAATCAGACCAAGGCGATGCTGGCGGTGGGCGCGCAATTGCGCCGACTCGGACATCACTGCGCGTACACACCTTTTTATGCCGATGGACTGCTGCAGTGGGCGGCCGACCGTGGGTGGCTGGACTTCACGGCGCTTGCCGGGCGGCTCCGGGCCCGGGCACAGCGGTGTCTTGAGGAAGCCGGTGTGCCCATTGATGATCGCGGCACAGGTCAGGACTTCGATCTCGTCGTGACCTGCACGGATCTGATCATCCAGCGGAATGTGCGGGGTCGCAAAGTTGTGCTGGTGCAGGAGGGACTGACCGAACCCGAGGGGATCACCTACCTGGCCGTCCGGTACCTGGGCCTTCCACGTGTCCTCGCCAACACGGCGGCGTTTGGCCTCTCCCACCACTACGCGGCGTTTTGTGTCGCCTCACATGGATACCGTGACCTGTACCATCGCAAGGGCGTCCGTCAGGATTCGATGATCGTGACCGGCATTCCGAATTTTGATAACGCAGACGCGCTGCGAGACAACCACTTTCCCCACCGGGATTTTGTGCTTGTCTGTACGTCGAATGCGCGCGAGACCTTCAAACGGGATAACCGTATGCGGTTCCTTCGCGACGCACTCCGCATCGCCGATGGGCGTCCGGTGATCGTGAAGTTGCACCCTGGCGAACAACACGACAGGGCGATCCGCGAGGTTCGCCAGGTGGCGCCTGAGGCCTTGATTCTGACCGACGGACACACCGAGGAGATGATCGCCAACGCGGCCGTGGTGGTGGCGCAATATTCGACCGTGGTGTTCACCGCCGCCGCGCTCGGCAAAGAACTGCATTCGTACCTCGATCCCGCCATGATCCGGCAGCTGCTGCCAATCCAGAACGGCGGCCGTTCGGCGGAGGCGATCGCCGGCGTGTGCCGGGATCTGTTGGATGACCGGCCACAATCGGCCGTGTGGGAAGCACACCCGGCGGACCACGCGCGAGCGGTCGTTTCGGACCGGCTCCACTATCTTCCACACTGAGAGCCATCCGGTACATAACCGTGATGCCGCGTACATGCGGCCGTCGTGCGGGCGTCCTACGCTGTTCGTCCGGAGGCGTCACATGCACCGGTCCCGCGTCATCGTCAGCCTGATTCTTGTTAGTGTGATGGCCACGGCCTCGGCCCAGGAGCTGGTGCCGGAGGCGGCGCGAAAATTCCTGCAGCGACCCGAGGAGCAGATGCCCGCCTCGGTCGCCATTCGGCACCTGGAGGCTCGGGCGCAGCGATTGGCCGGCACCGGGTGGATGCGCGTCAAGGTCACCGTGGCGCCTGGCGTGTCGATGACCTGGACGATCCTTGAGGAGGGCGGCTCCGCCTACATTCGGGACAAGGTCCTTCGCGCGATGCTCGAAGGCGAAGCCGAGACCGTGAAGAAGAACCTCGCGACGCAATCCAGTGTTGCCGACCTCAACTACCGCTTCAGCCGAGCCGCCGCGACCGACCCGGTGACGGTGCCGCCTGGCCTCGAGCGGTTCCGGATCATTCCCAGACGCGCGGACATGATGCTGGTGGACGGCACCGCGTGGGTGGCCGCCGCGGATGGCGACCTGATTCAAGTGGATGGCAGACTCGCCAAGTCGCCGTCATTCTGGATGAAGACGGTCGACGTGGTGCGCCGGTACGCCCGTATCGACGGGGTCCGAGTGCCCGTTCTCACGGAGTCCACGGCCGACGTCCGATTCGCCGGGCGAACCGTGTTGCGGATGACGTACGACTACGAAAGCATCAACGGTCAGCCCGCATCAGACACGGCTGCCCGCCGGTAAAAAACCGGAGACAGCCCATTCTCGACACCGCCGACGCTGATGTCGTCGATTTGCAATCAAATCGTCAAGCGCTCGTCGCACGCGCAGGGCACACTCCTGCACCATGCAGATTGGAGTGGCCAGACACGACAAGATCCACTACCGCAAGTGGCGCTGGATCAGCTCAACTGGATATGCGGACTTCCTGCGATGGTACGACGGAAGTGAAGGGTGCCCACCGCCGGGCCGTCCCGTTGCCGAAGGATGGCAGCTGTGTTTTTCCAGTGACATGCTGCGCGCCGTGGAGACCGCCGGGCGGCTGGCCGACGTGCCGATCACGTTCATGCCGATGCTGCGTGAGATTCCCCAGGCACCGCTGTTCGACACTCGACTGAAGCTGCCGCTGATTGCCTGGCATGTGCTCAGCCGTATCGGGTGGTGGTTTAATCACCGGTCGCAGCCGGAAGGGCGACACGCCGCGGTCCGCCGGGCTGAACGCATCGTCGACTTTCTTCGCCGGCAGCCCATCGATCAGAAGGTGCTGATCGTGACGCATGGCTTTCTCATGTATGTATTGCGGCGCGAACTCAAGCGATGCGGATTTGCCGGGCAGATACCCACCCATCCCCGGTGCGGCGAGGTCTACATGTTCCAGAGACCGGTCGCCTGGCCGGTGCCGGTTGACAATTCGGTCCGCGGGATCGTCACACTGCAGCTGCGCCCGGCGCGTTCAAGTCGGTCCATGACCTCACGGTAGTCGCGCGGTTGCGACCGCTGGATTCGGCTGTGGTCCAATAGTCGACATGGCTGACGAATGGGTCAACGTGGGTCTCGCCGATGCCCTCAGGGCACAACCGCTGCACCAGGTCGTGGTGGGGCGCACACGATTGGCGGTGTCATACGCCAACGGCAGCTTCGCCGTTGTCTCCGGGGTGTGCAACCACGTTGGGGGGCCCCTGGGTGATGGGCGCCTCGAGGGCGACTACATCGTCTGCCCCTGGCATGCCTGGAAGTTTCACCGAGCGACTGGGGTCGGGGAGCCGGGTTACGAGGCCGATGTGGTGCCACGATACGACGCTGAAGTTCGAGACGGCGCGTTGTGGGTGAATCTGGCCAGCGCGACGAAACGCGAAAAGGCGCCGCACGCCGCACACCCCCTCGCCCGTCCGGTCGAACGGACTCCAGGAGGGCTTCGCATCGTCGGAATCTCGACGACGAACATGAACGAGGCGCAGCCCCGCGTGTCCACGTCCGACTTGCTGCTGCGGATTGGTCTCGATCACGCCCGGGCGGTTGGGGCGGACACCCGGGAGATTCGCCTCAGCACATTGAAGTTCCGACCGTGTGAAGGCTACTACTCCGTCTCGGCGCACGCGTGCACCTGGCCGTGTTCCATCACGCAGATGGACGCCGAGGATCAGATGGAGCACGTCTACGAGGCCATCGTGCACTGGGCCGATGTGGTGTTGGTGGCGACCCCGATCCGGTGGGGCAATGCCAGCGCGCTCTATTACAAGATGGTCGAGCGGCTCAATTGTGTGCAGAACCAGATCACGATCAGAAACAAACAGCTGATTCGCAACAAGGTGGCGGCGATGATCATTACCGGCGGCCAGGACAACGTGCAGGCCGTCGCCGGTCAGGTGCTCGGATTTTTCGCCGAGATCGGCTGTACGTTTCCACCGTTCCCGTACGTGGCCCATTCGCGGGGGTGGACCTCCGAGGACATGGAGGCGAACGTCGCGCAAGTGGCGACCAGCACGGACCTGCATGATGGCGTGCGGGCGCTGGTCGACCGCGCGCTGCACACGGCCGATCGGCTGTTAGCCACGACCGACCTTGATCCGCTGACTCGGGGCGGGCGGAAGGCCCATCGCCTCGTGTAGCGTGGTTTCCTGTAACCCCTCACCGCTGTAGCGGCACCACCAGCACTGTCTGGGGTGTTCCGAGCGTGGTGACCTGCGTGCCTGTCAGGCGACCCAGCGTCGCGGTGTAACGTCCCGGCCCCACGCGGGCGCCCTGCCGATTCTCCGCGCTACTGTCGCGCCGCAGGTCCCACGTCACACGGTGGATCCCGACCTGAAGTGGCAGGTCGAGGCGCCGCACAGGCTCCCCCTGCTCGTTCGTAACCGTCAGTACCAGCCGGCTGCCGGTCGCGACCGCCTCGCGCAGGTGATAGGTCATCGTGGCTCCGAAAGGCGGGTTCGGAAACGCCTGGTCGCCCCAGACCTCTCGCACCTGGCCGAGTTCGTTGAACACGGGCACTGGACGGAGCGGAAACAGCCAGCCATCAGCCGCCAGGTGTTCCGGCGTGACCGTACGCAGCGCGGTGTAGTCGTCGAGAATGTACGCACCACGCCCGAAGGTGCCCACGACCAGGTCCGTCCACTGCCGCTGGATGTGGAGATCGCGTGCCTGAATCCGCGGGAGGCCGCCGCGCAGTTCGGTCCAGTGCCCGCCGCCATTAACGCTGAACCACACCCCGAACTCCAGCCCGGCAAACAGCAGGTCGGGATTCACGTGATCCTGCACGACCGACCACGCGCCCGATCGCACCGGCAGATTGCCGGTGATGTTCACCCACGTGCGACCGCGATCGTCGCTTCGCAGCACCCAGGGCCGGAAGTCGCCGTTCTGCCAGTTATTAAACGTCGCAAACACCACGTCGGCATGACGGGGGGAGGCATACACGTCGGTCACATAACTCTGCTCAGGCAGCCCGGGCATCTGTTCGAGACGGCGCCACGTCTCCCCGCCGTTCTCCGACACCTGTATCAGTCCATCGTCGGTGCCCACGTACAAGAGGCCCTCCACCAGGGGCGATTCATCGAGCGCTGTAATCACGCTCATGGTGGTCGTGTAGAGATGCAGTCCGATCGCGTCCTCCGGCCAGACGCGGCCCATGATGGACATCTCCCGTCGATCGAGATTGCGCGTGAGATCGCCGCTGACCGGTGTCCATCCATCACCCCGGTCGTCGCTCCGGTACAACCGGTGACCGGCGTAGTAGATGCGCCCAGGCGCGTGAGCACTGACCAGCAACGGGCTGTCCCAATGCCAGCGGCCGGGATCCTGATCACTTCCACCGGGGGCGACGCGCGTCGGACGAATGCCGACACTCTCGCCCGTGGCCAGGTCGAGTCGGTTGAGCGCGCCGTTTTGCGACTGCGCATAGACGATGTTCGGCGTGTGAGGATCGATGTAGGCCTGGAATCCATCACCGCCACCGACGCGGAACCACTCGCTGGTGCGAATGCCTGCGGCATTGAGCGTGCGCGACGGGCCGCACACGGTGCCGTTGTCCTGCGCGCCGCCACAAATACGATAAAACGGCCGAGCGGTGTCGGCGCTGACGCGATAGAACTGCGAGAGCGGCAGATTGGTGAAATGCCGCCAGGTCCGGCCTGCATCGTACGTTTCGTACAGGCCGCCGTCGTTACCGATCCACATGTGCTGTGGGTCGTCCTTGTCGAACACCACCTCGTGATGATCGGAATGGATCTGGAAGGGCATCCGTTGCCAGGTCACACCCTTGTCGGTGCTGCGCATCATGGGCGCTTCGACATTCCAGATGGTGTCGGGCTGGTGGGGGTCGACGAAGATCTCGCCGTAGTACTGCGGGTCGCCGCCGGCGTAGGTGCTCATCCGCTGCCACGAGCGACCGGCATCCTCCGACACATAAAATCCGCCCTCGTTCTCGCGCGCCACGACAAGCGCATACACGCGGTCGGGGTGCCGGGGATCCACGCCGAGCGCAATTCGTCCCTTTTCACCTTTCTGAATTCCGTTCTCGATGCGCGCCCAGGTGGTGCCGGCGTCGGTACTCTTGAAGATGCCGGCATCCGGTCCCCCGCCAATCGTCATCGCGTTCCGTCGTCGACGCTGATAAGCGGCGGCGTAGAGGGTGTCGGGAGTCGTGGGATGGAAGACCACGTCGGTGATGCCGGTGTCGTCGTTGACGTGCAGGACACGGGACCACGTCGCGCCGCCGTTGGTGGTTTTGTACAGCCCACGATCGCCTCCGGCATTCCAGAGCGGGCCGGCGGTCGCGACATACACCACGTTGGAGTCGCGCGGATCGATGAGGATGCGCTGAATCTTCTGCGAGTCCTTCAGGCCCACCTGCGTCCACGTCGCGCCGGCATCGGTCGACTTGTAGACACCGTCACCGTACGAGGTGCTGCGGTTGTGCGTGTTTTCGCCCGTCCCCAGCCAGACCACGTTCGAGTTGCGCGGATCGACCACCACGGCGCCAATCGAGTACGACGGATACTCGTCGAAGATCGGCGCCCACGTGTTGCCACGATTCACCGTCTTCCATACGCCACCGGAGCCGACGGCCAGGTACCAGACGTTGCTGTTGTTGGGGTCGATCTCGAGATCGGAAATCCGCCCGGTCGTGATGCTCGGCCCGATACTTCGGAACTCAAGGCCGCGAACGGTGTCCGCCGTGAGCTGGCGACTCGAGGCGGCGCCGCCACCCAACTGGGCCGAAAGCACTGCGGTTGCGACGATGAGCCCCGCGAGTAGGACACTCGACCGGAGGAACCCTGACCGTGGGTTGAATGTTGGCATGGGCGCAGTCTAGCGCAGGACCGTCACGGCCGCGCCTCCACCCTGCCTACTTCACGCTGAAAAACACCACGTTCGGCGCGTCGCTCATCGCGGCTGCGATGTCCGGGAACCCATCGCCGTTGAGATCGCCGAGTGCGAGGCCGTAGACGGCGCCGCGACCATCGCCGAAGGGCACATCGATGAAGCGGCGGCCATCCCCGGCGTTGAACCACACCGCGCCGGGTGCGCCTGCGTGTCCAATGACGATGTCGACGTGGCCGTCCCGGTTGAGGTCGGCGACGGCAATGGCGCCGACCGCCTTCTTCGGATCGCCGAGGGTGACGCCTGCGACCAGCGCGCCGCGACCGTCATTGAGATACACGCGCGTGCCGGTGCGCTCGTCGCCGACGACGAGGTCGAGCCAGCCGTCGCCGTTCACATCACCGGCCGCCGCCGCGCGCGCGTTCGTCACTGCGGGACCAAACGCCATCGTCTTGCCAAACCCGGCCTTGCCGTCGTTGAGGAAGATCCGGCTCTGGCCGCCGTCACGGTGCGGCACCGCCAGGTCGATCGCGCCGTCCTTGTTGAAATCGCCGGGCACGATGCTCGTCGCTGATTCGGAGGGAAGGACGAGGCACGGCGTTGCGTCAAACCGTCCCATCCCATCGTTGAGGCACACATTGCTCGTGCCGCCGCGGTTGGCGGCAATGATGTCTGGCCGGCCGTCGCCATTCAGATCGGCGACCGCGGCATTACGCGTCGCCCACGCCGGCGCCCCCCAGGTGCCCACGCGTCGGAAACGGGCTTTGCCGTCGTTGAGGTACACCAATTTCTCGTCCGGTCTGTCGTTGCTGATGACGAGGTCGAGGGTGCCGTTGCCGTCCACGTCTGCAAGAACGGCAGAATAACTGCGGTCAGCGGTCGGCGCCAGGTCGGTTGTGACAAACACACCGGACCCGTTGTTGAGGAGCACGCGGTCGATGAGCGGCCAGTGACGCCCTTTGGCGAGCACGAGATCGAGGTCGCCGTCCCCGTCGAGGTCGCCCATGCTCACGTTGGCCGACGTCTCCGACGTCTCCTCGAGATTGACGGCCTGCGGAAAGTTCCGGGGCGCTCCGACTTCCTGGCTGGCGCGCACCTGCGGCCGGTGTGTCGCGTGAACCCCCGCGCTGCCGGCCATGGCGCATGCCACGCACACCAGGAGTCTCACACGCCTCGTTGGTCCGATCCTCACGAGTCCCTCCTCAACTGGTCCACGCGCTGCGCCGCGAGAGACAAATGATCGTCAGCGACCGGCTCGTTCAAGTCGTTCGGCGACCTCGCGGTAATAACGCAGTTGTGATCGCTGGTCGCCGGTCGGTCGACCGGTAAACCGACCGACCTCGCCGTAGAGACCGCTGATGCGGCCCGGCAGCAGGTCAGCCAGGCGACGGTCCTCCGCAGTGGCGCCAGGACGCGCTGACACCGCGGCCGACGCCAGCACGGCCCGCCGGAACACGTCGGCGATCTCGGACAGCATCTCCGACCAGGCCTGGCGATCCTCGGGCGACACATCGACCCGGGGATCGTCGCGCACGGTCATCCGTTTTTCCGACGTCACGCCGCCCGCCGTCAGTCGCACGGTGTACTCGCCGGCCGGCACCCAGGTCCCCTGGAGGCGACTGCCACCGCCGCCCCCGCGTCCACCGCGTCCGGCCGGTGCGGCCGGTGCGCCGGGCACCGTCACCACCACATCGTCGCTCCGAAGATTCCACACGACTCGATTGATCCCGCGTCGTCTGGTGGGGGTGATCGTGGCCACGCGTGTGCCGGCTGTGTTGTGCACACTCAGCACGACGTCACCGCCCTCGGCGCCCAGCCAGTAGTCGATGAGGCCACCCGCCGCCGGGTTCTGCCCGCGGAACACCATGTCACCCATGTGGGCTTTCTCATTCGTGTACCGCACCTGCACACCAGGCTGCGGCGAAAACAGATGCGCCGGGCGGGCGGCCACCTCGGGCGTCCATTCCTGCAGCGCGGTGACATCATCGAGGATCCAGACGCCACGCCCGTGGGTGCCCAGGACCAGATCCTGATCCCGACGATGCACGACGAGGTCGTTAATCGCCACCGTCGGCATGTTCTGCCGGAACGACAACCAGTGCTGACCGCCGTCCACCGTCACGAACAGACCCATCTCCGTCCCGAGATACAACAGCCGTGGATTCTTGACATCCTCGCGGATCGTGCGCGCGACGCGCCCTGACGGCAGGTCACCGGCAATCGACGTCCACGTCTGCCCGAAGTCGTCTGATCGATACACGTAGTTGCGGAAGTCGTCGGACCGGTGATTGTCCACGGTGAGATACACCGTCCCATCACGATGCGACGACGGCTCGATGCCGGCAATCCACGATCGTTCGGGCAGGCCCGGCAGCCGACGGCTGACCTCCGTCCAGCTTTTCCCGGCATCACGCGACACCGACACCTGCCCATCGTCGGTGCCGACATACAGCAGGCCTTCGATTCGCGGCGATTCGGCGAGCGCGGAAATCGTCGGCCAGTACGGCACACCGTCGTCGAGCGACGGCACATGGTCGGCGATTTCAAAGCCCATGATCGGCAACCCGCGACGATCGATGTCTGTCGTGAGGCGACCGAGGTCTTCCCACGTCACGCCCCGGTCACGGCTGCGAAACAGATGTTTCATCCCGGCGTAAATCGTCCGCGCATTGTGGGGGGACACCACGACGGGCGCATCCCAGTTGGCCGGATGCATCGCGTTGCCCATCTCGGGTTCCGGCAGTCCGTCGCTCCAAACGTCAAAGTTGCGGCGGGCACCGATGGCACCGCGCGGATCGCCCGGCCGGATGTCCTGCGACTGTCCGGTCTGCAGGTCGACACGTGCCAGGCCGAGATACTGCGACGCCGCGTACACCGTGCGGCCGTCTTCCGGATCCGGCACCGTGAAGAACCCGTCGCCGCCACAGAGCCTGCGCCAGTCTTCGTTGAGGATGCCGGATGAAAAATACGTGGCGCTCGGTCCCACCCAGCAGCCGTTGTCCTGCAAACCGCCGTACACGTTGAAGGGTGTCGCCTGATCCACCGCCACGCGGTAGTACTGGCTCACGGGCAGGGACGCGACGTACAACCACTTCAGACCGCGGTCGTACGAAATGCCGATGCCGCCGTCATCCAACTTGATGAGGTGCCGCGAGTCGCGCGGATTGACCCACACGAGCCGGTCGTCACCATGCAGCGACTGTGACGGCGCGGTGAACGTGCGACCGCCATCGGTGGACACGCTGTATGTGTTCACCATGTAGATGCGCTGATCATCATTCGGGTCGATCGTGATCTGGCTGGCATACATGGGCCTGGGGTTCCAGGTGCTCCGGAACGTCCACGTCTCGCCGCCATCGTCTGAGCGGAACACGCCGCCCTTCGGGGCGATGTACGCCGTCGATGCGTTGTACTTGTCACCCTGCTCGATGGACACGTACACGATGCGCGGATTCTTGGCATACACCGCGATGCCGATCCGGCCGTATTCTCCCGCAGGCAAACCGTTGCCGGTGAGTTTGCGCCAGGTCGCGCCGCCATCCGTCGACTTGTGGAGCGCACTGCCCGGCCCGCCTCCATGAAACCCATAAGAGGTGCGACGTCGCTGATAGGTGGCTGCAAACAGGACGTCCGGGTTGGCAGGATCCATCGCGACATCCACGACACCGGTGTCGGCATCCACCTGCAACACCGGTTGCCAGCTTCGTCCACCGTCGGTGGTCTTGTAGAGTCCACGTTCCGGATTCGGGCCCCACAGATGCCCCATGGCGGCGACATACACAATGTCGGGATTTTTGGGATGGGCGACGATGCGGCCGATGTGGTGGGAGTCTTTCAGTCCCATGTTGGTCCAGGTGCGCCCCGCGTCGGTGGATTTGTAGACGCCGTCACCCCACGACGTGCTCTGGCGATTCGCGCGTTCCCCCGTGCCGACCCAGACGATGGAGGGGTTCGGCTGGAAGATTTCGACATCACCGAGCGAGTGCGTTCCCTCGCGCTCGAAGACCGGTGTGAAGGTCACGCCGTTGTCGGTGGTTTTGTACATGCCGCCGGTCGAACTGGCCACGTAGAACACATACGGGTCGGACTCGACGACCGCCATGTCGACAAACCGGCCGCTCATGTTCGCGGGACCAATTGACCTGAACGTGAGCGCAGTCAGGTCCTGAGCCGTCAGCGTGGGTGCTTGCCGCGCCGTCAACAGCGAGGACGACACCACAGCAGCAACAACAGTACAGACAGCAAGCGCGACCGAGACACGAACGTGGCGCATAGTCCCTCCCAGGCACGTAGAGGATACACGCGACTGTGGCCGATGCGTGCGTGTCCGGATACAATTCCGGGGTTATGCGGCTGCTCCTGAGCTTGTTCACGTTCCTGCTGGCGTCCGTGCCGGCCGTCGCGCAGGATGCGGCGCGCCCTGAACCGCCGGAAGCGCCGGAGGTCGTGAGTCGCAACGCATCCGGCGACGCCGTGATCCGCGCGACGCGACTCGCCAGCCCGATCGTGCTCGATGGCAGGCTCGACGAGGCGGTCTACAGCGCCACCCGACACATCTCGGACTTCATTCAACAGGAACCGCTCGAAGGTCGCCCGGCCAGCGAACGCACCGACGTGTGGGTCTTCTTCGACGACGAACACATCTACATCACGGCTCGCAACTGGGAGTCCGATCCCGGGCGCCGGGTGATGGCCGACATGCAGCGCGACGCGCGCAACCTCTACAACAACGACCACTTCGCGGTGCTCTTTGATACCTTTCTCGACAAGCGCAATGGCTACTACTTCTACACCAACGCCCAAGGGGGCATGAGTGACGGGCAACTCGGCAACGAGTCGCCGAACAACAACTGGAACGGCATCTGGGAGGCACGCACGGCCGACTTCGAGGGCGGCTGGATTGCGGAGTTCCGGTTCCCGTTCCGCTCGATGCGATTCAATGAAGACGGCACGGCGTGGGGCATCAACTTCAGACGCGTGGTCCGCTGGAAGAATGAGTATTCGTTCCTGACTCCGATTCCGCAGTCACTGGGTCGCCGAGGCCTCACCAGCGTCTCGCGGGCCGGCACACTCACGGGCCTGACGCCACCGCGCGGTCTTCGCAACCTGGATATCAAGCCCTACGTGACGGGGTCGCGCCTGACGAACCAGTTGGCCGAACCCGTGACCGTCGGCAAGCGTTCAGGGGACATCGGGGGCGATATCAAATGGGGGCTGTCGCCGAATGTGGTCGCCGACCTGACGGTCAATACCGACTTCGCACAGGTTGAAGACGACGAGGCGCAGGTCAACCTGACTCGCTTCAGCGTCTTCCTTCCCGAAAAGCGCGAATTTTTTCTCGAAGGCCAGGACTATTTCAGTTTCGGCAACTCGGGCGGCGGCCCCGGCGGTGGTGGGGGCGGCGGAGGCGGGGGATTCGGGGGAAACGCACCGGTGCTGTTCTACAGTCGGCGGATTGGGATCACAGAAGGTCAGGAAGTCCCGATTGTGGTCGGCAGCCGCCTTCAGGGACGCGGAGCAGGGTTTCAGCTTGGAGCCCTGCATGTCCGCACCGGGACGTCTGATGTCGTCGAGACAAATCCGACCGACTATTCAGTCCTGCGCGCCAGCCGCAATCTGCTGAGTCGAAGTCGCATCGGCGCGATCGCCACCCGGCGCGGCGTACCCGCACTGGGCAAAGACGCCACCAGTTATGCCTACGGGGCGGATCTCGCGCTGAACCTCACGACCGAATTCAGCGCCAGCGGCTACTGGGCACGAACTGAGGAGCCCCGGGTCGGCACGCGGGATGCGGCCAGTTACCAGGCCAGGGCTGGATACAGCTCGGACCGCTACGCACTGGAAGGCGACTATCTGTACGTCGGCAACGACTTCGACCCGGCGGTCGGATTTCTTCGCCGACGCGCGTACAAACGGACAAACGCCGAAGGGCGGTTCAGCCCGCGACCGGCCAGCCTCCCGGGCGTGCGCAAGCTGTTTTTTGAGAGCGAGTTCGACCAGTACGAAACAACCGGCGGCAACCTCGAGTCACGTTCGATCACCGGAACGTTCCGCATCGAGTTCACCAACACGGAACGGCTGTCGATCGAAGTCAGCGAGGCCACTGAACATCTGACCGAGACGACCAACCTCGGCACCGACATCCCGGCGGGCCGGTATCGCTTTCGCCAGACACAGCTGAACTTCGAGCTGTCGCCGTCACGGCGCCTCTCGGGGTTTCTCTCAGTGGCACACGGCGGCTTCTTCGGGGGCACGATCACCGAGGCGTCGTGGCGGGGACGCGTGGCGTTCTCTTCAAGACTCTATGCCGAGCCGTCCCTCTCGTTTAATCGCGTCCGCACGCCCTATGGCAACGAGGACTCGCACGTGCTCGGGTCTCGGACGACGTTCACGCTGTCGCCCCGCATGTTCATCTCGTCGCTGATTCAGTACCGCACCTCAAGTCGATCGCTCACCACCAATGCCCGGTTCCGCTGGGAATATCAACCCGGCTCGGAGATTTTTGTGGTCTATTCGGACGGTCGGTCCGGCGACACCACGACGCGTGTTCCGCGGACGCTGGAGACGCGGGCACTGGTCGTGAAGGTCACCCGCCTGTTCCGCTGGTAGGCGGCCGGTTCCCCATCGTCCAGCGTCGAAGGCGCGATCACGGTGGGCTGGGACTCCCGAAGAGCGGCGGATGACGGCGCGGGCCGACAGCGCGTTCGTATGCGGCGGCCAGCGTGAGCAGCGCGCCCTCCTGATACAGATGCCCGGAGAACATCACGCCCGTCGGCACATCACCGGACGCAAACCCGTTGGGCACGGCGATGGAGGGATGTCCCGTCAGACTCATCACGGGATTGAGGCTCGTCGCCGAGTCGAGCGTCAGCGAGGTGAACATCACGGCATCCACCTCCCGCAGCGCTCGTGCCACCTCCTGCATGATCATCGTCCGACGCCGGTTGGCTTGCAGATAGTCCACAGCGGTCGTCAGTGAACAGGCTCTGAGGTAACGACTTGTTCGGGATCGTAGTCCCGTGTGCTGTCCGCTTCGGGTGAAGGCATCAAACGCGGCAGCCCGCTCCACGTACTCGATGAAGTACGACAAGTCGCCACTCGGCAGGCTGATCGGATGCATCGTGCATCCAAGCCGCGCCAGCGTCGCGAGGGCGCGAGCGTTATTGGCGCGGGCGTCGGGTTGGGCCTCGGCTTCCATCATCGCCGGCACGTAGCCAATGCGCCGCGGGTAGTCGCGGTTCTGGCCATCCCAGCGCAACGGCATTCCCTCCGGCACGGCCAGGTCCTCGCCATCAGGCCCCGCGATCACACTCAGCACAACGCCGCAGTCTTCCACCGTCCGACAGAGCGGCCCAATCTTGTCGAGTGTTGTGCCGGCGGCCATCACACCGTTCCGGCTCACACGGCCGAACGTGGGCCGCAGGCCGACGACACCGCAACGCACGGCAGGAGAGAGAATCGACCCGCCGGTATCGGAGCCGATCGCAAAACCCACCAGCCCAGCCGCCGTCGCCGCGGCCGATCCCGCCGATGAGCCACTCGATCCCTGGGCCGGGTTCCACGGGTTGTTGGTCCGCCCCTTGGCCCACTGATCGCCGAACGCCATCTCGCCCGTCGAAAGTTTCGCGACCAGCACGGCGCCGCCGTCGCGAAGCCGCGCGATCACGGTCGCATCCCTGTCGAACACCTGGGAGGCCAGATTCGGCGCGCCCCACGTGGTGGGCGCCCCGCCGGCCGCGATGATGTCCTTCACGCCGTACGGCACACCGTGCAGCGGGCCGCGCACCCGTCCGGCCGCCAGATCGGCATCTGCGGCGGCAGCCTCTGCCAGCGCCCGTGTCTCGGTGAGTGTGACCACACAGTTCAAGGCGCCGTTGTGCCGCTGCAGCCGGTCGAGATAAAGCCGCGTCAGTTCGAGTGATGTCGCCTGTCGAGTCCGCACCAAAGCGGCCAGATGTGTGGCCGGCCAGAAGGCCACGTCTTCGAACCGCTCGGGGCGTCGAACACGAGGCGCCGCAGGCAGCCGCGATCGCCCCGCAGGCCGTGGCGTATCGATCCCGGGAGGGCGTGGGTCGAACTGCAGAGGAAGCGGCGACGCATTGGTCAGTTCGTTTTTGCCGATACGCGCCACACTGGCGGTCAGGCTCGACAATGCGTCCGCGACATCGCGACATTCGGCGTCGGTCCAGATCAGGCCCGCCAGTCGCGCCGCCTCGCGGATGGTGGCCACGTCGATGGCCGCCGTGCCTGGACGGATCTGCGCCAGCACCGCCGCTGGAAACAGCGTGGGCGCGATGCCGACATACGCGCAGTAGCCAAGGAACGCTCGACGGGTGGCATCAGTCATGAGGGGTCGCTCCTGTTGACGATCAGCGGCGCGCCCGAACGGCTGTGATGTCCGCGATGTAAATGCTGCGCCCGTGTGTGGCGATGACCAGGTCGCTCTCGCGAGGATGCACGACGAGATCATGCACCGGAATGGTTGGCAGGTTGGCGCGCAGCGACATCCACGTCGCACCGCGGTCCACCGAGGCATACACACCCGAGTCGGTCCCCGCGTAGAGGATGCGCGCGTCTGTCGGATCCTCGCCGACGACGTTGATCGGTTCCGGAGGGAGGTTGCCCACGAGCGACGTCCATGTCTGCCCATAGTCACGGGAGACATAGATGTGCGCCGCGAACTCGTTATACCTGTAGCCGGTGAGCGTCACGTACACGGTGGCTTCGTCGTGGCGTGACGCCAGTACTCGCGAGACCCAGCGCTCGGGCAACGACTCGCCGATGCGCGTCCATGTGGTGCCGCCGTCACGGGTCACATGCAACCGTCCATCATCAGCACCGGTGTAGAGGAGCGTGGCCCGCAGGGGTGACTCCGACACACTGGTTAACGTGCCCCAGGGGACGTTGCCCTGGACCGGCGGAGCACTGGTGAGGTCGGGACTGACCGGCGTCCACGTGTCGCCACGGTCGGGCGATTTGAAGAGGCGCTCGGTCGCGTAGTACATCGTGCGCGGGTCGTGCGCCGAAAAGAAGAACGGCGTCATCCAGTTGGTGCGATACGCCGACTGGCCGCGCGGGGCTCTGGGCGCAATGGACTCGGTTCGCCCCGTGGACATGCGCTTGCGCCTCAACTCGCCAAATTGGTGTTCGTAGTAGTAGACGTCCCTGTCGGATGGATCGCGGTACGTAAAATACGAGTCGCCGCCGCCCCACTGGTCGAGATAGACGTGGGTCCACTGATCGCCGCGGTCATCCGCGAGCGTCTGTCTGGATGTGCCAAACAACGCGGCGTTGTCCTGTGTGCCGCCGTAGATGTTGTACGGCGTGTCCATGTCCACCGACACGGCGTAGAACTCGCCAATCGGAATGTTGTTGAGATGCAGCCACGAGGCGCCCCGGTCGTAACTGAGGTGCAGTCCACCGTCGTTGCCCAGCACCATGTGGTCGCCATCCTCGGGATTGATCCACAGATCGTGCTGGTCAAGGTGCAGCACCGTTGATCCATGCGGCAACAGATGCACGAGCGTGCCCTGGATCTGCCGGTACGTGCGCCCACCGTTCTCCGACGCCATGAACCGGTTGTTGGGCAGATACACGACGTTTTCGTTGTCGGGGGCCACCTGAATCAGGCAGAAGTCCCAGCCAGTCGCGACCGGCTCGGTATTGACCTTCCGCCAACTTCCCCCGGCATCGTCGGACCGATACACTTCCCCACCGATCCGATTCGATGTCGCGGCGAGTGGCGTGTAGTTGTCGACGAGCGCGTACACGACCTTGGGATTGGAACGCGCAATGGCCAGCCCGATGCGGCCAATGTCGGCGCCCGACGGGAGCCCATTGCCGAGGAGTGTCCACGTGGCACCGGCGTCCGTGCTCTTATACGCCCCGCTGCCGGGGCCGTTCGGCACGTGGCCCCACGCCTTGCGCGACCGATCCCACATCGACGCATACAACACGTCTGGATTTGATGGGTCCAGCGTCAGGTCAATCGCGCCCGTGCGCGCGTTCACGAAGAGCGTCCGCTGCCAGGTCTTGCCGCCATCACTGGTCCGAAACACGCCGCGTTCTTCGTTCTCTGAGTAGAGGCGTCCGATCGCGGCGACCCAGACACGGTTGGGATCCTTCGGGTGAATCAGGACCTGTGCGATGTGATGGGAGTCGGTCAGCCCCATGTTCGTCCAGGTCGCGCCGGCGTCAGTGGATTTGTACACACCGAAGCCGGCGTACGAACTGCGGGCCATCAACACTTCGCCGGTGCCAACCCACACGACGTTTGGATCGGAGGGTGCGACCGCGATGGAACCGATCGAGGTAGTGGCTTCCTTGTCGAAGATCGGCGTCCACGTCGTGCCGTTGTTGATGGATTTCCACACACCGCCAATGCCGGCACCGGCATAGATGGTGGACGTTCGGCCCGGAGCCACGGCCACGGTTTCAATACGCCCGCCCTGCAGTCGTGGCCCCACCGCGCGCCATGCGAGGTCGGCGACCGGAGACTCACGCGCCATCTGCTGATGGCGCGCCCAGGCCTCACGTCGAGCGTCCGCGCTGGTGGCCTCGACCACGAGACTGGCGCGTGGCCCGGCGCCCGCCTGGCCCACGTCCGAG
>CAYRGW010000029.1:7105-41603 GCA_964423815.1 uncultured Solibacteraceae bacterium | reverse complement strand
TACCGCCTCAATGGCGGAGGGTATGCAGACGGTCACGTGGAACCTGCGGTATCCGTCGGCGACCAGTTTCCCCGGCATGATTTTGTGGGGTGGAGGTGTGCAGGGACCGTTCGCCCCTCCCGGCACGTATCAGGTGCGGATGACGGTGAACGGAGTGGCGCAGACGCAGCCCTTCCGGGTACAGAAACACCCGCTACACGCCGACGTGACCGATGCCGACCTGCAGGAGCAGTTTGATCTCGTCATTCGTATTCGCGACAGGACGAGTGAGGCCAATCAGGCCGTGATCGACATCCGGCGGATCAAGGCGGACGTGGCCGACCGACTGTCGAAGTCGCCGGATGCGCGGCTCAAGACAGCGGGTGACGGACTGGTCGCCGCGCTGAGCGAGGTGGAGGGCGAGATCTATCAGGTGAAGAATCAGAGCGGACAGGACCCCCTGAACTTCCCGATCAAGGTGAACAACCGGTTGGCGTCGTTGATGTCGATGATCAACAGCGGCGACGGCAAACCCATCGGCAACGCCGAGGCCATCTTCACCGCCTTGTCCGGTGAGCTCAAGGTGCTGACCGACAACGTCGATCGCATCCTGGCCAGTGAACTGGCCGGATTCAACGCCCAGGCGACCCGGCTCAAGCTGGACCCGGTCAGGGGGCGATAGGCGGTCTGTGTCATGGCCAATCGCACGTGTCTCGTCATTGGTGCCGCTGGGGGAATCGGTCGCAGGCTCGTTGAGCTGCTCCATCGTGACGGCTGGTCGCTGGTGCTCGCAGGCCGCACACGGGACTCGCTCACTGATGTGGCCGCAGCATTCGCCGCGCAGACAGCCTGTGTGGACGCGCGGGACTTCGACGCGGTGGAGGGCCTGTTTCAGACCCACCCCGGCATCACCGGCGCGGTGAATCTGGCCGGGTCGATCCTGCTCAAGCCCGCGCACCTGACGACGGCGCAGGACTTTGACGAGACCATTGCGTTGAACCTCCGGACAGCCTTCGCACTCATGAGGGCGGCGGGGAGACATATGAAAAGCACCGGCGGCAGTGTGGTCCTGATGTCGTCGTGCGCGGCGACGATCGGGCTGTCGAATCACGACGCGATCGCCGCCGCAAAGGCCGGCGTGGAAGGCCTGGTGCGCGCATCCGCGGCGACCTACGCCGGAGTGAACATCCGCGTGAATGCGGTGGCACCCGGACTCGTCGCCACCCCCATGGCCAGACGAATCACCGAGAACGAGGCGGCCCTGAAGGCCTCGTCGGCGATGCATCCGCTTGGCCGTATCGGACAGCCCGTGGAGATCGCGCGGGCCATCGCGTTCCTGCTCAGCCCGGACAATGGCTGGATCACCGGCCAGGTGCTGGGGGTGGACGGCGGGCTCGCCCACGTGCGCGGACGGTAAACTTTCAAGTGTCCCGTGTGTGCAGATGCGACGGGGCCGTATACTCACAAACGAAGGTGATTCATGTTCAGACGTAGCGACTATTTCATTCTCGCAGCCGCGTTCATCTCGTTTCTCTTCTCGGTCGGGTTGTGGTTCTCGGGGATGCGCGACGAGGGGATGTTTGTCGGCATCTGGGTGCCGTCGATCCTGTCGTTTGGCGGTTTTGTGCGCCAGTCAGCGCGTCCGCGGGGTAAATGACGTGTCACCACTATGGATTTTTTCGGTCGGACTTTTCGCGACGGCCTTGTGCGCGGCGTTTCTCTTCTACTCGGCGAGTGAGTTGCGCCGCCTTGGTCATGAGTCAGACGACCGAAGCGCCGAGGCCCAGTCGCCAAAGCGGTCACAGTAGACCACTCGCCATCTCGTGACGTGACGGACGTACTCATCGTCGGTGCCGGCATCGCCGGGTTGGCTGCGGCTGCCGAACTCCAACGCGCCGGCCGACGGGTGAGGGTGGTCGACTCGCGCCTGCCCCCGCCCGGCGGCCTGGCGCCGGACGCCGGCCCGATTGCCTGGCTCGCCGACAATCAGATGAAGGGCATTTCGGTGACGCCCGCCGTCACCATTCACGCCACACACGCCTTCAGCGTCGAACATTGGAATCGCGACCGTCACGAAAGCGGCCGTCGACTGCTCGACGAGGCACAGGAGTGGCTGGGCGCGGACGTGCGCGCGGGGGCATCATGACCGACGCCGACTTCCGCGCATGGCTCTTGTTGGTGCACGCGGCGGCAACGCTCTACATGATGGGCGTGATCTGGTTCGTGCAGCTCGTGCACTACCCGCTGTTTGCCCGCGTTGGTCAGCCCGGGTTCTCCGAGTACGAACGTGAGCACGTTCGGCGGACCGGCTGGGTCGTCGCGGGTCCGATGCTGATCGAACTGGCGTGTGCGGTGGCGATCGTGTGGATAGTCGGAGGCCCGCTCGCCTGGATCGGCCTGGGCCTCGCCGTCACCATCTGGATGAGCACCTGGCTCTGGCAGGTGCCCGCGCATCGTCGGCTCGAAGCGGGATTTGATGCGGCGGTGCACGCGCGGCTGACACGCACGAACTGGGTACGGACCGCAGCGTGGACGGCCCGCAGCGTCGTCGCGCTCGCGCTGTTCGCCTGACCCGCAGGCAGGTTCAGCCCACCGGCATCTGGTAGTGGAGCCAGACGACCAGCGCCGAGAGCATCAGCAACGTGGCAGACGGCAGCATCTTGAAGACGGGGTTCTTCACCCGCACATGGGTCAAGACGGCGGCGCCCATCAGCACAACGATGACCACGCCGCCAAGCATGGCAAACAGGCTGCGTTCAATCCCGATCAACAGGAACAACGCGGCCGTCATCTTCAGGATGCCCACGAAATCCCTCAGCGAGTCCGGCAATCCAAACTCCCTGAATTCCACCACGATATTGTCGTAGCGGACCACCCACACAAAGAAGATGGAGGCTGCGATCAGGGCCTGCAGGCCGATTGCCAGGTTGTACATGCGCGCATGATACACCTGCCTGCCCCGCCCTCTTCAGCGCACCGGCGCTGCCAGGAAGGCCGGATCCGTCGGCGTGGAGAGCCCCACGTGCTCGAGCACAATCGTGCCCGCCTCGGTCTGATCGAAGACGAGACGGATGGCGGCAATCTGGCGCGGATCAAATGTGGATGAGGTCCTCGCGAAGTCTTCCACCGGCATCACGAACGTCTGCGGAATAAGTTCGTAAGTGGCACTGAACCGCTGGGCGTCACGACCGGCACGGCGATAAATTTTCGAATCGAGCGGCCGACGCGCGACGCCGAACCGACTCAGCGGCAGCCGGACGACGTGCCCGGCCGTGTCCACCAGTTCCACCGTCAGGTCGATCGGCGTCTGGTCCGGTTCTTCCTTGGGGCGCTTGGGCTCCTTCGGTTTCGGCGGCGCTTTCACCGCCGGCTTTTTGGGCTCGGGTTTCTTCGCCTCGTCCTCGTCCTTGGCATCCTTCGCGTTGGGATCCTTCGGCCGCGCCCTCGGACCGGGCTTGGTATTGGTCGCGGCCAGCGAGAGATACACCGCACTCCGATCGTTGACGCCCCAGGTGCGTCGCACACTATCGGGCACCGACACCGTGAACGACGCGGGTGGCGCCGGTTCCCCCTTGGCCTCGGTCCACGTCACGGGTGTCCCGGTCCTGCGGGCCTCGGCCACCGCACGGATGTTGGCGAGGACGGCGGCGTCCCTGGTCTTTTCGTCTGCCGGGAAACGGTTGTGCCATCCAAGCGTGACGGCGTTGTGATTCTGGTTGTCTCCGCCACGGCCGCGAAAGGGCACCGCGTCCTCCTTCCAGGCGGAGAGATGTTCACCGGTCAGCACCACACCAGGGACGGAACCTGTCGTCAGATCCACATCACGGTCAAACGAGGCCAGTGACTTGAAGCCGTTCTCCTGGAACTTCGTCGTGTACAGCGTCTTCGGCAACCAGGCGCCGATGGTGCGATGATCGCGGAACATCGGCACATACTCGCGCTTCTGGTGCAGCGTCGCCTCGAGGAAACCCGAGATGAAGACCTTCCCCATCTGCCGCTGCGCTTCGCCGTCAATAAGCGTGCGCAGGTCGAGGGTTCGTCCGCTGCGTGGCCCGCTGTCCTTGTTCTGCCACACGGTGTTCCACTGCCCGTGATTGGCGCGATACATGAAGATCATCGACTTGAACCAGGGCTGGCCGTCGGTGAACTGCAGGCGCTCGTATTGCCGGGCGCCGACCGCCGTGGACACGTCACCATCATGTGACCCGTGAATGATCAGGTAGTTCACATTCTCAAGCGGAGTAAACACACTCGACGGTTTGTACTGCCCGTCCACCGGTGCAATCGCCACGACCGACCTGACGCCGAAGTTGAAGGCGAATTCCTGCTTGAAGTCGTCCGGGTAGTACTTGAGGCGGTTAAACGCCGCGGCCGTCGCCGCCGCTTCCCCACCGCGCGAGTGCCCCATGAGTGCGATGTTCGTCATATCCACCCGACCAAAAAACGGCCCGTCGGCGGTCTCGTTGAACGTCTTCCAGACCTCAAGATGTTTGAGCAGGAGCCACGCGCGGCCGTCGTTCTCGGCGCTTAATCCGTTGATGAAGTTTTCGTCCACCGAGACGGTGATGATGCCGCGTGAGGCCAGCAGATCCCCGAGGTACTCATATCCCGGGTCTGAGAACTCCCGATAGTTGTGATTGCCGTGGACGATCAACGCGAGCGCGAACGGGCCTGGACCATCGGGATACCAGACGCGCCCGTTGAGCGGCGCCTTCTTCAGGTCGAAGCCCCAGAAGTCTTTGCGCTGCTTGACCGCGTCGCCGGTGATGCTCACAAACGGCGACACGTCGACCGTCTTTGTCTTGATGGTCACGCCGGTCCGAAACTCGACCCGCTGTTTGTCGGTGCCCGACCCGTAGAACAGCGTCTTGACGGTGTGCGGGCCACGCTCGGCAGGATTCGGCGCGGTGATCGACTGCCTGGACAGCACCGACGCCGAGTCGTCCTTCATGAACTTGAGGGCCTGGCTGCACCCCGCCGCGGCCACGACGGCCGCCAGCATCACTACCGCAAGCACTTGCCCGCCGAAGCGCGCAGCGCGAAGGTGGGTCATCGCCATCGCAACGTCACCCCATTGGAAGCACGACCGTCGTCAAACAGCCGCAACGCATATTCCACCGTCAACCGGTCCGCGGTCAGTGCCGCGCCCAGCGCAATGGGTTTTTCGGCGTGTGTCTCCGGCCGCCGGACACCTGCGCGGAGGGTGAGGGTGTAGCCTTCAATCCAGCTGTAGCCCGCCTCGATGCCGGCGGCCGGGGCCGTCCAGTGCCTGCGCGCGGCGACCTGCGTGAACACCGCCAGGTCCAACGGACCGGCCACCTTCGTGGTGGACCAGCCAATCGCCACTTGGCGGGGCACACGAAGGCGCACGCCCTCATCGTGTGAGTCCCGACCGATGTTCTGGAAGGCAATCGCCGCAGCCCCTCCAAACAGATTCCGCGCGACCCCGACGTCGGCGAGCACGAGGTGCTGATTCACGCGGACCGGGTGAAACACGGCAGGCGCGGTCGACGCGAGGTCAGACACGTACTTCACCGCGGCCCCTATGCGGAACTTCTTGAAGACCATCGCCGCGCCGGCGGTGAGCCGCGCGCTCGTGCCGCTGCGCGATCCCGACGCCAGGGTCACGTCAGGCGAAAACGGATACGGTGCGGCGTCCGCGTTGAAGCCGACCACCTGGGCGCCCCACCCCAGCGTCAACGACCACTTGCCGGCCGCATAAATCGAGCCGGCCGACAGCATCGTGGACGCCGGGCCGAGGCGGGCCACCGACAGGTCCATCGTCGAACGGGTGCCGACGATCTGCGCCGGGTTATGAAAAATGACATCCAGATCACGACCGGCCACCCAGGCATTTCCCAACGCCGCCGTTCGCGCGCTGGTCGGCACGTGCAGCACCAGCGGACCGGTGGGCGGTGCCTGCGCCCACGCCGAGGTTGGAGCCAGTGACCACCATCCGAATGATGCGGTCAACACGAGTACGAGACGGGACACACGCATGACGCCGGAGTCTATCGCGACTCGCGCCGAGCCGGCCGCCGCCTGTGCGGTGCTTCTCGTCGCGGAAACTGTAGGAAGATAGCCGCATGGCCCCGTTGGGCGCTCTCACCAGCGCCGTCATCACCAGGCGCGTCGATCTCTCCGCCGAGCTCTGGAAAATCTGGCTCACGCCCGCGCGCCCGTTTGTGTTCACATCGGGACAGTACTGCACCATCGGCACCGGCGGCCTTGAGCGACCGTACTCGATTGCGTCGGCACCCCATGAAGCGGAACTCGAGCTGTTCATCGAGCTGGTCACGCCGCCCCGCGGCAAGCTGACCGCGCTGCTCCACGCGTTGCAGGTGGGGGCTGAGGTCACCCTGCGACCGCAGGCGAAAGGCCGTTTTGCGTTCAGGCCGGAGTTTCGCCACCACGTCTTCGTCGCCACGGTGACCGGCATCGCGCCCTACGTGTCGATGCTCCGCTCGCACCTGCATCGTCCTGCCGGCGCACCACAGTTCCATGTGCTGGAAGGCGCCAGTTACGCTGATGAATTCGCATACGCCGACGAACTTGGCGACTACGCGGCGCAGCATGCCTTCGTGCACTATGTGCGGTCGGTCAGCCGGCCCGGCGACGCACGCAACGCCGGATGGACGGGAGCCACGGGTCGCATCAACACACTCGTCGCGCAACATCTGGCCAGCCACGGTCTGGCTCCCGAGGACACCTGCCTCTACGCCTGTGGCCATCCCGCGATGGTCGAGGACGTGCGGACGCGACTTGGCGGCGCGTACACGGTCGAGTTCGAGCGGTACTGGAAAGAGGACGATCAGCGCGCCTGAGGTCCACCCGCGCGGGCCACACGGTTCAGCAACCGGTTCTTCACGACATGCCACAGCGCGGGGCCGGGCGGACCTTCGACGAATTCTCCCAGGAAAAACGTCACGTCGTCGTGCGCCAGCGCATCAACGTCCGCGTGGGCGTGCAGGGCCGCCAGCAAACGGCCGGCCACATCCTCGCAGGTCCCCTCCCCGGCATCAAGCAGGCGATCAATTCCCTCCCGATCAAACTGGTGGTCGTCCGGGGATGCGGTCTCCAGGACCCCGTCAGTGATGAGCAGAATGCGATCGCCGGTGCTCACGGCGAAGCGGTGCCGCGTGAACGCCGGTGTGAAGCCGACTCCAATCGGAATGTCGACAAAGGCCGGGCGGCTCGTGGGCGGCGCCGACTCGGACTGGAGCGGCTCCCACTGGCGCCGCTCGGCGCGATACAGCCAGCCGATCGGGTGGCCGGCGTAACAGACCGTCAGGCGGCGCCGTGGCGGGTAGTAGGTGGCGAGCACAACGGTGGTCATCGCGGGCAGGTCCTGCGCGTTGAGACGATCGTTGAACCGCGACAACACCTTCCGCTCGTCGATCACGTCGACACTACGCCGAAGGTGATCGTGAATGGCGCGCCCGATGACCGACACCGCCTCGCCGTGGCCCGCCACATCGGCCAGGCACACACGCGCCATCAGCCCGGATCCACACTTCGACAGGTAGTGAATATCGCCCCCGTGTGCGCCCTCGCAGGGCCGCGAGTACAACACCCCACGAAGGCCGGGCAGCTCAACGAGTTGATGGGTGACGCCGTTGCCGCCGCGCACTTCTCCGCAGGTGAATCCTTCGCCCGGTGGCAACACTCCTTCGGCCATGCGTGTCCACGATATCGCACACCGCGCTCACGGTTAAGGCGCTATCCGGCAAGCCGCTCTTTCACCTTCCCGGTGAGCTCTGCCGCATCGCGGTGAGGCAGCCGGACTCCAGGTGCCACGTCTGGTTCGTGAGACGACGGGCGAACGCGTCGTCGTGCGAGGCGAGCACAAGCGCTCCCGGGAAGTCCGCGAGCGCCGCCTCGAGGCGTTCGATCGACGGCAGATCGAGGTGGTTGGTGGGTTCATCGAGAATCGCCAACCAGACCTGACGCGCCAGGCCCAGGGCCATCGTCAGTTTGCGGACTTCGCCCGGTGACGGCTGTGTGGACCGCAGGGTTCTGTCCGGGTCAAGGCCAAGCGCATCCAGCAACTGGCCAATGCGTCCGCGGGTTTCCGGGTCGAGGTTGCGGAGTTCTCCCGTCAGCCACTGCCCGTGTCGCAGGTCGACCTCCTGCGGCAGATACAACAGGCGATCCGGCGGCACGTTGGCGGCGGCGTGCACGGCGGTCAATAACGTGGTCTTGCCCGTCCCATTGGCGCCCGACACCCGAATCCGACTCGTCCGATCGACGTGCACGGACACGTCACGCAACACCCGGCGTGGTCCGGCGTACAGCGTTTCCTCAGACATCACCAGCAGGTGCCGTCGTGGTGACGGCGCCCACGCGATTCGAACCGCTCCGCCCCGCTTCCGTTCAACCGACAGGTCCGCGAGTGCAGCCTCCGCCACGTCCAGTTCGCGACGTCGTCGCCGTACCGCATCCCCGGCTTTCGACGACGCCCACGAGGCGAGCGTCTTCGCCCCGATCGATCGCCCATCAGCGTCACGCGGCCCCTTGATTCTCGACGACGCGTTGACCGCCGCGGCCGCGGACGCCGCATGCCGCTGCGCGTCGGCCACCCTCGCTGCCACCCGACGCTGACGATCAACGGCGACCGTCCGTGCGCGCGATCGCGCCAGCGCGTCCGCCTCCCATCCCATCCTGGCCTGCGTGTAGGCTCCGCGAAACTGGCGCGCCGTCCCGTGGTCGACGAGGATGGTGCTTGTGGTTACGGCGTCGAGCAGCGCGCGGTCATGGGAGACGAGCAGGCCGACGCCGCGGAACCGCAACAGCATCTCCCGCACCAGTTGCTGCGCGACCTGATCAAGATGATTGGTCGGCTCATCGAGCGCGAACACGTCGGGATCGCGGGCCAGCGCCGCAGCGATTTGCCATCGCTTGCGTTCCCCTGCTGACAACGTCTGCCACCGGTCCACCTCCTGCGGATCCAGTCCGAACCGCCGCATGTGAGCCATGTCGGCGCGGTCGTCCGAAGCCGCCAGCCGCAGCACCTCCCGGTCGGCGTCGTCGACCCGCTGTGGACACACGCTGAGGACCGTGCCTGCGGACACCCGCGTGGTGATCATCTGGAGGAGCGTCGTCTTGCCCGCGCCATTCGGGCCGACCACGCCTGTCCAGCCGCGGCTGACGTGGATCGTGACGTCGGAGAGCACCGCTTCCCCACCGTCGTACCGGAACTCGGCCTCATGCAGTCTCACACCGTCTGTCATCTGGATGCCCTCGGCGATGTGGGTATGGCGGCGGAGACCAGCATCACCAGAATCGCGAGCGCCGCCCACACGGGCGTGTGCCCCAGCGTCGTGGCGATCGTCTGACGTTGCCCCACAGGTACCTGGGCCATGAGCACGCCGTCGTTGTCATCGATCGCCGTCATCCACCCGCGCGGGCGTCCCATCGCGTCAAACACGCCGCTTGGCGCCCACCGCACCGATCGCACCAACGCAAATCCCCCTTCGATCGCCCGTGTGCGCGCCATGTACGTGTGAATCGGATCGATCCCGCGCCAGTCCGACGACGGCAGGACGACGAGGTCCACGGCAGACCGCGCCTGCTCCAGGGCCAGGGCCGGAAAATCATAGTCGTAACAAATCGCGCCACCCACCACGCCATACGGACGTGCGAGCATCCGCAACGGGGCCGTGCCGCGGATGGACGGCTCACCCGGCACCGGGTGATGTTTCTGATATTCATCCAGCACTTCACCGGTCTCGCTGATGAAGAGGTATTTGTTATCAAACAACACTGGATTCGACTGTTCAAGTACTGCGTACGCGAGGACCAGATCGACGCCCAGCCCGGCTGCGAGGGTTGTCGCGCGTGTGGTGAACGCCGCTTCCTCCTCCGGCTGAATCACCGTGGCGATTTCGTTCCACACCACGAGGCGTGCGCCCCTGGCGGCCGCCACTCGGGTGCGCTCGAACAAGGCGTCCGTGTTTGCCCGCAACGTCGCCGCATCCGGCAATCCGTGTTCGTTTGGCCCCACAGTCGTCACCACGGCGGCCACCGTGACCGAACGTCCGGGCAGCGGTTGGTCAAGCCGCCACGTGCCCCACCCCACAACGCCGGCGACGACCGCCGCGACAGCGCCCAGGGCGACGGCGCGGCGGGACATCGCCATCGTGCCTGCGGCCCAGGCCATCAGCGCACCCGGGCCCGCAAGGCCGGTGACCGATGTCAGCTGCATGAACTCCAGCCACGCCACCTGGCTGTTGGCGGTCGCCATCCAGGCCCCGAATGGCGACGCGCCGTACCCCACCCAGTCACAGACCACGGTCGCGGCCGTGTATGCGCCAATCCCGGCGGCGTCGCCACGGCGGCGACGCACGTGCTCGCCCACCACAATCGCGGTAAACCGCAGCAGCGCCAGCGGTGGACCAAAACCAATCACCGCGATGGCCGGCACCGGCGGGGTGGCAAAGATCACACACTGCAGGCAATACCCGGCCAGCAACATGCCGAACAGGGCAGCCCAGCGACGCCACCCCTGTGCGTGCCTCGCCCACATCAAATACGGCACAGCGGCCACCCACGCGAGCGGGGCGATACCCCAGCGCGGCCCCGTCACCACCGTCAATAATCCCCCAAGCCACAACCACGTCATCGTCATCACGACTCTCCTCGACGTGACTTTACGGAGCGGGTGGGCAGCGCACTTGACCGGGACTGCCATTCGCTTGACTCACGCCGACAAAAAAGTAGGATGGCGCGCATGCTGCAACCGACCGTTGCAACCACCTCAAGCCGCGCGCTGCTCTCCGCGTGTGACCAGCTGGGATTGGACCGGCAGGTGCTTCTTGCAGCGGCGGGTCTGACGGCTGCGGACGTCGACGACCCCGATGGGCGCCTTGGCGTCGCCAACGTGTCGGCGCTGTGGCAGAAGGCACTGGATCTGTCCGGCGATCCGGGTCTGGGTCTGCGGACCGCTCTGGCCGTGCCGTTTGGCGCCTATCGAGTGATCGACTTTCTCGCAGCGAGTGCGCCGACCGTCGGTGAAGGGTTGGTCAAGGTCGCGCGTTATTTTCCGCTCATCAACGCCGCACTCACGTGGACCATCACGCATGACGCATCCGCAGTGCGGCTGTCGCTGGATCACCCTGGCGTGCCCGGCGCCCTGCCGCGGGCCTACGCGGAATACGCCCTGGCCGTCACGGTGCTCCACTGCCGACACGCCAACGGGTTCTCATGGCCACTCGTCGAAGTGACCTTTGCCTTCCCAGCCCCTCCCGACCCAGGTGAATACGAACACGCGCTGGGCTGCCCGGTGCGGTTCCGGCGCCACGTGAACACGTTCGTCGTGTCACAGGCGACGTGGGCCACGCCCAGCCGCGCCGGTTCATCCGAGTTGCTGCGCACACTCGAGGCGCATGCCGACAAGATGCTGGCGGGCCTGGATGCGACTCGCGTCACGTCAACGCGGGTCGCCAAGCTCATCATCGAGGAACTGGAAGGCGGCGACCCCTCACTCGCCAAGGTCGCCCGACGCATGGCCCTGTCTCCCCGGACGCTGCAACGTCGGCTCTCGGACGAACAGACGACGTTTGCGGAGGTGCTGGACCAGACACGTCGTCACATGGCGCAGGCCTACATCAACGACCGCGCGCTCGCGCTCACAGAGGTCGCGTATCTGTTGGGCTTCTCGGAACACAGCGCCTTCAGCCGCGCGTGTCAGCGATGGTTCGGGCAGGCACCACGGCAACTACGCGTCCAGCCGACGTAGCCCGGCTTAGGCGGCGCCAACAGGCGCTGCGCGGCGCATCGTCCGGGCCTGCAGCAGCAGGAACGAGATCGTGGTCACGACGCCGGCAAGCATCACAAACAACTCCACGCCGGGACCGCTGGCTCCCGGCCTGGCGAGAAGCAGCCCGACAATCAGGGGCGCGATGAATTGATTGGCGAACAACAGCGCGAAAGCGACACGATTCGCCCACCCCGAGGCGAGGAACCGCCAGAGGAACAGCCGTGAATTCGTCAGAATGGCGGCCGTCGCGTACAGCCCAAGAAATCCCATCTCAAGCGGTGAGATCCCCACGCGTGGGTCGGCGTGCACGCTGAGGTAGGTCGGGTTCGACAGCAGATACCCAAGCAGGCTCAGGCCGCCCGGGACCAGCGCCAGGTGAATCAGCACGTCGTCAACGATGAACGCGGAATCGGGCGTCTCGCGCAGCGACGTCACGATCTCGTAGAGGCAGAAGAGAATCAGCCCTGTCGACGTCATCGCGGAGGTGAGCACGAGAAACGGGAACGTCGCCCAGACCTCCGGAGGACTGATCACAAGCATCAGCATCGACGCCACGTTGCCGCCAAGGACCAGGCCCGACATCGCGAGGCTGAGCACCATGGGCCATGTGTCCAGGTGCACACGCGCCTGGCGCACGGCCACCATGATGAACAGCGACAGCGCGGTGAACGGCGACATCACCGGTGACGACGCTGAATAAAGCACGGGCTGTCCGGCGAGCGCTGCGACCACGACCACTGTCGCACCGACGCCGATGATCACGTCGATCGCTGTGGTGAGCCGCAGCCGCGCAGGTTCAAGGGGCACGTAGTCGAAGAAGTCACCTGGCTGCTGCACGGGGGGCAGTCTAGTCGAGGTGCCCTGCGCCGGAAAAGGCCACGTGTGCACATGGCGACCATTTCTGTCGTGATTGACGCCCGTACAGCAGAGGCGCACACTTGGCCTTGGAGGTCGTCATGAGCTGCACGCAACACTTCCTCAATCTGGAATGGCCCCATCACAACTGGAAGCGTGAGGTCACCCACACCGACTCACTCAACTTCAACGAAACCGACATGTGGGGCCGGCGCTACGGCGTGAGCCACGTCCTCTGCCACGCACGCCTGGTGTGCCAGGACTGCGGCGCGGTGAAAGACGACGGGGATTGTGGATGCGAGCCGGAGGAAGGCGCACGATGCAAGGCGCGCCTTGAGCATCTCAAACAAACAACGCCTGAGGCGTAAAGGAGGCTCCATGGCCCGCTTCTTGATGGTGCTGTTCACCGGCGTGCTCTTTGTCACCGCGTTCGCCGCACGACACCCCGCCAGCGTCACCCTCTCCGCAACGTCCCCCCAGACCATGGCCGACTACGTCGGCGCAGACGCCTGCAAAGACTGTCACGCGGCCATCTTCACCGCCTGGGCCCGTACCAAACACGCGCGGGCGCTGGACAAACTTCAACCGGCCGACCGTGCCGGCGGCAAGTGTATCGGCTGCCACGTCACGGGACCGGCAGACGCGATCGTGACCGAGGGAGACAAACCCACACACCCGAACGTCCAGTGTGAGGCCTGCCATGGTCCGGGACGACGGCACGCGGAAGCCGCGATCGGCGGGGTCAGCGAGGTGCGCACGACGAAGATTGAAGAAACCTCCTGCACACGCTGTCACAACGAAACCAGCCCGCACTACAAGCCGTTTTATTACCAGGCGATGGTGGGACTGGTCCACCGCTAGACACACCGGGTGCTGCGGGTGTCAGGGCTGGGCGAGGACCTTGCCCACCGCCCGCAGCAGGACTTCCGCGCTGTACGGCTTCGCAATGAACAGCACCGGCTCGCTGCCAATGGCTGCAGCGGCGCCCCCGACCGATTCGAGCCCACTCGACGCGATGATGCGTATGTGGGGATCGACCGCGCGCAACCGCCTGATCGTCGTCGGGCCGTCCATGAACGGCATGGACATGTCCGTCACCACGACGGCGATCGCGCCGGGATTCTCCGAAAACACCTCCAGGGCTTCCCCGCCGTGATGTGCGAGCCTGACCCGGTAGCCATGCCGCTCGAGGGTCTTGCGCGCCATCTGGAGGATCCCTTCCTCATCGTCCACCACCAGGACGGTCTGACTGGCTCCCTTCGGCAGATCGCCCACCACAGACGCGTCGTCGTGCACGCCGACTGCGTCGGTCGCCGGCAACGTCACCTGAAACACGGTGCCCCGTCCCACCTCGCTCGTCACCCGGATGACTCCCCCGTGCGACGACACGATGCTCTGGACAGTCGACAGGCCCAGCCCCGTACCGTGTCCCACAGCTTTTGTAGTGAAGAACGGATCAAACATCTGGTCCTGGACATCAGGAGGAATGCCACACCCGTTGTCTTCGACTTCGATCAGCAGGCCCGCGCCGGTGAGGGTCGCGACTTCCGACACGCGCAGGTCGATGCGGCCGGTGCCGTTGACGGCATCCCGCGCATTCACAGCCAGGTTCATCAGGACCTGATGCAACTGGGTCACGTCACCAAGGACGGGCGGCAGATCCGGCGGTGCCTCCACGTGGAGCGTGACCCCGCGCGGAAACGTCTCCTGGAGGACACGCGCCACATTGCGCACCAGCATTGACACATCCACCGGTGTGCGCACGTCGACGCGGCCGCGTGCGTAGGTGAGTACCTGCCGCACGAGACCGGCGCCGCGCAGCGCGCACTCCTCAACCGTCTGCAACGTCTCCAGTCGCTCCGCGTCACGCTCGTCTTCCTTGAGCAATGCGATGGACATGAGAATCGGCGCCAGCACGTTGTTCAGGTCGTGCGCAATCCCACCGGCAAGGTTGCCGATACTTTCGAGCCGCTGGCTGCGCAGCCGTTCGGCCTCCGCACTTTTCTGCGCGGTGATGTCCTGGCAGGTGCCCACCGCGCGCATCGCGCGGCCCTCCGCGTCGAAGAAGGTCTGCCAACGCTCTTTCACAAATTTGGGGCGGCGCCCCGTGACCACCACCCGATGCTCAATCTCCTGAGGTTCAGGGGTCTCCAGCGACCCCAGGAACGCCGCATTCACCGCGACGCGGTCGTCGGGATGCACCAGATCCAGAAACCCGGCGTGTGTGGGGGCAAAGTCCTCAGGATCGGTGCCGAAGATGTGGTGTGTCTCGCGCGACCAGGTCACCGACATTGTGAGCAGGTCGGTCGTCCAGGACCCCACCTTCGCCACGGCCTGTGACTCGCGGAGCTCCTGCTGGCGGGTTAACGCCTCGCGCAGGCTGGCGACCTCACGCTGAAGGCGTGAGACGTCGTCAGTTGCCTCATCAGGGTCGGCGGGCATCGGCAGAGCGTAGCAGACTTTGCAGTCGCTGACGCCGGTTCTCACCGCCAGCGATACGCGCTGATTCCGACGCCGTCGCGCACAAACAATTCATCGTCCGCCACCGCGAGGTGCGCCCACGCCTCGCCTTCGCCGACGACGGTCTCGTCGATGAGTTCGAAGGCAGTTGGGTTGGCACGAATCAGACGGAGATCCCCGGTTTCGTCCAGGGCCAGCAGCCTGTTGCCCTGCGCCACCAGACTCCAGTACTTCCCGTACGGTGTGGTCGTCCACATCCGCTGGCCGGTGCGAAGATCGATGCACGCCAGACGCTGGTTGGCGAGATGCAGATACGCATAACCATCGATCACCACCGGGGTGGACATGTACCCTTGCGCGTTCATCGCCCAGCCTTCCGTGACGGTCCACGTCGCGCCTGCACGGTTCACGCGATACAGCCATGACCCGTTCTGGTAGCTGGATGTGAACACCGCATCACCAACCACGACCGGCGTCAGGATGTTCATGCCGCGAAACGACGGCACCGCGTGCGACCAGAGTACCCGGCCAGTCGACAGGTCCACGCCGTTGAGCGTCTCGCGTGTCTGCACGACGAGTTGCCGTACGCCGGCCAACGTCGCCACAACGGGCGAGGAAAACGCTCCGCTCTCAAACACCGTCGCGCCACCCTCAAGCGCGCGCCACACCACGGCGCCGGTGCGGGCATCAAGCTTGACCACACTGTTGGCGGCCTGCACGTACACCCCGCCTCGGTCGACGAGCGGCGACGAGATGAACCCGAATTCCGGCACTGCGGCCTTGAACGTGTCGACAAAATCCACCCGCCAGCGCTGGGACCCGGTCATGGCATCCAGCGCCACGAGCACATCACGCATGCCGGCGACGTAAAGAACCCCGTTGTCGAGTGCAGGCGTCGAGCGAATCCAGTCGCCTCGTGACTTCGCATAAAACGGCACACTTACGGCGCCGGGCCACTGAGCCACCCAGCGCTCCGCGCCGGTCGCGCGATCAAGCGCGCGCACCACTTCCGTCGTCTTGTCCTTCGTCTCCGTGACGTAGACCATGTCGGCGGACACGATGGGGCCCGAATACCCTGGCCCGAGCGCCCGTGACCACTGCGAGGTGACGGCCGCCTGCAACGTCCCCGGCCACGCCGGTCCAGTCACCGTGCCGTCGCGATCGGGACCGCGCCACTGGGGCCAGGTCGATCGTTCCGCCGGCGCTCCGACCGGGCTGACGCTGATCATCAGCCCGGCCACCGTTCCACACACACCTGCGGGCACCATATGTCGCACGACACGACCTCCGCCTACAGGTTCACATGAATTTTCGTTTAATGATAATCAATTATCTCTAAGAGCAACACTTGTTTACCCACCACGCAATCCAGTCACGCCAATTTGAAGCATGGTGAAATGCCATCCGCCGATGGCCTCGGTCCGTAAGCCGGGCAGCATGCGCACAAAGAGCCGGCACTTCGTCACAGGCCTTGGTCTCGCGACCTCCGCACTCGCGGTGATCGCAGTGGCCGCAGGAGCGTGGTCGCCCCAGGAACGTCACCCGGTCAGCGGGCGGGTGATGGCGCCGACCATGAGTGTGCTTGGTGCGCCGTGGCTGGATCGCCCGGAGCGGGAAGCCGAGGAGCAGCCCACCCGCGCGGTTGAGGCGCTGCGGTTGCGGCGTGGCATGGTCGTGGCCGACGTGGGCGCGGGTTCGGGGTACTACACCGTACGGCTGAGCCGCGCGGTGGGCCGTGAGGGGCGCGTGGTCGCCACCGACGTGCAGCCCGGCATGCTGGAGTTGATCCGAACGAAGCTTGACCGCGAGAAACTGACCAACGTCTCACTGGTCCAGGGGGCGATGGACGATCCCCGTCTCGCGGCAGGGACGTTCGACATGATTCTGATGGTGGACGTGTACCACGAACTGTCCGCGCCGCAGAGTTTTGTGCGGAAACTCCGCACCGCGCTCAAACCCGACGGCCGACTGGTGCTGATCGAATTCCGCGGCGAAGACCCGGCCGTCCCCATCCAGCCTCTGCACAAGATGACCGTCGCTCAGGTGCGGCAGGAGCTGGCCGCCGACGGTTTCACGATCGATCGCGTGATTGATGTCCTGCCCTGGCAACACATCATCGTCTTGAAACAAACGACTGCCGACGAGTTCCCCCGCCGGCAGTCCAGACCCCCTGGCGACTAGCGCTTCTTGCCGCCCTTTTTGGCGGCTTTTTTCGTCGTCTTTTTCGCGGCCTTCTTGGCACCGCCGCTGCGCTTGCCGGCCATTCCGTCAACCTTCATTCCGTCGCGTGGCATAGGACTCCTTTTGTTGGGTTGTTGGGTAAAGCAGCGCGGAGTCTACCTGACACCACCACTCACGACAAAGAGTGTGGAAGGCAGGCTGGTAAATCGATACGCGTACCATCGGCCGTCGTCGACCCAATCGGCCACGTAGAGGGACGTGACGGTCCCCACTCCGGACGGCGTCAACTCACGGACGATGGTGCGGGCGCCGGTGGCGAGTACCACGCGCTCCACATGCGCAGGCACCTGGATCCCTGACTGGACGTACACCGACCGACTGTCGCGACTCCACGCCACGATAAGATCACCGGGTCGAAGGCCGGCGACCGGTGTGGGTGTGCCGCCGTCGAGTGTCGAGCGCTGATAGCGACCATCGGGCAGCGCAAGCAACAGCGTGGCGCCGTCGGGCGCCACCCTGGCAACCACACCCTCGGGAGCCAGCGGCCGTGTCGGCCCGCCAGTGCGATCGACCCGGTAACAGCGTGGCGCGCCTGTCGCCGCCGTCCCGCACACGAGCAACCCCTGGCCATCCGGAAACCATTGCGACGAGATGGGCCGCACAATCGGTGCGATGTCGATCCCCACGGCGGCGCCAGGGCCGGTCGGATACAACACCAGACGTCCCGACTCCGAGATGATGGCAGCGGCCCACTGGCCATCGGGCGAGAGCCCTTGCGGCAGGCCTTCACCAAGACGCAGGGTCTGCGACCCGTCGGTCTTGCGCAACACCACACCGTAGTTGGGCCCGCCGCGCAGGCCCACATCCACCATCAGGAGCCACTCGCCGTCACGTGACAACGCCGTCGCGCCGGTCGTGCCGATCCACGACAGGTCCCGCTCGGTGTCCTGACCGGGCACCATGGCACGCACGCCCACCGACAGGTCCTCGCGCACTGCGAGCCATCGACCATCCGGAAGTGCGTCCATCACGATGAACCGGGCGGGCACGCCGAACGCGGGTCGCGCGGGTTCGCGGCCCGAGGCCGGCACAACCATCGGCTGGAGGAAGGACGCGCCGGTCGTGTTTCCCGAAAACAGCAGCGACCGCCCCTCGTCGGTCCACACCAGGCCGAAGACCCCAAACAGTTCCTCGGTCAGTGTCGTCACCGTCCCGTCGCGTGTGACCACCTTGACGGTGCCGCGATCGTCGAAGCGGAGTGTGTGTTCGACAAACGCGACGCTGTGGCCATCGGGCGACACGCGCACGTTGTTGAGATAACCGTTGGCCTGGTACAGCTCCGTGCCGGATGGGAACTCCAGGCGATCGCGGCCGTTGCCCAGATCGCGGACCACCGCCATCGTCACGCCATCGGGCGACCAGTCGGCATCACGAACGTCCTCGGCGACCGCGCGTGGCGAACTGCCCAGGGTCATGCGCGACAACGTGCCGCTGTAGACGCGCTGGGCCAGATACTTCGGCCCCGTGATGATGGCCAGCTCACCCTTGCTCGACACCGAGAGCAGATGCGCGCTCGGCGCCTCAAGCGGCTGCGGCGCCTCCGCATTCGGACTGATGACAAACAGCTCCGGCGGACGGCCCAGCGGAATCGCGCTGTACACAATCGTCTGGCCGTCGGGCATGTGTCGGGCGCTGGTGATTGGCAGGCCGTCAAAGGTTCGCGCCTCAAACGTCGCGACGCCGGCCGGCGTGCTGGACAGTTGCCGCATCACGATCGCGCCAACGGCCGCGCCGGCCAGCGCCAACACCAGCGCACCGGTCACGAGCCGCCACCGTGCGCGGCCCACCGAGGACGCGCGGGTCGAGATGTCGGTGGCGGAGTCCGCGAGGGCTTCCAGGGCAAACGCGATGTCGGTGGCGGACTGAAACCGGTGCGCGGGGTCCTTCTCGAGCGCGCGGCGCACGATGCGTTCCAGTGCGACGGGCACCATGGTGACCAGCGCGGGTGGATCGGATTTCAGAATCGCCGACATCCGTTCCACCGAGGTCGCTCCGGCGAACGCGCTGTGGCCGGCCAGCATCTCGTAGACCACCGCGCCGAAGGCGAAGATGTCCGCGCGATGATCCACGACGTCTCCACGCACCTGCTCCGGCGCCATGTACCCGGCCGTTCCCAGCACCTGACCCACGGTTGTGCCGGGCGACACACGGGTGGTCTCATCCCCGGCCGGCGGCGCCATCTTCGCAATGCCGAAGTCCAGCACCTTGGCGCGCCCGTCGGCGGTCACGAACACGTTCTCGGGTTTGAGATCCCGGTGGACGATACCTTTGGCGTGTGCGGCCGCGAGACCGTGCGCGATCTGGATCGCGAGCGTGGTGGCCGTCCGCACGGTCAGCGCTCCCCGTGTCAGCCGATCGCGCAGGGTCTGACCTTCCAGCAGTTCAGACACGATGTATGGCGTGCCGCCCTCGACACCGAGATCAAAGACCGCCATCACGTTCGGGTGGTTGAGCGTCGCTGCGGCGCGTGCCTCCTGCTCAAATCGCTGCAACCGCCCGGCGTCGTCGGCCGTGCCGGGTGCCAGCACCTTGAGCGCGACGTCGCGATTCAGACGGGCATCGCGCGCCCGGTAGACCACGCCCATTCCCCCGGCGCCCAGCAGCGCCAGAATCTCGTAGGGACCGAAGCGCGCGCCGGGGCTCAACGTCAAGGCGCCCTCATGATACGCGGACGGCCGTGCCGCCGCGACCATCTGGTAAGCTCCGGCCACCATGAACCACTCCGTCGGTCCGTCCAAGCCGTGGGCCGTGCTGGCGTACACCGTCGCTGACGACAAGGGCGGTGGCCGCAACCTTGATTCGGCCGCAAAAGAGGAGCTCATGGCCATCTGTGATGCGTCTGACTTCGCCGAGGTCAGCATCGCCGCGCAGGTCGATTTCACCCATACACGTGGGGTGTTCCGGGCCGTGCTCACTGAAGCCCCACCGACACGCGAGTTCGAAGACGTGTTGCCCGAGAATCATCCACTCTGGCGAGCCGTCGTGGCGAAGCTCAAGCAGTCCACGTTGCGGCTTCAGATGGAGCGGGAAGATCTGAATGCCGCCCGCGCAAGCGTGCTCCAGGACTTCCTCGCGTTTGGACACGCCGAGTGCCCCGCCGATCGGCACGTCATCTTTTTTTACGGTCACGCACACGGCCCGATGGGACTCTTTTTCGACAAGGACGCGGGGCGACGGACGCAGGCGTCGTCGCTGCGACTGAACGATCTGGCCCAGTCACTCGAAACCGGCCCACGACCGGCCGCGCTGGTCGTCTTCCGAGACTGCTTCATGAACACGCTGGAGACGGCGTATCAGTGCCGGGGCGTGGCGGAGTTCATGATCGCGTCGCAGTCGCTCGTGCCGGTGTCGGGCATCTGGCCGTGGGCGTCGTTGATGAGCGCGCTCATGCCGAGCGCCTCATCGGCCGACCAGGCGCTGGCCTTTGCCAAGGGACTCGGCCGGTTTCTCGACGATGAGCCAAACCGGCATCCGTTCCACGACGCGCCGATTTCCCTCCTCGACCTTGGCGCCGCCGACGCCATTGTCGAGCCGCTCAAGGATCTCGTCGATGCGCTCGAAGAGGCCCGCCGCGACACCAGGCACTCCGCAGCGTGCGCGCGTGCGCTCGAAGACGCGCGCGTGGGATATCCCCACGAACGATCCGCTCCCGGCGATCCGTCTCTGCTCGACGTCCCGACCATGTGTGACCACCTCCGGGCGACGGGCGTCGCACACGTGGAGGCGGCGGCCGGGCGGCTGGGTGATGTCGTCCGCACGCGCCTGGTGCGGTGGCATCACACCCAACAGCAGGCGCACCGGGGCACCGGCCTGTATTACAAGCCGGTCACCCGCAAGGACAAGGACCACTCCTGCATCTACGACGAGGAGTTTTTTGAAGAGGACGCGGCCAACTATCGACAGCTCGCGCTCAGCGTGGCGACCGGGTGGGATCGCATCGCCCTGAATCCGCTCAAGTAGGGCGAGCCGCATTTGCCGCAGTGGCGTGGCTAAAGCCCGCGCCCTACGAGCCCACGCCCTACGAGTCGTCGCTCTTTTTCCACTGCATCACCACGCGAAGATTGGCACTGCCCTCGGTGGACGCGATGACGAACTTCCCCGTCGCCCTGATGCTGAGCCCGAATTCCACCGTGACGGCTTCGGGCCGGCTGACCATGCCGGCCAGCGTGTTGTGCAGGCCGTTGGCAAATCCGCGCAAACCGTCGAGCGCCTCATCAAACGTCTCTGCCACGCGCTGAACCTCGTCACCAAACGCGCGTGACGTCGCCGTGTCGTCAGGGGTCAACTCGATCCCCATGCTGCCGCCTTCGAACTGCAGTTCCACAATCTCAGCCATCGCGCCTCATCTCCTTCGCCGCGTGTACCGCGACGCACAAATCCCATGCGAACCATGCCGGCTGCTCCGCGAGCATCGGCGTCGTCGTCACTCGCAGACTGCCACGGGTGGCGCCGCGTGCGGCGTCGACCGCGCCGACGAACGCCTCCTGCACCGTCCCTTGTTCCAGACTCCAGATATTGAGCGGCGCCGCATCGGGCGGCACGGTGCAGGCGATCACCTTGAGCGTCCACACACTCACGCGTTGATCGGTCCGCCTGGCCAGCGGCAACGCCAGTTCCCGATCCCGCCCGATGTACAGGACGTCTCCGTCCGCGAACGAATTGTCGGCGCCCTGCGGTGGCCAGAGCGGCAAAATGTTGCCATCGTCGCTGAACGCCAGCCAGCCGATCTGGAGGCGCAACGTGCCCGGCTTCTTCACACGAATCTCGACCCACAACCAGTCTTCATCGGTGACCGCATACATGCCATCCGCCGGGTCAACCACAAGCGTGGGGAGTGCGTCCATGTCGTCCGGCCTCGTTTCGGCGGGACTGCTGCGCAGCCGCACGTCGAGCATCGGCCTGAGGGTGTCGTCAACCGCGCGGCGATCACGCGCGCTGATATACCGCGCCCAGCACGCCAGCCCGTCCGCCATGGCGGATCCCATCACCGATTCGTCGGTCGTCCCTGCGCGAAAGTACGCGACCACCTTGTCCGGCGTGAACTCTCCGTTGAGGAGGACCCAACCGTCGTGATCACGCCGAAGCTCGGCGTGCGCAACCAGGTGGTCCGCCTCGACCAACGTGAAGTGTCCTTCGCCGGCACCGGCCTCCAACCGATCCCGGATCACACGCGGCAGCGGGGTCGCGTCCGTGTGCACCCGCACCACGATGGGCGCGGTGGTCGGACTGGGTCTGACCAGACGCGCGCGTGATCGGTCTGCCACGTCTCGTGTGGCATCGGTCAGACGTGCCGTGCTCGTGGCCGGCGTCGCAGCCGTGATCACCGCCTCGACGCCGCCGACGGCAGATGCGAGGTCGCACGTATCCGGCGGGTGGATGACCACGGTCGCGCCAGCCTCGAGGCCGTGCAGTGATCCGGCGTCGACCGTGAGACTCCCGGCATCGCCTCGGCGCACGGTGAAGCCCGGTTCGAAGGGCCACCACTGTCCGCCAAAGACGGTGGCCTCAGGCCGGCCTTCGAGCACTGGTGTTTGTGATCCCAGGCCCAGCGGCTGCGCGCGTGTGGCGACGACGCGGCGGAGACGATCGTGCACATCCATCCACCGCAGCGAACGGATGGTCTCCGCGGATTCGCGTTCGAGTTCCTTCAGGAAGCTGTACGTCATGAGACCGCGGGACACTTTCACGGGCAGGCCGTCACTCCCGAGAATGGTTTCTTTGTACTCCTTCGCGGTTTCCGCGTCCCGGCACCCGGTCAACATCACGAAGCCACCGCCGGCATACCCGCCAAAGGGGGTGACGCCGGCATCGTCGGCCAGCGAACGTGTGTCCGTCGAGCGCAGTGCCGGATGTTCCGCGACGAACCGGTCGAAGGCCTCCGGCGACAACGGATCGATGTCCAGGGAACGCACCGTCACATCCGCATCCTCGTCGATGGCGCGTGTGGCCCCGCCGGAATGACACGTATCGGCGATCACCGTCGCGGTCGCCCCCTTCTGCTCGATCGCGCGAAGGAACGCACAGATTTCGCGTCCAAGAATCAGGTTCGCAAAGCCGGTCGCCGCACGGGCGACATCCTCCGGCACAAAGCCGTAGTACCGATGCGTAGCGCCGTCCGACGCCGCTCGCTGAAGGCGAATGCCGTGCCCCGCGCAGAACAACACCACGTGGTCGCCGGCGGCGACGACGGCGAGGATGGCGGCAAAGGCCGCGCGGATATTTGAGGCCGACGCCCTGGTCGCGGCGTCCGACTCCGCTCGCGGCGACAACAGGCGGCGCAGGTTGGCGGCAGGAACCCGGACCTTCTCAACGAGGAATTGGCTGATCGCCTCGGCGTCGTTGACACAGCCGGACAACTGCCGGCTGGGGAACGCGGGATACCGGTCGACGCCGATGACAAGCGCGTGCCACTCAGATGAGGCCATCGGTCACCAACTGGCGATAGTGCTCGCCAAGTGCGGTGAGCCGGCATCCCTTCGACTCAATTGCCGCGTGCCACATGTGCGGCGCATCCACGGGTTTGAGCAGGTTGAGCCGGTTGTATTGCTGGAGGATCGCAAACGTCGCGGTGTTGACCGCGTCGGGCAGCGCGGCCCCGTCGGGCCGGCCGCGCAGTTCGGGCTCAAACGAGGGGTCGAGGGGAAACACGAACCCACGCCGGGGAAAGAGCGCGGCCAGTTTCTTGAGGTCGGCGAGCGCGATCGGTGCCGGCACCCGGCGCAACGACACAAACTTTGTCACGTTGGTCTTGAACACCGGGCGCTGCTTCCAGGGGCCCAGCGACTGATCGATGTGTGCGTAAGCGCTGCCCGGCGTGACATCACCGATCAGATTTGCGGCGGCGCCCCCGAGCGCGTCGAGCAGGAGCGCGGTAAATACGCCCCCGCCGTCTTCTTCCAGCGCGTATTGATCGGCCGTCGACGCCGTCAGAATCGTGACGCCCTCGGACAACTCCGCTGTCGAGTGCCCGGCGGGATTGCCCGCGACACCCGAGTGACAGCTGTCGAGAATGATGATCCGGTTCTGCGCCTTCGACGCGAGTGCAAGCGTCAACACTTCCGCGAGCGACAACCCGTCGTCGCCGCGGGCGTTTTCGCTGCAGCAGAGGTAACCGCCGGTTTCCTCGACGTGGCCGTGACCGGCGAAATACAGGAGCGCGATTTCGCCGCCGGCCGCAAACAGGCGACGGATGCCGTCCTTCAACTCGCCGCGTGTGACCGGTTGATCGGGCGAGGATGCGGTCTTGAGCGTCACGCTGCCAAAATTCGGTGTGCCGTCGCCGTTCAGTCGCAAGGCCTCGGCCACGGCGCGCGCGTCGTTGACGGAGCCATGCAGGGGCCGGAGGGTCGCGTAGTAGTCGATGCCGACCACGAGCGCCTGACGCGATTCGGGCGCCTGATGGAGGGAGGGCGCACCAGCACTGCGGCGCAGTCCGTTGCGGGGAGTAGGGGCCATGAAGTGGCGACAGCTTAGCCCGGATCAGGGTTGACAGGCGATCGTCAGTATCTGGAACAGCAGGAAGAGTCCGAACATCACATTCCGGAGCAGGCGCACCGGCGACGGCAACGTCCGACTCCAGTGCACCGTTGCCGCATCTGGCGTGGCCCCGGATCCGGCCTCCGCCCGTGGAGGCAGTGACGCGTCCACGAGCAGGCCCACAAGTCGCCGGCGATCACTGACACGGACCTGGCGGCGCTGCCACTCGGCCCGCGACTCGTCGGCGCGGCGTTCGGCGCCCCCACCCATATCGAACACCCGCAGCGAGGGCTCGCTCAATTTCACATTCGGGGAGTCGGCCGGCATGGCCGCCCAGGCGTTCGCCACCAGGACCCGCAACACGTCGCGATCGGTGGAGTCGTCGATCAGCAGCACAATTCGCGCGAGGTCGATGCGGGCCAGAAGCCGCCCCAACTCATACGCCACCCCCATGTTCTGCGGTCCCAGACTCGCCAGATCCATCACGACCGCATCGGCGCGATCAAGCAACCGATCGACCGCGACCTTCCAGACACGGTTGCTGCACTGCAGGGAGTTCACGGGAAAGCGCAGTCGCGAATCCGGCCGCTCACGAAACTCCGCGAGCGCGGCGTTGAGTTGGGCTTCGTCGCCCACAATCGACTTGTCGATCCGGCCGACTGCGAAGTTCACGAGATCGCGCAGTTTGTGTCCCGTGGTACCGGGCCCGTCAAGGCGCAGCCGCACACCGATCCACTGCCACTCGTTCGTGAGGTCGAGAAAATCGGCAAGGTGTGGACTCCCAAACACCCGCAACGCGAGCAACTGCTGCGGTGCGACAAACGGGAACGCACGTTCAATGGCCAGGCGTGTCCGTTGAAACCAGATCAGCAACACCACAACAACGATCATTGCGGCGGCCGCGGTGGCCTGCGCGATCCACGGCGATGTCGGCGCGCCAGCCAGCGCGGCGGCGGCGACCGACGCCAGCACCACCCACACGCCAAGCACCAGCGACAACACCAACGGACGCGGCGACGCCGCCCCTTCGTCGATGTGGCCTCCACTCACCGAGACGCCCTGCCCGAGCACAAGCCGCGCCCCCACACCCACCACCGCCGCGCGGATGCGGGCGGATCCTTCCGCCCCGACGCCGATGACCGTCGCAAGGACGAGCACGGCCGTCGTGGTGGGAAACAGCGACGTGCCCATCAGCCAGCCGGCGACGGCGAACAGCAACGCCAGACCCGCCGCCGTCAGCACGCCGCGCCGAAAATGCGCGCGCATCGTGATGGGCCGTTGTCGAACGGCGTCGAGGCGTGCCTGACTGGCTGCAGACGGCGCCGGCAGACTCCCCGGTGTCCGCATATCAAGAATCTCAAGCCGCAGGGGTGACTCAACAGGTGGCAGCACCAGCGGTGTCGGATCAGCCAGGTTCGGGGCGTCGCTCGTGACCTCGGTCGCGTGAAGAACCGCCGGCGGCGTCTGCAGCACGGTCTCCGAGATGGAATTCGACACCATCGCGCGCAGCTTGAAGAAACCCCAGATGGCGACGCCGGCAACCGGCACGAGCAGCGGCCGCAGGTCGGTCATGTAAATCGAGACGATGACTGTTGTGATCACAGGCACAAGGAACAGCGACCCGACCAGGGTCTCGGCTTTCGACATCGCCCGGACCTCCGGCGCTTCAATCACCTCACCGCGGCCGGCCTCCCCGCTCTGGCGCAATTGCCATTCGATCGATCGCCGCCAGAGCACTTGCCCCAGATCGGGCCTGCCCTGCGAATACCTGGCGAGCATCAGCACCAACACCGTGGTGACCGCAGCCGTCCCGAGCGTGAATGGCCAAGCGTGATGCTGCTCCGCCACGTAGGCCGCGACGCCGGACGCGATCACCAGGAGCAGCAGGGATCCCCACACGGGGATGACCTTGGCCGTCGGCGGTCCAAACCCCAGTCGTTTCCGGTCTTCGGCGCGTTCGTCGAGCCACGGACTTGGCGTGGGCTCCGGGGTGCCGTCCGCCGATTTTTTCGGAGCACGCGTCCGCTGCGTCATGGCCACGGCAATTTCCCGGTCGAGCAAGGCCCAGACCTCGGGCCGGTCGCGTTGCATGGACAGAAGGAGCGCGCGGACCTCCTCGACCCTGGCCGCCGGCACACTGGCCGCGCTGAAACGCTCGTGTTCATACCACCGGTGCGCCACCGGCGTAATCACGCCGCGCACGCGGAGCATGGTCACGCCCTGTTCGAGCGCGCGGTGCCACGGATGGGGACTGTCGCGACCGAGCCACTCGTAGATGATGTCGGCGACCGCGCGTGATCCACGAAGCTCGAGTCGCTGTTCCAACGTCGCGTGATGCCAGCCCGGCGACCCGCCGCCGGCCGGCGTCGCCACCACACGCGGCTGGGCTCCGCTGTGATCAACCGCGAGCGCAATCACGCCGGCGCGTTCGTTGGCCGCGAGCGCCGCTTTCAGGATCGCCCGGACGAACGGGTGTGTGGAGACCCACGTCGTGCCGTCCAATAGCACACTGTTCTTCTTGCCCGGAAATCCATCCTGCCACTCGCGGATCGAGGCAGCCCCGAACAGTCCGGCAACGAGCAGGAACGGAAGCCAGAGACCGATCAGGTTGAGATCGAACCAGGAGCCGGCGATGCGCGACACCGCAAGACCCGCGCCCCCGAAGACCACGCCTGCCAGCGACCACCGGACGAACCGCCATCTGTCGGGATCGAGCGCGGCAAAGTCACTGCCGACCAGTTGGACGATTTCACTCGGCGTCAACGGGTCGGGGGTCACGGGCTCGGGGAGCTCCGGCATGGACGCACATCGTAGTGCGTCCTGCCCGCCCGATCTACCTGGTCACCGCGGTGTGCCGAACAGCGCAGGTGGGCCGGCGTCGCAGGTGGCACGATGGTGACATGTGGCGCACCTTCCTGATCACCATTCCAGTCACCGTCCTGTTGACCGTGCTGGTCCTGAACCTCCAGGCTGGGGAACGGCACATCCGGTATGAACTCGATCACACGTTCGCGGTGGCCGATCCGGCCTTCCACCGGACGATGGACGTGCTGCTGGGGCCGGCCATCCTGCCCGGCAACCGCGTGACGGCGCTGCAGAACGGCGACGAGATCTTTCCGTCCATGCTCGAGGCCATCCGTGGCGCGAAGCAGAGCATCACCTTCGAGACCTACATCTACTGGTCGGGCACCGTGGGCCAGTGGTTCGCCGACGCGCTGAGTGAACGCGCGCGGGCCGGCGTGAAGGTGCATGTCCTGCTGGACTGGGTGGGGGCCGGCAAACTCGACCAGGCTCAACTCGACGCGATGAGAGCGGCCGGCGTCGAGGTCGCCATGTACCACCCGCTGCGCTGGTACAACATCGCCAGGATGAACCAGCGGACCCACCGCAAACTGCTGGTCGTGGACGGACGGATCGGGTTTACCGGCGGTGTGGGGATCGCGGATCACTGGCTCGGTGACGCCCAGTCCCCGGACCACTGGCGCGAATCGCACTATCGCCTCGAAGGACCGGCGGTCGCGCAGATGCAGACGGCCTTCATCGACAACTGGATCAAGACAAAAGCTGTGGTGTTGTTTGGCGAACGGTATTTCCCGCCGTTGGCACCCGTCGGTGAGTTGTCGGCCCAGATGTTCAAGAGTTCCAGGGGCGAAGGCAGCGAGAGCGTCCGCCTGATGTATCTGCTGTCGATCGCGTCGGCCACGACACACATCCGGCTGCAGGCCGCCTACTTCATTCCAGACTCCCTGGCGGTGGACGCATTTGTGGCCGCACGGGCACGGGGCGTGCGGATTGAAATCATTGTGCCGGGGCCCCATACCGACGCCGCCATCGTCCGCCATGCCAGCCGCTCGCGGTGGGCGGACCTGCTGGAGGCCGGGGTGGAGATCTACGAGTTTCAGCCCACGATGTATCACTGCAAGGTGCTCATCGTGGACGACCTGTGGGTGTCGGTCGGCTCGACCAACTTCGACGACCGGTCCTTCCGTCTCAATGACGAGGCCAATCTGAATATTTATGACGCCGCGTTTGCCGTCGCGCAGGTGCAGGACTTTGAACGTGACAAGGCGCAGTCACGTCTGATCAAGCCCGCTGAATTCGAACAGCGGTCTGCGGCGAAGAAGTTCCTCGATGAGCTGGCTGGGATGTTACGACGTCAACTGTAAACGCCTCGTTCAGGCTGCAGAATTTTCGCGCTTCTCTTTGGCCTCGACGCCCAGATCCGTCTGCGCCCAATCCCTCTCGAATACATCGAGCATTTCACGCACCACCCGGGTGTTTGAAATGAGCAAACCCACCTCGCGTCGTCTGTCGAGTTCCTGTTCGCGCAGACTCTGACTGCCGAGAAACGCCTGGCGGCCATCCCGGACAATGGCTCGCAGGTGCAGCCGCTTGCCGGGATATTTCTGCGCCGGCACCGGGCAGCCCCGGCCGGCCTTGCCAATGACCCGGACGTCCACGCCCGCCTTGTGCCGCTCGGACAACAGCCGCATCATCGTCGGATCGGTCAGGCCGACATCGTAGATGAACAGCTGCTTTCGTGCGCCCTTGATAAAACCCGCCAGCAGTGACCGGGAGTTCTCAGGACTGACGACCAGGTATTTGGCCGTTGGTGCATAGGGTTTGCGGTCACGGTCGGCGTTCAGGAGCCTGAGGGCCTCCTGCACCAGCTCGCGCTTGGTCGTGGTGAGCCCAAAACTCCGGCTCTTGGTGACATCAAGACAGGTGAGGTTAAAGGCAAACAGATGCAGGACGCGCTCATCGATAATCAGGATTTTGCCGTGATACCGGCCAAATTCCTCGGAGGACCGGGACACCGTGATCCCGGTCTCCAGCATTTGCATTTCCAGCTTGCGCAGGGTCTTTTCACCGCCGCGATTGGTATTCGCCACGAGCGCGTGCACCGTCACACCACGCAGCACGGCAGCGCTCAGCGCCGCCACCACGTCCTTGATGTCGAGACGGAAGATGACGATGTCGATTGATCGTTTGGCGTGATGGATCGCCTTCAGCACGGGAGCGATGCCGGCGTCCGGCTGGATGGTCAACTTCACGATTTTTCCTTCAACTGTTCGAGCTCAACTTCAGTGCCGTCAGGCGGCCCCATGGCGATGATCTCTTCCGACAGCTCATCGGTGCTCTGTTCGAGCGGCCACTTCACTTCGTACTGCAATTCTTCCGGTGTCACGGTCCGGATCTCGAACGTGGCGCTTTTTTGCTGCAGCATCGCCTCAATTTGGGGCCGCAACTCACTTGTGTCTTTCGCCTTGATACGCAGGGCAAACCGCCGCATGGAGACCGGCTCGAACGATTCAACGATCCAGAGAACCAACAGCAGGAAAAATGTGCCGAAGATCGCAAGCACCCACAGGCCAACCCCGGAGGCCAGGCCCACCGCCAGCGTCGACAACATCACGCCCGCGTCCTTCGGGTCATTCACCTTGGCCCGGTATCTGACCAGTCCTGCCGCGCCGACGATACCGAACGCGCGGGCAAGGCTGGAGCCCACGACCGCCATCACCAGCGCGCCGATCACGGCCAACACCACCTGTGTCTGAATCACTGCGGGTGAACGAGGCGGGGTGCCCCGCCGGCGTGGTCTGAGCGCAAGGATCGCGGCCAGTGCCGCTGCCAGCGGCAGGCGCACGGCGGCATACCCCAGTTCTTCCAACTGTTCGTCATTGTCGGGCGTGACCGTCGGACCGCTGTCAGCCGGTTGTGTCACCTGTGACTGCTGCGCGTAGGCGACCGCGGGGCCGCACCACAACACGAGGACGATGAGACAGCAACGCCATACAGTCATTTGGCCTCCTGCGTCTCTGAACAGGTCCGCCCTGTGATCTGGGCGACCTTGTCCTGGAACGCATTGATCCAGGCCTGGACGTCGGCCTGGCCATCAGTTCCGGCGTGGCGATCGGAAAATCTCGCCACGTCAAACACATCCCGGAGTTGATTTGTCGTCAACTGTCCGAGCAGGTCAGCCAGGAACTTCCGCCCGGCCTCGCCGATTTGTGGATCATCAAGCGTGCCCGTCACCGACGCCTGCAAGTTCGCCGTGCAGCCCTTCTTGTTCAGCCACACCTCGGTGCGTTGCCACTCACGCAGATTCACGCTTCCGGGACTGTCGGCATTAAAGGCATTGGCGCGACCAAACGTTTTCCCCAGATCGCTGATCAGCATGAATGGCCTGGCACAGGCGGCCAGCGCGTCCTTGTCGTCGTCGACCTTGTCGTCGAGACAGACCAGGCGCTGCTGCTCGCGTTTGCTGTCGGTGTGCTGCAGCATGGCCGCGAGCAGTGTGAGAGCGTCGCGATGGACACGGCCCTGCGCGTCCTGGGGGCCAACCCGATCGAGATCCCGCCAGGACCAGCCGCCCCCCTGCTCGCTCTCAATTTCCTGTCCGTCCATCTTTCGCTCGATGGCGGCATACTCAAATCGCACCACGCCGTTGCCCACGAGGGTCGCGCCGACGTCTGCCGTCGCCAGCTCCGGCGGGCACCCGGTGCATTCCACCTTGACGGGATACATCCGGTCCGCACCGAAGCCCAGCGCCCATAACAGCCGGGTCGCCGCCACTTCCGCATAGACCTCACCATTGGTGTGGCCGTACTTCACCTTGAGGTCGTCGCCGCCGGGCAGCTCGCAGGTGAACTTCGGCGTCTTGCCGCCCATCTCTTCTTCCTTGTAGGTGCACCGCACGGTGGCCAGCGGCGCAAATCCATCTTTGACCGCCGGGCCGGTGCGCAGGTTCATCTCGCTGACACGCGTCGCCCGCCAGATCGTCGACCGCTGAAGCAGGGCCGTATAGGTGGGCGGCGACAGGGCCTCCGCCTTGGGTTTCGCCATCGTCGCGCACGACGACGCGGTGATCGTGGCCACAAGAAACCCGGCCGATACCGACGCGCGGGTCATCGCGCCGCCTGCGTCGCTGCCATTGGCGGCATGTCCCGGCGGATGATCTGGCCCTCATCGATGAGCGTGCCTTCGCGCGAGATCGCCTTGTAGAACATCGTGTCCTCGAGGATCTCGGCGACCAGGAAGACCATGGTGCTGGCGTTGATCTTGTCGGAGAACGGCAGGTTGGGCCGGAAGCTCCCGGCGCGCAGCATCCCGCCGGAGCCGGTCACAAAATACGTGATGCCCTGCTGTGGTTTGGTGCGCTCGTAGAGGTGGTCGTGGCCGCTGAAGACGACGCTGACGCCGTATTTGACGAACAGAGGTTCGAGTGTGTCACGCAACTGTTCATCGGAGCCATGGCGACCACCCGACGAATACAGTGGATGATGGAAGTAGGCAATCTTCCACGTTTCCGTGGACGCCTTGAGTTCCTCCTCCAACCACTTCATCTGTTCAGGTTCCGGATACGTCGTCTCCAGGACGAAGAACTTCACATCCTGCCGTGGGGCCTTGAAGCTGTAGTACAACTTCCCGCCCATATTGAAGTGTTCATAGTTGCGCTGCTCTCGTGAGTCGTGATTACCGAGAGACGCGTGGAACTTCACCTTGGCGTCCAGGAGCAATTTGTACGGCACCTCGAACTTGGTTCGGAAGTCCTGGGGGCGTTCGGCGCCGTACATGTTGTCGCCCACCGTCAGGACAATCTCGAACGGAAACGTGGAATGTGTCTCGGCCATGCGGGCGGCGGTCTGGTACTGCCCGGCTGACCCGGAACCAAAGTCTCCCAGCACGGCGAACTTCAGCGAATCCTTGTGATTGGGGAAGGTCGCGCCGATCTGTGAGGCGCCCGTATCGCCCTTGGTGAGCACTACAGGCTCGACGGGGGCGCTCTGGCAGCCGCACGCCAGCGACAGACCGATCACCGCCGTGATCGCAACACTGAGCACTCGCATTCGGGGCATCCGCCTCAGCCTCTGGGCAAGGCAAACGACATGACATCCAACACAAGATTGGTGCGGGTATCGAGAAGGATGAGTGACTCACCGACGAAGCGGTATTCACAGTCCTTCGGCAAGAGCGGCAGATTTTTCAACACGTCCGGCGGCATCGTGGTCAGGGCGAGCCCCTCCGGATACTGGGTGTTGACCACCACCTTGACGCCGGTGGGATTTTCTTCCGCAATCGTGGCCTTGAGTTCTGCGCGCTGGACGGCGTTCTTGAAGACCTGGGCCATCAGACTTCGCACCACGGTCTGCATCTCTGGCACGAAGATATCGCCGGGTTTTGCGCCGGTTCGCGCCGCCATCACCAACGCGGCCAGCGTGCGCTGGTGTGTGTCCAGTTCCTCCGGAGCGGGTTTGGCGGACAACTGGGGCATCTTGGCATTCAACGTCTGGCGGAGTGCGTGATACCGCTCGACGCGCGCGACAAACTCGGCCATCTCCTTCGCCACGGCATTGGCCGGTGGCCCCTGCGTCTGCGCCTGCGGGGCTGGGGGCGGCGTGGTCTGCTCGACCGCGGGCGTGGTGGATGCACAGGCGGTCAGCAAAGACAGCGTCAACGCCGCTGGTGGAAGGAAATGGGTGATCGTCACGCCTCACTACGTAGCAAGAGGTGTGCCACCAATCCGTTGGTCGGCGAACTGGAGCGGTTCTTGCTACCTATCCCTTAGGTATGCGGCACCTGAACGTCGAACGTTATCGAGTCAAACCGTCGACGCGACTGAATCTGGACAACTACGACCCGGCGGACACGGCGCCATACGAGTCGGCCACACACGCGCGCCAGTTGCTCGCCGCGAGCGTCAAGCGCCTGTATGAATTGACGGAGTTGCTGTCCGCGCAGAATCGCTGGTCGGTGCTGTTTGTGTTTCAGGCCATGGACGGCGCGGGAAAAGACAGCGCCATCAAACATGTGATGCGTGGTCTGGATCCGAGGTCGACGCAGGTCTTCTCGTTCACGGTGCCCTCGGCTGAGGAACTGCGTCATGACTTCATGTGGCGCTGCCTCAAGGCGTTGCCAGAACGGGGGCGCATCGGCGTCTTTAATCGTTCCTACTATGAGGAAACGCTGGTGACACGCGTCCACCCGGACCTGCTCCTGAAGCAACGCCTGCCCACGTCCGCGATCACGCCCCACATCTGGCGCGACCGTTTCGAGGACATCTGCGCGATCGAGCGCTACCTGGCTCGCAACGGCACCGTCATCAGAAAGATCTATCTGAATGTCTCGAAGGCGGAACAACGCCGACGATTTCTGATGCGCCTGTCCGATCCGGCCAAACGGTGGAAGTTCTCGGTCAACGACGTCAATGAACGGCTGAAGTGGCACAAGTACATGGCCGCGTATACCGACGTCATGAAATCCACGAGCACGACCGACGCGCCGTGGTACATCGTGCCGGCCGACAACAAATGGTTTACACGCCTCGTCGTGGCGCGCATCGCGATTGAGGCGCTCGAAAACCTCGATTTGTCCGTGCCGGACATGTCGCGACGCGACCATCTGGCCTTGCGGGAGGCCAAACGACGCCTGCGGGCGCCCTAGTCGAGGCAGACCCCCTGCCTACTAGTGGCACCCGTTTACTCGAACACGGTAACAACCACGCAGATCGAGGGAGTGATATGAAAATCGGGTCAGTTCTGTTTGCCGCGGCACTTGTGATGCCGACCGCGTCGGTGGCACAAACCACATCGATCCCGGCCAGCGCCCCGGCGGCCGAGGTGCCTCGCACGCCCGGACGCCCCCTGCTTGAGAGTCTCGACAACCTTGAGTGGAAAGGGTTCAAGCCCACTGTGGGGACGGTGGCCTCCGGGTCTGGACCCGCCGTTG
>CAYRGW010000029.1:0-7095 GCA_964423815.1 uncultured Solibacteraceae bacterium | reverse complement strand
GAATTTCTCTCCTATCGTGTGGGCGGTCTCAACATGGACGCAGGGGTCGACGCGATGATCTCCCTCAGGAACTATCAGGACCTGGCCATTCGGATTGGAGGGCTGACCAATCGCACCACCCGACTGGGGCTCGAGCCGGGCGACGACAAGTTCACCTCGATGATGAACCTGCCGACGACGGATTCCTCCGGCTGGGCGGTCTATGTGGAGCAGCGGTACCGGCGCCTGCCCTCACTCAGTCTGTACGGCACCACCACACCCGGGACGACGACGCGAACCGACTTTGGCCAGACCGTCACCGGGACCGACGCGGTTTTTCAGTTCCAGACCATTCGCGCCATCGGCATCAGCGCCCGATTGGGATATCTCAAGACCGACCCGCTGCCCGGCACTCACGAAGACCGACCAAACACCGAAACGGTGTTCAGTGGTGGCATCTCTCAGGCGCTCACCACCACATCACGGTATGTCGTGGGTGGCGTGGGCGTCGGCGTCGACCGCCGCGATCATCCGTGGCGGCCCAAGCGTGGATCGGTTGTCACCCTCTCAGCCTGGCGCTTCATGTCGCACTCGGACGCGTTTACCTCGTTCTCGCGCGTCGGATTTGACGTCCAGGCTTTCAGACCGGTGGGCACTCTGCGACATGTGGTCGCAGCCCGCGTCGTCGGGTCGTACACGGGAATGACCGACGATCGTGAGTTCCCCTTCCAGCTGACGCAGGCTCTGGGCGGGTCCGACAGCCTGCGCAGTTTTCCGAGCACCCGCTTTCGTGGCCAATCGCTGACCGCCGCGACGATCGAATCACGCTGGCGGACCTGGCGCCCGCTGGAGCTTGTCCTCTTTCTGGATGTGGGCCACTTCGACCGTCCCCCTGTGCCCACGGGGGACCACTCCACATTGACCTCGGTGGGCGTCGGCGCGCGGTACTGGCTCCGGGATCGGTATGCGCTACGCGCGGAACTCGTACGGGGCCGGGACGGCTTCCGCCTGGTGGCCACGCTGGGCGCGCCGTTTTGATCCATTACCCGCGTCATTAGTGGCACCCCCGCTGCGTACAGGCCCCTCAGGCGACTCGCGGGGTTCGTTTACACGTGGCACCCATATTGCTCTCTAGACCAACAGCAAATCCAAACAAGGAGTTACGCATGAGAGCAACAATCAAACACGTCACACATCTCCTCGGAGCGGCGCTGATCGCGACCACGTGTGTCGCGTGCAGTGAACGCACGGAGGACAGGGTTGAAGACAAGACCGAACGCGCCGCTGATGCCACGGCCAATGCAGCGGACGCGACGGGGAATGCAATCGCCAACGGTGGCCGCGCGGCGGATGCCGCCGTGGAGACGATGGATGTGAAGGTCGCCCTCACGCTGGACAAACGCGTGGACGCCAGCAACATCAACGTCGACAGCGACCACATCACCAAGACGGTCACGCTCAAGGGCCACGTGCCGACGACGGAGCAGAAGACGGCCGCCGGTCAGATCGCCGTGGCCAAGGCCGTCGGTTATCAGGTGCGCAACGAACTCACGATTGGACGCTAACGATTCACCCGGGGCTGCGGCCCCATTTCAGGAAGGAACCACATCATGGCTGAAGTACACAAGGATCACTCAGTGGCAGAGGGCGTGGGCGCCGCGGGCGGCGCGGTGACAGGTCTGGCGACGGGCGCGGCAGTCGGTGGCCCGGTGGGCGCCGTTGTGGGCGCAGCGATTGGCGCGGTGGCGGGCGGTCTCGCCGGTCACGGCGTTGCCGCGGCGTTTGACCCGGCCGTGGAAGACGCGTACTGGCGCGACAACTACGCCGCGCGCCCCTACGTGAAGCCGGGTGCGTCGTACGACGACTACGGCGATGCGTACCTGTACGGTGGCAGCACCCGCGCGAATGTGAAGACCACGTGGGACGAAACCGAAAACGACCTCGAGCGTGGGTGGGACACCGCCAAGAACAAGTCGCGCCTCGGCTGGAACGACGCGCGAAGCGCGGTCCGTGACGGCTGGCACCGTGTCGAACATGCGATGCCCGGCGACGCTGACGGCGACGGCCGCTAGGCTGTCATCGCGCTGACGCACACACAACACAACACGCATCGGCGACTGCGCCGGTGCGTGTTGTCTGCGTCTCCGCCGCCGACTACGGCGTGTGCCAGATGCGCGTCCACATGTCGGTTAACGCCTTTCCGAGGCCGCCTTCAAGCATCGGCGGACGATACGGACTTCGCAGTTGGCGCGGCGGCACCGCACGCCATCGGTCGCCTGCGCGCTCGGCGACCACGAAGCTGAAGTTGTAGTCTGGTTCCAATCCCATTCGTAGATCGCTCAGCACGAGCGCGTCGCCAACCACCTGCGCGCGCATGAATCCATGGTTGAACCACGCGAGTTGTTCCACCGCGGCGATGCCGCGCACCTGTGCCAGCGCCTGCGTGTCGGACTGATGGGCTGTAAAACGTATCGCGCCGCTGTCGGCCACGAGTGATCGGTCGCCAATCACGTACCCGTTCGGTGTCATGGCGACCACGCGCCACAACAGGGTGTTGAACGGCATCGGCACAGAGAACCGTGGCGCATCGTCCAACCCGAGTGCGGCGAGGTCGCGCCGGGCCTGGTCGTCCACGATCTGTTTGGCGATCAGCGACCAGCCCAGGTACGTGGTGCTGACGATGAGGCCCGCCAGCAGCGCGTGCTGCGCCAGTCGGCGCGCCTGCGGGTACCACGCTACCACACAGGCCACCAGCAGCCAGACCGTGTATAGCGGATCAATGATGAAGACGCTCGACCACATCACCGGCGGTGGACGTAGCGGCCACAACAACTGGGTGCCGTAGACCGTGAACGCATCCAGTACCGGATGTGTGATGAGCGCCAGCTGGATCGCCCAGAACCAGCGCGTTGGCGATTCGGCCACACGTTTTCGACGACGCCTGAAGAGCCACCAGACCAACCAGCCCGCCAGCGGCAGCACAAACAACGAATGGCTGGGGCCGCGATGCCACGTCATCAACAACACCGGGTTGTCGGTGATCAGCAGAATCGGCAACGAATCGAGATCGGGTACCGTGCCCAGAGCGGCGCCTGCCAGCAACGCCGCGCGGCGATGACGGGCCGGCGCAATGCTGGCGGCGACCGCGCCGCCAAGGGCCATCTGGGACAGGGAGTCCATGGCAAGGATGCTAGCAGCCCCCGCCGGGGCCTCGTCGTGTGAATGAACCTCTGCCAGGCCCGGTTCGTCTGAACCCCCGTGAAACACGCACTGCGCCGCTTGTTCAAGACGCCTGCGTTTGCGCTGACGGCCGTCACCACCGTCGGCGTCGCGATTGGCGCCAACGCGTTGATCTTCAGCGTGGTCAACGGGGTGATCCTCAAGCCGCTGCCCTACGCCGACGCAAAGTCGCTGGTCGGGGTCTGGCTGGTGGCCCCCGGCGTCATGCCGGGCCCCCTCCAGCAATCAGCGGCCACCTACTTCATGATCCGGGACGCTGCGGAGTCGTTCCAGGACATCGGCCTGTGGACCTACGGCTCGGCCACGGTCACCGGACGCGGGGAGCCTGAGCAGATCGACACGCTCAACGTGACGGATGGCACCCTGCCGGTGGTGGGCATTCATCCGACACTCGGCCGTGCCATCTCGAAAGATGACGATCAGCCGAATGGACCACAGGTCGTCCTGATCTCGCATGCCTACTGGCTGCGCGCCTTTGGCGGCACTCCCGCGGCGGTCGGCCAGAGCATCGTGGTCAATGGCACGGCCCGCGAGGTGATCGGCGTGCTGCCGGAGGACTTCCGATTCCTTCGCGCCACCCCGCACCTGGTTCTCCCGATGAGGATCGATCGGTCAACGATCCACGCCGCAGGATTCAGCTATCAGGCCGTGGCGCGTCTGAAACCCGGCACCACGATCGCGCAGGCCAACACGGACGTCGAGCGCCTGCTGCCGTCACTGACCAGCCGCTTCCCGCTCCCGCAAGGGTTCACGCAGCAGATGTTCGAGGATGCGCGCTTCGGCTCGCTGGTGCGTCCCCTGGACGTCGACGTGGTGGGCGACATCGGCAGCTTGTTGTGGATTCTGCTGGGCACCGTGGGACTGGTGCTGCTGGTCGCCTGCGCCAACGTGGCGAACCTGTTCCTCGTGCGCGCGGAAGCCCGCCAGCAGGAACTCGCCATCCGCCTCGCGCTTGGTGCGGACGCGCGCCAGATTGCGTGGCAGTTGATGTCGGAGTCACTGCTGGTCGCGCTCATCGGGGGCGTGGTCGGCACGGCCCTTGCGTTTGGCGGCATCCAGCTGCTGGTCTATCTGCAGCCGGCGCAACTGCCGCGACTCACCGAGATTACGCTCGACCCGGTTGTCCTGTTGTTTACGCTGGGTGTGTCGCTCATCTCCGGCCTGATGTTTGGTGCCATCCCTGTCCTCAAATATGCGCGACCACACATGGCCGCGACCATGAAAGACAGTGCGCGCGGGTCGAGCGAGGGCCGGGAGCGTCATCGCGCGCGCAACAGTCTCGTCGTCGCGCAGGTCGCCCTTGCCGCGGTGCTCCTGGTCGCATCGGGACTCATGGTGCGCTCGTTCATTTCCATCCGGGAGGTCCCCATGGGCTTCACGGATCCAGATACCGTCCTCACGTTCCGCGTGTCCATCCCGCAGGCCGTGGTCACGGACATCGACCAGGTCGCGCGGATGCACGAAGACATAACGCGGCGCCTCGAGGCGATCGGCGGTGTGCAGTCGGTCGGGGTCACTTCCTCGGTCGCGCTCGATCAACAGAGCAACAACGATCCCATCTGGGTGGAGGATGTGCCGGCAACCGACGGCAGGATTCCGCCCCTGCGTCGCATGAAATACCTGGGCGCCCGCTACTTCGAGTCGATGGGTGGCCGGATCGTCTCCGGCCGTGACTTCACGTGGACCGACGTGCACAACGCCGCACCGGTGGCGCTGCTGAGTGAAAACCTCGCGCGTGAATATTGGGGCGAACCTGCACTGGCGGTCGGCAAACGTGTGCGGCGCACCCCGGAGGCCGGGTGGATTGAAATCGTTGGTGTGGTCGGCGACGAGCGCCAGGACGGCGCCACGCAGCCCGCGCCGACGACGATCTATTGGCCGCTGAAGGTGTCGGCCACGATCGGCGGTGAGGCCTATGTGCAACGCTCGGTGGCGTTCACGGTCCGCTCGTCCCGGTTGCAGTCGGAGGGTTTTCTGGCCGACGTGCAGGAGGCGGTGTGGAGCGTGAATCCGAACCTGCCCCTTGCGCGTGTGCGAACGCTGCGCCAGATGTACGACACCTCGATGGCGCAAACGCAGTTTGTGCTGGTGATCCTCGGGATCGCGGCGTCGGTCACCCTCCTGCTCGGGCTGGTCGGCATTTACGGCGTCATCGCGTACATCGTGTCGCAGCGCCGGCGTGAGGTCGGCATTCGTATGGCGCTGGGCGCGCAGGGTGCGTCGGTGCAGCGGATCTTTGTCATGCGCGGCCTCACGCTCACGGCCATCGGCCTGACCGTCGGGCTGGCCGCGTCTGCGGGGCTGATGCAGTTGTTGTCGTCACTGCTCTTCGGCGTGCAGCCGTTTGACCCGATCACCTACCTCGTGGTGGTGGCCGGGCTCGGGACCGTGGCCCTCGTCGCCACCTGGCTCCCGGCTCGTCAGGCCACACGCGTCGATCCAATGCTCGCGCTGCGGTCGGAGTAGGACCAGCCGATATACTCGGACCGTGCGTGAACACCTGCTCCGGGCGGCATACGTGCTGGCGGCGATCGTGGCGATCGTCGCTCCCGTCGTCGCCGCACAATCCTCCCGTCCGGCCCCGACCCCGCGCCTGCCAGTCGTCCAACTCGACGTGACGTCACCGGCCGCGCGTGTGACCGGCGCGCCCGGCACGATGCGCGTCACCGGCACCACATGTCGCGCGTCCACGCCGCTGACACCCGCGATCCGGCAGCGCATCGTGGACATCGCCGTCCAGGAGTGGGCGTTTTTTGGGTACACGGTTGTGGATCAGACGGTCGGCGAAAGTGATGACGACCCGCCGCCTGTGGCGGTCCGTGGCCGCGGTCGGGCGCGACTGACGCCGGAAGAGGGTGCACGCGTGGCGGCCAGTGTGGCCGGTTATTGGGCGGTCACGCCGGAAGGTGCGTGGATCGTGAACCGCCAGAACGCCGCGTGGACGGGAGAGGCCGGACTGGGCGCGCGCTGGAACAGTCCCTGGTCTGCGGCCTTCATCTCCTGGGTCATGTGTGAAGCGGGATTGCGTGATGCGAATGTTTTTGTGCGCGCGGTGGCGCACCATCGCTACATCGATCAGGCCATTCGCGCCAGGGACGCGGGCACACGCGTGTCGGCGTACATCGCCTATGACGGTGGCGAGGCGGAGGTGGCCCCCGGGGATCTCTTGTGCGCCGGCCGGCGCCCCGCCTACCAGTCACTGGCTGAACGGCGGCGGCAGATCGGGCAAGGCGCCTCCACACACTGCGACATCGTGGTCGCTGTTGACCACGAACGGGAACGGTTTCTGGCCATCGGCGGCAACGTGCGAAGTTCGGTTGGTCTCAAGGTGATTCCGGCCGAGTGGGATGACCGCACACAACGCCTGCGCCCCTATCGACCCGGCGACAGTCGTATCAGCGACAACGCGTATCGCGGGGTCCGGCCCATTTTTGCGCATCTGAAACTCCGGCCCACCTCGGCGACGACCGATGCGCTTGGCGCGAGTGCGACCGTAAAAGCCCTCTCCTGCGCGGGCACCCTCCCGGCGCCCCTGCGTGCACTTCAGGTCACGCCGGCCCAACAGTGCTAGACAACGTTTACACGCCTCCCGGCGGGCGGTAAGCTTCCGCGCATGGCCACGCGACGAGAGTTTTTGAAGGACACCGCCGTACTCGGCGCCGCGCTGACGGCACCGCTGACGGCCACGCTGACGGCCACGCCCGCTCGGCGCGTGTGGCCGCCCCCGGTGCCTCCGCAGGGCACGCCCGCGCAGGTCGCGAGTGACGAGGTGTTCTGGGCACGGGTCGCCGAGCAATACCGCGTCACCGACGCCGTCACCAACTTCGAAGCCGGGTATTTCGGGCTGATGGCCACGCCCGTGCTTGAGGCGTATCA
>CAYRGW010000028.1:20816-42365 GCA_964423815.1 uncultured Solibacteraceae bacterium | reverse complement strand
GGTGACGTGTGCGCCGGCGACGACGGTCTACACGGGCGCGGCGCAGGAACTGTGCGCGGCGACGGTGACGGGTGTCGGAGGTCTGAATCTCACGCCGACGCCGGTCTACGCGGATAACGTGAACGTGGGCACGGCGACGGCCAGCTACAGCTACGCAGGCGACGCGAACCACGAGGTCAGCGACGCCTCGGCCACGTTTGCCATCACGAAAGCCTCGTCGACCACGACGGTGACGTGCGTGCCGGCGACCACGGTCTACACCGGTGCGGCGCAGGAGCTGTGCACGGCGACGGTGACAGGGGTGGGCGGTCTGAACCTGACGCCGGCACCGGTCTATACGGACAACGTCAACGTCGGCACGGCAACCGCGAGCTACAGCTTCGCGGGCGATGCCAACCACGACGTGAGTGATGCCTCGGCCACCTTCGCCATCACGAAGGCGGCGTCGACCACCACGGTGACGTGTGCGCCGGCGGCGACGGTCTACACCGGCGCGGCCCAGGAACTGTGCGCGGCGACGGTGACGGGTGTCGGCGGTCTGAGCCTGACGCCGGCACCGGTCTATACGGACAACGTCAACGTCGGCACGGCGACGGCCAGCTACAGCTACGCGGGCGATGCGAACCACGAGGCCAGCGATGACTCGGCGACGTTTGCCATCACGAAGGCATCGTCCACGACGACGGTGACCTGCGCGTCGGCAACGACGGCCTACACGGGCGCGGCGCAGGAGCTGTGCACGGCGACGGTGACAGGGGTGGGCGGTCTGAGCCTGACGCCGACGCCGGTCTACACGGATAACGTGAACGTGGGCACGGCGACCGCGAGCTATAGCTTCGCGGGCGATACGAACCACGACGTGAGTGATGCCTCGGCCACCTTCGCCATCACGAAGGCGGCGTCGACCACCACGGTGACGTGTGCGGCCGCGACGACGGTTTACACGGGCGCGGCGCAGGAACTGTGCGCGGCCACGGTGACGGGTGTGGGCGGGCTCAGCCTGGCGCCCGCGCCGACCTACACCGACAACACCAACGTGGGCACCGTGACGGCGTCGTATGCCTACACCGGTGGTGACAATCACGAGGCGTCCACAAGCTCAGCCAGCTTCGCGATATCGGCGGCGGCGCTGTCGGTGACCGCGGACAGCTTTACACGGTCGCATCTGGCGGCCGACCCGGTGCTCACCGGCATCCTGACCGGCGTGCTGGGCGCGGATGGCATCACGGCGACCTACAGCAGCCCGGGCACCGGTTCGCAGGTGCCCGGCGTCTATCCGACGATTCCGGCGCTGGTGGATCCAAACAACAAAGCCGGCAACTACGCGGTGACCAGCGTCAACGGCACGTTGACCATCGTCAACGCCAACGTCGCGCCGGTGTGCTCCATCACGCCATCGATCACCTCCATTTGGCCGGTGAACCACCAGATGGTGGCCGTGACGGCGAGCGGGGCGACCGACGCGAATGGCGGACCGCTGACGTACCGGGTCGTCAGCATCTTCCAGGACGAGTCCACCATCACGACCATCGACGGCGCGGGCATCGGGACCAGCACGGCGCAGGTGCGAGCCGAGCGTGACGGTGGAGGGGACGGCCGGGTGTACCACATCACCTTCTCGGTGACCGATACCACCGGGCTGAGCTGCCAGGCGACCGTAAAGGTGGGCGTGCCGCACTCCCAGGGACCGAATGGAGCGGCGGTGGATGGCGGGCCGCTGTTCGACTCGTCGGTGGCGACGCCCAAATCCGGCAAGTCCGACAAATCTGGGAAGTCCGCCAAATCCGCCAAATCCGGTAAGTCCGACAAATCCAACAAATCTGGCAAGTCGTCGAAGTCGGGTGACAGGTCGGACAAGTCCGACAAGTCCGACAAGTCGTCCAAGTCGAGCGGCCAGTCCAAGGCCCTCGCGCCGAAGGGCAAGAAATAAGCCGACGCACGACCCGGGGCCGCCGGACCAGTCCGGTGGCCCCAAATCCTCATTCCTCAGTGCTTTAGCCCGCGTGGTATCTTCTTAGGGTTGTCGCTCGAGTACGCCATCCCCGCTTTCCTGATCCTGGTCGCCTCCTTGTCGTTTCACGAGGCGGCGCACGCATGGGCGTCCAACAAGCTGGGCGATCCGACGGCGAAGATGCTGGGCCGGCTGACGCTGAATCCGCTCGCGCACATCGATTGGATCGGCACCGTCGCGTTTCCGCTGATTGGGATGTTGTCCGGGTTGCCGCTGATCGGGTGGGCCAAACCGGTCCCCGTCGACATGCGGTATCTGCGGTCCCCGCGTCGTGACTTTGCGCTCGTGGCCCTTGCGGGCCCGGTGAGCAACCTGGTGCTGGCGACGCTTCTGATCGTGGTGTTGACCGCGCAGGGTGGTCTGGTGCCCGAGACCGGGGTGACGCGTATGGGCGTGGTGTTGTACACCGCGATCTTCATGAACGTGCTCCTGGCGGCGTTCAACATGTTGCCGGTGCCGCCGCTCGATGGCGGCAACGTGCTGGCGGGCCTGGTGCCCGAATCCATGGCCCAGGCCATGGACAAGATTCGGCCCTTTGGAATTTTCGTGTTGTACGGTCTGCTGTTGCTGGGTGTGATTGACGCGATTGTGGACCCCATTGAACGATTGTTGAGAGCGTTGTTGCTGTGATTGCCAAACCTCGCGTTGTATCGGGCATGCGTCCCACCGGACGTCTGCACCTCGGACACCTGGTCGGTGCCCTGCAGAACTGGGAACAGTTGCAGCAGGTGTACGACTGTTATTACTTCGTGGCCGACTGGCACGCGTTGACGAGCCATTACGCGTCCACCGAGTCGATCACCGCTGACGCCCTCGACAACGCGGCCGACTGGATCGGTGCCGGAATCGATCCCGAGAAGAGCACCTTGTTCATCCAGTCGCAGGTGCCCGAACACGCGGAGCTGTATCTGCTCCTGCAGATGATCACCCCGATCACCTGGCTCGAACGGGTGCCGACCTACAAGGAACAGATCGAACAGCTCTCCGAGAGGGACCTCTCGAACTTCGGTTTCCTCGGCTATCCGCTCCTGCAGGCGGCCGACGTCATCATCTACAACGCGCACTACGTGCCGGTGGGTGAGGACCAGGTCCCGCACCTCGAACTCTCACGCGAAGTGGTCCGCCGCTTCCATAATTTTTACGGCGAGGTGTTTGTGGAACCCCAGCCGCTGCTCACACCGACGCCGCGCCTGCCCGGGCTCGACAACCGGAAGATGAGCAAGAGTTACAACAACACGATCGACCTCTCCGACACACCCGAGGATGTCGTCAAAAAGATCCGTCAGATGTACACGGACCCGAAGCGGGTGCGCGCGGATATTCCCGGCACGGTCGAGGGCAACCCGGTGTTTATCTACCACGACGCCTTTAACCCGAACCGCGAAGAAGTGGACGATCTCAAGGCGCGGTACCGCGCGGGCACGGTCGGCGACGTCGAGGTGAAGCTCAAACTCGCCGCAGCCGTGAATGCGATGCTCGATCCGATTCGTGAACGGCGTGCCGCCGTGCTTGCACGGCCGGGCTACCTGCGTGAGATTCTGATGGAAGGTTCCAGGCGCGCGCGTGTGGTCGCGCAGGAAACCATGGCCAAGGTCCGGACGGCGGTGAAACTTGATTACTGATCCGATTGAGCCGACCGAGAGCGAGCGCTCGTTTACGACCGCCGATGCGCCGGCCGACTTTGAGACGATCCTCGGCGCCTATCCGGTGCGCCTCCGCCAGTTTGAGGGGCCGCTCGACCTGCTGCTGTATCTCATCAAGAAACACCAGCTCAACATCTACGACATCCCGATCGCGCTCGTCACGCGGCAGTACCTCGACTACCTCGAGGTGATGCAGGAACTTGACCTCGATATCGCGGGGGAATTCCTGGTAATGGCCGCGACGCTGATTCACATCAAGTCGCGCATGTTGTTGCCGCGTCCTGATCCGAAGCAGGAGGATCCGGAAGAGGATCCGCGCGAAGCGCTGGTGCGTCGCCTGCTCGAACACCAGAAATTCAAGGCCGCCGCCGAGTTGCTGCACGACCGGGAAATTCAGCGCAGCGCGCAGTGGGGCCGCCCCGACGGTGCCGTGGCGGAGGTGGTGGGCAACCCGCCGGAACCCGAAGTCGAGGTCGACCTGTTCAGCCTCATGGCCGCCTTCCGCCAGGTGATCGAGCGCGCGCGTCAGCGCCCGCAGATCTACATGCCGGCGGAATACATGTCGCTCGAGGTGCGCATCGAAAAACTGATGTCGATGCTCTCCGAGACTGAGGCGCTCGGGTTTGAAGATCTGTTTGCCGATGTCCAGACCAAGCCGGGCATCGTCGTCACCTTTCTGGCCTTGCTGGAGATGATTCGCCTGAAGTTTGTGCGGGTCTACCAGCAGGGAAACTTTGGCCCGATTCGGGTCTACAAGCGCGAAAAGCCGCAGGGAGCCCCTGACTTCCATGTCTGACCTGAAATCCATCGTCGAGGCGATGATCTTTGCCTCACCCGAGCCGATCACGCTGAAGGCGCTCGGCAAGTTGCTCGACAGCGAGCCGAAGGAAGATATCGAGGCCGCGCTCGTCGCCCTCAAGGAGGACTACGAACGTCCTGCGGGGCTGCAATTGGTCGAGGTGGCCGGCGGTTATCAGATCGTGACCCGTCCCGAGCTGCACGAATGGGTGCGCCGCCTGTTTCACGAGCGCACGTCGTCGAAGTTGTCGGTGGCCTCGCTGGAGACGCTGGCGGTGATTGCGTATCGCCAGCCCGTGACCGCGCCGGAGATTGCCGAAATTCGTGGCGTCAACACCGCCGGCGTGCTCAGCACGCTGGTCGATCGCAAACTTGTGAAGATCGTGGGCCGCAAGGCCGTGGTCGGGCGTCCGTTCATGTACGGGACGACGCGCGACTTCCTCGAACGTTTTGGCCTGAACGACATCAGCGACCTGCCGAAGGTCGAAGACATGTCGGAACTGCTCGGCTTCGACCTGCCGGGCATGGGCGAGCCCGAACCCCAAACCGCGCTACCCTTTGACCCAGAGGTCGCCGACGATCAGCCTGACGCCGGCATGGAGCCTCTTGAGACTGCCCCAGACACCGCCCCGGAACCATCACCGGACCCGGGCGACGCTGTAGAAGAAGGCGTGGACGACGATGCCAGCACAGAAACCTCGGACGAGAAGATTCACTAGCAAGGCCGGGGCGAAGTCAGCGGCCAACGACGCGTTCGTCAAGGCGACGTTTACCAAACGCAAACCGTCCACACGGCAGACCCAGCCCAAGGCCGTGCGTCCGCTCGGCGGACTCAAGACGTCCGGGCGGTCTGGCGCCGTGGCCGGCGCGCCCACGCGCAAGACGTCGAAATCGATCGCGGAAGGTGTGCGCCTGCAGAAGATCCTGTCGCATGCCGGCGTGTCCTCACGTCGCGTCGCGGAGGAACTGATCCGCCAGGGCCGCATTGAAGTGAACGGGAAGGTGGCGAGTGAGCTCGGCACACGCGCGAACCCTGACGTGGATGACATCCGCGTGGACGGGCGCCGCCTGAAGCTTGGTGGCGATCGGAAGTACTACCTGATGTACAAGCCGCGCGGGGTGGTGAGCACACGTTCCGATCCCCAGCAGCGTGAGACGGTGATCGAGGTGCTCGCGAAGGCGGGAGTGAAGGGGTACTTCTATCCGGTCGGTCGTCTCGACTACGACTCGGAAGGCCTGATCATCATGACCAACGACGGGGAGTTGGCCGAGAAGGTCACGCACCCCAAGCACGAACTTGAGCGCTCCTACGAAGTGCGTGTGTCCGGTCTGCCCGACGCCCGCGATCTTGAGCGCCTCGCGCGCGGCATCGTCATCGAAGGCCGTCGCACGTTGCCCGCGCAGGTGCGCGTGGTGCGCACCTATCCGGACAAGTCGGAGCCGCAGGCGCTCATCGAGATCATCATCAAGGAAGGGCGCAACCGGCAGATCCGCCGGATGTTCGACGGCACGGGGCATCCCGTGATCGAACTGCGCCGCACCCGCATCGGCCCCATCATCGACCGCCGCATCAAGCCCGGTCAGGTGCGCGAACTGACGCCCGACGAAATCAAGGCCCTGTTTTCCGAGCGGAAGTGACGTTCGGCGCGCATGGCCCAGACCCGGCGCGGCGAGTCCTCGTCTCACTCACCCTTCGCCGCACTGCGCAACATCATCGCCGCCGCGATCGCCACTACGACGACGACCAACCATCGCATCATCGTCACGTCCATCGACTTCACGATGAACGCGGCGATGAGCACCGCGGGGATGCCGCCGACGGCCAGCCCGAGTGCCGGGCGCAGAGCGTACGCGCCTTTCTGAATGAAGCGGACACTGGAGACCGGCATCAGGAAGGCGCATGAGCCCATCATGATGGGAAAGGCGGCTGCGGCGTTCATGCCCAACAGACCGACCAGGATCATGCACGGGGCGTACAGGCCGATCCCCAGCGTCATCAGCGCGCCGAGGGCGAAGTTGCCCGCCATGCCCAGCGCGAGTTTGATGCCCTGCAGGTCGGTGGTGCCCGTTTCGGTCCCGCCGTAGCCGAGATTGCGCCAGGTGAAGAGCCCCGCCGCTACCAGCAGGGCGAGGCCCATGCCGATCTGAATGTTGCGCTTGGGCCACCCCGCGACGATGCCTGATCCGATCCAGGCGCCGACGACGGCAGAGACGATCAGCAACACCAGGGTCAACGGATCAACTTCGATCACCAGAGTGTAGATGAAGGTCTGGGTAATGGCCGCCAGGGTGTGACCCACGTTCAACGTACCGGGAATCAGCCGGTCCGGCACCATCTTGAAAAATTTGAACGCGGCGGTCGTGGGCGCAAAGGATCCAATCCCCAGCGTATCGAAGAAGTTGGTGACCGCGCCGATCACCAGGTGTGCGGGAGTTGGTCCGCCCCGTTCGGTTGCTTCGGGTGCGGCTGCGGCGGCTGGAGTGGGTGCCGTGACGCCGCGCCACCACGCGATGACGTACCAGCCGGTGACAATTGACAGGCCGCCGAGCAGGCCTGCGAGTGGTGTGAGCATCGTGGCGGCATGGTAGTCGATTCCGGCCGATGCCGGACACCGCCGCACCCGTATCGGCCCATCACCGATCGGCGCATCAAGCAGGTGCGCGAGCTGACGACAGACGAGAGCCAGGCCCGGTTAACCGAGTGGAACTGAATCACAAGAGCTTTTTCAACATGGGGTCCATGGAACCCCATGGCCCCTATGTTGAAAAAACTCAGAGCCCTGAACTTCTGAATGCTCCGTGCCTCCGTGTCTCCCTGTGAAACTGCACTCGCGGTGTTCTGAAATGCACCGTCACCGCTGGATGGCCACCCAGAAATTGATGAGCTGCCAGACGTCGCGTATCGATAGTTCGGTGCTCGGGTCCGCGTGAGAAATCGCCGGAGACAGCAGTGAGGTCACGTGTGTGTGTCCCTGGGCGCGCAGGTGTGCGGCGAGGCTGACGGTCTCGCTTTGCGGGATCACGTTGTCTGCCGCGCCGTGAATCAGGAACACCGGCGCGCGCGGGATGGGCGATCGTTCGGCAGAGAGCGCCGGGTCGCCGCCGACCACTTCCGCGAACGGGAGGAGCGCGGGGCCGAGTCGTGTGCCGTCGCGCGCATTCACATCGCGCATGATTGCCGCAGCCGGTTCCGGCAGCGTCGCTGAGAGTTGCCGGGCGCGCGCAAACAGCGGGCGCGCGGCCTGTGGGTCGTGGTCGTCGACCATCGACGCGTCGAGGAACGCACGAATCGCCCCGTCCAGGGCTACCACCTGATCTGGTGGCACGAGGTGGGGTAATGAGGCCAGCAGCAGGATCGCCACGCCGTAGTCATGCGCCGGCTGCGTGGTGCCGTCCGGCAATCGGCTCGTGCACAGGTAGTTGATCACGCGCGGCAGGTTGCCGTGCCCCCCAAACGACACGACGCGGTCGATCCGGTCGGCCACGGCCGGACGCCCCGCCGCCACAAGCGCCAACCCGCCGCCAAAACTGACACCGACCAGCCCGACGATGCCATCGGGTGCGAGCGCCGGATCGGCTGTCGCCCACACAACCGCGTCTTCGATCTGATCAGTGGACCGGCCGACGATCCGGAATTCCCGAAGGTCGGGGAGCGGCAGACTGAGCACCGTGATGCCGGCGCCGGCGAGACGTGTGGTCAGACGCGCGAGTCGTGGTTCGTCCACGCCTCCGGCGTGTACGCCCGGCACCACAATCCACGTCTGGTGACTCCGCCCGTTCGGCAGGTAGAGCCGCGCGTTGACCGTGCCATGTCTCGTCGGTACCGCCACATCACGCGTGGTGACCTGCCCGACCGACACCGGCAACCAGCGGCGCATCGGCATCTCCTGCCCCGACAGGTCAATCAGGATCGCGAGCGCCGACACATACGGCATCATGAGCCACGCCGCGATGGCGACCACGACGACGATGATGATCAGGATGCGTCGCAAGTAGGTCAATAATAGTCCTGTGTTGATTGCGATTGATGGTCCCGCAGGCGCGGGCAAAGGAACAGTGGCTCGCACCCTTGCGAGCACGTTGCAGTTTCGTCATGTGGACACGGGTGCGATGTACCGCGCCGTGGCCTGGCTGGCGCGGCGGCGTGGTGTGGATCTCGCGGACAGTGCGGCGGTCGTGGAGGTCGCTCGGGACGCGTCGTTTGAGTTGTCCACACGGACGGTCGTGGATGGCCATGACGTCACCGGCGACATCCGCACCCCCGAGATGGATGCCGCAGCCGCCATGGTCGCGCGGCACGGGGACGTGCGGCAGATGCTGGTGGAACGTCAGCGCCAGATGGGGCGCGATGGCCGGGTGGTGATGGAAGGGCGGGACATCGGCACGGTGGTGTTCCCCGACGCGCCGTTGAAGATCTACCTCGACGCGACGCCCGAGGAACGGGCGCGCCGTCGTGCGCTGGACCCCGCGCACGCCGCGGGCCAACACGGCGCAGCGCCCGCGCAGGTCGGGCAAATCGCGCAGGCACTCGCCGCGCGTGATCAGTCGGATCGCACCCGCACCGCCTCACCACTCACCAAGGCCGAGGATGCGGTGTACATCGACACCACCGGCGTCCCGATTGACGCGGTGGTGTCGCAGGTGTTGGAGCTGGTCAAACGCCGGCTCGGGGTCTAGAGATCCTCGTCGTCTTCTTTGGACGCGGGGTCGAGTTCCCAGCGATGCGCGTCGCGTTCGTTGATCTCTTCGCCGCCCATCAGTTCCTCGTCATCGTCGTAGACCACACCCATGGCCTTGCCGATGTCGTCGACACGATCCTGATCGGGCGTCATGTTGTCGCCGCCGGGGGCTTCGTCGCCGACGGCGTAGGCGTCCTGCCACTTGGCGTCCACGTCACCCGCCGTGAGTTCCGGGCTGGCTTCGGTGTGGAGTCGCATTTCGGCGCGCAGTTCGTCGTGTCCCGCGCGGGCTGAGCTGAGGAGACGCTGGTCGGCGCCCTCGCCGTCGAATTCTTCCAGTTCCACCTCCGGCAGGCGTTTGCGCTCACGCTGCAGCCGTGTCGGCACGGGCAGGGCGACCGGCTTCTTGGCGGCCTGCTTCTTGACGGGCGGCTTCCTGGCCGGCGCCGTTTTGACGGCCTGCGTCACGGGTTTCTTGATCGCCTTGGCCTTGGGCCTGGCCTTTGGTGTGGGGGCCGTCCGCTTGACGACCGTGCGGACCGGCTTCTTGACGACCTTCTTGACGGCCTTTTTCGGGGCGACGCGTCTGGCCGCCGCCTTGCGCTTTGGCGCCGACTTCTTCTTTGTTTTCAGCGGTTTACGGACAGTCTTGGTCGCCCTTTTCACCACTTTTTTTGCCGCCGTCTTGCGCGGAGCCGGTTTGTTTGTTCGTTTGGTCGCCTTCGCCTTTTTCTTGGCCATGACTGTCTCCTCGGGTGAACTCGGACGCTGCCTGCTGTTTGACCTACGGTGACGGCTCGGCGGATAATTGTCTGCTTATCGCAATCCCGCGAGACGCCACCGACAGCCAGTCGAAGCTGTAATTCGACCATGACGGGCCATCTGGAGGCCCCTGAACGCAATGGGTAATGTAGACGATACGACGACGAAGTCCCCGCAGAAGCCGAAACCGGGAAGTTCTGGCTTTACTTCCATGCACAACGACTCCGACATGGACCCGCAAGAGTTTGCGCGTCTGATGGACCTGTACGATACCAGCTTCCGCAACCTCGCGGAAGGTGAGGTCGTCAAGGGCACCGTTGTGAAAGTGACCCCGACCGAGATCGTGGTCGACGTTGGATTTAAGTCCGAAGGGGTCATCCCCATCGAAGAGTTTATCGACGAAAACGGCCAGGTGTCCGTGCACCCCGGCGACCTCGTCGATGTGTTGCTTGAACGGACCGAAGACCGTGAAGGTCACGTCGTCCTCTCGCGCGAAAAAGCCGAGAAGATGAAGATCTGGGACGAAGTCGAGAAGGCCTTCCAGGATCGGAAGGTCGTCATCGGCCGCGTCATCGAACGGATCAAGGGCGGACTCGCCGTGGACATCGGTGTCCGCGCGTTCCTGCCGGGTTCGCAGATCGACGTGCGCCCCGTGCGCAACCTGGATGCCCTCAAGGGCCAGGAACTGCGCATGCGCGTCATCAAGGTCAACAAGAAGCGCGGCAACATCGTGCTGTCGCGCAAGGCGCTGCTCGAAGAGGAAAACGCCGAGAAGAAGAAGGTCACACTCGACACCCTCGCCGAGGGCAAGGTGCTGCGTGGTTCGGTCAAGAACCTCACCGACTACGGCGCGTTCATTGACCTGGGTGGCATCGACGGTCTGCTGCACATCACCGACATGTCGTGGGGCCGCGTGACGCACCCCTCGGAAGTGGTGAAGGTCGGCGACGACATCGACGTCATCGTGCTGAAGTACGACCCGGCGACCGAACGTGTGTCGCTTGGCCACAAGCAGCTGGTTCCGGATCCGTGGAGCAACGTGATGGACCGGTACCCGGTCAGCATCCGTGTCACGGGCAAGGTGGTCAGCCTCACCGACTACGGCGCGTTCATCGAACTGGAACCGGGCGTCGAAGGCCTGATCCACGTGTCGGAAATGTCGTGGTCCAAACGTGTGAAGCACCCGTCGAAAATGCTCAACCAGGGTGACCAGGTTGAGGCGATGGTGCTCGGCGTGGATCCCGGCGCCCGCCGGATTTCGCTCGGCCTCAAGCAGGTGGAGTCCAATCCGTGGAACGAACTTACCGATAAGTACCCGATCGGTTCCAACATTGTGGGCAAGGTGCGGAATCTGACCGAGTTCGGCGCGTTCGTCGAAGTGGAAGACGGCATCGACGGCCTGATCCACATCTCCGACATGTCGTGGAGCAAGATCAAGCACCCGTCGGAAGTGCTCAAGAAGGGCGACGAAGTCGAGGCACAGGTCCTCAGCATCGACGCGGACAACCAGCGCCTCTCGCTCGGCCTCAAGCAGCTGCAGACGGGCATCTGGAAGGAATTCTTCGAGAAGAACCACGCCGGCGATGTCGTCGACGGCAAGGTGGTCCGGCTGACCAACTTCGGCGCGTTTGTCGAACTGGCGGAAGGCATCGAAGGCCTCATCCACGTCTCGGAGTTTGACTCCGCGACGGGTGGCGACAAGCTGGAACTCAAGACGGGTGAGAACTACCAGATGAAGATCATCCGGCTGGTGCCTGAGGAGCGCAAGATTGGCCTCAGCATTCGTGCCCTGAAGGACGACCAGTACAAAGCGGACTGGGAAGCCTACACGGACTCGACGGGTCGCCCGGAAGCCACCCTCGGCGATCACTTCAAGAACCTGAAGTAAAACTCGGGACCCCGGCACTCCGGGACCTCGGGACCTCGAAAGCCGCAGTGGCAGTTCACTCTGCTACTGCGGCTTTTCTTTTTTTTTGGCACGATCGCTGCAATGAGGTGGCCTGTGAATGTCCGGAGCGGTTTGCGCTGCGCAGTGCTGGCGTGTTGCCTGATCGCGTCGTCGTGTCTGGACGAAAACGCGATTCGTGTCGCGGCGCTGGACTTCGAAGGGGCAGAGACGTTCTCGGCTTCGCAGTTGCGCGCCGCCATGGAGACCAACAGAGGCGGCCGTTTCCCCTGGTCGCGGTGGCGTGGGTTTGACGAGGCCGTGTTTGAACGCGACCTCGATCGGCTGCGCGCGTTTTATCGTGACCGCGGTTTTGATGAGGCGATTGTCCGGGCCGAAGAAGTCACATTGTCGGAGGATCGCAAAACCGTGCGGCTGCGGATTGCGATCGACGAAGGCACGCCGCGCCTGATTACGTCGGCCGTCATTGAGGGCATCGACGACCTGCCCGCCCCGCTGGCCGAGCAGATTCGCGCGATCGACACGGGCGTCGACCGCCCGCGGGATATCGCGCTGTTGGCCAGCCTGCGCGAACGTGGCCTGGGCCTGCTGCGCGACAACGGTTATCCACACGCGTCACTCGAGATCGTCGAAGAAGACGGGCCGACGCCGCGAACCGTTGCGGCGCGTATACGGATCGTCACGGGGCCGGAAACCCGGTTTGGCGAACTGCAGGTGACGGGACTGGAACGGACAAAGTCTGTGGTGCTGCGCCGGGCGTTGACGTTCAAGCCCGGCGATCTGTATCGCGACAGTGAGGTGCTCAAAAGCCAGCGCCGACTCAATCAGTTCGGCGCGTTCGAGTTTGCGCACATCGCCCCCGTGGCGGCGGCGAAGGACGGCGAGTTGCCCGTGTTGCCGATGGTGGTGACTGTGGCCGAGGCGCGGCCCCATCGTTTTGAGGTCGGTGTCGGCTACGGCACCGAGGATCGCGCGCGGGCGTCGGTCGAATACCGCAACTCGAATTTTTTCGGCAACGGCAGCCAGTGGCTGGGCAACGCACGATTCTCCAAGGTGCTGCGTGGCGCGGGTTTTGGGTATGACCACCCGTATCTGCTTCGCAGTGGCGGCACACTCACGGCGAACGCCGGCGCCTGGTGGACCAACGAGACGATCTTCACCTCCAAATCCGCCGGAGGAAACGTGGCGATCTCGCATCAGTTTGGCCGCCGCTCTGAACTGAACGTGCGGACGCGGTATCGCAATGAACATCTGGACTACCGCGTCCGGGACGAGGTGCTCAAGGATCTGTCGTCGGTGGACGAGCGCATCGCGCTGGGACTGGACCCCGTCACCGGCACCGGCGACGGCAACATCGGCGGTTTTGAACTGGCGGCTGATCGTACGGTGGTCGACAACCTGCTCGATCCCAGGCGCGGCACCTCCGTCTCGTTCAGCGTGGAACACGTGGCGCCCTGGCTCGGGTCGTCGTTCCGTTACGACGAGGTCGGTGCCGAGGTGCGTGGGTACCTTCCAGTCGGCCCACGCCTCGGGCTGGCGGGGAAGGTCCGGTATGGCACGTTGTCGTCGAAAAACGATGCGAGTGTGCCCTTTTCGGAACGGTTTTTTCTCGGCGGATCGACCAATCTTCGTGGGTGGGGCCGGTACGAAGTCAGTCCGGCGAGTCTCGAGGGATTGCCCATCGGCGGGCGTTCATTTGTGGAGGCCTCCGCCGAAGTTCGGGCCCTGGTGTGTTGTGGTGTCGGCGTGGTCGGGTTTGTGGACGCCGGCAACGTCTGGACCGAACACTGGCAGAACCCGTTTGGCGAGCTGCGGAAGACCGTGGGGGCGGGACTGCGTTATCAGACCGTCATCGGGGTCATCCGCGGAGACATCGGTTACCAGCTCAACCCGATTGAGGGGCTTCGTATTGAGGGCAAACCGCAGACCCGCCGCTGGCGCATTCATTTGAGCATCGGACACGCGTTTTAGTGAGTATCGGAAAACGATTCGTCGGGATCACGCGCAAGCTGGCGTGGGTGCTGCTGGGCCTTGTCGTGCTGGCCGTGGCCTCCGTGTACGTGCTGTCGCGGACGGACTGGGGCCGCGCGCGCCTGGTGCCCGTGCTCGAGAGTGGAGCCTCCCGGTACATCGACGGTGAACTCCACATCGCCCGCCTTGAAGGGTCGTTGTTCCGGGGCGCGATCCTGCATGGCGTGTCCATCGTCAGGGATGGCCAGACGGTCCTGACGATCGAACGGGTTGAAGGTCAGTACTCCCTGAGGAATCTGCTGTCGTCGGCCATCCTGCTCGATGACATCATCCTCTACTCCCCACGATTCACCGTCACGGAATATCCGGACGAATGGCGTGCGGAGGGGATCCGTATTCCCAAGGGGGATCCCACCAAACCGTCGGACGGCACGGTGACGCTGCGACGCGTCGAAATTGTCGACGGACAGATCGCCGTGCGTCCGATCGGGCAAGCCTACGACCTGGCCGATGTGCAGGCCGAGGTGTCCGTCGCGGTGACGCGCGAGATCAACGTGGGGGTTGAGCGATTTTCGGCGACGGAGACACTGGGCGGCCTCGTGGTGACGTCGCTGACCACGCACGTGCGATTTACCGACGACCGCATCGCGCTCGATCCCCTCCGGTTTTCCACGCCCACCAGCAGCGTGGCCGGATCGCTGGCGATGCTCGACGGCGGCATCCTTGAATCAGATCTGAAGAGCGACAGTGTCAGGATCTCCGAACTGGTCCACTACGCGCCGGTGTTTGCCGGCATCAACATCTCGCCGTCAATCGACATTCGCCTGGTGGGACCACTTGATGCACTCCGCATCACCGGGCCGATCAACGACCCGGTCGCCGGTGGTGCCGACGTCGACGTGATCCTGAACACCACGGGCGTGTTCTCGGCCAGAGGCAAGGCCACCCTCACGCGCCTCGACATCGCGCCGCTGGCGATCCGCCCCGACCTGCCGACGCGCCTGACCGGCGACGTGCAGTTTGATTTGAGGAACGACGAGGCCGATCGGGGGATCACCGGCACGTTTACATCCACGCTGAAGCGATCGAGTTACGCCGACTACAACATCGATCATCTGTGGACCAGGGGCGCACTGACGCTGACGGGTGTCACGAGCGCGTTTGATGCCTCGATTTACGGCGCGACGTCGGTCGGCGATCTGGCGTACGACTTTGCGTCGGCGGTCACCACGGTGACGGGACGCCTGCGTGGCGGGAATGCGGCGCGGCTGCCGGCGTTCCTTGAGTTGCCGGCGCTCGTCAGCGACGTCAACGGCACGTACACGCTGGTCGCCGACACACCAAAGGTCTGGCGCCTCGAGAGTGTGCTCGATGCGTCCACACTCGAAGGTGCCACCATCGCCCCCGGCATGGTCGCCAACATCAGTCTCGCGAACGAGGATGTGACCTACGCCATCAAGGGCACGATGACCGACCTCGACCCGAAGCGGATGACGCCAAAACTCATGGACGAGCCGGTGGAGATCCCATTCGAGTCGATCCGTATCTCCGGCGTGATTGACGTGGAGGGGGCCGGCGCCGTCGCCGCCCCGCTGACCGATCACCGCGCCACGTTCTCCGGCACCTTGGATGCGGATATCGACGGGGCGACGCTCCGCGCGGTGTCCCTGTCGGGCGCCCTCGCATCGCGCCGGTTGACAATGACCGGGGAGGGGTCGGCCGCCGGGACGTGGGATCGACTGACGCGGATGGAGGGCGTGGGCATTGAACCCACGGGCACGTTCACGTTCTCCGTCAATGCACCCGATGTCACCGCCGCGTTCAGCCCGACCTTTGCAGATGGCGACCTCGCCGTCTCCCTCGACGCATCGAAGATCTACGGCCTTGAACTGACATCGGCCACGATGGCCGCGACGGCCAAAGGCGGCGTGATTACGTTCGCGAAGAGCCACGCCAACGGTCCGCTGGGTCGACTGGATCTCAACGGCACCCTGGGAATGACGGAGGGGAGCGAATCAAACCTCACGTATCTCGTGGACATTGCCGACCTGTCATTGCTCCCGAAGGACCTGGAGATCGTGGCGACAGGACAACTTCGCACGGAGGGCCGACTCACCGGACCATTCAGCAATCCGATTGCGCGCGGCACCGCGGTGGTCTCCACCCTTTCGGCGTACGACATCTCCGTGCTGAATGCCGACGGCACGTATGAAGTGCGGATTCCGGAGTTTCTTGCTGAGCGGATGACCGGGACGGCTGATCTGAAAGCCACCTTCCTTGAGGCGGGCGGACAACAATGGCCGCGCGCCTCCGTGAAGGCCACGTTCGACGCCGACAGTGCCGACATCGTCGGCACCATCGAACACGAGCGCGCAACGATTGACCTGGCCGGCACCGTGACCATGCAACCCGAGGACGTGGTGGAGGTGTTGGCGACGGCCCTCACGCTGCGCCTGCCTGGCGAGGAGTGGTCGATGCTCGCCGGCGCACGGTCGTTGCTGCGGGTGGACCCGCTGCGCCTCACGGTGGATCGCCTCGAACTCGCGAAGGGTGACGAGCGGCTGGTGCTCGCGGGTGGACTCTCGTTCACGGCGCCGGGTGACCCCACGCGCGATCAACTGCGGGTGGACGCCACCTCCGTGTCGGTCGCGCCGTTTGTGACGACGTTCCTCGGGGAGGAGCGTGTCACCGGCATTCTGAACGGCTCGGTCGTGGTGACGGGGACACTCGACGACCCGCTGGTCAAAGGCACGTTTGCCGTCACGGAAGGCACCGCAGACAAAATCCCGTTCACCTCCGTGGGCGGCACCGTGGCGATGGCCGGCGGCATGACGACGGTGGATATCGCCCTTGATGCGGGGGCACGCGGCACCGCGTCGGTCAAGGGGCTGGTGCCTGTGGAGACCGAGGCCGGCGGGCTGAACGTCACCATCGTGGCCGCGCTGACGGATGTCGGCGTGGTCGCACCGGCGATTGGGTACATCACGAACGCGTCAGGCACGGCCAACGGCACGGTGCACGTGACCGGCAGCATCGCGTCGCCTGCGGTGAACGGCAACATGGCCCTGACGGGTGTGCAGTTCGACGTGCCAGAAACCGGCGTCTCGTATCGCAACCTGAATGCCGTGTTCCGCGTGGTGGAGTCGATCATGATCGTCGACACGTTCACGGTCGAGGATGAAGACGGCAGTGTGCTGCGGGTGAACGGGCGGCTTGATGTGCTCACCCGCAACAGCGGGGGCGACGTGGACCTCCGGATTGTGGCGCGAGAATTCAAATTGCTGGCCAACCAGTTCGGCGATCTCAGCGTGAGCGTCGATCTGACGGGTGCAGGCACGGTGACGGCGCCGCAACTGATCGGCGCGATCACGATCGAACGCGGACGTTTTGAAGTGGATCAGTTGCTCCAGCAGTTCCTGCCGTCCACGGCATACGTGTCGGCCGCGCCGTTGACGCCGCCGCCGGCCGCGGATCTCCACGCGGCCCCGGTGCCGCCGTCGGTGTTCAGTGGGGCGGCGCTGTCGATCGACGTCATCCTGCCCGACAATGTCATCGTGCGGGGCCGCGGTCTGCAGACCGATGACGGCCCCATCGGGCTGGGTGACATCAACCTCACCCTGGGCGGCACGCTGCAGGTGGTGAAGGCGCGCGGCGGCGAGGCCTCGCTCAAAGGTGAGGTCAATGTCGTGCGCGGCACCTATGACTTCCAGGGGCGCCGCTTTGATATTGAACGGGGCAGCCGTCTGAATTTCCGCAACGACGACTACACGAACCCGACGCTCGACATTACCGCCACGCGTGAGGTGTCCGGCGTGGAAGTGCGCGCCCGCATCCAGGGCACCGCGATGTCACCGTCGCTGACGCTGCGGAGTGATCCGTCGCTGGATGAGGGCGACATCCTGGCGCTGGTCGTGTTCAACCGCCCGATCAACCAGCTGGGCGGCGGAGAGCGTGTCTCGCTCGCCGCGCGTGCCGGCAGCCTCGCGGCGGGGGCACTGGCCGGTCCGATAGCGGACTCGGTTGCGCGTGCGCTGGATCTCGACGTGTTCGAAATCCAGACGGCCGAGGCCGGTACGGTGGGGGCGACCGTGACCGTGGGCCGTCAGGTCAGCGACAGGTTGTTTGTGGGTTTCAAGCACGAATTCGGCGGGGAGGGCACCAACCGCCTGACATTTGAATACCGGCTGACCGAGTTCCTCCGGATCGTGACTTCGTTTGCCCCGGGTGGCCAGCCCGCCAACAGGACCGCCCGCACCGAAACCGCCGGAATCGACCTGATCTTTGTAATCCGCCGGTAAAAAGATCCTGTTGATCACCGTAGACATGCAGACATGTAGTTTGTTTTTTTTTGACAGGAGAGTTCTTGGGAAAAATACCTACATGTCTACATGCCTACTGTAAAAGACAGAATTCACTGAGCGTTTGTGGGTTTGACCATGTGCCCCTAACTTATGGATAATGCACAAGTTAGCGCCAGACGATCATGACCAAAGCCGAACTCGTCGAAGAAGTCTCCCGGGTCTCGGACCTGACCAAAAAACACTCCGAGCTCATCGTCGACAGCGTGTTTCAGAGCATCGTGGATGCCCTGCACCGCGGCGAGAAGATTGAGCTGCGTGGATTCGGGAGTTTCCGGCTGCGACGCCGGGAGCCGCGCAAAGGGCGTAATCCGAAGACGGGCGACAAGGTGGACGTGCCGCCGAAGAAGGTGCCGTACTTCAAGCCCGGCAAGGAGCTGAAGGATCTCATCAACAACGCGCCGTTTCCGGACGAGCCTGTGGCCGGACCCGACGGTGGCGAATAACCGGTCGGCAGGAGCACCATGGATCGGTTGTGGACTCCCTGGAGGTTGGCGTACGTGACCTCGGCCAGCAAAGGTGATCCGGCGTGTGTGTTCTGCGCGGCGGCGGCGACCGACGGGGGCGACGGCCTGATCGTGTATCGCGGCGCAACGTGTTTTGTGATTCTGAATCTGTATCCCTACAACAACGGTCACGTGATGGTGGTGCCGGCGCGCCATATCGGGCGACTGGCTGATCTCACGCCGGCCGAGCTCGATGAACTCATGCGCCTCACGCGCGCGGTGGAGATGGCGCTCGAGGAGCGTTATCACCCGCACGGATTCAACATGGGGCTCAACCTCGGCAAGTCGGCGGGTGCCGGCGTGCTGGACCATCTCCACATGCACATCGTGCCGCGGTGGAATGGCGACACCAATTTTATGACCGTGGTGGGCGAGACCCGGGTGTTGCCGGAGGCGCTGAGTGAGACCGCGCGGCAACTCGCACCGCTGGTCGCCCGGTTTGCCGACGTTCGATAGGAGCCCGTAATGGATTTTTCGTTCGACCCCGCCCACGACGTGTTTCTTGCCGACGTTCAGCGTTTTGCCTCGGACGTGGTGGCCCCCCGCGCCGCGGAGATTGACGCGACCGGCGTGTTTCCGCACGACCTCATCACACAGGCGGCGGCCGTGGGGCTCACCGGGGTCACGTTGCCCACCGCCGTGGGTGGTGGCGGCCGTCCCTATGCGACCTACGCGACGGCCCTTGAAGCGGTGTCCGCCGCGAGTGCGACCGTCGCCGTGATTTTGTCGGTCACCAACTCGCTCGTGGCTGAACCTGTCTTCGAGTTCGGCACCGCCGCGCAGCAGGAACTCTGGCTCGGCCGCCTCGCGAGCGGGGCCGCGCTCGGCGCGTTTGCGTTGTCGGAAGCGCAGGCCGGATCGGACGCGGGCAACCAGCAGACGACGGCGCGTCTTGATGATCGCGGCTATGTGATCTCCGGGCGCAAGGTGTGGGTCGCCAACGCCGAGGTGGCGGAGGTCGCGATTGTGTTTGCAGCGACGCCACCCGACGCCCGTGGCCGCGGCGTCTCCGCGTTTCTTGTGCCGCTCAACAGCCCCGGCATCACGCGGGTGCCCTCGCCCGATTCACTCGGTGTGCGTGGTCTGGGCTGCATGGATCTGGTGTTTGACGATGTGCGTGTGGATACCGATGCGTTGCTCGGTGAGAGCGGCAAGGGGTTCCGCATCGCGATGCGCGCGCTCGAAGGGGGCCGTGTGGCCATCGCGGCGCAGGCGCTCGGCGTGGGGCAGGCTGCGCTTGAGGAAGCGGTCGGCTACGCGAAGCGCCGTGAAGCGTTCGGGCAGCCCATCGGAAACTTCCAGGCGATTCAGTTTCAGCTCGCCGACCTGGCCACCGACCTGGAAGCCGCCCGCATGTTGATGTGGCAGGCGGCCGATGCCCGCGATCGGCAGGCGCACGCCCGCTTTGAAGCCGCGATGGCAAAATTGCAGGCCTCGGAGGCCGCGCATCGGGCTGCGGATCGCGCGATGCAGATTCTCGCCTCGGAAGGGTATCGCCGCGGGTCGACCATCGAACGGCTGTTCCGCGACGTCCGTGCCGCAGAAATTTATCAGGGCACGTCGGAAGTGCAGCGCATGATCATCGCCGAGCACATCCTGCAATAAACGACAGTCTGAAATCTGGAATCGAGAATCGGTTGGTCGATGAACGCAGATTCGATCCTCACGCGAGGATGTTCTTGGCGATCGTCTGCAGCTGCAGGTTGGACGTGCCTTCGTAGATCTGGCCGATCTTTGCGTCCCGGTACAACTTCTCGACCGGGTAGTCCTTGACGAACCCGTACCCGCCAAACAGATTGATCGCCAGTGACGCTGTGCGTTCGGCCGCTTCGCTGGCGACCAGTTTGCACATCGCCGCTTCGGTGAGAAACGGTTTGCCGGCGTCCCGCAGGCGGGCGGCGTTGTACACCAGCAGGCGCGCGGACTCGACGTCGGTGGCCGCACGGGCCAGCTGGAACTGGACGCCCTGATAGTCGGCGATCGCCTTGCCGAACTGCTTCCGTTCCTTCGTGTACTTCAGCGTGTGGTCGAGCGCGCCCTGCGCGAGCCCCAGCATCTGCGCGCCGATACCGATGCGGCCCTCGTTGAGGGTCTCGATCGCGACCTTGTACCCCTTGCCGACATCGCCGAGCACATCAGCCGCCGACACCTTGCAGTCTTCGAAGATGAGTTCGCAGGTGCTGGAGGCCCGAATGCCGAGTTTGTCTTCCTTCTTGCCGACCGTAAATCCCGGCGTGCCGCGTTCCACGACAAACGCCGTGATGCCGCGATACCCGGCCTCCGGGTTCACCGTGGCGAACACGATGAAGATGTCCGCTTCGTTGCCGTTGGTGATCCACAACTTGCGGCCGTTGAGCACGTAGCCGCCGTCGGTCTCGCGCGCGCGTGTCTGCAGCGCAAACGCGTCGGATCCGGAACCGGCTTCCGACAAGGCGTACGCGCCGATGGTCTTGGCCGCCAGACGCGGCAACACCCGGCTCTGCATCTCGGGGGTGCCCCAGCGCAGGAAGGCGTTGATGACGAGCGTGTTCTGCACGTCGACCATCACCCCGACCGAGGGGTCGACCCGCGACAGTTCCTCCACCACGAGCACGGAGTGGAAAAACGTGCCCCCGGCGCCGCCATGGGCGTCAGGGATTTCGACGCCCATCACGCCCAGCGCGAAGAGGTCTTCGATCAGCGCGGGGTCCATCTTGGCGTGTTCATCCATCTCGCGGACGAGCGGGCGGACCCGCGTCTCGGAGAATTCGCGCACGCTCTGGCGGAGGAGGGTTTCGTCTTCGGTCAGTTGGGTCAGGGGCTGGACTGGGGCGCTCATCCTGGGCAGTTTATCAGTCATGGGGGAGACCTTTGTTTTTTCACAGGGAGCCACGGAGTCACGGAGGACGCAGGGCTGGGGGCCAGGCGTTCCGCCT
>CAYRGW010000028.1:0-20806 GCA_964423815.1 uncultured Solibacteraceae bacterium | reverse complement strand
GGTCAGGTGGGTCAGGGGCTGGACTGGGGCGCTCATCCTGATCAGTCTACCAGCCCCAACAAAGGTTCAGGGTTCTGGGTTCAGGGTTCTGTTCCTGGTTCAAGGTTCTGGTGAATAATCGAGCCATGGCGACATTCAGGGTGCGGGCGAAGCTTGCGGTAGCCGCAGGGCTGTTGATGGGCGCGTGGGGCCTGGCGGCGACCCCGTCGGGGCAGCAGGCGCAGACGCCGCCGCAGACACAGAAGCCGCCCGTGTTCGGGGCCCGCATCGACACCGTCACCGTCGACGTGGTGGTCACCGACCGCAAGGGCCAGCCCGTCACCGATCTGACCGCCGCGGATTTTGAAGTCACGGAAAATCGCAAGCCGCAGACGATTGATTCCTTCAAGTTGATTCAGATCGACGATTCCCTCGACGTGGACCCGGCGCGCAATCGAGAGATCCGGTCCCTGGCCGATCAGGAACGTGAACTCCGCAGAGATGACGTGCGTGTCATCGTGATCTATCTCGACGACTACCACACCCGCCTCGGCAACTCGATGGCGATCCGGGAGCGGCTGGCCCGGTTCGTTCGGGGACTCCATCCGCGGGATCTGGTCGCGCTGATGACGCCGCTGATGACCACCGCCGGCGTCACGTTCTCGCGCAACCATGACGCCACCGCGCGACAGATCATGGCGTTTCAGGGGCGCAAGTATGACTACACCCCGAGACACCCGGCCGAAGAGATCTATCAGTACCTCACGGCTGAACAGATCGAAGGGTTGCGGAACCAGATTGTCACCACCGGCCTGGAGGGGCTGTGCGTGTATCTGGGCAGCGTGCGGGATGGCCGCAAGTCGGTGATCTACGTCAGCGAAGGGCTGATGAGCCGGATTCCGCAGGGAGCCCAGACCACCGGCCTGTATGGAGGGACGGGGGGCGCGATGGTCCCGCCGCAGACGATGCAGCAGCAGATGGCGGCGTCGTCTGCCTCCTCAGCCGGACAGCTGTCGGGGCAAATGAACCTGCTCGATCTCATGCGGGAAATTTTTCTCGCGGCCAGCCGCAGCAACACGTCTTTTTACCCGCTGGATCCACGCGGGCTGGCGGCGTCGGAATTCTCCGTCGCCGATCGCGTCGGATTGCAGGACGACCGCGCGGCCCTTAATGAGTCCATGGACACGCTCCATATCCTGGCGACCAACACTGACGGCCGGGCGATTGTGAATTCCAATGATCCCCAGCCGGCGCTGGAGCAGATGTTGCGTGACAGCAGCGCGTATTACCTGCTGGGTTACACCTCGACCGAGGCGCCGCGTGACGGCAAGTTTCATCCCATCCAGGTGAACGTGACGCGCAAGGACGTCGAGGTCCGCGCCCGCAGCGGGTATTGGGCCTACTCGGACGAGGATGTGAAACGCGCGGCCAGGCCGTCGTTCAGTCGTCCGCCGGAGGTGGAGCGGGCATTTGATGCCATCGCCGATGCGCCCGGAGCGGTGATTCGGAGCTGGTGGACCAGTGCGCGCCGTGCCGACGGGCGCACGGCCGTCACACTCGTGTGGGAGGCGCTGCGAATGAGCGGCGCCGACGTTCCCGCGCGCGTGAGTGTCACGGCCAGCAGCCCCGATGGGGGACTCGTCTATCGCGGCCGGGCCGAACGCGAAGCCGACCCGACGGGCCGCGTGGCTGGACGCGTGACGTTCCCCTCGCCTCCAGGGACGATGACCCTGCAACTGGTGGCGGAGACCGCCGACGGGGACCGCCTCGACGCCGACTCGCGCGAGGTGGTCGTGCCCGATTACACCAGCGTCGCCGCAGCGGTCACGACCCCAGAATTGTTTCGGGCACGGACGGCGCGCGACATTCAGCAACTGAAGGCCGCAACCTCGCCGCTGCCCACCACCGCCCGGCTCTTCTCGCGGACCGAGCGATTGTTCGTGCGCTTCCGCGTCTACGCGCCCGGTGGCGCGACGCCTGCCCCGACGTTGCGTCTGCTCAATCGTAATGGTGATGTGATGTCGAGCGTCCCCGTGACGGTGGATTCGGGCCGGGGTGTGGAGGGCGAGTTTGCGCTCGGCGGTGTGCCGCCGGGTGACTACCTCCTGGAAGCGGCGGCCTCAGCCGACGCCGATGCCGCGCGTGTGCTCGTCGCCTTCCGCGTGACTGGCTGAAGCCGCACATTTCGTGTGATAGGCTCCCGTCACGATGGCGAAACTTGAATCTTTTTCGTCCCGCTGGGGGCTCATTCTGGCCGGGCTCGGCATGGCGGTCGGCACCGGAAACATGTGGCGCTTTCCGCGCATCGCGGCGGAAAACGGCGGCGCGGCCTTTCTGATCCCCTGGTTCATCTTTTTATTCGTCTGGTCCATTCCGCTGCTCATCACCGAGTTTGCCATTGGCCGCGGCACCCGTCGCGGTGCGGTCGGTGCCTTTGCGACGATGACGCAGGGACGATTCGCCTGGATGGGCGGATTTGTCGCCGTCTGCACGGTGATGATCCTCTTCTACTACTCGGTGGTCACCGGGTGGACGTTGCGGTATCTGGTCGCCGCCATGATGGGCGAGTTCCATACCGCCGATCCCAGGGCGTACTGGGACGCCGCGGCGTCCGGCTGGCAGGCGGGCGGGTATCACGTCGTCTCCGCGCTGATCGGCGGCTGGATTATCCAGCGTGGTGTGGTCAAGGGCATTGAAGCGGCCAACAAGGTGCTGGTGCCGGCATTGTTCCTGCTGTTGATCGTGTCGGCCATTCGCGCGGTGTCGCTGCCCGGCGCTGAGCGGGGACTCGACTTCCTCTTTAATCCCGACCTGTCCTCGCTCACCAACTACAAGACCTGGCTGGAAGCCCTGACGCAATCGGCGTGGTCCACCGGGGCCGGGTGGGGCCTCATCCTGACCTTCGGCATCTACCTGAAGAAGCGCGAGGACGTGGTGCTCAATTCGGCCACCATCGGGTTTGGTGACAACTCCGCGTCGTTGCTGGCCGGCCTCGCCATGTTGCCGGTGGTGTTCGCGATTCTGTCGCTCGAAGACGCGCACGCGGCGCTGCAGGCGGGCAACGAAGGCCTGATGTTCATCTGGGTGCCGCAGTTGTTCGAGCGGATGGCCGGTGGCTCCATCATGTTGCCGCTGTTTTTCCTCGCGCTGGTCTGCGCCGCGTTGTCGTCCCTCATCGCGATGATCGAACTGGCGGCCAGAATCCTCATGGATGGCGGCATGGCACGCAGCAAGGCCGTCAAGATCGTCGTCGCCGCCATCATCGTTGTCGGTATGCCGTCGGCCCTCGACCTGACGATCTTCAAGAATCAGGACTGGGTGTGGGGCGTCGGGCTGATGATCAGCGGCCTCTTCATCTCGCTGGTGGTCACGATGTACGGCTCGACCAAATTCCGCAACGAGTTCATCAACGTGACACCCGGCGGCTGGCACGTGGGCCCCTGGTTCGAATACGTGTTGAAATATCTGATTCCCGCGCAGTTTGTGATCATGTTCGGCTGGTGGATGTACACCGCGGCGACCGTGTATGACCCGGCCGGCTGGTGGAATCCCGATCCGTTTAATCACACGTTCAGCGTCGGCACCTGCATCGTGCAGTGGGGCCTGGCGATTGGGCTGCTGATGTTCTACAACAAACGTATCGCCGCAGCGAGCACGAGTACCCCGATTGCCGAGGAGGACAGCGAATGAACAGCCGCACCATAATCATGATGACGCTGATGCTCGGCCTGAACTGGGGTGGGTTTATCTTCCTGCTCTGGTACGGCGCCAAACGCGCGAACAAACAGTAACCTGCCTTCGCCAGGGCTGTGGCGGGCAGGCCCGCCGGACTCCTCTCAAAATGAAAAGGGGCGCACCGTGAGGTGCGCCCCTTTTGTTTTGGACTTCGGGACTTCGGGACCCCGGGACTTCGATCCCTTACGCGTACATCCCGCGCAGCTTGGTGACCGTCGCGACCTTGTTGATGGCGACGATGTAGGCGGCGGTGCGCATGTCGGTCTTGAACTTGAGTGCCGTCTGCAGCACCGTGCCGAACGCCTCGACCATCTTCCGTTCGAGCCGTTCGTTGACTTCGTGCTCTTCCCAGAAATACCCGTGACGGTCCTGGACCCACTCGAAGTACGACGTGGTCACGCCGCCGGCGTTGGCGAGAATGTCCGGCACGATGAACACGCCACGTTTGTGCAGCGACTGATGTGCGGCGGGAATCGTCGGCCCGTTGGCACCTTCCACGATGACCTTGGCCTTGATCGAGTCCGCATTTTTTTCGGTGATCTGGTTCTCCAGCGCGGCGGGGATCAGGATGTCGACGTCGAGGCCGAACACCTTGGACGGGTCCATCGGTTCCGCACCCGGGAAGCCGGCGACCGTCTTGTGATCAGCGGTCCACGCAATGAGGGCGGTAATGTCGAGGCCGTTCGCGTTGTAGACCGCGCCCCCCGCGTCGGTGACGGCGACAATCCTGGCGCCGATCTTGGCGAGCAGGTCGGCCGAGACCGAACCGACGTTGCCGAAACCCTGCACCGCAACGGTGGCGCCCTTGATGTCAAAGCCCAGGTGGGCCGCCGCTTCGCGCGCACTGATCATCACGCCTCGGCCCGTAGCCTCACGACGGCCCTCCGACCCGCCCATTTCGATGGGTTTGCCGGTGACGACGGCCGTGCAGGTGGTGCCGATTTTCATGCTGTACGTATCCATCACCCACGCCATCGTCTGCGCATTGGTGTTCACGTCCGGCGCCGGGACGTCCTTGTCCGGGCCGATGGCGTCGGCGATCTCGGCGATGTAGCGGCGGGTCAGCGCTTCGAGCTCGCGCTGGGACATCTTGGTCGGGTCACAGATGACCCCACCCTTGCCACCGCCGAAGGGCACACCGGCCACGGCGCACTTCCACGTCATCCAGGCAGACAGTGCCTTGACCTCATCGAGGGTGACGTCGGGGTGGAACCTGATGCCACCCTTGGCCGGCCCGAGGGTGATGTTGTACTGCACCCGATAGCCGGTGAAGACTTCGACCTTGCCGTTGTCCATGACAACCGGGCAGGAGACGATGATTTGCCGTTTGGGGTGGGTGAGGATCTTCCAGAGACCTTCATCAAGGCCGAGCAGGCGCGCCGCGCCAGCAAACTCCTGGAGCATCGCGCCGAAGACGCTGTTTTCAGACGACATGGGTGACTCCGCGAAAAAAATGCCACAGGCGGGAAGCTCCGCCCATGGCCAAACCCTCCGAGATTACCGAGGGTCCTTTGTGGATGTCAACGCGCCCGGCGGGACGCCCCGGGGGGGCCGCCCATAAGTTGTTGCTGCATATATAATTGACGGTCATGAAACCGGTTTCGACCGAACCAGCCGCCGAGTCCGCCAAAGCCCGGTGGGAGCGCGAGGTGCTTGAGCCCACGCTCAAAAAATCTCCTGAGCGTACGGGCCCCTTCACCACCATCTCCGGACGGCCGATCGATCGGTTGTATACGGAAGACGACATTGCCGCGCTCGACGTGGACACCGACGTGGCCGCGCCCGGTGCGTTTCCGTATACGCGCGGCATTCACCCCACGGGTTATCGCGGCAAGTTGTGGACGATGCGGCAGTTTGCCGGGTTCGGCACGCCGGAAGAAACCAACGAGCGGTACAAACAACTGCTGGCGGCGGGTGGCACCGTCCTGAGCGTGGCCTTTGACCTGCCGGCGCTGATGGGGCGCGACCCCGACCATCCGTTGTCACTTGGCGAAGTGGGCAAGTGCGGCGTCTCGATCATGTCGCTGGCCGACATGGAGCGGTTGTTCGAGGGCATCACCCTCGCCGACATCACGACGTCGATGACGATCAACTCGCCGGCGCCGATGATCTTTGCGATGTATCTGGTGGTGGCCGAACGCCAGGGCGCCGACTGGAAAAAGCTGTCGGGCACGATTCAGAACGACATCCTCAAGGAATTCATCGCGCAGAAGGAATACATCTTCCCGCCGCGCCCCTCGATGAAGTTGATCACGGACATCTTCGAGTTCTGCGCGAAGGACGTGCCGCGCTGGAACACGATTTCAGTCAGCGGGTACCACATCCGTGAGGCGGGATCGACGTCGCTGCAGGAGTTGGCGTTTACGCTGCGCGACGGCATCGAGTATGTGCAGTGGGGCATCGACGCCGGTCTTGATGTGGACGACTTCGTGCCGCGCATGTCGTTTTTCTTCAACGCGCACAGCGACTTTTTTGAAGAGATCGCGAAATACCGCGCGGCGCGCAAGATCTGGGCGCGGGTGATGCGGGACCGCTTCGGGGCGAAGGACGAGCGGTCGTTGAAGCTGCGGTTCCACACACAGACGGCCGGCGTCTCATTGACCGCGCAGCAGCCGTACAACAACGTCGTCCGCACGGCGCTGCAGGCGCTGTCGGCGGTGTTGGGCGGGACCAACTCCCTGCATACCAACTCCCTCGATGAGGCGCTCGCCCTGCCGACGGCGGAAGCGGCGACGCTGGCCTTGCGCACGCAGCAGGTCATCGCCCATGAAAGCGGCGTGACCAATGTCGTCGATCCCCTCGGCGGGTCCTACTTCATTGAACGTCTGACGCTGGACATGGAGGAAGGCGCGTACAAATACTTCGATGCCATCGATCGGATGGGCGGCATGGTCGCAGCGATCGAGGCCGGGTTCCCGCAGCGGGAAATCGCGGAGTCCTCCTACCGGTTCCAGCAGGCGTTTGAGAAAAAAGAGAAGATCATGGTCGGCGTCAACGCGTATGTGGACGCCAACGAGCCACCGTTCCCGATTTTGTATATCGATGATCAGGCCTCGGAACAGCAGCTGGCCCGATTGGCTGATTTGCGCAAGACCCGCGACAATGCGGCCGTGTCCCGCACACTGGCGGTGCTGAAAGATGCGGCACGCGCCGGTGAAAACACGATGTATCCGCTGCTCGATTGTGTGCGTGCGTACGCGACGGTCGGCGAGATGTGTGATGCGCTCCGCGAGGTGTGGGGCGAATATGAAGAGGTCCCGTCCATCTGATGCGCACGATTCGTGTAGTTATCGCCAAACCTGGCCTTGATGGCCATGACCGCGGCGCCAAGGTGATCGCCCGCGCGTTGCGTGACGCCGGGATGGAAGTCATTTACACCGGCCTGCGGCAGACGCCCGAGATGATTGTGGCGGCCGCGCTCCGGGAGGATGCCGACGTCATCGGCCTCTCGATCCTGTCCGGTGCCCACATGCACATCTGTCCGCGGGTGATGGAACTGCTCCGTGAGAAAGGGCTCACACACGTGCAGGTGCTGGTCGGAGGGATCATTCCGGACGTCGATATTGAGAAGCTCCGGACCATGGGCGTCACCGGGATTTTCCTGCCGGGCACCCCCATGCAGGACATCGTCAATTTCATCCAGACCAGTGTGCCCCCCAGGGCGGAAGTGATCTGACGCCTGATGGCCACCACCCTGCTCCTCGCCGACGACAGCGTCACGATTCAACGCGTGATTGAGCTGACGTTTGCCAACGAGGCGATTCGGGTGGTGACCGTGGCCGACGGCCACGCCGCAACCGCGTATCTCGAGGCGGAACGTCCCGACATTGTCCTCGCCGACGTCGGGTTGCCGATGGTGGATGGTTATGCGCTGACGGAGCTCGTGAAGCGGGCGCCGCTGACGGCGGGTGTGCCCGTGTTGTTGCTGACCGGCGCGTTTGAACCGATTGACGAGGGCCGGGCGCGGCAGTGCGGGTGTGACGGGGTGCTCGTCAAGCCGTTTGAACCACAACGGCTGGTCGCCATGGTCAAACAGTTGCTGGCGGGACAGACGCCGCGCAACCTGTGGCCCGCCGACATGCCGCGAATCGACGCGCCGACGCCCTCCGCGCCGCCACCGGTGACGGCCTCACAGGCGCCACGCCCGACGCCCGGTCGTCGGGAGACGGTGTCGGATCCCGGGCCGCTGCCGCCGCCGTCGGCCATTGAAGAAGTCTTTGAAATTGGACTCGACGACCTCGACATGGCGTTCTCACGCCTGGATCCTGTTGCGCCCCCCAGTCGGCTCGATGCGGACTCGGTGTCGGATTTCCAGCGGGACATTCAGGAGCTGAGAAACACCGTGCCGTTCCCGGAGGCCGCGCCGCCACAGGCGGTGGCACCCGCGCCGGCCTTGTCGCATCTGCCCGTGGAAGAGGCGACGCCGCTGGAACCCCTCGATCTCGAATGGGACCTGCCGACACCCTCCACGGTCGTTGACGCCGTCCCGATGCCGGCGACGTTTCCTGTCGCCCCGCCGGTCGCTGAGCGTGCGCCGGTCGCCGAGCGTGCGCCTGTTGTTGAAGAGCCGCCAGTCGTCGAGCCGCCGCCGGTCGTCGAACCGCCGCCCCTCGTCGAAGAGCCGCCAGTCGTCGAGCTGCCGCCAGTGGTCGAAGAGCCGCCCGTCGTCGAACCACCGCCTGTGGTCGAGGCACCGCCACCACCGGTGGAGCCCCCGGCAGCGACGGCGGTCGCCACACCTCTCTCGCTGGCGAACGCGTTCTCCGCGTTGCTGGCCGCGGAACAAGCACAGCCGGTCTCGACGCGTCCCAGCGCGGCGATCCCCTCAGGTTCGCCGATGACCGAGGCTGAAGTGGAAGATGTGGTTCGCCGCGTGGTCGCCCGCCTGACCGAAACCGGCGAACGCCTCATCCGCGAGGAAATTGAACGGCTCAAACGGTAGAACATGTCACTAGAAGGTCTTGAGGAAAAATGGCGTGCGCGCTGGGAAGATTCCGGTGTGTATCGCTTCGATCGCACGGCTCCGCGCGAACGTGTCTTTGCCATTGATACACCGCCCCCCACCGTCAGCGGATCGCTGCATGTGGGGCATGTGTTTTCGTACACCCACACGGACGTCATCGCGCGCTTCATGCGCATGTGCGGACGTGCGGTCTGTTACCCGATGGGCTGGGACGACAACGGTCTGCCCACCGAGCGACGGGTGCAGAACTACTTTGGCGTGCGGTGTGATCCGTCACTGCCGTACGATCCGGCGTTTACGCCGCCGGCGTCTCCAGGCAAACAGCCAATCAGCATCTCACGCCCGAATTTCGTCGAGCTCTGCGACACGCTGACCAAAGACGACGAGGTGGTCTTTGAAGGGTTGTGGCGACAGCTCGGCTTGTCGGTCGACTGGTCGATGACCTACGCCACCATCGGTCGCGACGCGCAGCGTGTGTCGCAGCTGGCGTTCCTGCGCCTCCTCAACCGCGGTCAGGCGTATCAACTTGAAGCGCCGACGTTGTGGGATGTGGATTTCCGCACGGCCGTGGCGCAGGCGGAACTTGAAGATCGCGAAATGCCCGGCGCGTACCACAAGATCAAATTCGCACGGCCTGATGGCGGCGTGATTGAGATTGATACGACGCGACCCGAACTGATTCCCGCGTGTGTGGCGCTTGTCGCACACCCCGATGACCCGCGGTATCAGCCGTTGTTCGGGACGACGGTGACGTCGCCGTTGTTCGGCGTGCCGGTCCCGATCCGCGCGCATGCGTTGGCGGATCCCGAAAAGGGCACCGGGGTCGCGATGATTTGTACGTTTGGTGATGTCACCGACGTGGTCTGGTGGCGCGAACTGTCGTTACCGGTGCGCGCGGTGATTCAAGCCAATGGCGCGTTCAAACCTGTGACCTGGGGCGCGCCCGGGTGGGAATCGTCTGACTCCGCCCGCGCACAGACCCACTACGACCAACTCGCGGGATTGTCGGCCGTCAAGGCGCGTGCACGCATCGTCGAGTTGCTGCGCGAGTCGGGTGACCTGCTTGGTGATCCGCGACCGATCACCCACAACGTCAAATTTTTCGAGAAGGGCGATCGGCCGCTCGAAATTGTCACCTCGCGGCAGTGGTTCATCCAGACGATGACCGAACGGGCGGCGTTGCTGGAGCGTGGTCGCACGTTGCAGTGGCATCCCGAATACATGCGCGCGCGGTTCGACAACTGGGTGAACGGACTGAACGGCGACTGGTGCGTGAGCCGGCAGCGGTTTTTCGGCGTGCCGTTCCCTGTGTGGTATCGCGTCCGTGAAGACGGCACGACGGATTTTGACGCGAGACTGGTGCCGGCTGAATCGCAGCTGCCCATGGACCCTTCCACCGATGTGCCCGACGGGTACACCGCCGCACAGCGTGGCATGCCGGGAGGATTTATCGGTGATCCCGACGTCATGGACACGTGGGCGACGTCGTCGCTGACGCCGTTCATCGTGTGCGGCTGGGAACGGGATCCGGATCTGTTCGCACGCACGTATCCGATGCACCTGCGCCCACAGGCGCACGACATCATCCGCACGTGGTTGTTCTCCACCGTCTTGCGTGCCCATCTCGAGACCGACACCTTGCCCTGGACCGATACGGCCATTTCCGGCTGGGTGCTTGATCCCGATCGCAAGAAGATGTCCAAGTCCAAGGGCAACGTCGTCACGCCGATGGCGCTGCTTGAGGAACATGGATCGGATGCCGTGCGGTACTGGGCGGCCAAGGGCGGGCCCGGCGTGGACACGGCGTTTGAACCCGGGCAGATGAAGGTCGGCCGGCGGCTCGCCATCAAACTGCTCAATGCGTCGAAGTTCGTCTTGATGAAAGACGCGCCCGTCGGGCCGATCACCGAACAATACGATCTCTCGATGCTGGCCGCGCTCCGGCAGGTTGTGGCGGACGTGACGAAGTCGCTGGAGGCGTTTGACTATGCCTCGGCGCTGCGGACTGCGGAAACGTTCTTCTGGTCGTTCTGTGACGACTACGTCGAGATGGTCAAACGTCGTCGCATGAGTGATGACGCCGGGGCGGCGTCGGCGATTGCGGCATCGCGTCTGGCCTTGTCGATTCAGCTGCGACTGTTTGCGCCGTTCCTGCCGTTTGTGACCGAAGAAGTCTGGTCCACCTGGCAGTCGGGATCGATCCATGTGGCCGCGTGGCCAACCTCGTCGGAGATCGACGGCGTGTCGATCGCATCGACAGACGGTCGGCTCTACCAGAGCACGTCGGAGATTCTCGCGGCGCTGCGGTTTGCGCGCTCGTCGAAGAAACTGCCATTCTCGACCCCCATCAAGGTGGTGTCGTTGTCGATGACCGACAGCCAGCTGGCGCAGTGGACCACCGTCCGGCGGGACGTGCTGGCCTGCTGCAATATCGGTGAGTTCACCGATGCGGTGTTGACGGTTGATGCTGCGGCGCAGCTGGCGGCTGATGTCGAGCCCGTTGCCTGACCCGGCCGACTACCGCGATCTCGTCGCGCGGGCGCTGGCGGAAGACCTCGGTGCCGGTGACATCACCACCAGGGCCATCGTGCCGTCTTCGGTGCGCGCGACGGCTGTGCTCCTCGCAAAATCGTCGTGTGTCGTCGCTGGTCTGCCCGTCGCGGAAGACGTGTGTCGCCAGGTTGATCCGCAGATCGTGTGGCGGGCCGAGTGTGCGGATGGCGACCGGCTCGAGGCGGGGCAGATTCTGGCCACGCTCGAGGGACCCGCGGCGTCGCTGCTGGGCGCCGAGCGGACATTGTTGAACCTGTTGCAGCACCTGACGGGTGTGGCCACGATGACGCGCAGGTTTGTGGACGCGACAGGCGGCCGCCTCACCATTCTGGACACACGCAAGACATTGCCGACGATGCGTGGTCTCGAAAAATATGCGGTGCGGTGCGGCGGCGGCACAAACCATCGCTTCGGCCTCTTTGACGGCGTGTTGATCAAGGACAACCACATTCGTGTGGCCGGGTCCATTCATCAGGCGGTCGCGCGGATGCGCGAGGATCTGGCCGCGCGCGGCCTCACGATGCCCATCGAGGTCGAGACACAGTCGTTGGCGGAAGTGGATGACGCGATCAACGCCGGTGCGGACATCATCATGCTCGACAACCTTGATCTGGTGCAGATGCGTGACGCGATTGGTCGAATCGCCGGTCGGGCGAAAGTCGAGATTTCCGGCGGGGTCACCCTCGATCGGATCCCCGCACTGGCGGAACTCGGCGCGGATTTTGTGTCGGTGGGCGCCCTGACCCACTCGTCCGGTGCGGCCGACATCAGCCTCGAAATCGAGACGCACTGACGTGACGGCGATCCCACCACCCGACGGGTGTCCACCGGAACTGATCGACGCCCTGGCGGCGCGGTCCGCGCCGTTTTATTTTTACGAACGTGTCGCGTCGACCAACGATCTGGCGCTGGCATTGGCGGCCTCGGGCGCGCCGAACGGCACCGCAGTGCTGGCGGACCTGCAGGAAGCCGGGCGCGGTCGATTCGGTCGCACATGGTGGTCACCGCCGGGCGCCGGCATGTATCTGTCGGTGGTGGTGAGGACCGAGGGGTTGACGCCGTACGCGCCGCTCCTGACCCTGACGTCAGGTGTGGCGCTGGCGACCGCGCTGAGAACCGTCTCGGGACTGCCGGTCGAACTCAAGTGGCCGAATGATTTGGTCATTGGACGTCCCTGGCGCAAACTCGCCGGCATCCTGTGTGAGGCGGCCGGCCTGGGCACAACCGGGACGGTGCCCGACGCGGTGGTGGTCGGCATGGGCATGAACCTGCAGCGCTCCGCGTATCCGGCCGACATCGCCGATCGCGCAACATCGGTCGCCGAGGAATGTGGTCAGGACCTGTCGCGCGCGACGATTGTCGCCGCCGCATTGGGGGAACTGGATCACCACGTCGGTCGGTTACGGTCTGGCCAGGCCGCTGCGGTGCTCGATGAGTGGCGCGCGCTGGCGCACGCCGGGCTTGACCGCGCGCCGGTCCGGTGGCGCGACCATGAGGGCGAACACCGCGGCACCACGCTGGGGCTTGATCCCGACGGCGCGTTGCGCGTGCGCCGGGCCGGGACCGAGACCGAGACCCGTCTTGTCTCTGGAGAAGTGGTGTGGGAGATGTTGACGCGTGAATGACATCGGCGACTACTGTCGGCAGGTGGAGGCCCATCTGACCCGTGTCAATGGCGGCCACCTCGTCCGGATTGTCGGCCCAGGTTTCATGCTGGTGCGGCAGTGGGCGGAGGAGGGCGTGCCGATCTCCGCGGTGTTTCGCGGGATCGAGCAGAAGGCCGAGCGCCACAAGGCCGGCGCGGCGAGACGACCGCTGCGCATCGAATTTTGTGAGGCCGACGTGCGCGAGGTCTACGAGGCGTGGCGCCGCGCCATCGGCGTCGGCGCGACGGCTGCGCCAGAGGTGAGTGGAGCGTCCGAGGACACACAGGCCGACCGCGGAAGTGGATCGGCGCGACGTGTGACCACACGGGATCTGGATCGTGCTGTTGAGCGTCTGATGTCGACGGCGGGCCGGCTGGAGCTGCCGGACATCCTCCGGGATGAAGTGAATCGTGTGCTCGAACAGGTCATGATCATCAGGGACGCCGTGAAGGGCAGCCGCGGGGCCGCGCGTGAGGGCCATCTGGCGCCGCTGCCGGATCTGGACAAGGCCCTCATGGCGGCGGCACGTCGGGCGATGACCCCCGAGGCGCTGACGCCAATTCGACAGGACGCCGAGCGCGACCTCGAACCGTTCCGCGGGCGGCTCTCGACCGACGCGTGGAATCAGGCGATCGCGGTCACGATGGACCGCGGCGTCCGTGGATATTTTGGGTTACCGGAACTGGCAGGCATTACATGATCGAACTCGACATCGAACGACCCGTACCCGGCGGCGACATGTTGGCGCGCCACGAGGGGCGTGTCGTGTTTGTGGCCGGCGCCCTGCCGGGTGAACGTGTCCGCGCGGTCATCACCCGGAAGCGCGGCGACGTATCGTGGGCGCAGGTGCGCGAGGTGCTGACTGCCAGTCCCGATCGGCGCGAGGTCACGTCCGACCCGCTGTGTGGGGGCCGTACGTTTGCCCATATCCGCTACGAGCGGCAGTTGTCGCTCAAAGCGGAGATCATTGCTGACGCGTTCCGTCGTATTGCCAAACGACCGCTTGAGCATCCCGTGACCATGGTGCCGTCACCCGACACCGGGTATCGCCTGCGCGCACGGCTGCACGTCGACAAAAATGCGCTGGGGTTTTATCGCGAAGGGTCACACACCGTGTGTGCGGCCGGCCCCACGGGCCAACTCAGCGCCGGGACGATGGCGGCTGTTGAACGGCTGCACAGCGTGCTGGGGACGAGTCTGCAGGTGTGCACATCAATTCTGGTGTCTGAAACGACCGACGGCACCAGTCGCGTGATGACCTGCGCGGTCCATGACAAGGCACGCCTGGATCCCTTCATGGGGATCACCCTGCCTGACGGCATCACGGGCATCGTCGTGCAGGCGAAGAAGGGCGAGTTTCTCGCCGCCGGCGTCGACCAGTTGGTGGATCACAGCGCCACCCTGCCCGGGGAGGCTGCCGCGGCGCGACCGGCGGTGACCTGGACGCGTCGAGGCGCGTCGTTTTTTCAGGGCAATCGTTTTCTTGTCGGCGCGTTGCTGGATCGGGTGCTGGCCGCCGCCGAGGGCCGGTTTGTGGATCTCTACGCGGGCGTCGGATTGTTTGCTGTGTCCCTCGCGGCGCGTGGACAGTCAGGGCTGGCGATTGAGGGGGATCCCACCAGCGCAGGCGACCTGGCCTCCAATGCGGTGCCGTATGAAGAACGTCTCGGCACACGGCCCGTCAGCGTGGAGTCGGCCGTGGCGGCACCGCCGCATGTCCAGCCTGATGTCGTGATCGTGGATCCGCCGCGCACCGGGCTGTCGCCTGAGGTCGTCGCGGGGCTGCTCACGTGGCAGACCGCGCGCATCGTGTATGTCTCGTGCGACGTGCCCACGCTGGCGCGTGATGCCAACCGGTTGCTCGCGGGCGGTTATCACCTCACATCGGTCGAAGCCCTCGACATGTTCCCCGACACCCCGCACGTCGAGTGTGTGGCGATTTTTGATCGCGTGGTCGGGTGACCGCCGGTCGGTGTCTTTTGTAGGGCGTCGGCTTCAGCCGCGCCGGGGCGCCCTACTTCACGAAGTAGCCGCCTTCACGAACGCGTTGAACAGGCCGGCTGATTCACCCGTGCGGTAGAAGTTCTCCGGGTGCCATTGGACGCCGATGCAGAAGCCTGATTCGGTGCCGGCGGCGGCTTCGATCGCTTCAATTGTGCCGTCGGGCGCGGCGGCGGCCACCGTAAACCCGCGGGCGACGCGGTCGATCGCCTGGTGATGGCGGCTGTTGACGGGCATGTCTCCGCCGGCGCCCACGTGGGCGGCCATGACCGACGCCAGCTGTGACCCCGGCGTGAGGTGCACCGTGTGCGCGATGGCTGTCCGTGGATCCACGAGCGAGTGGTTGATCGCACTCGGCCGCTGCGAGGGCAGGTCCTGGACCAACGTGCCACCGGCCGCCACATTCAGCACCTGGACACCTCGGCAGATGGCGAGCAGTGGCAGCCGCGCCTCGAGGGCCGCCTTCGCCAGTGGCAGCTCGTAACCATCACGCACCTCGTCAACCTCGACGGTTGGATGTGTCGTTGTCGCGCCGTAGTGATCTGGACGCACATCGGGCCCGCCGGTCAGCAGCACCCCGTCCAGTTCATCAAGGACCGACGGCAGCAGGTCGACGCCCGGCGTCAGCACTCGCACCTGGGCCCCCGCCTGCGTCAGCGCCGCCACGTAATCCTCCCGGGGAAACGCCACCCCGATCACCGGACCCTGCACCATGGACCCTGTTGGACCCTGGACCATCACATGCGCTCCGGCACGTCACAGCCCATGAGGTTCAGCGTCCGTGTCAGCTGCGTCGCGCAGTAGAGCACCGCGGCCGCGCGCCAGAGACGCACGTCTTCACGCTCCTCTTTGAGAATCGGCTGCCGGTGATAAAACGCGTTGAACGACTGCGCGAGGCCAAACGCAAACTTCGCGACGTGGGAAATTTCGAGCGACCGGATCGCCGAGTCGACGAGTTCATCCAGCCGCGCGGCCTCAAGCACCAGCCCCCACAGTTCGTCGCCTTCGTCGCCGGCCTCCAGCGGGGCTGCCGACAGGGCCGAGACACGCGACGGCAACGAGTCACCCGTCACCTGGTCACGCTCCTGCAGCTTCGCGAGAATCTTGCGCGCGCGCACGATCGCGTACTGCAGATACGGCCCCGTTTCGCCTTCAAAACTCAGCGCTTCACTGATGTCAAAGGCAATGACCTTGCCCTTGGAGAACTTCACCAGGAAATACCGAACCGCCGCCACGGCGATGCGACTCGCAGTGGCGTGAATCACGTCCGTCGGCAGGTCAGGCTGTCGTGATCGCACCTCTTCCGACGCGGTGGCAATGAGTCGATCCAGCAGGTCATCCGCCTTCACGCCGAGTCCCTTGCGCCCGGAGACCTCGACAAACGGTTTGCCGGAGCCTTCGGTATCGGCGTACCCGAGCTCACGCGCGGTCGCGTGTGACAACGCGACCATCTCGTACGCAAAATGGGTCGAGTTGGCCGCCTGCTCGGGGAAGCCCATTTCCGCCAGCGACTGCTTCAACAGTTGCTGCAGATACGCCTGACGCGAGTCGATGACGTTATACACGGCTGTCGCCTTGCCAAAACTCGGCGACTGCCCGCCGTCAAGCCCGGTCGTTGACGTGGTCGCCCACAACGGACGGCCGGCGCGGTCATCAAACACGCGGTAGTGGAAGTCGCGCCCCAGCAGCCCGAACTTCCAGAACTGGTTCGCGATGTCCTTGCCGACGTAGGTGACGGTCCCGTTGGATCGCACGATGACTTTTTCGCGCTGGGTTTCTTCTTCAGCCTCGACAGCGTCGTCACCAGCCGGGTCGTCGGCAACGTCGCCAACGTGTTCGTCGATCTTCATGACCCAGCAGCCGGCGAGTTTGCCTTCCGTCTGCAGATACACGGCGCCCAGTGCCTTGAGTTCCTCAAACGCCTTCGCCCAGAACTGCAGCCGCAGAATGTCGCCCTCCCACGTGAGGAGGTCATAGTCCACATTCATGCGCGCCATCGTCTTCAGATGGCAGCGGACGATGCGGTCGGCGATCAGGGCACCCATCTCGGCGGTGGGATTGCCGCCCTCTTCGACGGCGTGCATTGTGTCGGCGCGCACCTGCAAGCGCGCCTTGTCGGCCTCGTACCACTCGGTGACGCGCGCGTAGAGATCCCAGCAGTAGTAGTCGAAGCGGATCGCGGGGTCGTTGACCATCGCGGTCACATCCGCGAGGGTCTTGCCCTCGAGTTTGGTGAACCCCACCACGACGTCGGCCACCTGCACGCCGGTGTCGTCGATATAGTTCTGCACCTCAACGGGCCGGCCCTGGAATCGCAGCAGCCGGACGAGCGTGTCGCCGAGCGCCGAGTTGCGAAGGTGGCCGATGTGCGCCGCCTTGTTCGGATTGATGGCCGTGTGTTCGACGATCACCTTGCCACCCGCCAGCGCCGGCCGCAACGTCACATCGTCCTGCAGGCGCGCGAGCAGAAACGCGCGGCGGTCCAGGAAAAAGTTCAGGTAGCCGTTTGGCGCGGCCTCCACGCGGCTGACGCCGTCGATCGGGCCCAGGGCCTCGGCCAGTTGCTGCGCGATGGCGCGTGGCGCCTTGCGCAACGAGCGGGCGAGTTCAAACGCCACCGGCACCGCCAGATCGCCCAGCGCGCGCCGCGGGGGTGTTTCAATGACGATGGTGGGGAGGGCGGACGCGTCAAGCTGAAACGTCTGCTGGAGCGTCGTCTGGAGGCGCTGACGGACAAGGGCGTGAACGGGCAGAATCATGTAGCCGTTTATTGTACCCGGCGCCACTCCTCAGGTGTGTTCACGTTGGCTGTCAGTGTGTCGGGGTCGCCGAAGGCCGCGAGGGCGTCCGGGCCCAACTCCCCCAGCGTCAGAAGTTCGCCCAGTGCGTGGGCCCGCCGTTCGCCGGCCTCCAATGCCGCGGTGATGTGGGGCAGGCCGTGCACGCGGTAGCAGGCGATGAGGGGTTCAGGTCCGCGATGGCTGCGAATCCACGCGCCGTCTCCCTCACGCGCCAGATCGGACAGGGCTGTGAGCAGTTCCACCGTCAGGTTGGGCAGGTCACACGCCACGACCAGCACCCGGTCGATGGTCGGGGAGGCGGCAGCCGCCTGGCAGAGTGCCGCATGGATGCCCCCGAGGGCCCCGGCGTCCGGAATGACATCGGTGGTGACGGGGACGTGGAGGTCGAGAAATCGATCCGGGCGGGACTGGCGGTCCGCCACCGTCGTGACGATACACAGGTACCCCGCCACCCGTTGCAGCAGCTCGAGCTGACGTACGATGATGGGCCGACCATCGGAGCCTGTAAGACGGCTCTTGTCCAGGCCGCCGAACCGGCGGGCCTGACCTCCGGCCAGAATGGCGCCGGCGATCGTCTGGTCTGACATGCGCGGAGCATCATGACACGGGATGTGAGGGTGGGGCGGGTGCTCGTGGCCGCTCTGCAACAAGCGATTGCTGAAGAGTTGCCGGCTCGGACGGAGTTTTATGACCACTGGCTGGGGCCGGATGGTCGCCGTGATGGCACGTTGGGAAAGGCGCCCATGACCGCCGTGCTCGGGTTCCTCCGGACGGAGGGGCCGGCCTACGACCGCGTCGTGGAATCGGCCGGTCGCCTGGTCGCCCAGTGGACGTGGAACGACGCGGGCGGCTGGACACACACGTGGGTGCCGCGCCTGCCGCGATGGTGGCGCATCAGAGCCGTCTGTCGCCGCCTGAGGGTGGTGATGGCCGATACCTGTCCGGCGACCCTCGCGAAGACGCGCGTGACGCGCGGTGTGGTGACGCTCGAAGTTGGAGAGTCGGTGTTTTGTGGGGCGCGCGAAATGCCGGCGTCCCCGTTGTGTGGGTTTTACGCTGCGATGGCCGTGGCGATGTTTACGTCGGCCGGCCTCGTGGTGTCAGGACAGATGGAGCGGTGCCGTGCACGCGCCGGCGCCGATGGTCCTCTGGAAGGAAGAAGTGCATGCGTTGGAACCTTTGCGGTGTCGTCGGCCTGATCCTGGCGACAAGTCTGCCGGCGGCCGCGCAGTCGGTCGTGGTGGAGCGCCCGCTGGTGTTGCCGTTTGCCGTCGTGGTGGACGGCGATGTGCCCGGCGGGCAAGGCGCCGGGTTCTGGCTCGGTGAAGCCGCCGCTCTGCTGATTGCCGAAGAACTCGACGCGCGCGACATCGCGGTGTTTTCCCGATCGGAACGTGTCGCGGCGTTTGCGTCCCTGCAGTTGCCGGTGACGGCACCTCTCACCAGGGCGACCATGATTCGGGTGGGGGAACTGGTCGGTGCCACGGAGCTGGTGGTGGGCGAAATCCGCCTCGGCACGCGGTTGACCATCACGGCCCGCACCATCAGTCTGGAAACGGCCCGGGAACGTGCGCACGCGCAGGCTGACGGCACACAGACCGATATTTACGGCGTGGTCGAACGCATCGCGTCGCAATTGGCGCCACAGGTGACCGGCCAGGCACGTCACGTCGACCGTCGTCTCCCGCTCGGCGCGTTTGAGAACTACGTCAAGGGCCTGGTCGCGACCACACCTGCGGTGCAGGAGCGTTTTCTTGACGCCGCCCGACAGCAGGCCCCCGACGACGATCGGGTGCTGCTGGCCGTCTGGGAGTTTTATGCGTCGCAGGGCGCGCATGACAAGGCATTGGCGGCGGCGACGAGTGTCAGCCGTGAGGCCAGGCTCGATCGACAGGCACGGTATGCGGCGGCGTTGTCGTTGATCGAACTGCAGCGGTTCGATGAGGCGTATCAGGGGCTGCAGGCGTTGCATGGGGAACAACCGTCACCGGTGTTGTCCAACGCGATCGGTGTGATTCAGGTGCGGCGTGGCAGCACACCGCAGACCGGGGTGCCGACCTACTTCTTCACCCGCGCTGTGGATGAGGCGCCGGACCAGACCGAGTTCCTGTTCAACCTCGGCTACGCCTATGCGCGGATCAAGAACACGGACGCCGCGTTGTACTGGTTGCGTGAGGTGGTCCGTTTTGATCCGGCCGATGGTGATGCCCACCTCGTCATGAGTCAGATGTTGATGGCCGCCGGCAAACGGGTGGAGGCGCAGCGGGAACTCGAGTTGGCGCGTCAGCTGGGGACCAGTCTTGATGCCGAAGCGCTGACACTCGCCGATCGTGTCGCGCCGGGTCTCGAGCGGCTGACCAGTCGTCTGGAGACGAGGGCGGTGGCCAACGTGGCGGCGGCGATCGCCAATCCCGCCCAGCGGGAGCAACAGGAACTGGCCGCGTTCCATCTCGCGCGAGGCCGCCGACTCTTTGAGCAGGAGGACGACCGCGGCGCCACCAATGAGCTGCGGCGCGCCATTTATCTGCGCCCGTACGATGACGAACCCCATCTGCTGCTGGGGCAGATCTACCGGAGGGCGGGCCGACTGGCCGAGGCGATCAACGCGTTCCGTATTGCGGTGTGGTCGCGTGAATCAGTGGCCGCGCGGATGCGGCTCGCCGAAGCCCTCCATGAACACGGGGAGACGACGCTCGCGATTGCCGAGGCCAGGCGGGCCGTTGCGCTCGACCCACAGTCGGCCCCGGCGCGTGAGCTTCTCGCCCGCATCGGCGGGACTCAGGGTGTAAGATCGAGTGGTCATCATGACTGATCGCGAGTTCCATGAGATCCAGCTGAGCGGGAAACAGCTGGCCTTTTTGTTCATTTCCCTGGTGGCTCTGGCCGTCGTGACGTTCCTGCTTGGCGTCGCGGTGGGCAAAGGTGTGCGTGGCGACATGTCGGAGGCGCCGATGTCGGCGTCCGCCGACACCGAGACCGTGGTGCCCGAAGAGCCGACGGCGCAACCGGCGCCGGAGCTCGGTTATCACGACCTCCTCGCGGGCGCGGGTGGCACACCGCCGCCCACAACCAGTGCCCCTCCCACGCCGCCGGCCGAGACCACGCCGCCCCCCGTGCCGGAGCCGCAG
>CAYRGW010000027.1:0-43648 GCA_964423815.1 uncultured Solibacteraceae bacterium | reverse complement strand
CGCAGCAAGGTCTGGCTCAAGTCCGGCGGCTACATCGTCATCAACCAGACCGAAGCGCTGGTGGCCATTGACGTCAACACCGGGCGCTACGTCGGCAAAAAAACGGCTGGGCGCCTGGAAGACACGATCGTCAAGACCAACCTGGAGGCGGCGAAGGAAATTTCGCGGCAGATGCGGCTGCGCGACCTGGGCGGCATCATCGTGCTCGACTTCATCGACATGGAAGACAAGAAGAACCGGCAGAAGGTCTTCGCGGCGATGGAGCAGGAGATGCGGCGCGATCGCGCGCCGTCCAAGGCCGTGCAGGTCAATGACTTCGGCCTGGTGATTGTCACTCGCAAACGGGTGAAGAGCAGTCTCGAACGGTTGCTCACCGAGCCGTGTCCCTACTGTTCGGGGACGGGCACGATCAAGGCCAGTCCGACGATCTGTTACGACATTCTCACTGAGGTGAAGAAGGTTGCCGCGGATCTGGACGGTTATTCGCTGGTCCTGCGCGTGAATCCCGAAGTGGCGCGCGCCCTCAAGGAAGAGGGCCGCAATGTATTCAAGGAACTCGAAGCCACGGTGGGACGGTCAGTGACCGTACGGTCGGATGAGCAGTTACATCACGAACAGTTCGACCTGATGGCCATCTAGAAGAAGTAGCGCGGCCTGGTCTTGAAGGCTGCGTAAAGTATTGAAGGCGGGCCACCGCTCGACCGATAATGACGACCTGGAGGCATTGACGATGACACGCAGAGCGATTTTTCCGATGTTGGCAGGGGCAGTAGCCGTAATGGTCTTGATGCAGACCGGAGTGGCGGCGCAGTCTGCGACCACCCTCGGGACGGTGCGGCTGTCGCGAGGCGTCATGGCGGACGGCAAGGCGCTGCCGGCCGGCAGCTACAGCCTCAGGGTGTCTGCCGACGCCGTGACGACCCCGGTGGGGCAGGCCAGTGACAATGTGAAGTGGATCGAGTTTGTGCAGGGCGGCGAAGTCAAAGGGCGCGAACTCGCGTCAGTGGTGCCGTCCGCCGAAGTGAAGCAGGTGATCAAGGGCACGGCGCCGGCTGCCGGTGGTGCCAAGGTCGAACTGCTCAGGGGCGGCGAATACCTGCGCGTCTGGGCCAACCGCGGCGGCAGTCACTACCTGATTCACCTCGTCGTCGGGAGCTAGAGCGAAGGAGCCGTAAGTAGGGCGCGCTGAACTTGAAGCGCGCCTTCCTTACCGCCGCCGTGGCGTGGCTAAAGCCACCGCCCTACGAAGACCCGCCGTGGCGTGGCTAAAGCCACCGCCCTACGAAGACCGCCTTCCTTACCGCTTCGTCACGATCACGCTGCCGCTGAAGCTCTTGGCGGTGACCGTGGCGCTGCCGTCGCCGAACGTGCCGCGCACGTCCCGGTTGATGCGGCGCGACCCCGCCCCACTGCCGAGGTTCTTGACCTGGAGTGGCAGGTCAGAGCGGACCGTCCCCGAGAACGTGCTTGCTTCGAACGTAAAGCCGGTCCGTCCGTCGAAGGCCAGGCGCACCGCGCCCGAGTGGCTCGTGAACTCGTAGCGCCCACCAGCCGCCAGGTCTCCCTCAAACACCACATCATCAGACATGGAGTTGAGCTTCACGTCCTGCGCGGACACATTCCGTCCCGTGACCGTGCCGGCGATGCTGTGCAGTTCCACACGGCGCGCCTTGATGTTGGTGCCCGTCACATCCCCGCTCATGGTCGAGGCCTCCAGCAGGCCCTCGGCACCACAATCGGTGAGGGTCACGTCCCCCGACACGGTCTTGGCGTGCAGCACGCGTGTGGCGCCTGTGACCTGGACATCACCGCTGACGCTGTTGAGCGTGACTTCGCCCGTCAAGGCCCCGATCGTCAGGTCCCCGGACACGGTCTTGGCGGTAATGCGTGTGCCCGCGGGCGCGGTGACCACGTAGTCGACCGAGACGCTGTAGGTGGACTGGCGTTCGTTGGGATACACGGTGCGCGCGGTGGCACGGTCGCCACGATGTGTGGTTTCCACACGAACACGGGCGAGGCCGGCCTTGGCGTCGGCCTCGGTGCGCCCGCGGGAGACGCGCGAAATCTGAATCGTCAGGTCGCGGCCCGATCCGGGCACAATCCGGATGTCCCCGGAGAGGTTGTCGACGTCAAACTCACCGTTGGCGCCAATGGCAAACGTGCGGGTTTCCTTGTCGGTCTGTGATGCGGGGAAATTGCGCTGCCGGGCTCCGCGGCTGCTGCCGCCGTTGCCGAACTCGACGAAGTCGCCGAAATCAAAGTCTTCGAATCCGACCCATGGGCTGCGTGACAGATGTTCAATCACGTCGGCGATCTCGCGCGAAGCGCTGGTGATCTCCCGCTGCATCTCGCGTCGGCCCTCGGGGCCAAACGCCTCGCGGAGCGCCTCACGAATCTCAGCCGTGACCTCGCGGATCGCCTGGGTATCGACCTTCACACGGACGTCCACGGATTGGGCGGTGGCGGGTGTGGCGACGGCGCTCACAAGCGCCAGTGCGATCAGAAATGTTGTTGCGCGCATAAAACGTCCTCTCTGGTGTTACGAAACCTTTGTCGGCCCGCCGCCTGCGGCAGCTTCGGCCGCGCCGCCCGCGTCACCTTGTCGCATCTCGTTCATGAGTACGACCGTGCGCTGCAGCAACGTCACTTTGGACCCGAGGGCGTCAAACAGGCTCGTGCGTGCCGGCTGACTCTCGGGATTACCCGTCAACGCCGCGCGACTCTCCGTAATGGCCGAGTCGATCGTCGTGAAGCTCCGTTGCAGCGTGGCGATGGCACTGGCCGAAATGGCCGGGTCACCATTCTTCAGAATCTGTTCAAGTTGCGCGATGGCCTTTTCGTATTCCGCCTCCGCGCGCCGCAACGTGTCTTCTACGGTTTCGACGGTGGGAGTCTCCGTAGCGTTGCCGTCCGCACTCGCGACGACGGTTGATCCCGTGGGTGGATCGGGGCGCGCCACGACGTACACACCCGCCGTGACGATCAGCAACGCGGCCGCCAGACCGAGCCACTGCCACGTCTCCGGCCGCGAGAGAATGGGACGCCGCGCCGGGGGCGCCGGGGGCGCCACAGCGACGGGCCCTTCCAGCCGGATCTGTCCCGCGATTTCGAGCCACAGATGTGCCGGTGGTGTGATCGGACCCAGTGTCCGCGCGGTGCTGCGGATGGAATCGAGATCGGTCAGCAGCGCACGACACGACTCGCACTGGTCCAGATGGGTCGCGACGCGCGCGCGGGTTTCCGCTTCGAGCGCACGGTCCAGATAGTCACTGAGGGCCGCTGACGCCTCACGACACGTCATCGTCGGCCTCCTCGCAGGGATTCACGCAGACGGAGACGGGCCTTGTGCAGTTGCGACTTGGATGTGCCGTCCGAAATTCCCAGCATGGCACCAACCTCACGGTGTTCAAATCCTTCCACATCGTACAAGACAAAAACCTCGCGGCATCCGTCCGGCAACTCGGCCACCGCACGTTCCAGGTCGAGCCGGTCGACCACACCAAGGATGGGACCGCGACCCCCGGGTGGCGGCGTCGCATCCTCGGCATCGTAGGAGTCGGTGACCTGCGCCGAGCGGTTGGCCCGGCTCCGCAGAAAGTCCAGGCACAGGTTCGTGGCCAGACGAAACAGCCAGGTCCCCAGCGAGGATTCCCCCTTGTACAACCCCAACTTGCGGTAGGCCGTCAGGAAGATTTCCTGAAGCAGGTCTTCCGCATCCGTGCGACCGACCATACGACTCGCGAGACCAAACAGCCGCGGCGAGTGCACCCGGTACAACTCTTCAAACGCGGCCGGATCGCCAGCCCGGCACCGATCGGCCAGAGCCATATCGGGATGGGGCGATCCGTACACGTTCACAGGGTTAGACGGGGGCATGGGGTGGCAACGTTGCTTTCACGTGACAAGACGGTCCTGCACACTCGGGGGTTCACCTAAATCCAGCGCGTTTTGCTGAACCCCACGAGGCGTCCCCGGCGCACCGTGTGGCCCTCTGCCGTCAATAACTGGGCTTTGAGCTGCGGCGAACGACCAAACCCGCCGAGCCGCCCCCCCGCGGCGACGACCCGGTGATACGGCAAACCCGGCTCATCCGCGCGGCGCATGATCTGGCCCACGGCCCTGGCGGCGCCCGGCCGGCCCGCCATCAGCGCGACGTCCCCGTACGTGGCGACGCGGCCGGGAGGAATCCGGCGCAACACGTGGAGCACTTTACGCGTGAATGGCGTGACGGCCATGGGCGATGATACCGCCATGGCCCCGACAGTTCGTGTGCTCGCAGATGAGGATTTGCCCGCCGTCATTGACGTCATGGCGGATGCCTTTGACGACTATCCCCTGATGCGTTTTGTGCTGGGGCCCGACGGAGACGTGGCGGCGCGGACCCGTCGCCTCGTCGAGTTGTTTGTGACCCGTCGCCAGCGCCGCGGCGGTCCGATGCTCGGCGTCTGTGACGACTCCGGTCGACTGGTTGGTGCCGCGGCCCTCACCTTGCCGGTCGAGCCCGAGCCCCCGGCGGATCTGGCCGCGTGGGTGGATCAGGTGTGGGCTGAGTTGGGTCAGGAGGCGTTTGATCGCTACACACACTACGCCGCCACCTGGCCGGTGCTTGAGCCGACGCCGCACCATCACCTCAACATGCTTGGCATCCGTCGTCAGTGGGCGGGGCAGGGGATGGCGCGGCCGCTGCTGATGGCCGTGGAGGCGATGGCCGCGGCCGATCCCGGATCGTCAGGGGTGTCGCTGACAACGGAGGTCGCGAGGAACGTGACGTTCTACGAATACTTCGGGTACACGACGCTTGCGCACAAGCAGGTCGCGCCCGGCCTGGAAAGCTGGGGGTTCTTTCTACCAGCGAAACCGTAGGCCCAGGCCGACGCGCAAGCCGCCAGGGTTGATGTCCACAGCCGTGTCCTCGTCACCGGTGGCGACGCTGGCCGCGGTGTAGCGCGCAAACACCGCGAGCCCGGTGCGTGTACCGAACGACCGCGTCACGTCCAGCATGCCGGTGACGCCGATGCCGCTGCCCGAGGCCGTCTCGGTCTGCAGTCCCCGGACCTCCGCGGTGTCGTAGGGGAACGTTTCGGTCACGAGCACGCCGGTCACGACCTTCTGCGACACGCGCACAAATGACGGCCCGACGCCGGCCAGGATGGTCCAGCGTGTGCCCTTCTGCCAGAAACCCGTGGCGATCAGGTCACCGATGACCTGTGATCCCGTCACGTCATCGGTGCCTTCCAGGTCCCTCGACCGATTGAAGTACAGCGGATGCGGCAGTGTGCCGCGTGCGGCAGCCGAGGCCTTGGTTGATCCGAAGGACACCTCGGCCAGCACTCCGAACCGGGACGAGAGGCGGCGGGCGAGACCGACGCCGCCCCCGAACGCCGTCGAGGGCGTGTAGGTGACATCAATGGCCGCGCGTTCGAACGTGATCAGCGGATCGACGCGGTCCTTGAATTCCGGCGCGACGACACGGGCGTAGCCGTTGACCAGCAGCACCGTGCGCGGTGGCGCCGATTGCGCGTGTGTGGTCGAGGGCCAAAGGGCGAGCGCACAGGTGAGCAGTGAGGCGAATGACGCGCGCCGCATTATTCCACCCCCACTGCGGTCCAGGCCTGGGTGATGGCGCGCTCTGGCGCGCTGTTGGCGCCGTAGAGATCACGCGCTGCCTGAATGGTGGCGACTCTGGCGTCGGCGAAGTTCGACGAGGGCGTCAACATCTGTGTGAAAGCGCGGAAGAAGATCTGCTCCATCTGTTCAAGGTTCACAAATCCGACGCCCGTGACCGCCAGGCCGGACACACGGTTGGTGCCGCCCATCACCGCGAGATAAAACGCGTGATTCGCAATGGACGAATTGATGTGTACGCCACCGTTGTCGCCGCTGCCGGTGTACCGCACCGCATAGTGGTCCGGGTGATTGCGCGATGTCGGTGTCACGAAGTTGCGGAACGGTGTTCCTGACGGGGAGACGTCCTCGCCCGCATTCCACTCCGCCAGACGTGGACCGTTGCCGAGTTGCTGATGCGCAAACTCCACACAAATCCCCATGATGTCGGAAAACGCCTCGTTGAGTGCGCCCGACTCGTCGCGATAGATCAGGCGTGACGAGTATCCGGTCACCCCATGCGTCAGTTCGTGCGCGACGATGTCGAGGGCGGTGGCGAAGTTGCGGCTGGTGGTGGTGCCGTTGGCGTTGATCGACCCCACGCCGTACGCAATGTAGCCGGATCCGTAATACGCCGCATTGTTGAAGAAGAGCGGGTATTGCCCGCCGAGCGTGGACTGCAACTCCGGACGCGCCGGATTCACGATGCTGCGAATGGTGACGTTGGTGCCGCTCAGTCCCTGCCGAGCGAACTTCCGGAAGTAGTAGTCATACGTGAATCCCGCATACACGTGGGCATCCACGAGGCCGCCCGACGTGTCCCAGTTGTTGTCCGTGTCGCTGCCAAGGTCGGCGTCGGCCACGGGTTGCTGGCCGTTGAAGATCCGGTTGGTGCGTGCCGGATCGCCCAGCATGTCGTAGGTGCGGTTGGAACCCGGCCGATACAGATCCACCGTCGTGAAACGCCCGGTCTCCGCACGTGTGGAGACTTTTTTCTGGTCGCCAAACACACCCACACCCAGGCCGATACGCGCGGCACCCGGCAGCTGCGTCCAGGTATCCATGTAGCGATGGACCTGCGCGCCCGTGCGCGCGTCAATAAAGACGCGATAGACCAGGCCATCGGTCGGCGACATCGTGCGCCCCATCCAGGTCAGTGTGCCCGTAGCACCTGCGGTCGGAAGCACGACGAGCTCGACATCGGATTCTTCCGCTCCCGGACCAAGGTCCATCAGCGCGCCGCCGTCGGTGGCCGACAGGGCCTCGCGCGCCTGCGTGCGGCTCACGGCGGGCACGGGATCGACCGCCAGCTGGTCGTAGACCGTACCGAACAACGACATCGTCTGGCCGAATCCGTTGCGCTGGCGGGTGAGTTCACCGCCGAAGACGCGCACCCCACGATGGCGCTGGGCCAGTCGCTCGTGCGTGCGCCCGGGCACTCTGGCGTCGTTCGTGATTTCGATGCGCCCGAGACTGCCGTCGCGCTCCATTGCCGTCACATACTGATCCCATCCGCGCAGGGTGGCCAGCGCCGCGGCGTGAGAGTCTGTGGGGGTCGTGGACAACTCGGTCGCCCGCAAGATGCGGGAGCCCTGAGCGGGCTGGGCCTGTTCTGGCAGATCCCGCGCGGTGAGTTGAACGGCAACCATGGCGGCGCACACCAGTGCACCGGCAAGTGGAAAATGGACGCGTCTCACGGATCCTCCTTTGGTGCTGGCCACTGGAGGATATCCCGGACTGGCCCGGCGGTTACTTCACAATCTGTTCAAGGACCTTGCCGTCCGTGTACGGAAGGGTGATGCCCAGAATCTGGGCCAGCGTCGGTGCGATATCGGCGGGTGACGCGGGGGTCATGTGTCGCCCCGGGGTAATGCCCGCGCCCGCGAACACGATCGGCACTCGCCGGTCGTAGCCGTACGGCGCGCCGTGGGTGGTGCCGGTCGCCTGGGCGATCCAGTACGGCTCGGCCATGACCATCAGGTCCCCACTGCGTCCGGCCGCATAACTGCGGCGTGCCGCCTGCAGGAGTGTATCGGTGGTGGCCACGGTCGAGGTCAGTTCGTCCGCCCAGTACACCAGCCCCGCGCCTGGAATTTTTTGGAGCGCGGCTGTCACCGCCGTGCGCGCGACGGGCGTCCGCATCACGGCGTCCAGCGTGCCCGGGGTCAGATAGACATTGGCGCCGGAGACCGTGGTCACGTGGGGACCTTCGCCCAGGATGGGTGTGAGCGTGTCGTCGATGGCGCTGCGCACCTGCATGTAGGTATACCGCCCCGCGCTGGGCAACGACTGTGCCGCCTGCTCCGGCATTGGCGCGACGCCGTGGTCCGCTGAGAGCGCCACCACGTACCGATCACGTCCGACCACCGCGTCGAGTGTGTCGAGTAGCGCGCCGATGCTGACGTCGAGCCGCGCGAGGGTGTCCTGCACCTCATGACTGCGCGGACCAAACTGGTGGCCCACAAGATCGAGCGCGGAGAAACCGACCGCGAGATAGTCGGTGCCTGTCGTGGATTGGCCCATCTTCAGTTCACGCACCAGGTGTTGCGCCAGGCTCGACAACGCGGCGTCGCTGCGTGGTGACCGTTCCCACAATTTCACAAACTCGTTGTCCGGCTCGCCGGACTTGCTCGCGAACTGGTGCGGAAACAGGTGCATGGCCGGTTCCCCGGGCTGCGCATCGTCAAACAGATACGCGGATGCAGGAAGCAGTCGCTCCCAGGCCTGTCCGTACTGGGCGCGCACGGGGTTGGCCGTGGCCCACGTGTCAATCACCGGTGACGCTGCTGCGGCGTAGGCCGAGGACGTCGCCCACGTGCCGTCGCCTTCTTCCCAGACCGCGTAGGTGGTCGGGCTGGCATGACCGGCGAGCGTGATCGCGGTCCGCGCCTTGAGCGACAACCCCACGACGGTCGGGGGACGCGTGGACTGGAAGCGCATCTCGTCAGACAGGGTGGTGGTGCGCAGGTATGTGGCGCTGTGTTTTTCCACGCCCTCGCGACCACCGAACGGGACCGAGGTGGCCGTCGCATCTTCGGTGCACGTCACGTTTTTGCGCAGTTCCCGGTCGTGCCAGCCGTTGCCCACCATGCCGTGAGTCGTCGGCATGGTGCCGGTGCTGATCGTGGCATGTCCCGCGCATGTGACGGTCACTGCGTACGGATATTCCGCCAGCGGGAACGAGGCGCCGGTGTCCAGCAGGCGGCGGAGTCCCTTCGTCCACTGATGACCGTACGCCTGGATGTAGTCGGTCCGCATCTGATCCACCACGAGCAGGACCACCAGTCGCGGCGGTGCCGGCTGTGCGGCCAGCGGAGCGGTGACGAGGATGAGCGCGACGGCGACCACAAGTCTTCTGAACATTTGGGTGAATCCTTCTAGCTATTTCCGACTGCTCACCGAGCATAGGGTCGCGATGTAAAGGTCGTATGTCAGCTGGCCGATCCAGAACCACGCGGGTGCAAGGTCAGCCGCCAGCCAGCCTGGGCGATGGGCAAACGCCATGGCGGCGTGAAGGCCGAGCGCAAACGCGGCGAGTTGCAGGGCCTGCGCGGGTTCGCTGCGGAGCACCAGAATGGCGGCGATCACGGGCACGAGCCCCATCGCCAGTTCCAGGGACGCCCCGGGCGCGCCCTCACTGCTGATGGCCAGGCCCATGGTGATCGCACCCTGGACCGCCAGAATCAGGGCGGCCCACTGCGAGAGGTGAAGTTGCGCCACCAGGCGGTCTGGCGCCCCGGAGGCGGTCCGGGTCACACGCCACGCGAACACGCTCAGCGCGGCGGCCGACAGAATCACGGCGGTGAGCAGGACGCGGGCTGTCTCGGTCACGGAGTCCAATATACTTGGCCGGACATGCGTGCGCTCGACATCATCCGCACAAAGCGGGACGGCCAGGTGTTGACGCGCGAGGCCATCGACGCGTTTGTGACCGGCGTCACCGACGGCACGTGGCCCGACTATCAGGTGTCGGCGCTCCTGATGGCCATCTTCCTCAAGGGCATGACGCTCGACGAAGCCACCGATCTGACCCAATCCATGGTCAATTCCGGCCTGGCGCTCGACTGGTCGGAGCTGACGTCGGCGCGGGGCAGTGTGGCCGTGGACAAACACTCCACCGGTGGGGTCGGCGACAAGACGTCGCTCGTGCTGGCGCCCCTGGCCGCCGCGTGCGGCGCGATTGTGCCGATGATGTCCGGGCGCGGCCTTGGCCACACCGGCGGGACGCTCGATAAACTTGCGGCCATCCCGGGATTCCGGACCGACCTCACGCTGTCGGCGATGCGCAAGGCGCTGGCCCAGACCGGCTGTGTGTTGATCCGTCAGACGGCGGACGTGGCGCCGGCCGATCGCAAGCTGTATGCCTTGCGCGACGCGACCTCCACCGTCGAAAGCAAACCCCTGATCGCCTCGTCGATCCTGTCGAAGAAGGTGACCGAAGGGATCGGCGCGCTGGTGATGGACGTCAAGGTGGGGTCCGGCGGCTTCATGGCGGACATCAACGACGCGCGCGAACTGGCGCGATGGCTCGTGGGCATCGCCGCGCGCAGCGGCGTGCGGACCGAAGCGTTCCTCACCCGCATGGATACGCCGCTCGGGCTGCGGGTGGGCAACGCCAGTGAAGTCGCCGAGTCCATTGCCACGCTCAAGGGGGAAGGGCCCGCCGACCTCGAGTCGTTGTCCGTCCATCTGGCGGCGCGCATGCTCGTCATGGCGGGTGTCGCCCCGGCAGACGAGGCGGAATCACAGGTGCGTGCCGCGCTCACCAGCGGCCGCGGGCTTGAGAAGTTCGCCGCCATCATCACCGCACAGGGTGGTGATGCCCGCGTGATCGACGATCCGTCGTTGATGCCGTTGGCCGATCGCGAGGTCCTCATCCGCGCGCCACGCAGCGGATTTGTCTCGAGGATCCATGCGGGTATGGTCGGGCATGCGGCAGTCGTGCTCGGGGCGGGTCGTGATCACGTCGAGGCGGTCATCGACCCCGGCGTGGGAATTGATGTCCTGGCACCCGAAGGCACGGAGGTGCGCGCAGGCGACCCCGTCCTGCGGGTCATCTATCGCGACACGGACCGGCTCGACGCCGCGCGTGCTCGTCTGACCGCTGCCGTGGAGGTCGCGGACGCGGCCCCGACGCCGGCACCACTCATTCTCGAAACCATTCACGCGCAGGAGACCCCCGCATGACCACTGCCACTCAGCCCGCACTTCCGGTCGCGAACGACCGGCGACTTCGTTTGATGGTCGCCGCGGCGGCCGTGGTGCTCGGGACCGCTGTGGTGCTCGGGGCCCACATGTTGTCCACCACCATGCGCGGCGCGCTGGGGATCGGTGTGTTCCTGCTGGTCATCGCCGCGTGTTCCACGAACCTGCGCGCGGTCAACTGGCGAACGGTCGGGTGGGGCCTGGTCCTCCAGTGGACCTTTGCATTGTTTATTCTGAAATTTGAGATTGGTGGCTGGCGCCCCGGCTACGAACTCTTTGCGTGGATCTCCGGTGTCGTCAAACGGTTTCTTGAGTTCACCAACGCCGGCTCGCAGTTTGTCTTCGGCGGACTCGCGGATCAGGTCGTCATGGAGAAGGTGTTCCCCGGCGGCTTCGTGTTTGCGTTTGTTGCGCTGCCGACGATCATTTTTGTCTCGTCGTTTTTTACGGTCCTCTACTACTTCGGCGTGCTCCAGTTCATCGTGCGCCTGATGGCGAAGGCCATGATGTATTTGATGCGCACCAGCGGCGCGGAGACACTCTCGGCCACCGCCAATGTCTTCATGGGCCAGACCGAAGCCCCCATCATCGTCAAACCCTACGTGCCGAAGATGACCCAGTCGGAACTGCTGGCCATGATGATCGGCGGCATGGCGACCATTTCCGGCGGCGTCATGGCCGTCTACATTTCGCTGGGGGCCGACCCCGTCGCGATCCTGACCACGAGTGTGATGGCCGCCCCGTGCGGGTTGTACCTCGCCAAGATCCTCCTGCCGGAAACCGAAGTGCCCGAAACACTCGGCACCGTTCGCACCGAGGTGGAGAAAACCCATGTGAACGTTGTGGACGCGGCTGCCGCCGGGGCCTCCGACGGCACCATGCTCGCGATCAACGTCGCCGCGATGCTCATCGCCTTCCTCGCGTTTATCGCGATGTTCGACTACGCATTGTCCGCGATGTGGTCCGGGCTCACACTCTCCGCCGTGTTTGCCAAGGTGTTTGCGCCGGCCGCCATCCTGATGGGAGTGCCGATGGCTGACGTGCCCTACGTGGCCGACCTGCTGGGCACAAAACTGGTGGCCAACGAGTTCGTGGCCTACGTCAAACTCACCACGCAGTATCAAGGCCTGCTCAGCGCGGAAGGTTACATCCTCGCGACCTACGCGTTGACCGGGTTTGCGAACTTTGCGTCGATCGGGATTCTGCTCGGTGGCATCGGCGCCATGGCGCCCACGCGCCGGGGGGATATCGCACGACTGGGTGGCCGCGCCCTGCTGGGTGGATTTCTGGCGACGATGATCAACGCCGCAATTGCGTCGATGTTGATGTGAGGATGCCGGCATGACGATGTTTGAGAAGAGCGCGGAGGCCGCGGCGTTCCTGCGGAGCCGGATGACGGTGGTGCCCGACGTGGCCGTCATCCTGGGATCAGGTCTGGGGGATTTTGCCGAGGGGCTGACCGATCCCGTCACGGTGCCGTACGACACCATTCCGCATTGGCCCGTCGCGACGGTGGTGGGGCATGCGGGCAAGCTGGTCGCCGGCACCATCGGTGGTCGCCCGGTGCTCGCGCTGGCAGGGCGTGCGCACTTCTACGAAGGGCACCCGATGTCGGTCGTGACGTTTGCCGCGCGTGTCCTCGGGCAACTCGGGGTGAAGTCACTCATCGTCACCAACGCGGCGGGGGGGATCAATCGCCGGTTCTCAACCGGGGCCCTCATGGTCATCGATGACCACATCAACATGATGGGCACCAATCCGCTGGTGGGGCTCGACGACGACCGGTTTGGCCCCAGGTTTCCCGACATGTCGCAGGTGTATTCGTCGCGGTTGCGCGCGATCGCCGACGAGGCGGCGGGGTCGATGGGGTTGGCCGTTGAACATGGCGTGTACATCGCGGTGCACGGACCGAGTTATGAAACACCGGCCGAGATCCGGGCCTTCCGTACGCTCGGCGCGGATGCCGTCGGCATGTCGACCGCGCCGGAAGCCATCGTGGCCAGGCACATGGGGATGGAAGTGCTCGGGATTTCGTGCATCACCAATCCAGCCGCCGGTGTTGTGGACCAGCCGCTCGTCCATGACGAGGTGATGGAAACGGCCCGCCGCGTGCGCGGTGGGTTCATCGCGTTATTGGAGGGCATCATTGGGCGCCTCTGACCCGAAGGACACGATGGCGACGACCGCCGCATTGGTGACCGCCGCGCGTGACGCACGGCTGCGCGCCATCGCGCCGTACTCCCACTTCCTGGTGGGGGCGGCGCTCGAGACGGCCGACGGGGTCGTCATCACCGGCTGCAACATCGAGAACGCGTCGTACGGCCTGACGACCTGTGCGGAACGTGTTGCGTTGCTCAAGGCGCTCTCCGACGGCCACCGCGCCTTCACCCGCATCGTCGTTGTCGCCGACACACCGGCACCCACGCCGCCGTGTGGCCCGTGCCGTCAGTTGCTCTGGGAATATTGCGGCGACATTCCCGTCATCATGGCAAACGTCACCGACGTGATTGCCGTGCACCAGCTGTCCACCCTTTTCCCGATGCCCTTCGATCAGCGAAGCCTGTAAGGTCTGTAGATGTTGCCAACCGTCGCCTGGGATAACGATTACATCGTGATGATCGATCAGCGGAAGCTGCCCGGTCAGGAGATCTACGTCCACTGCAAAACCGCGAAGGATGTGGCCAGGGCGATCACGACGATGGTGATTCGAGGCGCGCCGGCGATCGGGGTGTCTGCGGCGATGGGCATCGCGTTGGGGATGCAGCGCAGCAAGTCCACAGGTACGCGGCAGTTCACCGTCGAGTTCAACCAGGTGTGTGACCTGATGGCCGGCACCCGACCGACGGCCGTCAACCTGTTCTGGGCCATCGATCGCATGAAGCGTTCGTTTGGGGTCGGAGCCCTGGCCGGAGAGTCGTGTGACGAGTTGCGGGCGCGACTGCGCCGTGAAGCCGATGCCATTCATGATGAGGATGTCGCGTCGTGTATGGCGATGGGGCGGTTTGGCGCCGAAGTGGTTCCGCAGGGTGCGCGCATTCTGACGCACTGCAATGCCGGCGCATTGGCCACGGCCGGGTACGGGACCGCATTGGGTGTGATCCGCGCGGCGGCGGAAGCCGGCAAGGTTGCGCAGGTGTTTGCGGATGAAACACGCCCGTTCCTGCAGGGGGCCAGGCTCACCGCATGGGAACTGGTCAAGGACGGCATTCCCACCACCGTCATCACCGAGAGTATGGCCGGCCCGCTCATGCGGCAGGGCGGGCTCGACTTCATCGTGGTCGGCGCAGACCGGATCGCGGCGAATGGTGATGTGGCCAATAAAATTGGCACCTACACGGTCGCCATGATGGCGCAGGCGCACGGGGTGCCGTTTTACGTCGCGGCGCCGCTCTCAACGATCGATTTGAACACTGCAGATGGCAGCGGCATTCCGATTGAGGAACGCCACGCGAAGGAGATGACCCACTTCGGCGCGATGCAGGTCACGCCCGTCGGGGCCACGGTCTGGAATCCCGCGTTCGACGTGACACCGAACCATCTGGTGGCCGGCATCATCACTGAAAAGGGCATCGCCAGGGCTCCGTACGACACCAGCCTCCGGGGACTTTTTGCATGAAGATTCTCGGGATTGAGACGTCGTGTGACGAGACGGCCGCCGCCGTGGTGGTGACCACCGACGATGCGGCGAAGCCGTGGCTCGTGCAATCAAACATCATTGCGTCGCAAACCGATATCCATCGGGAGTGGGGCGGTGTGGTGCCCGAGCTGGCCTCGCGCCAGCACCTGCGTGACATCTGTGGTGTGGTGGAGCGCGCACTCGACACGGCGCACTGCACGTGGTCCGACATTGACGCTTTGGCCGTGACACAGGGGCCCGGACTGGTTGGCGCGTTGCTGGTCGGCGTGTCATACGCCAAGGCCGCGGCACTCTCACTCGGCAAACCCATCGTGCCGGTCCATCACCTCGCAGGACACATCGAATCCATCTGGCTCGAGCACGGGCCCATTCCCCTGCCGGCCGCCGTGCTGGTGGTCTCGGGGGGGCACACGAGCCTGTACGAAGTCCCGGCGCTTGGTGTGTATCGACTCGTGGGTCGTACGAGAGACGATGCGGCAGGGGAGGCGTTTGACAAGGTCGCGCGGCTGCTCGGTCTCGGCTATCCAGGCGGACCGGTGGTGGATCGCCGGGCAAAACTTGGCAACGATCAGGCGGTGGCGTTGCCGCGGCCGCGGTTTACCGGGCCGTCGCGATCCAAGCCCCATCTGGAAGGCATGACCGAGTTCAGCTTCTCGGGCCTCAAGAGTGCCGCCGTGCGTCTGCTGCAAATGCGCCAGGCGGACGGTCCCTTGTCCGAGCAGGAGACCAACGATTTCTGCGCGTCCTTTCAGCGTGTGGTGGTGGAGACATTGGTGGACCGCACGTTTGCGGCGGCCGCCGCGATGGGCGCGCGCAGTGTCGGTATCTCCGGCGGCGTGTCGGCCAACAGTCGCCTGCGCGCCGACGCGCTGACGCGTGGCCAGGTGGAAGGCCTGCCGGTCTTTGTGCCGCCCCTGTCACTCTCGACCGACAACGCCGCGATGATCGCCGCCGCCGGCTTGCGTCGCTTTGAACAAGGCGCGGTGTCCTCGCTCACATTCAACGCCAATCCCGCGCTCCCCATGCCGTGATGACCCACACCGCGTATCTCTTCTTCAACACCAAGCAGAAGCAGGAATTCATCCGCATCACTGACGACGTTGCGAAGGTGGTGGCGGAGTCACGCGTCAAGGAGGGGATGGTCCTCGTGTCGGCGATGCACATCACGTCGAGCGTCTATGTGAATGATTGGGAGGACGGGCTCATTCACGATTTTCAGGTGTGGTTGGAAAAGCTCGCGCCTGCGGGGCTGCCGTATCGTCACCATCAGACCGGCGAAGACAACGGCGACGCCCACCTCAAACGCACCATCATGGGCCACCAGGTGATTGTCCCGATCACGGCGGGCAAACTGGACCTCGGCCCCTGGGAGCAGATCTTCTACGCGGAGTTTGACGGCCAGCGCAAGAAGCGCGTAATCATCAAGGTGATGGGCGAGGGGTAGGGCGTGGCCTTCAGGCCCGCCGATGGAGGTTACCGCGCGAAGGTGTCACAGGCATCCACGCGCCCCGTTGACAGTCCGCGGCGGAACCACTCCACACGTTGCGCAGAGGACCCGTGCGTGAACGACTCCGGCGACACGCGCCCGCCTGACTGACGTTGCAGGCGGTCGTCGCCGATCGCGGCGGCGGCATCGAGGCCTTCCTGCACGTCCACTTCTTCAACCATGCCGCGTTTGGCGGCGTAGTGTCCCCAGACCCCGGCGTAACAGTCGGCCTGCAGTTCGACGCGCACCGAGCCGGCATTGCCGCTCGATCCACGCTGCGTGAGCGACCCCGTCACGTTTTGTACGTGGTGACCGACCTCGTGTGCGACGACATACGCCTGCGCAAAATCGCCGGGGGCGCCGAAGCGGGTGTCGAGTTCGGCAAAAAACGAGAGATCCAGATAGACGCTGCGATCGGTGGGGCAGTAGAACGGCCCCATCGCCGACTGGCCGACACCACACGCCGACTCGGTCGCGTCGCGGAACAACACGAGCGTCGGCGTGGGGTACTGCTGTCCCTGACTGCGGAAAATCTGTGTCCAGGTGTCTTCGGTGTCGGCCAGCAGGACCCGCATGAACCGGCTCATCTCATCGTCGGCCGGCGGTCCGGCGTCCGCGCTCGACGACGGCGCCTGCTGGTCCATGCTGGAGATCAGGTCGCCCGGGTCCGTGCCGGTCAGATACGAGAACAGCACCAGGAGGACGATGCCGCCCAGACCGCCGCCGATCCCCATGCGCATGCCGCCCGATCGTCCACGGCGGTCATCAACGTTTGTGCTTTCGCGTCCACCCTGCCATCTCATAGCGCCCATCTTCGCCCAAACGCGGGCACCTGGGTGTACCGAGGAGAACTATCGCGTACATAAAAAAACCGCCTTCCGAGCGTGAGCCCGAAAGGCGGTCAGTCGAAAATTCGCTGGCGCTATTACGCGAGGCGAACGTTCTCGGCGCGGGGACCCTTGGGGCCCTGGCCGGTGTTGAACGTCACGGCCTGGCCTTCACGCAGCTGGTCGAACTGCGCGTCGGTCACCGACGACTGGTGGAAGAAGTACTCGTTGCCATCCGAAGCGGCGACGAAACCAAAACCCTTGTCGCTCACCAAACGCTTAATCGTGCCTGTCATGTTTGTCATAATGTGTTCTCGATACTCACTGTCAAATCGCCAAAAAACGCGCGGCTGAAACAACTGTCAACGGCGCGTGCGAATAGTGAGCACTGTCATTGATTTGCCCTTGCGGGCGGCCGACGAGGGCATGGCGTACACCCTTTCCTGGAGAACTGAGTATTCAGCTCGGCGGGAAGTCACAACCATACCACAGTCCCGGGGGCCGTCTGTGCAATAGGGGACATATGGGCGCAAAAGGACGATTTCTCGATAATCGATTACCATTCCCAGATTCCAGTTTGTCGATTAACCGAGGTGAATATGCGTCGAATGTTTGCAAGCCTGATGGTACTGGTGGCCCTGGTGGCCCCGCTCAGCGCAGAGCTGAAGGTCACCTCGAAGATGTCCGTCCGGCAGATCCCCGGGGCCGCGCCGGCCACCGACATGATGAGCCAGATGGTGGGGCCCATGATGCTCCAGGTCTTTGGCGGCACCGCCGGTGTCGAGATGGTCACGACGTCCCACGAAGACGGGCGGACCCGCATCGAGTACGTGACGCCCTTCATGGGCATGCCGGCCGGCAGTGTGATGCTCATGCGCACGGACGGCACCTCCGTGGGGTTTGATGCAAAAGGTGGGACCTGGTGGAAGGTGCCGGGCGCGGCTGACATGCCGCCGGAAGCCGCCGAGATGATGGCCCAGATGAAGCCGGACATCACGACCAAACGCACCGGGCAGTTTGAGACCATCGCCGGTCTCCGCTCCGAGAAGGTGACGATGTCGATGCGTGTGGCGATTCCGCTGCCGCCCGAAGCGGCGCAGATGCCGCCCGAGTTCCGCGCGATGATCCCCGAGGCGTTCATCTTTGAGGGCGACACGTGGATTGCTGCCAGCCACGCCAAATACACCAAGGCCATGGCCAAGGCGATGGGCACCGGTGCGATGGCCCAGTTCGGGTTTGACAAACTGGTGGATGCGCTGCCGGGCGTGACAATGAAGCAGGTCATGCGGATGAACCTGCTGGCGGGCTACGAAATGGAGACCGTGGTGACGAACGTGGTCGAGCAGGACCTGCCCGACTCGCTGTTTGACCTGCCGACGGGACTCAAGGAAATCCCGATGCCGACGCCCCAGATCGGCGGTTGATCGCGATGGGGGATTTGTCGCGCGCCCGTGCCTGGGCTCTGGTCACCGAACACGTCCAGAGCGAGAGTCTTCGCAAACATCTGCTGGCCGTTGAGGCGGCCGTGCGCGGGTATGCGCGCGCCGCAGGCGAAAACGAAGACGAGTGGGGTTTTGTGGCGCTGGTCCACGACTTCGACTACGAAAAATATCCCGACCGCGAGAACCACCCCTATCGCGGCTGCGAAATCCTGCAGGGCCTGGGTTACCCCGAGTGGGTGACCCGGGCCATCCTGTCGCACGCCGACTACAGCGGCGTCACGCGGGAGACCCCGCTCGAAAAGACGTTGTTTGCCTGCGACGAAATGGCCGGGTTCATCACCGCCGCGGCCCTGGTGCGCCCCTCCAGAAGTGTGATGGACCTCGAGGCATCCTCGGTGGTCAAACGTATGAAGGACAAGGCTTTTGCGCGCGCCGTGCCTCGCGAGGACCTGCACAAGGGCGCGGCCGAGATCGGCCTGCCCCTGGCCGAGCACATCACCAACGTCATCGGGTTCCTCCGCCTGGAGGCGGATGCACTTGGCCTGCGTGGTACGGTTTAATTCACCCCGGCAACGAACTCTCCCTTCCACCTGTGCGTATACGCTACTGACTTATGGCGGACACATCTCCAGCGGTTGTCCTTGATCGTGTGACCGTCGTGTATGGCACCAACCGTGCCCTGCGTGACGTGAGCGCGGTGTTTCCCTCCGGCGCGGTCGGACTGCTCGGGCCCAACGGCGCGGGCAAAAGCACGATGCTCAAGTCGCTCCTGGGGTTTATCCCCCCCGTGAGTGGCCGGCTGGAAGTGCTGGGGCTGAACGTGGCGGACAAACCCCTCGAGGTCCGGGCCCGCATCGGCTACATGCCCGAGACCGATGGTCACATCCCCGGCATGAATGCCGTGACGTTTGTCGCCTACTGCGGGCAGCTGGCCGGCCTGCCCAAGGCCGACGCCATGCAGCGCGCCCACGAGGTCCTTTTTTATGTGGGCCTGGGCGAAGCGCGGTATCGCAACGTCGAGACGTATTCGACCGGCATGAAGCAGCGCATCAAACTCGCGCAGGCGCTGGTCCATGACCCCGACCTGGTCTTCCTCGACGAACCCACCAACGGCATGGACCCCAAGGGCCGCGAGGAGATGCTCGAACTCATTCGCGACATCGCCCACAACAAAGGCATCAATCTCATCCTCTCGTCACACCTGCTGCCCGACGTCGAATACGTCTGTGACCATGTGGTGGTGCTCGACAAAGGGGCGGTCGCGACACACGGAACGATTGACGACCTCAAGGGCCCCAGTGGCCGGGTGTACGAAGTGCGGGTCAAGGGCGTCCTTGCCCCGTTTATCGCCGCCCTCGAAGGCGCCGGCATGGAATGTCACGAAACCGACGAGGACATCATGCGTGTGTTTGTGCCCGGCCCGGTCAGCGCGGCCGGTGAGGATCAGCGCCGCATTTGCACGATCGCCGGCCAGGCCCACACGCAGGTGCGCCATCTGAAGGCGAGCCTGCCGACACTGGAAGACGTCTTTGCGCGCGCGATAGGTGAAGCATGAGTCCCATTCACGATCAGTCCTATCGTCGGTATCAGGGTGACCGTCGCCCCGTGGGGCATGCCTGGCGGGTGATCGCCGGCGACGGGATCCGACAGATGCTCGCCAAGCGGGTGTTCCTCGGGTTGTTCATCTTCGCCTGGATTCCCTTCATCGTCCGCGCGGTCCAGATGTACTTTGCGACCAGCCTGGGCGGCAGTGTGCCGCAGGCGTCCGCGTTCCTGACCATCTCGCCCAACACGTTCCGGGACTTTCTGGATCAGCAGAGCGTGTTTGTGTTTTTCATGACGGTCTATATCGGGGCCGGGCTGATTGCCAATGACCGGCGCGCCAACGCGCTGCAGATCTATCTGTCGAAGCCGATGCTGCGCATGGAATACGTCGGCGGCAAACTCCTCGTGCTGGTGTCGTTCCTGCTCAGTGTCACGTTGGTGCCGGCCCTCCTGCTGCTGATCCTGCAGGCGGCGTTTGCGGGCAACCTGGCATTCCTTCGCGCCAACCTGTTTCTGATTCCCGCGATCGTCCTGTCGAGCTTCATCATCGTGACCGTCGCGTCATTCACCATGCTGGCGTTGTCGTCACTGTCGAAGTCCAGCCGGTTTGTGGCGGTGATGTACACAGGCGCCATCTTTTTCACGTCCGCGCTGTATGGCGCGTTGTCGATGATCTTCGGGTCGACGCGGGTCGCCTGGGTCTCGATTGGCGCCAACATGGAACAGGTGATCGACGTGATTTTCCGCAAGACGCCCCGGTACGAGGTGCCGACCGTCATCTGCGCCATGGTTCTGCTCGCGCTGGTGGTGGTCTCCATCTCGGTGCTTGAACGGCGCGTGCGCGGCGTGGAGGTGGTGTCGTGAGCGAAACCCTCAACACGGCCCCGCCGATTGTGGCCGCCGACCATCTTTCGAAGTGGTACGGCCAGGTCATTGGCCTGAACGATGTGACCGTCACCGTGCCGCCGGGCATCACCGGGCTGCTGGGGCCAAACGGGGCCGGCAAGAGCACGTTCATGAAACTCATCACCGGCCAGCTCAGTCCGAGCAAGGGCGACGTCAAGGTGCTGGGCGAACCGATCTGGCGCAACCCCGGCTTGTATTTCCGCATCGGGTTCTGCCCCGAGCAGGATGCGTTCTACGAGCGCATGACCGGGTTGGAGTGGGTCACGGCGCTTGTGCGGCTCAACGGTTTGTCCTCCACCGAAGCGAATCAGGCGGCCGAAAAGGCGCTCACGGCGGTGGACTTGATGGAGGCCGCCAACAAGAAGATCGGTGCCTACAGCAAAGGCATGCGCCAGCGCGTGAAACTCGCGCAGGCCATCGTGCACGATCCCGAGCTGCTGATCCTCGACGAGCCGCTCACCGGCATGGACCCGCTGGGCCGGCGCAAGACGATGAAGATGATTCGGGAGTGGGCGCGGCAGGGCAAGAGCATCCTGGTGTCGAGTCACATCCTGCACGAAGTCGAGTTGATGACGCCCAACATCCTGCTCATCAACAACGGCCGGATCCTCGCCGAAGGCAACGTGCATCAGATTCGTGATCTGATCGACGAACATCCTCACACGGTGTACATCCGCGCCGATGATCCCCGTGGACTGGCCAGGGAGTTCCTGACGCACGCCGACGTGATCAGCATGCGGTTTGAGCCCGGGGCGGTGGTGGTGGAAACCGGCAAGCCCGACGAGTTCTACGCGCGGCTGACCGAACTGGTCGCGACGGGGCAGTGTGGGGCCGTGGGTGAGGTCACCTCGCCTGACGACAACCTCCAGGCGGTCTTCAAATATCTGGTGAAGCAATGACACAGCCTCAGCGCAATGCGCCTGGTCTTCTGACGGCCTCCCTGCGGGTCTTTGAAATTTCGCTCGGCGAGATGTTGTGGTCCCGCCGGACGATTTTTATGGGGCTGGTGGTCGGACTGCCGGTGCTGATGGCCCTGGTCGTTCGGCTGTTCAACCTGGCGGGGGCCTCGGGGATCCGGGTCAACAACCTGGCCGTGGACGGCCCGGCGATTTTTGGCCTGATGATCTGGGCGTTTTTCATGAAGTTCAGCGTCCCGGTGCTCGGCGTGTTCTACGGCACCTCGCTGGTGGCCGACGAGGTCGAGGACAAGACCATCACCTATCTATTTACGCGCCCGATAGCCCGTGAAGCGGTCCTGATCGGGAAATATCTTGCGTACCTGGCCTGCACCATCTTTGTGGTGCTGCCGGCCATCGTCCTGGTCTGGATCCTGGTGATTCCGATGGGGGGCAGCCTGGGGGCCAATTTCCTGGATCTGGTGAAGGACCTCGCGATCGTGGCCGTGGGGCTGGCGGTCTACGGGGCGGTGTTTGCCTTCATCGGGGCGTATTTCAAGCGGCCCCTGCTTATCGGCTTGGTGTTCATTTTTGGGTGGGAACAGACGATTGTGGCCTTCCCGGGCTCGTTTAAGCTGTTTTCCGTGGCCTATTACCTTCAGGGCCTCGTCCCGCACGCGATGCCGAACGACTCGTTTGCCAGCATGATGCAGGCCCTGTTCCGCGAGACGCCGACTCTGACCTCCTCGCTGGTCTATCTGAGCCTCATCCTGGTGGTATTCCTTGGGTTGGCCGCCCGGGTCGTGGCCCGGCGGGAGTACGTGCTCGAGCAGTGATTTTTATGGGACGAACGATCCCGGGATTGGGACCTTTCCGGCCGGAATCCCCGTATAGTCCAGTGAGGTCAACATCGTATGAACAAACGCACCCGTTATTTCATGGTCAGCTCCGCCGCAATTGTGGCGGTCGTTTTGTGCACGGGCCTGGTCGCGTTCTACAACGGCGGCATGCCCCTGTTGTCCTCGGGTCGGGGACCGAGCGAAATGGCCTACCTGCCGGCTGATTCCACGGCCGTCGGTTATGCCAACGTCCGCGAGGTCATGAACTCGGAGTTCCGCCAGAAGATGCTCTCGGTCATCCCGAGCGGCGAAGAGCGCGACGAGTTCATGAAGCAGACCGGCATCGACATCGAACACGACATCGACACCGTGCTGGCGGCGTCGCCGATGGGCGAGCCCGACAAAAACGGCATCGTGCTCGTGCGCGGTCGCTTCAACGAGGGCCAGATTGAAGGCCTCATCCGGCAGCACGGCGGCACGACCGAGCAGTATCAGGGCGTGCGCCTGGTGTTGGCACCCGCCTCCGTCCGGCACTCCGAGGGCGTCCACACCGAGGAGATGCCCCGTGATGTCGTCAAGAGCGACACGCCGACCTTTGCTCTGGCCTTTGTCGAGACAGGGCTCCTGGCCATCGGAAGCCAGGCGGCGGTCAAGGCGGCGGTCGACGCCAAGGCGTCGGGCACCAATGCGCTCCAGAACGCCGAGTTGATGCAGTACATCAACGAGATCCAGTCCGGCCAGAGCGCCTGGGCGGTGGGCCGGTTTGACTCCATCGTGAACTCGCCCGACATGCCCGAGCAGATCAAGCAGCACCTGCCGGCCGTCCAGTGGTTCTCGGTGTCGACGCGTATCAACGGCGGCATCTCCGGGTCCCTCCGGGCGGACACGGCCGATGATGTGGCCGCTGAAAATCTTCGGGACGTCGTGCGCGGCGGCCTGGCGATGGGACGCCTCTTCTCGGGTGAGGACGTCCGCATGAAGATGCTCCTCGACTCGCTGCAGATGTCGGGCACCGGCAAGACCGTGGCGCTGAGCTTCACGGTGTCGCCCGAAATGGTGGAAGCGCTTCACAGCATCGCGAACATGGCTGAGGGCAACGAGATCCACGAGAAACGCTAGACAGATTGACGCCGCAGGGCGTTCGGGTTCGACACGGGGCGGAAGTTGCAGGGCCACCTGCAACTTCCGCCCCGTTTTACGTTTAAGATGTCTCCACCGTGGCAACCCGTGTGTTCTTTTATGGAACCCTGATGGCAGGGTTTGACCGGCGTCGGCGCGCCGGGATCGACGACCGCCTCGTCTATCTGGGGCGTGGCTGGGCGAGTGGTCAGCTGTACGACGTGGGGCTGTACCCGGCCGCCGTCCCCGCCAGCGAAGGCCGCATCTGGGGCGAGGTCTACGAAACCACCGAGCCCGACCCCGTGCTTGAAGCCCTCGACGGGATCGAAGGTTACGACCACACGGACCCGGACCGCAGTCTGTACCAGCGCCAGGAGGTCACCGTGACGTTTCCCGAAGGCCCAAGCGAAACGACCGCGTGGATCTACTTCTACAACGCCCCGCTCGGCCACGCCGAACTGATCCCGTCGGGCGACTACCTCGCGCACTTCCGGCGCTGATATTCCACAGGGAGACTCGGAGGACGGAGTCTTTTTTCAACATGGGGGGCCATGGAGGTCCATGGGGCTGAGGGCTGGGTGCCGCCTTCGGCGGCATGGGCGATCGAAGAGAGGTCACAAACGAGAGACACCCTGTTTTGTGCGGTGTCTCTCGTTTGTGACCTCTCTCCGATCGCCAGGCCCGGCGGAACGCCGGGCCCCCAGCCCTGCAGTCTCCGTGTCTCCGTGTCTCCTGTGAAAAATACGTTCGGTTCCTTCTCCATGGAACCCCATGGCCCCCCATGTTGAAATATTGAGATGTCGTGAGAAGTCCCGTCAGATAATTGCTCCATGTCCGTTGTGATTCTTGGCGCGGCGCGTACCGCGATTGGCCGTTATGGCGGCACCCTTCGTCAGACCCATCCGGCCGATCTTGGCGCGCGGGCCGCGAAAGCGGCCATGGAGCGTGCCGGGGTCACACCAGACGACATCGATGAGGCCCTGTTCGGGCATGGACGCCAGGCCGGGTCGGGACCCAATCCCGCGCGGCAGGTGTGCCAGCGCGCGGGTTTGCCGTTTACGGTGCCTGCGCAGACCATCAATCAGGCGTGTGCCTCGGGTCTGCAGTCGGTCGCACTCGGCGCGCAGGCGATCATGCTCGGGCAGTCGAAGATGGTGCTTGCCGGCGGCATCGAGTCGATGAGCCGGATGCCGTATCTTGTGGACGCGGAAGATGCGCGATGGGGCCACAAGATGGGCAACTTCACGCTCGTCGATGCGATGTATCGCGATGGATTCCGGTGTTCACTCTCCGGACTCATCATGGGCGAAACGGCCGAGATCCTCGCGCGGCAGTACGGCATCACGCGCGAAGAATCCGACGCGTTTGCCCTCAAGAGCCAGCAGAAGGCGGAAGCCGCCAACGTGGCTGGTTACTTCGCGGCCGAGCGGGTCGCGGCGCCAGGGCACGACGCCAAGGGCAAACCTGTTCAGCTCGACATCGACGAACATCCGCGCGCGGGCAGCACAATCGAAGGCCTTCGCAAGTTGCCGCTGACATTTGGTGTGGTCGAAGGGCACACCGGTGTCATCACGGCTGGAACCGCGTCGGGAATCACCGACGGCGGGGCCGCACTGGTCCTCGCGGATGAAGCCGAGGCCACGCGGCGCGGACTGAAGCCGATGGCGCGCATCATCGGATGGGCCACGGCCGGTGTGGACCCGCGCATCATGGGCATTGGTCCCGTGCCGGCCGTCCACAAACTCTTTCAACAAACGGGATTGACCATGGACGACTTCGACCTGGTCGAGCTCAATGAAGCGTTCGCGGTGCAGGTGCTGGCCGTGCTGCGTGACCTGCCGATTCCCGAAGAGAAACTCAACGTCAACGGCGGCGCCATCGCCCTCGGCCATCCGATCGGCGCCACCGGCGCCCGCATCCTGGTCACGCTGCTGCACGAAATGGAGCGCCGTGATGTGCGTCGTGGCCTCGCCACGTTGTGTGTGAGCGGCGGGCTCGGCATGGCGTTGGCTGTGGAGCGATAACCCCGTGTGGGTTGCCGTCGCCCTGTTCCTTGCGACGGCCGGTTCGTCTCCGCAGGCGCGCCCGCTGCTTGATGTGCCGTTTGTCGCGCAGACACCCGAGCTCTGTGGTGGTGCCGCCGTCTCCATGGTCATGCGGTACTGGGGCGCGCGCGACATCGTGCCCGAAGATTTTCAATCGCTGGTTGTGCCGAGTGAGCGGGGCATTCCCACGCGCGATTTGACCGAGGCCGTGCGTGGTCGCCGCTGGCAGGCGGTCGTCGGTCCTGTTGATCCCGCCCCCGCGTGGACCACACTCCAGGATGACGTCAATCGCGGCCGGCCCGTGATCGCACTGATTGAGGTGTCAGCCAACACGTACCACTACGTGGTGATCGTGGGGCTCACGGCCGAAGTCGTCGTGTTGCATGACCCGGCACGTGCGCCCTTTCAGGTGATGTCGCGCGATGCGTTTGAGCGCGCCTGGGCCGTGACAAAACGCTGGAGCGTGACGGTGCTGCCGCCGGCCGACGGCGTTGCCGCGCCAGTGTCGACGCCCGTGCCGACACCGCCGACCGCCGTCACCTCGACAGTGGTGACGCCGTGTTCCGGCATGGTTGATCGCGGCGTGGCCCTCGCGCTCGAGGGCAACACCGCCGATTCGGAAGCCGTGTTGCTCGCGGCCGCCACCGTGTGCGCCGACGACGCGGCGGCGTGGCGTGAACTCGCCGGGCTCCGCTTCACCCAGAAGAACTGGACCGAGGCTGCACGACTGGCCGCCGTGGCGATCCGGCTGGCGCCAGACGACACCCATGCGCGCCAAATCCTGGCGACCAGTCGTTTCCTCGCCGGCGATCAGACGGGCGCGCTTGAGGCCTGGACACCACTCGGCGAACCCCACATCGACACGATCACGGTGACGGGGGCGATCCGTACGCCCCATCCCACGGTCATTCGTGCCTCGTCCCTCAAGGCGCGGGAGCTGCTCACGGCCGAGATGCTGTCGCGAGCGGAGCGACGTGTGGGCGCGTTGCCCGTCGCCGCACGGACGCGTCTGTCGTTTGTGCCCGTCGACGGTGTGGCCGACGTCGAGATCGCGATGGTTGAGGAGGACATGTGGCCCTCGAACCCCATCGCGCTGCTGACACTGATCGGCAGAGCGGTGGTCCAACGCGAACTGCGCGAGGATGTGTTCGGTCTGTTGCACCAGGCCGAGCGTTTCAGCGTTGCCTGGCGGTGGCAGGCACCGCGGCGCCGTGTGATGGCCGGCGCGGCATTCCCCGCACCAGGCCCGCTGCCGGGCGTGGTGTCATTTGACGCCTTGTGGGAGCGCCAGACGTATGCCGACATCGGCCGCGAGTCCCGTCGTCGCATGACGCTGAGTCTCTCGGACTGGGCGACCAGTCGCGTGCGGTGGCAGGCAGGTGTGGGCACCGATCGGTTTGATGGGCGGGCGTCTGTGACAAGTGTGGCCGGGGTGGAGCTGCGACTCGCCGATGATCGGCTGGCCGTGGGGGCGACGGCACAGGGGTGGCTGCCGTCAACCGGGACGACACGATTTGGTACGGTTGGTGTGATCGCGGCGTGGCGATCGACCACGGAGTCGTTTCATCCGGTCGCGTTTGTGTCGTCGACGTGGGATGGTGTGAGTGCGTCTGCGCCGCGAGCGGTGTGGCCGAGTGCGGGCACCGGCGGACGTGGCCGCCTGCTCCGCGCGCATCCGTTGTTTGATGACGATGTGATCACGGGGCCGTTGTTTGGCCGCAACGTGACGGCGTCGTCGGTGGAGTACTGGCATCCCGTGAAAGAGCGGCTCGGCCAACGATTGTTTGTCGCGGCGTTTGTGGATGCCGCGCGAGCGTCGCGTCTTTATGTCGACGCCGGCATCGGTCTTCGCGTCGCCACGCTTGGGGGGACACTGCGCGCCGATGTGGCCAGGGGCCTGCGTGGCGGCGGACTCACGTGGTCCGCCGGGTGGATGATGCCGTGGCCGCGGGTATACTGACTCGGGATTTTTTTCAGGAGGTAGTGATGTTGACACGTAGAGCAGTGACCGGTGCGGTAATCGCTGTGTTGATGGCGAGTTCGCCGGCATTGGCCCAGCAGCAGAGCCGGCACGTGGCCAGCGCGTCCGCGATGCGTCAGGCCGTGGTGACGCAGGCGAAGACCGACCAGCAGACGCGCGAAACCGTGAGCCGGGTGCTCAAACACGACCAGGTGCGCGCCACGGCCGCCCGCCTTGGTTTGAATGTGGTGAAAGCCGAGGCTGCGCTGGCGACGCTCTCGAGCGCGGAATTGGCCCGCCTGGCGGACACCGCGCGTCAGGCCGACGCCCAACTGGCCGGTGGGCAGTCCACCATCGTGATTTCCACGACGACGCTCCTGCTGATCATCATCATTGTGATCCTGCTGGCCGACTAACAGTACTGGGGGACGGGGTGAATCCCCGTCCCTTATACTTACTGGGTTGTGCGAATTGCAGTCATCCCAGGAGACGGTATCGGCAAGGACGTCACCGCAGAAGCGGTGAAGGTCCTGCAGGCAATCGGTGAAGTGTCGGGCACCCCGCTCGACCTCGAAATGCTCCCGTGGAGCGCGGACCATTACCTCCAGACCGGCGTGACGTTGCCTCCCAATGGTTACGACATGCTGCGCGACGAGTTTGATGCGATTTTTCTCGGCGCGCTCGGCGATCCGCGGGTGCCCGATAACAAACACGCGCGCGACATCCTGCTCGGCGCCCGGTTTGAACTCGACCTCTACGCCAACTACCGCCCCGTCAAGCTGTTGAATGACGCCCTGTGTCCCCTCAAAAATCGCGGGTGCAAGGACGTCAATTTTGTGGTCTTCCGCGAGAACACCGAAGGCGTGTATGTGAGTATCGGTGGCCGCTTCAAGGCGAACACGCCTGATGAGGTCGCGATTCAGGAAGAGATCAACACCTTCAAGGGCGTTGACCGCATCATCCGGCACGCGTTCGGGTATGCACAGGCGAACGGGCTCACCAAGGTCTGCATGGCCGACAAGAGCAACGCGATGCAGCAGGGCCACGCACTCTGGCAGCGGGTGTTCAAATCCGTCGCCGCCGAATACCCGGGTATCACCGCGTCCCACATGTACATCGACGCGCTCGCGATGTTCATGGTCAAGGACCCCGGACAGTTCGAGGTCATCGTCACAAACAACCTCTTCGGCGACATCGTCACCGACATTGGCGGCGCGTTGCAGGGCGGGCTTGGCATGGCGGCGTCCGGGAATATTCATCCCGGCCGGACGTCGTTGTTTGAACCCGTGCACGGGTCCGCGCCGCCGCTGGCGGGGAAAAACATCGCGAACCCCATGGGGGCCATTCTGTCGGCGGGGCTGATGCTCGAAACGCTCGGGCGTGTCGCCGATGGAAAAAAAATTGAATCCGCGGTGGTAGCCGCGATCGTAGCAAGTGAGACCACGACGGACATTGGCGGAAGCCGTGGCACGTCCCAGGTTGGCGACTGGATCGCTGACAAGGTGAGGAAAAATGACTGACGTTCTGATTCTTGGCGGGGCACGGACCCCGATGACCGACTACACGGGTTCGCTCAAGGACATTTCCGCGCTGGAGCTCGGCGCCATCGCGTCACGGTCGGCATTTGAAAAAACCGGCGTGAAACCTGAGTGGATTGAACACGCGGTGTTCGGCAACGTGCTGCAGACCAGCAGCGACGCCATCTACGGCGCCCGTCACGTGGCCCTCAAGGCCGGTGTGCCCCAGGAAGTGCCCGCGCTGACGGTGAACCGTCTGTGTGGATCCGGCATTCAGGCGGCCGTGAATGGCGCCCAGTTGATTCAGCTCGGTGAGGCCGGCATGGTGCTCACGGGCGGCATGGAGAGCATGAGCCAGGCACCGCACATCATGCGTGGTCTGCGCACGGGCCTGAAACTTGGCCAGGGCAAACTTGAGGACTACCTCTACGAAGCGCTGCTCGATCCCTACTGCGGCCTCTTCATGGCGCAGACGGCCGAAAAGTGCGCGAGCAAGTACAACATCACCCGCGAAGAGCAGGATGCGTACGCGATCCGCAGTCAGCAGACCGCCGCAGCCGCCTGGGCCGCGGGCAAGTTCGCCGTGGAAATTGCGCCGGTCGAAATCAAGTCGCGCAAAGGGGTGACCGTCGTCGACAAGGACGATCACCTGCGGCCGGAAACGACGATGGAGGGGCTGGCGAAGTTGCCGGCGGCCTTCTCGAAGGACGGCACGGTCACGGCCGGCAATGCGAGCGGCATTGTGGACGGTGGCGCGGCGTTGATCCTTTCGTCTGAAGCAGCCGCGAAGGACAAGGGCCTGACGCCGCTGGGTCGTCTCGTGACCTGGGCATATGTGGGCGTGGACCCGTCCTACATGGGCATGGGCCCGGCCCCGGCGACACGCCTCGCGCTGCAGCGCGCGGGCATGACGCTGGATCAGATCGACCTCATCGAGGTGAACGAAGCGTTCGCCGGCCAGTATCTGGCCGTGGAAAAGGAACTCGGCCTCGACCGCAACAAGACCAACGTCAACGGCGGCGCCATCGCGCTGGGGCATCCCCTGGGCATGACCGGCACGCGCCTGTTGCTGACGCTGACGCATGAACTCGGTCGCCAGGGCAAGAAGTACGGCCTCGCGACTGCGTGCATCGGCGGCGGTCAGGGCATCGCCATGATCGTGGAACGGTTCTAGGCCTCGACTAGTTTTCGTAGGAGCAGATAGATGGCAATCAAGACGGTTGGTGTGTTGGGATGTGGGCTGATGGGCGCGGGCATCGCGCAGGTGTCGGCTGCGGCGGGATTCAAGACGATTGTGCGCGAGGTCAATCAGGCCACGCTCGACAAGGGACTGGCCCGCATCAAGAAATTCCTCGACGGGGGAGTGGAGAAGGGCAAGGTCACGCCCGAACAGCGCGACACCATTCTCGGCAACCTGTCGGGCACCACCGAATTCGCCGGCATGAAGGACTGCGACCTCATCATTGAGGCCATCGTCGAAAACGTGGACATCAAGACCGAGGCCTTCACGGCCCTGGAGAAGGTCGTCGGCGCGCACACAATTTTTGCGTCCAACACGTCGTCGCTCTGCATCACCGAACTGGCCGCCAGGACGGGACGTCCCGACAAGGTCGGCGGGCTGCACTTCTTCAACCCCGTCCCGCTGATGAAGCTGGTTGAGGTGATCAAGGCGCTCACCACGTCGGAAGAGACCTACAAGGCGTTGTTCGACTTCTCGCTGGCGATCGGCAAGGAACCGATCACGGCGCCGGACAAGTCCGGGTTCATCGTCAACCGACTCCTCGTGCCGTATCTGCTGGATGCCATCCGGTGCCTCGAACATGGCCTGGGCACGAAGGAAGACATCGACAACGGGATGAAACTCGGCTGCGGTTATCCCATGGGACCGCTGACGCTGCTCGACTTTGTCGGCCTCGACACCACGTACTACATTGCGAACATCATGTTCGACGAGTACAAGGACCCGATGTTTGCGGCGCCGCCGTTGCTCAAACGGATGGTGCTGGCGGGCAAACACGGTCGGAAGACCGGCGAAGGTTTCTACAAGTACTGACATGGAAGACATAGTTCGCCAACTTCTGGTTGCTCTCGGCGAAGACCCGACGCGGGATGGTCTCAAGGAGACTCCGCGCCGGGTGGCGAAGTCGTTGAGCTTCCTGACGAGCGGGTATCGCACCGACCTCGACGAGGTGATCAACAACGCGTTGTTTGACGTCGAGTACAGCGAGATGGTGATCGTGCGGGACATCGACTTCTACAGCCTGTGCGAACACCACCTCCTGCCGTTTTTCGGCAAGTGCCACGTGGCGTACTTGCCGTCGAAGAAGGTGATTGGTCTCAGCAAGTTGCCGCGCATCGTCGACATGTTTGCGCGCCGGCTTCAGGTGCAGGAGCGGCTCACGGAGCAGATCGCCGACGCGATCACGGCGAAGATCAACCCGACCGGCGTGGCGGTGGTGATTGAAGCGACACATCTGTGCATGGCGATGCGCGGGGTCGAGAAGCAGAATTCCACGACCGTCACGAGTGCCATGCGCGGCACCTTCCGTGAGGACGCCCGCACCCGTCACGAATTCCTCGAACTGATTCGGCACCGCCCCAAACCCGCCTCGGAGTAGAGATGTGGCGGCTCCTGGGCGCGCTGGTGGTGTGCGTCGGCGCGAGCTCGCTGCTGACCGCAGCGCAGCCACGTGTGCTCACCGAGCGGTCCACATTCGCTGACATCCTCGCCGAATATCAACTGGGTGATCCGCGCCGCGCCGTCGAGGCGCTCGCCGCGTGGGACGACGAGCGAGTCGAACACGAGGCGGTGGTGCCCGATGGCGCGCAAGGCCTGGTGCCGCCAGCCGCCGTCGCATTGCTGCTCACCGAGTCAGGGATGGCGAGCCGGCGCTTCGGGCGCATCCGGTCCGAGGCCCTGCAGATGAGCATGGGCGGGTGGGGACTGGAGAAATCCTTCGAGGTCCACTCGTATCGCGCCTACGCTCTCATCGAAGACCTGGTCCAACAGGCCAAGGCGACTGACGATGCGGAGTTGATGGCGTGGGTGAAAAGCTGGTACATCCTCACCACGTCGTATTGCCTTGAGTTCAACAGCCTGTCGGTTCGATGCGGGCAGGGGCTCTACGAAAAGGGCGTCCATCACGCCGATAGAAACGATCCGGAAGTGATGTTGTGGCGCGGGTCGATGACCGAGCCTCCGATCTTTTCGCGATGGCGGATGAAAGACCACTTCTCATCGGTGTCGTACGGGCAGGAGTCCCGGCACTGGTTCAAGAAGGCGCTCGAGAAGCAGCCGATGATGGTCGAGGCACGGATGCGACTCGGTCGGTCCCTGCATGTCACGCAGAACGATCCCGACGCGGCGGAGGTCCTTGAGCGCGCGCTGGCGGACGCGTTACGCATCAATCACGTGTTTGCGGCGCACTTGTCGGCGCTGACCCTGGGGGAAATTCACGAGGACCAGGGCCGGTTGCTCGAGGCGATTCCGTACTACCGGCAGGCGGTGGAGATTCATCGCGGCCACACCGCGTCGGTGGCGCTGGGGATGGCGCTGGTCCGCACGGGACAACGTGCGGAAGGATGGGAACAGGGCCGACTGATGTTTGGCACACGCGGGACGGGCAATGCGTCCCTGCTGGATCCATGGACCGTGGCACGGTCGGCGCAATATTGGCAGTCCGCGAGCCGCATTGAAGAGATGCGCAAGGCCGTGCGGGGAGGCCTCCGATGATGCGGGTCACGCGGCTGGCAGTGCTCGTCGCCCTCGTGCTCGGCGCAGCCGTGGCCACAGCACAGCAGAAGCCGCTGGTGTTCCGCAGCGCCGTCGACACAGTCCGACTGGATGCGCTGGCGCACGAACGCGGCACACCCATCCGCGGCCTGACTGCCGACGACTTCGAGGTGCGTGACAACGGTGTGCTGGTGCAGGATCTGGCGCTCACACACACAGACGATCGGGTGTCGGTGTCACTGGCGCTCGATATCAGCGAAAGCATGGTGGTGGACTACTGGGACGAGATGCTCGGTGCCACCCAGGAACTCGTGCAGGCGCTGCAACCGAACGACACGGCATATCTGCTGACCTTTTCGAGTCATCTGGATCTGCGTGCAGGGCCTGTCACCGATCGTGAACACCTCAGGCGGGCGTTGACGGGCATTCGCGCCGGCGGGGGCACGTCGTTGTGGGACGCGTTGTTCGGGGCGATTGCACTTGCAGGTGACCGCACCGCCCGTTCGCTCGCGCTTGTGTTTTCCGATGGGGAGGATTCGACGAGCTGGGCCAACGAGGATCGCATGCTCGACACGATTCGCCGGTCGGATGTGGTGTTCAGCATCATCCGCCCGCGCCACGCGATGCCGCGCGGGAACGCGTCGGTGTTTCTGCCGCTTGAGCGTGCAGCAGTCGCGTCCGGGGGCGTGATTCTCAAGACCGAACGGGGGCAGAAACTCGACGTCCAGTTTGTGAACCTGCTCAACGAATTCCGACAAGGCTACGTGCTGAGTTATTCGGCCGCGGGGATTCCCGCAAAGGCTGACGGCTGGCATGAGGTGGAGGTGACGCTCAAACGCCACCGCAACGGCCGGGTGCGTGTGCGACCCGGCTACTTCGAGCCGGGCCGGTAGCCGTCGCGTCTATTCACGATCCATGACCCGTTGCCACGCCGCGACCAGATCGCGCTCCTGTCCGCCCGCAGCGGTGTACTGCTGGGCGTAGGCGGCAAACCGCGCTCGATCACGTTCGAGGCTCTCCACCACCTGGCCACCCGCGCGCGTTTCGTAGTACATCCGCAGCACCAGCAGGAGCCTCGGCAGATCGGTCGGCTGTCGTTCGAGGTACAGCGCGAGACGCTGGACGGCCTGTGCGGGTTGCCCGGACAGTGCGAGGACCGTCGCGCGGCGCACCCGGACGGCGTCATTGTCGGGCCAACGTGTCTCCGCATCTGCAGAAAGTTCGAGGGCGAGCGGCACATCCCGGGTGCGAAGCAGGGCATCCAGCATCGTCGTGTAAATCCACGGCGCGCGGACGTCGGCGATGAGGGCCGTGCGCCAGGCGAGCGCGGCCTCGCGGTCGCGTCCGGCGGCGGCGTAACAGGCGCCGAGGTAATACGCCGCGGGCGAAAAGTCCGGCGCCGCGGTGAGTGAGGCGCCGAAGTCTTCCGCCGCGCGATTGAGGTCACCGCGCGCCAGGGCCGCCAGGCCCTTGAAGAACGGCGCCGCGTAGTGGGTGCCGCCCGCGCGCTCGGCAATCTCACCCGCCTCCACGAATCGAGTGGTGCGTGCCAGTCCCAGCGCCGGAAGAAGCGCCTCGGGGAATGGTGGGCCACCCACCACCTGCAGCTGGTCGAGGAAAAAACCCACGGCAGCACGCGAGAGGATCTCTGCCCGGTCAAAGGGATCAACAAACGGCGCAAATGATGATGAGGGTGGAGGTGTGGTTGCGCCGGCGACGGCACCACGGTCGAGTGTGAAAGGACGGGTCACCGAGCCAATCGGTCGGCCGTCACTCGACAGGACCACACGCGCCACGTACGCGCCGTCGGCGAGCAAGGCGACCGGGATCTGTGTTTCTGCGCGCCTGAAGCCCACGACCTCGTTGCCGACAAACCGCATGGGGTTCGTCTCCAGAGCGCGGTCATCAGCGGCCTTGGCGATCTCGAGCGAGAGGGTCGCTTTGGCCAGTTGTGGCTCGGCGGTTGACGCCAGCTCGACGTACGCCACGAGGCTCTCGCCGGTGATGCGGCCGTCCACCTGCGGGGTGACCGTCCGGCCCTCGGCCGGCGGGTGCGCGATCATGATGTCGCTCAGGCGTATCTGCCCGACACCGGTGAGGCGCGCGTCGAAGCTGTGTTCCACCGTGGCCCGTCGGCCGCTGTCATCGACGGCCGCAATCGTCATGCTGTACACGCCGGGTTCCACCAGGACGGCACCGGCAAACGTCTGCGGCTGTCCCGCCTGGGCCGGAGACGCCACGCTGACCTGCGCCTCATCCTGAATGGACACCACACGCCCCATCGGGTCGGTGAGATACCAGGCGAGGGAGAAGTCCCCGTCGCGATTAAACGTGCGATCCAGTGTGACCGCCACGAGTACCTTGATCCGGGTGCTCTTCAGTTCGGCATCGGGATAGTGGTAGGTCGTCGCCTGCAATCCGAAGTCCGAGAGTCCCAGTGGCGACTTCAGCGCATCCACGAGATGATCCTGCCGCGTGGTGGGACGTTCGGCAGCCATGGAAAACTCGCGTCGCGCACGCACACGCACATTCGGCGCGGTGGTCCGGACCTCGATGCGGTGCGAACGCCCGTCGCGGTCGCCCGGCAGCGGCGCAAAACTCAGCAGGTAATAACCGGACAGTTCAAGTTCCAGTCGTGAGAAGACCGCTGACGCGTTGACGGCCACCGGAAAGACGGTGCCGTTGGTGGCGCCGACCAACTGGTCGAGTCCCTGCGTCATCAGGTCGAGGTCGGCGCGACGGCTCGGCGAGATGCGCGCAGAGTCCGCCCCGAACAATTCCCCACTCAACCGAAGCGCATACATCGTCACCTGCGCGCGGGTCGCGACCGGGCCGACCCATGTGATGTCACTCATGTCACGGCCCAGTACCAGCCCCTCGGTCATGAGCACCATCGTTTTTGGCGCGTCGGTGACGGCGAGTTGATCAAAGACGCCGCGCAGGGCCACAAGGGATCGTGTGGTCCGCGACCGGGTGGTGCCAAACACCATGCGTGCCTCGGCCTCGATGCGACGTCGGCAGGCCGCCAGCGTCGTCGCGTCATTCTCACCGGCGCATTCGCGGGAAAAGACTTCCTCCAGCAGGGATCCCGGCGGGGCTCCGGTGGGGGAGTCGGGATTGGGAGGACGGTCGAGAATGTCGATCGCCTCCGCGATCCCGACACTCGAGGAGGCCTGCGCCTCAATGGCCTGTCCCGCAGCCGCTTCAAGCAAGCGCAACACGAGCCCATGGTTGCTGGTGAAGCCGGTCACCGGACCGGCACCAGGAATCAGGTACAACGCCACGCGGTCCGCGCGATCCAGACTGCGGACAAATCGGGAGGCCGCGACAAACGTCGATCGGGACGTACCTCGTCCGATGTGTGCTTCGTCGATCACCAGGGCAATCAACCGCCCCGGACGTTGGCCGGCGTTGGTGCTCACCGTGGTCCGATCGGGCGGGTCCTCGTTGATGCGGCGCGTCGAGACGTAGTCGGCAGAGATCACCGTGCGTGGTTGGCCGTCCACCTGCAGCGTGAAGTCAGAGGCGGTCAGGTGATCGACCGGTCTGCCGTCACGATCAAGGACTGCAACATCGACGGGCACCCGGTCCACCGCCGACCGGAAAGTGAGGGGTTGTTGTGCGGCAGCGGCTGTGGGAATGCCCGATAGCAGACACCCCACGATGGCGACGATCGTCCTGATCATTCCCATTCACATCCTTGTAATGCGGGTGTAGTATGCGCCCTACCTTCCGGATTGTCATTGGTCACTGTTTTTATGTATTTCGTCCCAGATCGCCCCGGGAGGGTGGAGGAGAAGACGATGAGTAGATTGAGGTTAGTCAGTTTGGGTCTGGTCTTGGCACTATGCTGGGCCGTCCCTGGCGCCGCGCAGGAATTGCGCGGCGGCATCGAAGGCACGCTCAAGGACGCCTCTGGCGGCGTCCTGCCGGGTGTGACCGTCGAAGCGCGTCACGTGGCGACCAATGCCACCCAGACCACGGTGAGTGACGCCAACGGGATTTACCGTTTCCCGTCATTGCCCCCCGGCATCTTCAACCTGTCCGCCACCTTGTCCGGATTTAATCCGACCAAGCTGGAGGGGGTGGATCTGCGGATCGGGCAGATCCTGAAGGCCGACATGGTGATGAATGTGTCGGGCCTGGCAGAATCGGTGCAGGTCCGAGCGGAAGCCCCCATCGTCGACGTGAAGCAGAACTCGGTCACGGCCACGATTACCAAGGAGGTCATGGACCTGCTGCCCGTGGGCCGGAACTTCCTCGATGCCATCACCGGCGTCGCCGGCACGGGTGTTGAGGGTCGCGGCGGCGGTCTGATGATCGACGGCGCCGGCGCCTCGGAAATCCGGTACGTGATCGACGGCATGGACACCACGAACCTGCGCAACGGTGTGTCGGGCCGCAGCGTGATCGTGGACTTCGTTGAACAGATTCAGGTCAAACAGTCGGGCTACAACGCCGAATTCCGCGCCTCCACGGGTGGCGTCGTCTCGGCCGTGACCAAGAGCGGCACCAACGTGTTTCATGGCGGCGCCAGCGGCTACCTGACCGGCCGTCGTCTGCGTCGGCTCGCGGGTGATGTGCGTCCGTCGCTGCGCCTCGTGCCGAGCAACAATACGCTGGCCGAATATTTCACAGCGCCGCGACTCAACGAGTCCGAGCGCATTGAGCAGGTGTACGACCTCGGCGGCCCGATCTTCAAGAACCGCACATGGTTGTGGCTGGGATACAGCAACAACACCAACAACACCGACCGCACGGTGACCTGGACCAATCCGCGCGGCTTCGCGCCGACGCAGTCCTTCAACGCGAAGAGTGTGGACAACACCTATCAGTACACGTTCACCCACGCGTTGACGCAGGCCAACAACATGCGTGTGCGCGCCGGCGGCGCCAACACGCGGACGACCGGCGCCCTGGGGCTGCCCGCCATTGACGCGACCAACGGCACGAGCTCGTCAAACGCGACGTTGTTCAACCCGCGTCCGTCCACCTACACGGGGTCGTTCAACGACTCCTACACCGTGGCCTTCGACTGGACGGTCAACAACCGCACCTACGTGAATCTGACCGGCGGTTATCTGGCCTACGGCAGCGGCACCAAGGGTGGCGACTATTACCACGGGACCCGCCGTACGTTCGGCACCACGAACGTGAACCTGCTGGATGTCCCGGCCTCGTTGCAGCAGCTCTCGGGTTTCGCCGACAACCCCGTGAACAGCTTCACCCGCTACGACGACTACGCGCGTCTGTCGCTCAACTCCGACGTCGCCATGTACCGCGACTGGAAGGGCCAGCACGCGTTCAAGTTCGGCGTCCAGATGGAGCGCATTGAAAACCAGGTCAGCAGCGGCCAGCAGCACCCGAACATTTCCTTCAGCTGGAACAGCTCACGCGCGACCTTGTCCAACACACTCGTGCGTGGCCCCTACGGCTACTACACCGTGTCACGGTCGTACACGGAAGGCGACATCTCGTCCAACAACCTGGGCGTGTTCATGCAGGACCAGTGGTCGGTCAATGGGAAGCTGACCGTCAACTACGGCGTGCGCGCGGAGTACACAAAAATTCCGTCGTACCGACCGGAGAACCCGGGCATCACGTTCGGGTGGGGTGACAAAATCTCGCCGCGCCTCGGCTTTGCATATGACGTCAAGGGCGACAGCCGTTGGAAGGCGTACGGCTCGTGGGGCGTGTTCTACGACATCGAAAAACTCGACATGCCGCGCGGCGCCTGGGGCGCGGACCGCTGGGTCAGCTACTACTGGACTCTCGACGACTACAACTGGAACACGATCGACTGTGAAGGTCCGTCCAACAGCGGATGCCGCGGCACGTTCATCGAACAGGTGGACTTCCGTCACGTGTCCAATGACCCGGCCGACAACCTCGTGGATCCGAACCTCAAGCCGGTGAAGACGCAGGAACTCACCCTGGGTCTTGACCACGAACTGAGCCGCACGATGTCCATCGGTGTGCGGTACGCGCACAAGTGGCTGAACGAGACGATCGAAGACGTCGGCGTGCAGGTGCCCGGCGTGGGCGAGGTGTACTACATCGCCAACCCCGGCAAGGGTTTCGGTGAATATCCGCTCGGCACGGCGTTTCCGGCCACACCGCGTCCGGAACGCACCTACGACGGTATCGACATTTCGCTTCGTCGTCGATTCCAGGACAACTGGTTCCTGAACACGAACGTGTTGCTCAGCCGGACGTACGGCAACTACGCCGGTCTCACCAACTCGGACGAAAACGGCCGCAACTCCCCGAACGTCAACCGCTCGTTTGACGGCCTCTACATGGCCTTCAACCAGACGGGCAAAGCCAACTACGGCCGACTGCAGAGCGACCGTCCGTTCCAGTTCAAGGCGCAGGGCGCGTACGTGATGCCCTGGGGCACGCAGGTCGGCGTGAACTTCGTCGCGTATTCGGGACTCCCGAACACCACGTCGGTCTCCTACAAGGGAGTGCCGGTGTTTGTGTTTGGCCGTAATGACATCGGACGGTCACCGTTCTTCACGGAGACCGGGCTCAACTTCACGCAGAACATCAAGCTGCCGAGGCAGATGAACATTCTGGCGCAGTTCACGATCGACAACCTGTTTGACCAGATGACGGAAACCACGAAGTTTGCGACGGCGTATCGTGATGCGCTCGTGCTCTCGAGTGACACAGCGTTCTTCGCCGGGTTCGACACGGTCTCGTCGATGGCCACACGCAACCCGGTCGGCCGTCCCGATCCGCGGTACAAACAGGCCAGCGGGTACCAGGGCGCGCGCTCGGCGCGTCTGTCGGTGAAGTTCACGTTCTAAGAACGGACGGCTGACCCAAGAGGTCACGCCCTACAACATGCCGGGTGGCGGGGTTGATCCCCGCCACCCGTTTTTTTGTGCCCAGACGGTATACTCCACAGATGTTGCGAGTGATTCTTGTCGCACTGGCTGCGTCTGTCCTGGCCACAAGCCCGGTGCCGGACGTGACCACCGCCTTTTCGTGCTCGGTCGACCTCGGTGTCGGCATCAAGAGCAAACGCAAATTCTGCGACATCATCGTCAGCACCCTCCCGAAGGATGGGGTGACGATGACCATTCCGCCGCATACGGGACCTACCACCCTGCGGTTTGATCTGCACAATCGATACACGCTGGGCACCGCCACCACGCCCGCCCAGATGTATGCCAGGCAGACCGCCATCGTCACCGTCCTCGATCAGGCCGGGGTGTCAGTGGGGAAGGCGGCGGTGTCCCGGGAATTGCGGACGGAGGTTGACCTGTTTGATCGCATTGCCGGTGGCATCGGTCCAGACGGCGCCATCGCGGTCGCCCCGGGCCGCCCCGAGCCGGTGGTGATTGAACTGCCGGAATCGGTCACCCTGATCTCCGTCGTCGGCGTCAGCATCGAGGCGACGTCGGTGACCGAGCAGGGCACGTTCACGACGCCCGGCCGCCCCGTCGCCGTCGGCAGCAACTTCCGCATCGAATACACGCGGAAGTAGGGCGAGCCGCCGTTATGGCGTGGCTAAAGCCAACGCCCTACGAAGAGTCGTAGGGCGAGACCTTCAGGTCCGCCGTTATGGCGTGGCCAAAGCCAACGCCCTACGAAGATACGAAAAGTCGTAGGGCGAGACCTTCAGGTCCGCCGCTGCGGCTCAGTGCACGTTCCTCGTCTTTTTGGTCATGTAGTCCTGCAGGACGTACTGGCCGAGCGTGTAGGGCGTGGTGAAGTAGGCCTTGCCGTGGCAGATGCGGGCGACACGACGGACAAATGACACGAGGTCGTAGTCGCGCGCGAGCATGAACGTGTTGATCATGATGCCGGCGCGGCGGCAGGCGGCCACCTCGGCGAACGTTTCGCGCAGCACGTAGGGGTCGAGCCCGAACGCGTTTTTGTAGATCCGGCCGTCGGGCAGACTGATCGCGGACGGTTTGCCGTCGGTGATCATGATGATCTGCCGCATGTCCTTGCGCTGCCGTTCGAGCAGACGCCGCGCGAGTCGCAGACCTTCCCTGGTGTTGGTGTAATACGGTCCCACGCGTACACGTCCGAGCTGCGCGAGCGGCACCTCCTCGGCGGAGTCGTGGAACAGGACGACCTTGAGGTCGTCGCCGGGATATTGGTGTTTGATGAGGTTGGTCAGCGCAAGGGCCACACGTTTGGCCGGCGTGAACCGGTCCTCGCCATACAGCACCATGCTGTGGCTGCAGTCGAGCAGCAACACGGTGGCGCACGAGCTCTGGTAGTCGCCCTGTGTGACCATCAGATCCTGATAGTCCACATCGAGGCCGTTGCCGCGGCGGACTGAGTTCAGGATCGTCTCGGTCGGATCGAGATTCATCGTGTCACCGAATTCGTAGGGGCGGGGCGGACCGCCGGCATCGATCCCGGTGGAGAGCTGCGTGGTGTCGTGACGGCCCACACTGCTGCGCCCCATGGACCCGAGCAGATCGCGCAGCGCGCGGTAGCCGAGAAAGTCGAGCGCCTTGTCGGTGACCTCAAACCGCGTGGAGTCGTTCGCGCCGCCGGCTTCACCAGCCGCCGTCTGCTGCGACGGCGGCGTCCCCGTGGTCGACACAAATCCCTGCTCGGTCAGTTGTTCGACCACCTTCTGGACAAGTTCCTCGATGCGGTCCCGCGCGGACTGGTCCGGCTGGTCCTGCAGCAGCTGCTGGACCATGTCCTCGGACATCACGCCGCCGTTGAGCAACGCGTCGAGTACGGCATCGTGCAGGGCCTGCATCGACTGGTCGCCGCCATCAAGCGGATCCCACGGGTTGTTGAAGCCGCTCGACAGCAGCAGGTCAGAGAGACGCGAGAGGAGCGTCTCCATGTCGACCCCGTCGAGCAGGTCCTCGATGTATTTCCCGTAGCGGTATTTCATCAGTTGTAGTACTTCTTCCGCCCCTTGGGCCGGCCGCCGGGCTCCTCGTCTTCCATCATCGCGCGCACGTCGGACTCCTCGTCACGCTCGCGCCTCGGCTTGCGTTCCTGGGGAGACCCTTCAAGACGACCCTCATCGGTACGGGTGATCTTCTTTGTGGCGCACAGGCCTTCAAGGACAAAGTCCGCGAGTGCCGCGCGTGCCCCTTCGGATGTGCCGACGGGAATACGGAGATGGGGGAGCACGTCGTGGAACTCAGGGACACCAGAGACAGATTCAAGCAGGCGCTCGGCGCCGGTGGTGTCCGAGAGTTCGAGTGTGCCGCCCTCGTCAAACCACCGGATCAACTGCCGCATGTTCACCGTGGCGGCATAACCGTCGAACACGGTGGCGATCGACGCGCGCACCAGTTCGCGCGCCACGACGTCGGCGCCCTTGAGCTCGCCCTCGTATTCGAGTTCGATCTTGCCGGTCAGCGCCGGCAACGAGGCGTAGATGTCGCTCACACGCGGCACGGCCACGGGTTCGGCATTCAGCGCCGCCCGTCGTTCGGCGTTGGAGACGACGTTTTCAAGTGTGGTGATGGGCAGGCGCTGGCTGACACCTGACCGACGATCCACCTTCGAATCCTGGCGCGCCTGAAACGCAATCTCCTCGACGACCTCACGCACAAAGTCCGGGACCTCAACCGCGATCGCTCCCGGGCGGTTGGTCCACGCTTCCTGCGTGGTGATGCTGATCGCGGCGTCTCGCGTCTTCGGATAGTGCGTGCGGATCTCGGAGCCGATGCGGTCCTTGAGCGGCGTGATGATTTTGCCGCGCGCCGTGTAGTCTTCAGGGTTCGCGCTGAACACCAGCAACACGTCGAGTGGGAGACGGACGGGGTAACCTTTGATCTGCACGTCCCCCTCCTGCAGGATGTTGAACAGGCCGACCTGCACCTTGCTGGCGAGGTCGGGCAACTCGTTGATCGCAAAGATGCTGCGATGCGCCCGCGGCAACAACCCGTAATGCATCGTTCTCACATCGCCCAGCGCGAAGCCGGACTTGGCGGCCTTGATGGGATCGATGTCGCCGATCAGGTCGGCAATGGTCACGTCCGGTGTCGCGAGTTTTTCGACGTAGCGCTGCTCGCGCGAGAGCCACGTGATCGGAAGCAGGTCGCCCTCGTCCTTCACACGCATCTGGCACGGGCCGCAGATCGGGGACAGCGGGTGGTCGTGAATTTCACACCCGGAGATGACCGGCACCTGCTCGTCGAGCAGGCTTGTCAGCGCGCGCAGCAGCCGGGTTTTTGCCTGGCCCCTCAGGCCCAGCAGGATGAAGTTGTGCTTCGAGAGGACTGCATTGACGATTTGCGGCACCACGGTGTCGTCGTACCCGACGATGCCGGGAAACAGGGGGTCGCCCGCACGCAATTTTGCGAGCAGGTTGGTGCGGAGTTCGTCCTTGACGGAGGTGTGCGCCCAGCGCCCGGCAGCCATTGCTTCTCGCAGGGCGCCCAGGGAGGCCGGAAGGGAGTTTTGGACCATACCCGACTATATCGTCAGTCCTTTCGGTTGCCCGGGCGCGCCTCATTGTGTAAACTCATTGGGCTGACCTCTGAGCGGGAATAACTCAGTGGTAGAGTGCGACCTTGCCAAGGTCGAAGTCGCGGGTTCGAATCCCGTTTCCCGCTCCAATTTTTTGCCCACATCCGCGACTTTTCATTGAACTTCGGGACCTCGGGACTCCGGGACATCGGCTCTTGTCGTGATAGGATCGCTGGCGCGATGTTGGTCACCGTTCGCCTCGTGTGTCGTTGTTGTTGTCGGGCCTAGTGCCTGACGCCGCGAGTCCCCTCGTACTCCCCGTCAGTTGTTCTCATAAAGGCGCCGTCGCCAAGCGGTAAGGCAGAGGTCTGCAAAACCTCCATCCCCGGTTCGATTCCGGGCGGCGCCTCCAAAATTTCCAGGGTCCATTCCGGAGACATGGGTAACACCCTATTCCGGGGACATGGGTAACAGTTT
>CAYRGW010000026.1:0-44892 GCA_964423815.1 uncultured Solibacteraceae bacterium | reverse complement strand
GGCGCGGCGCTGACCAACTACGACGTGACGACCACCGATGGCACGCTGGTGATTCCCCCGGCAGCGGCGGTGGTGGTCGCGACGGGTGGCACGTTCACCTATAACGGCCAGCCGCAGGGTGGCGCGTGCAGCGTCGCTCCGGCCACGGGCGGGGATGTGCTGACCGGCACGATCAGCTACAGCCCGGCTGCCGAGCCGGTGACGGTGGGCAGCTACACGGTGACGTGTGACTTCGCCGGCACCAACAACTACTCGGCGACCAACGGCACGGCGACGATCGTCATCAACCCTGCGGTCGCGACGGTGACGGCGGGCAGCGGCACAAAGGTGTTCGGCGCGGCCGATCCGGTGCTGACGCCGAGCTCGACCGGGTTCCTGGCCGCTGACAACATCGTCGTCTCGCAGACCGCACGTGATGCGGGCGAAAACGTCGGCACGTATGCGACGCACGCGACGGCCACGGGCGCGGCCCTCGGCAACTACGCGGTGACGGTGATCGACGGCACGCTCGACATCACGATCGCCACGGTGGTGGCCACCGCGACCGGCGGCACGTTCACCTACGATGGCCAGCCCCACGGCGGCGCATGCACCGTCGGCCCGGTCGCCGACCTGACCGGCACCATCAGCTACAGCTCTGGAGCCGAGCCGGTGGCCGCGGGCAGCTACACGGTGACGTGTGACTTCGCCGGGACGAGCAACTACGCGGCGACCAGCGATACGGCGACGATCACCATTAACGCCGCGCCGCTCAGCGTGACGGCCAACAGCTACACGCGGTCCTATCTGGCGGCGGACCCGGTCTTTGGCGGGGTGCTGACGGGTGTGATTGCCGGCGATGGCATCACGGCGACCTACAGCAGCACGGGCGCCGGCTCGCAGGTGCCCGGTGTGTATCCGACGGTGCCGGCGTTGGTGGATCCGAACAGCAAGGTCGGCAACTACGCCGTGAGCAGCACCAACGGCACGCTCACCATCACCAACACCGCGCCGGTGTGTGTGGCGGCGACGGCGACCCCGGCCAGCATCTGGCCGCCGAACCACCAGTGGGTGCCGATCACCATCAACGGCATCACGGACGTGGACGGTGGACCGCTCACCATCAGCATCGTGAGCATCTTCCAGGATGAGCCGACCAATACCAATGGCGACGGCAACACCTCCATCGACGGCAAGGGTGTGGGAACATCCACGGCGTGGGTGCGGGCCGAGCGGATGGGCAAGAGCTGGAAGTCGGGCCAGAGTGGCAAGTCCGCCAAGAGCGGCAAGAGCGGCTCGAAGAACAGCGACAAGAGCGACAAGGGCGGCGGCAACGGCCGCGTCTACCACATCACCTTCACGGCGACCGACAGCCTGGGGATGACGTGCACGGGCACCGTGCTGGTCGGCGTGCCGCACGACCAGAGTGGCCCGGCGGCGGTCGACGACGGCGCGCTGTATGACTCGACGGTGCCGACGGCCAACCCGAAGTCCGACAAGTCCACCAAGTCCGGGAAGTCGAGCAAGTCGAACGACAAGTCGAGCAAGTCCGGCGACAAGTCGGACAAGCAGTCGTCGAAGAGCAGCAACAAGCCCGGCAGCCCGGCTGACAAGAAGGCGCCGGTCGCTCCAAAAGCGGTAGCGCCCAAGGGGAAGAAGTAGGGTTACCCGCTCTTTCTTATTCGTTCGGACATACTGACCGCCGGGGAGATCTACTCCCCGGCGGTCTTTTTTTATGTGGGTTTCGCGGTACGATTACGTCATGACTCGGACTCGACACATCGTGCTCACCGTGGTGGCGATCGCAGTGCTGCTGGCAGGAACTGCCCAGTCGGCTGAAGCCCAGCGGACGCTCGTGCCGGTCGGCGCGAGCTGGAAGTTTCTGGCGGACGGCACCGACCAGGGCACGGCGTGGCGCGCGCCCGCGTTTGATGACACGAAGTGGTCGGAGGGCCGCGCGAAGCTCGGGTTCGGCGACGAGAACGTGACCACCGTGATTGGCTTCGGCGCCTCCCCTGAGGCGAAGTTCACCACGACGTACTTCCGGCACACCTTCAACGCCGTCGATGCCGCGACGCACACCAATTTCCTGATTCGCCTGCAACGCGACGACGGCGCGATCGTGTATCTCAACGGGATCGAGATTTATCGCAGCAACATGCCCGCTGGTGAGGTGTCCTTCGCCACCGTCGCGACGTCCGCGCTTGGCGACGAAGACGAAGCCCTGTTTGTGTCGAGCTTCTTCACAGAGAATCACCTGAAGGAAGGCCCGAATGTGCTGGCCGTCGAGGTGCATCAATCCGATGCGGCGAGCAGCGACCTGGGCTTTGATCTGGAACTGCTCTCGGGTTTTCAACTCTCGCCTCCGGAAGTGGTGATCAGCGCGCCCGCCGTGGAAGATGCGGTCGTGGAAGGCCCCATCGTTGTCGTCGTTGATGCGACGTTTGTCGGGGGAGAGATTTCAAGCGTCACCCTGCTGCAGGGCGAGACGGTGATCGGTGAGGTGACCGAGGCACCCTACGAGTTCTTGTGGACGGCTCTCCCGGGCGATTACACGCTGACGGCCCGCGTGACCACCACGAAGGCACTCACCAACACGTCTGCGCCGCGGCTGATCTCCGTGTTGCCGGCGCTGATCCGGCAGGGCGCGGTGTGGCGGTATCTGGCGGACGGCACCAACCAGGGTAAGGCCTGGCGCGAACCCGGATTTGACGACTCCTCGTGGTCCGAGGGAGCTGCTGAACTGGGCTACGGCGACAACGACGAGACGACGACGATTCCGTCAGGCCCTGATTCCACGACCAATTACATCACCACTTATTTCAGGAAGTCCTTTACCGTCGAGGCCCCGGCCGCGATCGAGGCCATCGCGGGATTCCTGACCTACGACGATGGCGCGGTGGTGTATTTGAACGGCGTCGAAGTCTTCCGCATCAACATGCCTGCCGGAGATCCGGCCTTTAATGCGCCGGCGACTCAGGGCGCGGACTACGAGCCGGAGCCCGTGTCCATCGATCCGAAGCACCTCAGACCCGGCGTGAACGTCATCGCCGTCGAAATACACCAGGCGAGCACGACGAGTTCGGACGTCAGCTTCGATTTGATGCTCCGCGCCACGAAGGCCGGCGGGCCTACGATGCGCCCCCCTAATCGGTGACGGCGACGTCGACTGTGATTCGGCGCGCGCCCCGGCGGTGGCGTGTCATGTACTTCAGCAGCGCCCAGAGGAAGAGGATGACGCCCCCCATCTCCATGCCCTCCTCGACCAGGGTCACCAGGTTGTAGGGCATGGCGTCTTCGACCATGGGGGCGCCGATCATCTCGACACCGATCGCCCCGCCGACGAAGATGCACCCCGCAGCCAGAAAGGCGTTCCTCGTGGCCGCAGGCAGATTCCACAGGAACGAAAAATAGCTCAAGCCGACCAGCAGCGCCAGAATCCCACCGGGAATGGCCCAGGTCGTTTCGGTGACCGAGTTCATCGACTCGTGAAGGCCCGCCACCTCGTCGAGGGAAATCAGGAAAAATCCGATCGCCAGGACCTTCCAGTGGAGTGCCCAGCGATCCGCGGCTTCCCGGGCAGCGTTCGCCTGCAGCCACAACCAGAATGCAGTGATCGCCGCCACCAGACCGGAGAACCAGGTGGGGAGGTTGTTCTCTTCGTCCACATCAAACAACTGGCGCCACGGAATCCAGTCGAGTTCTTCCACACGATAGTGGTAAACGGTGAGTACCCCGTGCACCAGCAGCAGCATCGCCGCCGCCACGAGAAGCCCTGCGATCAGCTGCGCGGGCCAGACCTCAAGCCGATAATCCACCGTCCCTGTTTTTGGTGTGTCGTCCATACAACCCTCGGGCGCAGAGCATACCCCGGCGCGCTCCATTGTGGCCCACGATTATGACAACATTCCCCACGCCATGATCCCGCTCCGCGTTCTGATATTTGTCTCGATGGTTGCGTCGGCCTCATGCGGAGGGTGCGGTGCGCGCACCGCAACGCCCGACGAAGTGGCCGAGGCCGTCACGGCTTTTGATGTGGGGCTCGCGGCGTTGCAGACCGGACAGGACGAGGTGGCACGCGGCCGCTTCGAACGTGTGGGGGCACTGCTGCCGCAGGAACCGGCGGGATGGGCCAACCTTGGGCTGCTGTCGTTGCGTCGTCAGGCGACTGAGGACGCGGCTGCGGCGCTGGCACAGGCAGCAGAGCGTGCGCCCGAGCTGGTGCCCCTGCTGTTGTTGCAGGCCCAACTGGCGCAACGTACGGGCCGTTCAGACGAGGCCATCTCCTTCCTCCGCCGCGCACGTGCCCTGGAGAGCCGTGACGTGCGCGCCACCTTCGCCCTGGCGACCGCGCTCGAGGCGAGTGGATCAGCGCCAGATCTGAGTGAAGCCGGTACCCTGTTGGAGTCCCTGGCCACGTCCACAGGCAACCTCGCCGCCCAACTGGAGTGGATCCGTGTGGCCGCGCGTCGCGGCGATGCCACTGGGGCCACGCGCGCGGTCGCCAGTGTCGGTGAGGCCAACCCGGGCTGGCCGGGCGAGGCGCAGCAGCGCCTCGCCACATTGCGCGCAGCAGCCACCCGCGCCGACCTGCCGGCTACGGCGCTGGCGGCTGTGTTTCTGAAGAATGTGCTGCTCGCCGAACCCTGGTATCAACGCGCGCTCGCCGAACTACGTACCGAGTCCGGAGCACCGGTGCTCGCGCTTGTGACCGTCAGCACACCCGCGAGTGCGCCTGCCGAGGCTGACGTGGCGGTCACCATGACCCAGCGACCGCTCAGAAACGACGCGGTGGATGTCACCACTCTCGCGCGGACCGGCGAGGCGCCCGTTCCGCTCGTGATGGGCACGACCGGCCTCTGGGTCGGGGATGACCGGGTCTGGCCGGCCCCGGCCTCCTCTGTGGCTCGGGTGGATGTCAACAACGACTTCCGTCCCGATCTCATCGTCGCCGGCGCCACCGGACTCAGCGTGCTCGTCCAGAACGACGATGGGCAGTTTGTGCCCGTGGTGCCTGCCGTCATGCGCGCGACCGGCCTCGACCGGACGCCGGTGCATCGTGTGTGGGGTGCTGATGTGGACCTGGACGGCGATCTCGATCTTGTCGTCGCGCCGGAGTCGCGTGGGCCGGTTGTCCTTCGCAACAACACGGACGGCACCTTCACGTCCACGCGGCCGTTTGATCTTGATCAGACGGTACATGAGTTCATCTGGGCCGATATCGATGGTGAAGGCACGCCCGATGCCGCATTCCTCACACGATCCGGCAGCATGACCGTCTTCGTGAACGATCGCGGCGGCCGCTTCCAGGCACCCCGCCCGGTGAACCTGGGCCCCATCGTCTCAATGGTTCCAATAAGTATTTCGCGCAGCGCCGGTTTCGACGTGTTGGCGTTGGAGCGCAACGGCGATGTCCATCGGGTCACGATCAACGAGGATCTCCGTGGATGGAGTGTGGCATCGGTGGTCCGTGGGGCCGGGTTACCCGATGCCGCACGTCTGATTGGCGGTGACATCGACAATAACGGCGCAACAGATCTGTTGGTGGCGGGGCCGTCGGGCACACGGGTGTGGCTCGGGAGCGCGACCGATTACTCGGCCATTGCCGGAGATTGGCCGATCGATGTCAGGGCGATCGCTGACCTCAATGCGGACGGCTCACTTGAGGTGTTGGGGATTGATCAAGACGGGCGCGCGTCGGTGGGCGATCTGCGGCGCACGCGTCCGTATCACGCGCAGGTGTTGCGCCCTCGTGCCGCAGGCCCCACAGGTGATCAGCGCATCAACTCGTTTGGCATCGGCGGCGAGATCGACGTGCGCGCGGGGCTGTGGACGCAGCGTCACATCATCACCGACAGCGGCGTACATGTGGGCCTGGGTGCCGCTCCCGGTGCCGATGTCGTCCGCATCATCTGGCCGAACGGCGTGTTGCAGGCCGAGTTCGACGTGCCTGCCGGCGCCGCGATTCGTGCCGATCAACGGCTCAAGGGATCGTGCCCGTGGCTCTTCAGCTGGGACGGCACGGAGATGTCCTTTGTGACCGACGTGATCTGGCGCTCGCCGCTGGGGCTGCGCATCAATGCGCAGGCCACGGCCGACGTCCTGATGACCGAGGACCGCGTGAAGATTCCTGGCCGGATGTTGGTGCCCAGGGACGGCATGTACGATCTGCGCATCACCGCGGAGCTCTGGGAGACACACTTTTTTGATCACGTCGGCCTGAGCGTCGTGGATCACCCCGAAGGTACAGAAGTATTCGTGGATGAGCGGTTTGCGATTCCGGCGCCCTCGTTTGATGTGGTGGTGACCGGGCCGTTGCAGGCGCTGGAGGCCGCTCGGGATGACCGCGGCGTTGACGTCAGCGACATCGTTGTCGCACGGGATGATCGGCACCTGGCCAACGCCGGACTGGGCAACTACCAGGGCGTGACCCGTCCCCACTTTGTGGAAATTGACCTGCCGGAGCACGCGCCTCGCACCGGTCCACTTTGGATCGTGGCGACCGGATGGGTCCATCCGACGGACAGTTCCGTGAACGTGGCTCTCAGTCAGGGGGCGCATGCGGCGCCCGCGGGCCTGGCCTTGTCGGTCGAGACGTCCCCTGGTGTGTATCAGGTGGTGCGCCCGAATCTCGGGTTCCCGGCCGGCAAGGACAAGAACGTTTTGATAGATGTGTCCGGGATCTTCCCCGCGACGGGCCGCCGACGGGCGCGTCTGGCGACCAATCTGGAAATTTACTGGGACCGTGTGGCATGGGCGGTCGGCAGGCCTGACGTGCGGGTCACGGCGCGTCCGGTTGATCTGGCAGGCGCCGACTTGCGATACCGGGGATTCTCCACGACACAGCAGGCGTCACCCAGTGTGCCTGAGCGGCCCGATTACGTGTTGGCCGGCACGGCACCACGCTGGCGCGATCTTGAGGGCTACTACACACGGTTTGGCGACGTGCGCCCTCTGCTGACCACCGTGGATGATCGATACGTCATCCTCAATGCCGGTGATGAACTGCTGATGCGGTTCCCGGCTGTGGCGCCTCCGCCACCGGGTGTTGTCCGCGATTTTGTGTTTATCGGCGACGGCTGGGTCAAGGATGGGGACTTCAACACGTCGTTCTCACGCACCGTCCTGCCATTGCCGACCCACGCCACCGGTCGCTACGACGGGCCTGTCGGCCGTCTTGAAGACGACCCCATCTATCGTCGCCACCGGCAGGATTTCGACGAGTACCACATCCGGTACGTATCGCCCGCTGCGGCTCGTGACGCGTTGCGGCGGCCTGAACCACGATGACGCCGGCGGCCAAACGTGCCGGACTCGCCGTGTGTGTGTCCGCGATGTTGTTCGTGCCGTGGCTGATGCGGCACCTCGACCCTCCCCCGGATGAGTCGGCAGGCGCGGCGTTTGGCCTGCGATTCACCGAACAGGGCGCGGCGGCCGGTCTGCAGCATCTCCACGAGGCGCCGACGCTTGATCCGGCACTGGCGCACATCATGCCGCAGATGGCCTCGATGGGCGCGGCCGTCTCGGTCACGGATTTTGATCGTGACGGGTGGGCCGATCTGTACGTGACGAACAGCCGCGAGGGATCCGACAATCGCCTCTTCCGGAATCGGGGGGACGGCACCTTTGAAGATGTGGCGACCCGTGTCGGCCTGGCGTCGGTGAACGAGGCGGGTGCCGGTGTGTCCATGGGTGCGGTGTGGGCCGACATCAACAACGACGGCTTTGAAGATGTCTTTGTCTATCGATGGGGACGGCAGGATCTCTATCGGAATGACGCAGGGCTGCGGTTTACGAGAGTGACCGACGCGAGCGCGTGGCCGGCGTGGGCCAACATCAACGCGGCCGTGTGGCTGGATTTTGACCGCGACGGCCGGGTCGACCTGTTTCTCGGCGGCTACTTTGACGAACGCACCAATCTCTGGGACTTGTCCTCCACCCGCATGATGCCGGAGAGTTTTGAGTACGCGCGCAACGGTGGGCGCAAATACCTGTATCGCAATCTGGGCGAGGGCCGGTTCGAAGAAGTCAGCGAGGCCGTCGGGCTGAGTTCGCGCCGGTGGGCACTGGCGGCCGTGGCGTCCGATCTCCGGGGCGTGGGTTATCCCGACCTCGTGGTTGCGAATGACTATGGCGTGTCCGAATATTTCCAGAACGACGGGGGGCGTTTTCGCGAGATCGGCCGCGAGAGCGGCATCGGGCGTGCTCCCAAAAGCGGCATGAACGCCTCGCTGGGCGATGTGTTGAACACGGGACGATTTGCCGTGTATGTGTCGAACATCACCGAGGAGGGCATCCTGCTGCAGGGCAACAATCTGTGGGTGCCGATGGGGTCGCCGACGGTACCGCGATACGAGAATATGGCCACGGTGATGGGCGTCGACGCGGGCGGATGGAGTTTTGGAGCGCAGTTCGGCGATCTGAACAACGACGGATGGATCGACCTGTATCTCGTCAACGGGTACGTCTCCGCGTCGCAGGAGCGCAGTTATTGGTACGACTTCTCGAAGATTGCCGGTGGCCACGAGATCGTGATTGGTGACGCGGCCCATTGGCCCGCCATGGAGGACCGCAGCCTGGCGGGGTATCAACAGAAAAAAGTGTGGATGAACACCGGGAGCGGCACGTTTGTGGACGTGGCGCCAGGTGTTGGCGTCACCGATCGCTTCGACGGACGGGCAATTGTGCTCGCGGATCTGTCCAACCGCGGCGTGCTGGATGCCGTGGTGGCCAACCAGCGAGGCCCGCTGCTGTATTACCGCAACGATGTGCCACCGGCCCGCGCGTGGATCAGGTTCGAGTTGGAAGGCGGGTGTGGCACCGGGCGCATCGCCGAAGGGCCGTGCAGCAACCGCAGCGCAATTGGCGCGCAGGTGACTGCGCGGTGGAACGGGCGGCAGCAGGCCCAGGACGTGTCCGGCGGATCGGGGTTTGCCTCGCAGAATGACCGGCGTCTGCACTTCGGATTGGGCGACGACGTGGAAACGATTGAAAGCGTGGTCGTCCGCTGGCCCTCAGGCCGCACCACCACACTGGGCCCGCTGCCGGCGTACCAGCAACACACGATTGTGGAGCGGCCATGACAGTCGACAGACGGTTCCTGGCGCCGGTGCTGATCACCTGCATTCTGGTGGTGGGCCAGTGGACCTCGGGTTTTCTTGAGAGTGGTTCCCGCACGACAATCGCGATCCTGACCGCGATTGGCGTGGAGGCACTGTTGGGGCGGCTGTTCACCGGGCGATGGCCGCACCTGGCGAGTGCCTACGTCTCGGGCATCAGTGTCGGCATCCTCGTGCGTTCACCAGAGTTCTGGCCGTATGCGCTGTGTTCGGCGCTGGCGATTTCCTCGAAGTATCTGATTCGTGTGGACGATCGTCACCTCTGGAACCCGTCAAACTTCAGCATCGTCGCGTTGCTGGTGCTGGCGCCCGATGTGGTCGCGTCGTTGTCGGTGCAGTGGGGCAACCATCTCTGGGCGATGATTCCGGTGTGGGGAGTGGGGGCGTTGGTCCTGTCCAGCCTTGGCCGGCTGCACATCACCGCGACGTATGTGACCGCGTTTGTGGTGCTGGCGGCAGGACGGGCACTTCTCACCGGGGATCCGTGGCTGGCCGAGGTCGCGCCGATTACCGGGCCGATGTACCAGTTGTTCGCGTGTTTCATGGTGACCGATCCCAAATCGACGGTGCGAACAGCCCGTGGCCAGGTGATCGTCGTAATTGCGGTGGCCGTGTGTGAGGCCGGCCTCAGGCTCGCCGAAGTGGTGCACGCCCCGTATTACGCGCTGTTTCTCGTGGGGCCAACGGCGGTGGGCATGGAAATCGTGCGCGATCGTTTCAGACGCGCGGCAGTGGCGGAGGGTGTGGCGTGAGACACGTGTGGGTGGCAATCCTGATCGGCCTGGGTACAGTGGGATGCAGCGAGCCGGACGCTCCGGCGGTGGACACGCCGTCGACCGGCGGCCCGGAGGCGTTTCGATTTGAAGACGTGGCTGCGACGTCCGGCCTGGCGTTCACGCATGTATCCGGCGCCAGCGGACGTTTTTATTTCGTTGAACAGTGGGGGAGCGGTGCGGCGTTTCTCGACTACGACGGCGACGATCAGATGGACGTCTTCCTGGCGCAGGGCGGGGCGTTGCCCGGCTACACGGGGCCTGCGGCGGCCGGCAGTCGACTGTTCCGCAATGTCGGCGGCGGACGGTTTGAGGACGTCTCATCCGAGGTCGGCCTCAACGGCACACCCTACACACTGGGCATCACATCGGCCGACTACGACAACGACGGCGATCCCGACCTGTTTCTGACCACGGCAACCGGGGCCGTGTTGTACGAAAATCGTGACCGCCGATTTGTGGACGTGACCGCGGCGGCCGGCATCCGCGTGACGGCACTCGCCACCAGCGCCGCGTTTGTCGACTATGACAACGACGGTCGTCTCGATTTGTTTGTGGCGCGGTATCAGGACTACACCCTGGCCACCGATCGCGCCTGTGAGTCCGCCCCCCTCGGATTTGCCCCGGTGGATAAGCGCGAGCTTGAGTACTGTGGTCCCGGGCGCCCGCCGGTCCCGAACGTGCTGTTCCGGAATGAAGGTCAGGGCCGGTTCCGCGATGTGTCGAAACACTCCGGCATCGGCGCTGTACCGGCGCGCGGACTGGGCGTGGCCATCGCCGATATGAATCAGGACGGCCGCATCGACATCTTTGTTGCGTCGGACCGTGCACCGAACCTCCTGTTCCTCAATCAAGGTGATGGACGTTTTATCAACGGTGCGGCCGCTGCGGGTGTTGCTGTGGGCGCGGAGGGCATTGCCTATGCGGGGATGGGGGTGGATGCCGCCGACTACAACAACGATGGGCTGATTGACCTCATCGTCACCAACTACGAACACGAACCCACCTCGTTGTACCGCAATCGTGGGGATGGCACATTCGCCGACGAGGCGCAGTCGTCGGGTCTCACTCCCCTGGTGTGGAAGTTCATGAAGTGGGGCGTGCGGTGGCTCGATTTCAACATGGACGGCCGGAAGGACCTGATGGTGGTCAATGGCCACCTGTTTCCCACGCGCGGCGAGGGGACGCCGTTGGGCATGCCCATCGCGCAGACGCGAAAGGGCTTCAGGCAGGAAGCCCAGGTGTTCGCGCAACTGGCGGACGGCACGTTTGCGGAGCGATCCATTGATGCCGGCGCATTCTTCGCCGAGCGCCGGGTGTTCCGGGGCGCTGCGTTTGCCGACGTCGACAACGATGGCGACTGGGATGCGCTTGTGACGGCCGTTGATGGCCCTGTGGCGTTGCTCCGCAATGACACGCCGAGCGGGCGCTGGGCGCGGCTGCGACTGGAAGGCGCGACATCCAATCGGGACGCGATCGGCGCGGTGGTCACCGTGACGGCCGGTGGCCGGTCGCAGACCGCCACAGTCGCGTCCGGCGGCAGTTATCTGTCGGACCATGATCGCCGGTTGTTGTTCGCCTTTGACGACGGGGCCGAGGCGCAGATCCGGTGGCCATGTGGTGCAACGACCCGGGTGCCATTGCAGGCGGGAGTCACAACCATCGCGCGCGAGTCGGGGTGTGTCGCGCCGGACCGTCGCTAGACACGGCACCGCGAACGATGCCAGACTCATCGACCGTGACCAAACCGTCGACTCCGCCTCGTCCTCCCGTTCCAGACCAGACGCTGAAGTGGTTATTGGTCGTCATTGGTGCCGGCCTGATTTTTGCCCTGGGCCGGTGGTCGAGTGGCGGTGATCGCATCGCGAACATCGAGGCCGAACAACAACTGTTGCGTGATCAGGTGGCCGGGCTCCGTCCAACGTGCCGACCGCCGCACCCGCGCCGTCCGGTGAACTGGCAGGTCTCAAGACCGGGATCGATCTGGTGATTGAGGGCAGGCCATTTCTCGGGGCGGCAACCGCACCGGTGACACTGATTGAGTTCTCGGACTTCCAGTGTCCCTTCTGCGGGCGTTACGTGCGGGAGACCCTGCCACAGATCAAAGCGGAATTTGTGGACACCGGAAAGCTGCAGTACGTGTTCAGACATCTGCCGATCGACAGCTTGCATCCGGAGGCACCTGGGTCCGCCCGGGCAGCCGACTGTGCCTTTGTGCAGGACAAGTTCTGGCCCATGCACGACCGGCTGTTTGCGAATCCCAAGGGGCATACTGCCGAGAATCTGGCCGCACACGCGCGCGCGGTGGGGCTGGCGATGCCCGCGTATACGGCGTGTATGAGCGGTCCCGGTCGGGCGGTCGTGGCTGAAGATATCGACGCGGCGACGCGCGCGGGAGCGATGGGGACGCCGGCGTTTTTCCTTGGTGCACGACAGGCCGACGGGCGTGTGCGCGTGACACAGACGGTCTACGGGGCGAAGCCGTTTGCCACCTTCAAGGCCGCGATTGACGCGGCCCTTTCTGCAGCAGGACTCTGAAGCCATGCGTCCGTTTGTTGTCATCGGGTTGGCGTGGTGTGTGTGGAGTGTCGCTCCGGCCGTGGCCACGGCCCAGCACCTCCCGGCGGATTCGCGGATTCGTGGTGCCGTCGTCGACGAGGCAGGAAATCCTGTGGGCGCGGCCGACGTGGACTTGGTGTGCGGCGATTCGCGCCGACGTGTTCAAACGACCTCGGCCGGCACATTCGTGATTCGTGATCTCGCCCCGGTCGAGTGCCGGATTGCCGCATCGATGGCCGGCTGGTCCACTCAGGACGTGGTGGTCCAGCTGCAGCCGGGTTCCGGTCCGGCTCCCGTGATCCTCACACTGCAGACCGGTCGTTTCTCCGAGCAGATCGTCGTGACCCCGTCCCGGGGACTGATGGAGTGGGTCTCGCGGGTGCCGGAGTCGGTGACGGTGACGTCACGAGAGGCGTTGCAGCGGCGCCCCTTCACGTTGTTGGGGATGGCCCTGCGGGAACAGCCGGGCGTGCTCGTCCAGCAGACGACCACCGCGCAGGTGTCCCCTGTCATCCGGGGGTTCACCGGGCAGGGCAACCTGTATCTGATTGATGGCGTCCGGTTGAATACGTCCACGTGGCGATCCGGGCCCAGTCAGTATTTTGCGTGGATCGACGGCGATGCGGTCAGCAGCCTGGAAGTGGTGCGCGGGTCCGGGTCGCTGCAGTACGGGAGTGATGGACTTGGTGGCGCGATCCAGGTCATGCCCACGCGACCACCTCTCAGGGCCGAGGGCAGCGGCATTGTCGTCGGCGGCTCGGTTGAGGCCACGGCGGCCAGCGGCGACCGCATGGGTGGTGTGCGTCTCGCAGGCACGGTTGAATCCTCCCGCATCAGCCTTCATGCAGGATTTGGCGCCACCACCGTCGGTGATTTGCGAACCGGCGGCGGTCGCGACTCGCGCGCGGCGGTCACACGTTTTCTGGGACTGCCCTCGTCGCTGCCGGACGGTCGCCTGCAGGGCACGGGTTACTCCATGTTGTCGTCACACGCGAACGTCGTGGCCCGTGTGGGCCAGTCGGGTGTGTTGATGGGCACGTACCTGGGCCAGTCACAACGCGGCGTCAACCGCTACGACCGACTCGCCGGCGGCGACGGGTTGTATCGATCGGGTTTTACGCCGCAGCGGCTCGACCTCGCGCTGCTCAAGTACGAATCCGTGTCCGGCGGTGTCGTGGACAGGTGGTCTGCGACGATCTCGATGAACCGTCAGGCCGACGGCCGGTTTGAACAAGCGCGCCCCACGACCAGGATCGATGAGCAGGACGCGGTGACCCTCGCCTGGGGTTATCAGGCACAGGCCACCAGATTCTGGAACAGCCGACATCAGGCGCTGGCCGGCATCGAGGTGTACGACGAGTCCGTCGACGCGACGCGGTCACTGCGCGAGCGGTCCGGAGTGGTGACGGCGGCCCGACCGGATGTCCCCGCCGGCACGACGTATCTGACGAGTGGTGCGTTTGTGCAGCAGGTCTCAGAGGTGTGGCGCAATCGCCTGTGGTTAAAAGGCGGCCTGCGGTATTCACGTTTCACGTTCGCCACGACCGCCGACCCGGCATTGGGCGTGATCGACGAACAGGTCACTGCCGACGCGGTCACATTTCAAGCCGGCGGTGTGTTGGCCCTGTCCCGGTTTCTGAACGCGACCGTCAATGCGAGTCGGGGATTCCGGGCGGGCAATGCCGCAGATCTGGGTGGCATCGGACTGACGGGGGGCGGCGGGTTTGAAATCTCCCCGGGCCGCGCGCGAGGGTTTGGCGCGCTGATTGGCAGCAACGAAGGCGCCACGGCCACCTCCACCGGCCGGCAGGTGGGCGCGCTGCAGCCGGAAGTGGCCGATACGTTTGAGCTCGGCCTGAAGGCGCACGGCTCGCGGCTGTCGGCATCCGCGTCGGTGTTTGTCATTGAGATGCGGAACACCATTCAGCGCCGCACGATTCTGGTCGACCAGCCGATTGTCGGGACCGACATCGACGGATTTACGGTTGTCCGCCAGGATGACCTCGGTCGGGTGTTTATCGCCGAGGACGCCCGCCCGGTCGTCACACGAGTGAACCTCGATCGCGGACGTATCACCGGGCTGGATGCGGAAGGCACCTTGCTGCTTCCGCGTGCCGTCACTCTCTCGGCCTTTGCCTCGTTGGCCAATGGCCGCGTCATCGGCGGAGATGTTCTGCGCCGCATGCCGCCCCCGATGGGCGGCGCGTCGTTGCGATGGAGTGAAGGCAAAGGCCGCGGGTGGGTCGAGGGCGTGGTGTCGGTTGCGCGGGCGCAGACGCGACTCAATGCCGGTGATCTGTCCGACGCGCGTATCGGTGGCCGCCGTACGACGGCGTCCATCGCGTCCTATTTCAACGGTACGGCCGTGGACCTCGGCCTTGTTCAGGCCGGACGGCTGGCGGCGACGGGGGAAACACTGGCCCAGGTGCAGGCTCGTGTCCTGAACGGGGCCGGTGCGGCCCCCATGGCCACGGCCACGCCGGGGTTTGTGTCCGTTGGGCTGCGTGCCGGATGGACCGTGACATCCGATCTGGCGGTCACCGTGATCGGTGAGAACCTGTTCGATCGGAACTATCGGCTCCATGGCTCAGGTGTGGACGCCCCGGGCCGCAGCATCCAGATGCGAATCCGGTATCATCTGCGGGTACCTGGTGCCCGACTTCGCTGATGTCCGACCCTGATCGCCACACACTCGCCACGATACGCCGGCTCCTGCTGGCGTTGCTCTGCCTGGCGTGTGTCGGCACCACGACCGAGCTCTGGATGATGGGCCATCACGAGGATCCCTGGCAGTGGGCGCCACTCGCCGTGATGGTGATGTGTGCCGCGTGCGCCGTGTGGGTATTCACGACGTGGGCGGGGCCGGCGGTGCGGACGCTTCGGGTGTTGATGGTGGTGCTGATCCTGACCGGGATGACCGGCGCGTTCATGCACTATCGCGCGAACATGGAGTTCCAGCTGGAGATGGATCCGTCGCTGGGCGGCATTGAGCTGATGAGCAAGATCCTGCACGCCAAGGCGCCGCCATCGCTGGCGCCGGGCAACATGGCATTGATTGGCCTGATCGGCCTGGTGGCCGTCTGGCGTTCGGACGACAAGTTTTCTTGATTCAGGGAACAGGGGAGTCGATATGTCTTATATGAAACGTTCGTTGTACGTGCTCGTAGCCGTCATCGCGGTGGGAGTGTTGTCCCAGGCCGTGCAGGGCCAGGTGGGCAAGGGATTGCTCGACGCCAACACGGCGACAGAGGCAGAGATGGCCGCGTTGCCGGGGATGACCGCGGACCTGGCGAAGGCCCTGGTGGCGGCGCGTCCGTTTGCGTCGGTCGTGGAACTGAATACGTTCCTGACCGGAAAGTTGACCCCCGCACAGGTGACCGCGTTGTACGCGAAGGTGTTCATCCATGTGAATCTCAATACGGGAACGCGCGAAGAGATCCTGCTGATCCCGAACGCCGGCCCACGTATGGTTCGTGAATTCGGTGAGTATCGTCCCTGGAAGACGTGGGGGCAGTTCGACAAGGAAATCGGCAAATACGTCGGTCCCGAAGAAGTCGCGCGCCTCAAGCAGTACGTGTTCATCCCGGTGAACCTCAACACCGCGACCGATGAAGACATCCTCTCGATTCCCGGTGCCGGCCCGCGGATGGTGCGTGAATTCAAGGAGTACCGCCCCTGGAAGACACAGGCGCAGTTCGAGAAGGAAATCGGCAAGTACGTGGGGCCGAAGGAAGTCGCCCGCCTGTGGCGCTACGTGGTGATCGAGTAACCGCCGTGTTGATTACGCCCGACGCGCTGTCGCGCGAACTGGCGTCCGCGACGCCTCCGCTGGTCCTGGATGTCAGACCGGCGGAGGCGTTTGCCGTTTCACGACTGCCCGGCGCCCTCCATCTCGACCTCTGGGGCGTCAGCCTCATCGACACCAGCCCCGCACCGCTGCGTGCATTCATGTGGATGGTGGGGCACCTGTTTTCTCTTCGGGGCGTCACGCCGGAACGGCCCGTCGTGGTTTATGAGGAGTCCTCGGGCATTCGTGCGGCCAGAGTGTTCTGGTTCCTCGAGTACCTCGGCCACCCGAACGTCCGGGTGCTTGATGGCGGGTTTCCAGCGTGGGCACGCGCAGGATGTGCGTTGACCACCGAGGTCACCACTCCGGTGCCGAGCAAGTGGCACGGCGATGCCGACGCCTCCAGACTTGCGACGTGGGATCAGGTCCTCGAACGTCTCGACCAGCCGGACATCGCCATCGTCGACACCCGAGCCGCGTCCGAATATTTCGGTGAAGAAGTCCGCGCCAAACGCGGCGGGGCGGTGCCTGGTGCCGTGAACCTCGAGTGGAAGAACAATTTAATGGCCGATGGGACGTTCAAGTCCGAGGCCGATCTGCGCACGATGTACACCGCGTTGGGTGTGACACCTGACCGCGAGGTTGTCACGTATTGCCAGGGCGGCTACAGGGCCGCGCACACGTATCTTGCGCTGCGACTCCTCGGCTTTCCGCGCATCCGGAACTACACCGGTTCGTGGAAGGAGTGGGGCGATCGCGAAGACCTGCCGATCGATCACCCCAAACGATAGACGTCGGGTGCCTTTTTCCGCTCTAAGCAATGCAGAAAAAGGCACCCGACGTCTTAACAATGATCAGCGTTTAAGTACCAGCCTTGCCACTGACGGGCCGGGCAGAAACGGCGTGGCGTCACCGTTGACCCACGCGGCGTGGCCGTCCTTGTAGTTGCTGGAACGTGGGTGACCCGACTGGCCGCCGGGCATGTGGAAATAGCCGGCTGATTCGTGACCCGGTGACACCGCGAAACGTTCGGATGCGCCGTTGGTGGCGCTCTGGAATCGTGGCATGTGGCTGTCGCCGGGAAGGGGCGCCTTTGGCAGATCAAGCCACGCACTCAACTGAGGGACCGCACGACTGATCGGATGGGTGGCCGTCAGCGTGTTGGCCTCGCCCCACGTGCGGTCCGCCAGTGCGCGACCATTGGCCGTCAGGCTCACGACCGTGTCATCGATCGCCGCCACCATCAATACATTCCAGTCCGCATATTTTGGATCGAGCAGATGCGCGGGTTGGGTCGTCAGCAGGGCCCAGATGGGTCCTTCGAGCGCACGGCCCGGTGCGGCGGGGAAACCCGGCGCGATCGGGCGCACACGGGCCACAAATGGTGCCCACGCCAACTCGGCCGCTCTCAGACGGAACTGCCGGACGAGTCTGTATGCGACCGAATCCACCGACGCGTGGCCCGTCCACGTGGTCTCGAGCAGCCGTTTAAACTCGTCGCGGGACGGGCTGGCCGGCGCATCACGCAGCACGCTCAGGGCGAGGTCGCGCCACCGTTCCATCAGAATCGCGCGGTCGTCGAGGTGCACGCGCCGCATGTCTTCGTAGTCCACCTTGTCGACGGCAAGCAGGCCGTTCCGAATTTGTCTCGCCCGTGCACCGGGGTCGTACCCACCGTCGCCCAGCATGGCGAGATAACCGTCGGACACAATCCGGTTGTTCGCCGTCACGATCACGCCGCTCTCGGGATTCACAATGCGGGGATATTCCCCCGGCACATACCACCCGTTCCATCCACGACTGCCATCGGCCCATGAGGTGGGTGTCCGGCCGTCAAATCCTTCGCGGCGGGGGATTCGTCCGGCAATCGTCCAGGCGATCCCGCCTGTGCGGTCAGCAATCACACAGTTCTGTCCCGGCGTGCCCGAAAGGTTGGCGACGAGCATCGCGCCGTCGAGTGTTGTGGCCTCCTCCATGCCTGAGAGCCGGAAGTTGAGCCCCTCCGGCGAGTGTGCGACCCACGCCACGGCATGCAGGCGACCCTGGGCGTCCGGGCCATCAACGGGGCCCCAGATGGTGTTGCGCACGGTCAACGTTTCTGCCGGCTCGCCATCAATGACGATCGTTTCGATGTGTGTGTCGAACTCGCGAAGGCCGGCGCCCGATTGATACCGGGCGGAGTCACCGTCGCCCACCACCTCAAGCACCACGCGGTCCGTCCAGTCGGCCGTGGTGTTGGTGAATCCCCAGGCGATGGATCCGTTGGAACCCGCGATCATTGAGGGCACCCCCGGCAGCGTGACGCCGGTCACCGTCAGGTCTCGACCCAGATGGGGGCGTGTCACCGACGCGCGGTACCAGATGTTCGGCACCGAAAGCCCGAGGTGCATGTCGTTGGCGAGAATCGCGCGACCGTCGGTGGTCCGGCTTCCGGCCACCACCCAGTTGTTGCTGCCACGCGCGTCGGCTTCAGCCTCACTGTCGATGCGCATGCCGTCGCGGTATGCCTGAAACGCAAACGCGTCCGCTCGTGTGGGAGTCCCCGGGGCGGAAGCTCCGGGGCTGCGTCCCACGCGATCGGTTCGCAGATCAAACACATCGGGCCCTGGCGGCACGGGCGCCGGCAGCGCCGCCCCCAGTTCGGGTGTGTCCCAGTCGGAGGCCGTTGAGTTGAGGAAGTCCGCCAACGGTGTCGGCAGCACGTCCGCAAGCGCCCCGGCGCGTGCCTCACTCGCGCCGGTGGCATCCTGCAGACTGAAGAACATCGAGGCAATCACCAGCACCGAATCTTCCGGCACCCAGCGCCGCGGCGTCTGTTGCAGCAGCAGATATTCAAAGGGGGCCGCGCCGAGGGCATCGAGGCCCGCGTTCACACCCTCGGTGTATTCCAAAATGAGCGCGCGGTTTTCGTCGGTCTCTTTCGCCAGCACGTCGGTGGCCCTGGCGCGAAAACGATGGAGCCGCGCGCCACGGTCGGTTGCGAGCGCGGCGCGACCGAACAGTTCCGAGAGTTCCCCGGCGGCGCGTCGCCTCGACAGGTCCATCTGAAAAAACCGTTCCTGCGCGTGCAGGAAACCCATCGCTCGCGCGAGGTCGAGTCGTGATCCCGCTCTGACGGACGGGACACCGAAGGCGTCCCGATCGATCGTCACGTCGCCCGCCAGGCCGGGAAGGGTGCGCTCACCGCTGAGTTGAGGCCGGCTTCGACCGACCTGCCACCACGCCCAGGTCCCCGTCGCCGCACCAATTACGAGTACCGCCGCCACTGCCACAAGAAGCCATCGCAGAACACGCATGCTCGCGTATTCTACGGCCCATGTCCCAGTCCAGCCGCCTCGCTCTCGTCCTTGGCATCCTGATGTGTGCCGGCCTGTCCACCGGATCGCTGGTGGCCCAACAACAGGCGGCGCCGGGCAACACACTTTCGGCGGATATCGATCGGTTGATCGCCGACGCCCAGCCGCAACTGCTCGAGTGGCGTCGTCATCTCCACCAGCACCCGGAGTTGTCGAACCGCGAGGCGGAGACGGCGAAATATATTGCCGACCGCCTCCGCAGTTTTGGACTGGAGCCGCAGACCGGCATCGCCCGTCACGGCGTGGTCGCCTTGCTCAAGGGAGGATTGCCCGGCCCTGTCGTGGCACTCCGCGCCGACATGGATGGACTTCCGGTCCGGGAAGAGACCGACGTGCCCTTCGCCAGCAAGGCCATGGGCGAATACGAAGGCAACGCCGTGGGTGTGATGCACGCCTGCGGGCACGACACACACGTCGCGATGTTGCTCACGGCCGCCAAGGTGCTGGCCCAGGTCAAAGACCGCATCCCCGGGTCGATCAAGTTCATCTTCCAGCCGGCCGAAGAGGGCGCGCCGGCGGGTGAACAACCGGCGGGCGCCCAGGCAATGGTCACTGAAGGGGTCATGCAGAACCCGACGGTGGATGCCGTGTTCGGCCTCCATGTGTTTTCCAATATCGAGACCGGCCACCTCACCTACCGCAGCGGACCATTCATGGCCGCCTCTGATCAATTCGAGATCATCGTCAAGGGGCGCCAGACGCATGGGGCAACCCCCTGGCGCGGGATCGATCCCATCGTGGTGGCGTCACAAATTGTGATGGGACTGCAGACCGTTGTCAGTCGTGGTGTGGACATCACCAAGCTGCCGGCCATCGTCACCGTCGGCCAGTTCCAGGCGGGCGTTCGCAACAACATCATTCCCGACAGTGCCCGGTTGGTCGGCACGATCCGCACGTTTGACGATTTGATGCAGGCCGAGATTCACAAGAAGGTGACGCAGATCGCACAGGGCATTGCGAACGCTTCAGGCACCACGGCAGAGGTGGTCATCAACAAGGGATACCCGGTCACCAGCAATGATCCGGCGTTGACCGCCAGGATGTTGCCCACGCTCGAGCGGGTGGCCCCCGGTGCGGTGAAGGAATCCGACCTCATTACCGGTGCCGAGGACTTCACCTACTTCCAGCGACAGGCGCCGGGCGTGTTCGTGTTTCTTGGCATCACGCCGGCCGCGCAGGTGGGCAAGGCGCCTCAGAATCACTCGCCGCTGTTTGTGGTGGACGAAAAGGCGCTGCCGACCGGTGTCCGTGCACTCGCCCATCTGGCCGTGGACTACCTGCGCCTGACGCCCGGGCGATAGCCGCTGCGATATGCTGTGGGGGTTATGGTCAAAGTCATTGATTTTATCCACACCAATCGTGATCGTTACGTCACGGAACTGAAGGACTATCTCGCGATCCCGTCGATCAGCGCGCTCCCCGAACATCAGGGTGACGTGCGGAAATGTGCCGAGTGGACGGCCGCGGAAATGACCCGCGTGGGCCTCGAAAATGTGAAGCTGATCGAGACACCGGGCAACCCCGTGGTGTACGGCGACTGGCTCCATGCCGAGGGCGCGCCGACCATCCTGTTCTACGGCCACTACGACGTGCAGCCGGTGGACCCGCTCGAACTCTGGGAGTCTCCGCCGTTTGAAGCCACCGTGCGTGATGGCGAAATCTACGCGCGTGGATCCGCCGACGACAAAGGCCAGGTGTTCATGCACTTCAAGGCCATCGAAGCCCACATGAAGCAGCAGGGCCGCCTGCCGGTGAACATCCGCGTCATCATCGAGGGCGAAGAAGAAGTCGGCTCAAAAAATCTCGACAACTTCATCAAGGAACACAAAGCCAGCCTCGGCGCGGACGTGGTCGTCATCTCCGACTCGGCCATGTTTGATCGCGGCGTCCCGTCGATTTGTTACGGCCTGCGTGGCCTGGTGTATTTTCAAATCGACCTCCGCGGGTCAGACAGTGACCTGCACTCCGGCATTTTTGGCGGCTCGGTCGCCAACCCTGCGATGGTGCTGGCACAGCTGCTCGCCAAGATGCGCGACACGTCGGGCCGGATCAAGATTCCGGGATTTTATGACGACGTGCGGGAGCTGACGCCGGAAGAGCGCGCGGAGTGGCAGAAGTTGCCGTGGAGCGACAAACGCTACATGAAGGAACTCGGCGCCCCGAAGTTGTTTGGCGAGACCGGTTTCACCACGCTTGAGCGCAAGTGGGGACGCCCCACCTTCGAAGTGAACGGGCTGCTGTCAGGATTCACCGGCGAAGGCGCAAAGACCGTATTGCCGGCGGTCGCCATGGCCAAGGTCAGCATGCGCCTGGTACCCGATCAGCATCCCGACAAGATCGCCGAACAGTTTGAAGCGTACGTGAAGGACATCGCACCCAAGACGGTGGAGGTGAAGGTGACGCGCATGCACGGCGGCAAACCGTGGATGGCTGACTTCGACAACACCTATGTGCGCGCCGCCGGCCGTGCCATCGAGCAGGGTTTCGGCAAGACACCGGTGTTCTGCCGCGAAGGCGGCTCCATTCCGGTGGTCGCCACCTTCCAGGAAGAACTCGGAATCCCGTCGGTGTTGTTTGGTGTCGGCCTGCCCGACGAAAACGCGCACGCGCCGAATGAGAAACTGGACCTGCTCAACTTCCACAACGGCATCGTCGCCTCCGCGATTCTTTACGAGGAAATCGGCAGCCGCAAGTAGCGAAGGTTCAGGGTTCAGGGTTCAAGGTTCAGGGTGCTGTTCAGGGTTATTGGTTCTCGGTTCTGGGTTCTGCCGGATCGATGAACCCTGAACCTAGAACAGAACCCAGCACCTTGAATCCAGAACCCTGAACCTCAGCGCGCAGCCGGTTCACTCCCAGCGAAGGGCGCGCATCGGATTCACCTTGGATGCGCGTTGCGCGGGGATGATGCCTGCGGCCAGGGCCACAACACCAAGCAGCACAAAGGCCGCCGCGAAGACGATCGGGTCGGAACCCTTCACTTCAAACAGTTGTGACTCGGCCTCGCGCCCAATCCATATCGCCATCCCCAGCCCGAGGGTGCCACCAATCGCGGCCATCACTCCGACCTGGCGCAACACGAGCCCGCGCACGTTGGCACCATCGGCGCCGAGCGCCATGCGCAACCCGAACTCACGTGTGCGCTGCGTGACGGTGTACGCGAGCACGCCGTAGAGGCCGATCGCCGCCAGAACCGTCGCGAGTGCGGCGAACGCGGCCGAGAGTGTGCTGATCATCCGATCAAGAAACACGTTCTCTTTCACCTGCTGCGGCATCGTGCGGACCTCTTCCACCGGCAGATTGCCGTCCAGAGCGGCCACGACCGTGGGGATGGTGCGCAGGAGGGCCTCCGGCGATGCGTCGGTCCGGACGTAGAACGAGATGTAGCCGATGCGTTCATCCTGCTTGTACGGCGTAAAAAACAGCGGCGGTACAACGGCCTTGACCTCGCTGTATTTGGCGTTCTGGACCAGACCGACAATCTCCATGTCGAGTTCGCCGGTCGTTCTGCCGCTGCGCGCCATCAGTTTGCCCACGACGTCACGACCCAGTTTGAATTTTTCCGCGAAGGCCTCGTTCACCACCACGACCTGGCGGCCGCCGAGCCTGTCACTTTCCACAAACTCCCGGCCGGCCAGGATCGGAATACCCAGCGTGCTGAAGTAGTTCGGTCCGACGGCGTTGAATCTGGAATTGGAGTTGATGTCAGGGCCCGATTCAAACCCCTGCACTCGGACATCGGTGCCCCAGTTGCTGCCCGCCAGGAGCGGCCCCATTGAGGCCGTGACGCCGGTGACTCCCGGTTGACTGGCGAGAGACTGTTCCAGCTGCTCGAACAGGACCTTGGAGCGCTCCGGCGTGTATCCGTTGAGCTCGGGTGAGACCGAAAACGTCACGACGTTGTCGAGCTTCAAGCCCAGATCCACCTGGCTGACGTTGTAGAGGCTCTTGATGAAGAGGCCGGCAGCCGCCAGCAGTGCCATCGACAGCGCCATCTGTCCGACGACGAGTCCGCCGCGGAAGTAGGTCGCGGAGCGCCCGCCCGACGGCTGCCCCGCCGTGCCCTTGAGCGTGGTGGCCAGGTCCGGTCGTGTGCTGTGAATCGCGGGGAAGAGGCCAAACAGGACGCCGGTTGCGACCGACAGCGCGGCGGCAAACGCCATCACGGGCCACTCAAGCGAGAACGACAACGTGGCACTCGCTTCTGCCGGCAACAACGCGCCAATAATCCGCATCGTCCACATCGCGACCACAAGACCGCCGACGCCGCCGATGACGGCGAGCAGACAGGATTCAAGCAGCAGTTGTCCGATGAGTTTCGCGCGACTCGCGCCGATCGACAGACGCACCGCCATCTCGCCGGCACGCGCGGCCGATCGCGCCAGCAACAGGTTGGCGATGTTGGCGCACGCGATGAGCAGGACGATGGCGGTCACACCAAAGAGGATCTGCAGGGGCGTGCTGGCTTCTTCGTGCACCGAGCTCTGGCCACGTTGCCCTGGTTCGAGCAGGAGAGGCTTGTTCCGGAAGCGCTCCATCGTGGCGTCACTCATGCCGCGCTGAAGTGGTGCTTCGACCTCGTTGATGATGGCGCGATATTTCGGCTCCATCGCGGTGCGCGCGGCGTCAATCGTCACGCCCGGGGCCAGACGCCCAAACGCGTAGACCCAGTAGTTCTGCCTGTTGTCGAATGAATTGAAGTTGTTGTCGAGGAGCCCCCGCATCGTGATCGGCACAAACACGCGTGGCTGCGATCCCAGTGTGGTGCCGTTAAATTTGGGCGGCGCCACGCCGACGATCGTGAGGCTGTGTCCGTTCACAATGAGGCTGGCGTTCAGGACGTCCGGCCTGGACCCGAACCGTGTCTGCCAGTAGTCGTAGGCCAGCACCGCGACAGGCAGGCCCCCGACGATGGTGTCGTCGCCGGGTCCAATGAGTCGACCCAGTGCGGGGGTGATGCCAAGGGTCGGGAAGTAGCTGCCGGAGACAAACATGCCGTCGCCGTTTTGGGTCTGCCCCTGATACGAGAGGTTCGCGCCAAACGCCCGGTGCGCTGCGAGCCCGGCAAACACGTCGGTCGCTTTTTCCAGATCCCGGTACATCGGGTAACTCAGGACGGCGTCACAGTCGCCGGCTTGATTGCACGACTGCGACCCGGGTTTGGGGTCCGGTGCGACCAGATTGACCAACTCGTACGGGCTGCTCACCGGAAGTGGCTTGAGCAACATCTGGTTGAACAATGAGAAGATCGCGGTGTTTGCGCCTATGCCGAATGCCAGTGACACCACGGCAATCGTGGTGACAAATGGCGTCTTGAACAGGGTACGGAGCGCGAATTTGATGTTGAGCACGCCAGAATGAGACGGAAAAGGTGGGGGCAAGGTTGTCTCTGAATGGCCGGGGCCGGTCGATTCTTGTGCTGGCGCTGTTCACCGGCATCGTGGGGTATGCGGCCTATTCCTGGTTTTCGGGTGGCATCATCCGCGTACTGGCTGATGGGGCCGGGAGCCTGGGCGACAACGAGGCCTCCCTGGGCGCTCTCCGTCAGGCGCTGGACCGCTGGGGGCCATTGGCGCCCCTCGTGTACGTCGCGGCGGTGGTCGTGGAAGTCCTCGTTGCTCCGATTCCGGGCACATTGCTGTATGCCCCCGCCGGTGCCCTGTTCGGGGGTTTTCAGGGCGGCGTGTTGTCGCTGACCGGCAACACGATCGGGGCGGCCGTGGCCTGTGCGGTCGGGCGGACCCTCGGCGAGGAGGCCGTGGCCCGCCGCCTCGAAGGGTCACGTCTGGCTCGCCACATTGAGGCCATTCGGGAAAAAGGCGTGTGGGTGATTCTGCTGCTGCGTCTCAATCCACTCACGTCCTCGGATCTGGTCTCGTACGCCGCGGGGGCCATCGGTGTCCCCGTGTGGCGCGTCGCACTCGGCACGTTCATCGGGATGGCGCCGCTGTGTTTTGCGCAGGCGTACCTGGCCGAGCAGATCTTCAAAATCCTGCCGGGTGCCGTCTACGTGCTCATCGGCGCGGGCTTGTTGTACGTCGCGTTTGTCGTGGTCTGGTTGACGCGCCGTAAACAATGAATTCACGGGGAGGCTCGGAGGCTGTAAATTTCTCTTCATGACCTTGCCCGACATCCGCTTCCTCTACGACTACACCAGGTGGGCCAACGAACTCATGTTCGACTGCGTCGCTGAACTGACGCCCGAGCAGATGTTCCGTCCGGTGGGCGGCAGTTTCCCGTGTATTCGCGATACGTGGGGACATCTCGCTGCGGCTGATTGGGTGTGGTTGTGTCGTTGGACGGGGGAAAACCCGACGGCGTGGCCGAGGTGGGCCAGCGGCTCGATCGAGGAAATCCGTGAAGAGTGGCGCCGGATTCACTCACAGCGAGAAGAGTTTCTCGATGGGCTTGGGGACGAAGACCTTGACCGTGAGATCGTGTTCACACGCATCAATGGTGATGTCGATCGGGCCAGGCTCGGGTTCCTGCTGCAACACGTCGTGAATCACGCGACCTATCACCGGGGGCAGCTCGCCTCCCAGATTCGACTGGTGGGCGGCACACCCCCGGCGACAGACTTGCTCAGGTACAGACCCGAATCTACTTGATGAACGTCCCGGAGCGCAGGTCGTAGAGCGCGTCCTGGATTTCTTCAGGCGTGTTCATCACGATCGGACCATGCCACGCGACGGGTTCCCCGAGCGGCTTGCCCGAGACGAGCAGGAAGCGCACACCCTCCGGTCCCGCCTGCACGGTCACTTCATCACCGCGATCAAACAGAATCAGCGAGCGGTTGCCCGTGAGATCAAGCACGGGGTTGTCGTCGATGTCCGTGCCCGTGGTGTCGGTGAGCACACCCTGCGGCGCTGAGGCATCCCGGAAGCTGCCCGACCCCGCAAATACGTACGCAAACGCGTGACGGGTGGTTTCGACCGGCAATGTCTTGCGTGTGTTCGGTGGCACCGACACGTCGAGGTACACAGGGTCCGCCGCAATGCCATCCACGGGACCCTTCTTGCCCCAGAAGTTGCCCACCACCACCTTCACCCGTGTGCCATCGTCATCCACGATGTCGGGAATGTCGGCGGCCGTGACTTCCTGGTAGCGGGGTGCGGTCATCTTGAGCGACTTCGGGAGATTCGCCCAGAGCTGGAAGCCGTGCATCCGGCCGTCGGGATCACCTTCGGGCATTTCCTGATGGATGATGCCGCTGCCCGCAGTCATCCACTGCACGTCACCGGCCTTGAGCGCGCCGACGTTGCCGAGGCTGTCGCCGTGGTGCACGGTGCCCGCCAGCACATAGGTGATCGTTTCAATGCCGCGATGGGGATGCCAGGGAAACCCGGCCTTGTAGTCCCGTGGCTGTTCTCCGCGAAAATCATCAAACAGCAGGAACGGATCAAACTCATCCGTATTGCCGAAGCCGAATCCCCGGTGCAGCTTGACGCCGGCACCCTCGAGGGTCGGTTGAGCGGACACAATACGGGACACAGCACGAATAGACATGAGACTCGACTCCTTCAGCCGACGATCAGCGCACGACAGGTTCGGGATACTGGCGCACCGGCAGCCCGGCCACGAGGCGCCCTCTGGCGGGGGCATCGGCCGGGTACTCTCTGGCGATCATGGCCTCGTAAAACGCCGAGGTGATCCCATGGCTCGCGCAGAAGTCCGCGACAAACTGCCGCATTTGTGCGCCCGTCAGCGTCGTCAAACCGCGGGCGTCGCGCCAAATATTCCAGTCATCCACGATGACTGACATTGAGATGCCGGGTTCGCGCTGAAGGATACGAAACGCCATGGATCCGACCATCAGGTCGATGGCCTCGACGATGCGTTGGCCGGCCTCGATCGTGGCCTCGTCCATGGAGGGGTGTGAGCGAATCCGGTACGGCGGATCCGGATCAAACTTGATCCCCATCGCCTCGGCCTTTTTCCATAACTCGGTGCCGGGCAGCACCAGCAGCATAAAAACGCTCAGTTCGGCCGGTTCCAGCTTGGCCGCAAAGTCGAGTGAACGGCGGAAGGTCTCGGGTGTTTCGAAGGGCAGTCCATAAATCAGCTGCAGCTCGAAGTACAGGTTGTTGCGCTTCAGGCTGTTAATGCCTTCAAGAAACGGCTCCATCCGAAGCCGACGTTCGATGGCGGCCAACGAGGTGTCGTCGGTCGTCTGCAGGCCGACTTCCAGCCAGTACACATTGGCGGCCTTCATCAATTGCGCGAGTTCATCGTCCATGAACTCCGCCCAGATTTCCGAGTGCACCTTGATGTGCTGATGGTTGTGTTCAGCGATGAACCGGCAGATCTCCTTGGCCCGCGCGGCGTTGAGATTAAAGACCGGGTCCATCAGGTAGATCGAGTGGACGTCGCGGTTCAGCCAGTAGAGCAACTCGCGCTTTACGCGATCGAGCTCAAAGCGCCGATTCCGGATTGACAGGTCCTTGTTGTAGAAGCAGAAATTGCAGCGGAAGACACAACCCCGCTGCGTCTCAATTTGTGCGACGCGACCCTTGAAGGTCACGTATTTGTCCTGATGTGGCGAGGGCAGCAGGTTCAGGTCGCGCAGGATCACCGCGTCGGCGGTCTCCACCACCGCATCGCCCCTGCGAAAACAAATCCCGGCGACGTCGTCGAGATCCCGGCCGGCCTTCCAGGCGTCAATGATTTCGGCGAAGGGCACTTCGCCCTCGCTGCGGACGATCACGTCAATCGCAGGTTCGGCGGTAATCACGTCACGCGCGATCGTGCCCACTTCGGGCCCGCCCATGACGATCTTCACGCCCGGCTGCAGCACGCGCAGTTCACGCGCGGCGGCGATCAGTGTCCGCCCGTTCCAGATGTAGCAGGACAGACCGACGACGTCGGCCTTGCGTTCGGCGAGCAGAGCCGCCAGTTGCGCCGGCGAGGCGTCGGGCGGTAGCTCCAGCACCTCGACGTCCTCGAACGGGTGGCCATGCCCATCCACCAGATTGGCCTGGATGTACATCAGCGCCAGCGGGAGGGCATTCCGATAGGCGTGTACTGTGGCGAGGCAAACTTTCATCGGCCTCACCATTCTGCCCTAGTCCGCCCGAAGCGCGTCTGCGGGGTCCACGGCCATCGCCCTCCGGGCCGGCACCGCTGCGGCGACCACCGCCATCAGCAGGAGCAGCGCGCCGACGCCGGCAAACGTGGCTGGGTCCACGGGAGAAATGCCAAACAGCAACCGCTCAGCCAGTGGCGCCAGGACCGCGGCGGCGGCAAGACCCAGCGTCACACCGACGGCGCCGAGCACCGCTGCGTGCGACACCAGCATGGACCACACCTGATTCGGCGACGCGCCGAGCGCCAGGCGAATACCCACCTCGGCCGTCCGTTCGGAGACCAGCAACGAGATCACCCCATACACACCGACGCCGGCGAGCAGCAGCGCCACAAGGCCGAAGGCCCCCGTGAGCCACATCACAAAACGCCGTTCCCCGACCGACTCGCTGCGCAGCGCGTCCATCGTTCGGACGTTTGACGGTGGATGGCCGCCGAAGCTGTTCACTGCGGCAATCACTGCCGAGGTGGCGACCACCGGATCCCCAGCCGTGCGGACGGCCATAAACGGCACGCCGGGCGGGCCCTGGAAGTGACTGATGTAGATTTCCGGCTTTGGGTCTTCCTCGAGACTTCCGTGTTTGACGTTGCCGACGACGCCGATAATGCGCATCCAGGCCTCAGGCTGGGGATTCGGGCCCATCTGGACGCGGCGTCCAATGGCGGATTCGCCGGGGAACACCCGTGAGGCCAGTGCGGCGTTCACCACGGTGATGCGTTCGCCGGCGGTGCGATCCTCGTCGGTGAACACGCGGCCTTCAAGCACCGGAATCTTCATGGTCCCGAAATAGTCGTGCACAGAGCGCCGCATCTGGACGTCCGGCTTTTCGCTGGGAGGGACGTCGCGACCCTCGACCGAGAGTGTGGTCGAGACCATGGTGCTGCCGAGTGGAATCCGTGTGGAGCCCCCGACGTGGGTCACGCCGGGAACCGCCTTCAACTTGTCGCGAAGTTCATCGTAATAACGAATCAGTCCGGCATTGTCCGTGTACTGCGGCGGCGCGCTCACCTGGAACGTCAGCAGGTGGTCGGGGGCAAACCCGGGATCGACGCCCAGCACCGAGACAAAACTGCGCAGCAGCAACCCGGCACCAACGGTCAGCAGGGTGGCCAATGTGACCTCGGTCACCACAAGGGCTGAACGTGCGGCGCGCAGGGTTGTCCCCGCTGTTGTGCGTTTGGATTCACGCAGTCCTTCATCGGGTTTTGCGCGCGACGAGGTCCATGCGGGCAGCAGGCCCGTGGTCAGGCCCGTCACGAGCGCGATGCCGAACGTGAACGCGATGACGAGTGGTGACAACCGCGCCTCGGCGATCCGTGGCAGGTCCGCCGGCGCGAGCGCGAGCAGGAGATTCGTGCCAGCGGCCACGAGCGCCAGCGCGGCCGCGCCGCCGAACAGGCTGAGCAATGCGCTCTCAATCATCGATTGTTGGAGCAACCGCGCGCGGGACGCACCGAGGGCGGCCCGCACGGCGGCATCACGCTGGCGGCCGGTGGCTCTCGCCAGCAGGACGTTGGCGATGTTCGCATACGTGAGCAGGAGCAACACACCGACACCTGTCGAGAGAAGGATGAGGGCCGGCCGCACCGACCCCACGGTCTGGTCGAGCAACGGCCGGAGCGTGACGCCGAATCCCCCGTTGGTGTCGGGCATGTCCGTGGCGCGTCGTTCGGCGATCAGTTGCAGGCTCTGGCGTGCCTGGTCCAGCGACGTGCCGGGTTTGAGACGCCCGATCACCGACAACATGTGGATGGTCCGGCTGGGCTGCCCGGACCCATCGAGCATCCGTGACCCCGGGGAGCGGGGGATCAGGGGCAACCAGACGTCCGCCGTCTGCGCCCGGGAGAAACCGCTGGGTCCGAGCATCGATCGATACGGAAACACAAAGGACGCGGGCATGACGCCGACGATCGTCAGCGCGGGGGCACCCGGGAGGCCGGGCATCACCTGTCCAATCACGTCGGGATCGGCGCCGAACCGGCGTTGCCAGTAGTGATGGCTCAGGACCACGTGTTGCTCATCCCCGTCCTGGAGGCCACGTCCCCACAGGGCCCGTTGTCCCAGTAGCCGGAACATGCCGGGTGTGACCGAGGATGCCTGAAGTGTCTCGGATGACTCCCCGAGCGGCACCTGCAGGTTGGTCAGGAACGAATACATGCCTTCCACCTGCGCAAAGGCGGTGGTCTCGCCGGCAAACGCTTCAAAATTTGCGGGTGAGACCGGATAGCTGGCGTCACCGAGTGTGGTGGCATCGCTCCAGATCGCGACGAGTCGATCCGGCTCGTTGTACGGGAGTGGTTTGATCAGGACCGCGTAAACCGTGGAAAAGATCGCGCTGTTGGCGCCGATCCCGATGCCGAGGGTCGCGATCACCATGGCGGCAAACGCGGGCGCGCGACGCATGTGGCGAAGAGCAAGACGGATGTCGGCGGCGATCGATTCCAGTGTCATGGCTGTCGTCCTCGTGGAAAAGCTCAGATGTGCCCGTTGTTGTTGGATGCGCCGGTCGGCGGCGCGTTCACCGAGACCCGACGCGAGGGTGTCAAGACATCCTGAGATGGCCACGGCCAGTGCCCGCGCGCGGCCTGACGCTCGCGCATCCTCCACCCTGCGCATGAAGGTGATGTGCAGATCCTCACCCAGCCGGTCGCGAAACCTCGGTGGATAGGCGCGCAGCGCCCAGGCATGCACCGCCGCGGAGAGCGGGCGCTTCATGACCGTGCCTTCCGCGCAGGCAGCAGGCGCCGCGCGCGTGCGGCCGCGACCTGGCCGGCCAGTCGTTCGGCCTCAAGGGCCGCGACCTCGCGACCGTGCCGAGTGATGCTGTAGTACCGGCGGCGTTCGTCCGTGGTCTGCCCGCCGTCCACTTCCTCGATCAACCCGTCATCCAGGAGTCTGGCGAGGGAGCGGTACAAGGTGCCCGTGCGCAACGGCAGCAGTCCAGAGAGCCTGGCCTCAACCGCCTGCAGGATGGCGTAGCCGTGGAGGTCGCCTTCGGCCAGCGCCAGCAGGATCTCGAACGCGACCGGGGTCAGCGGCAGAAGGGCGTCGGGGGATTTGAACGGCATCTGTGTGCACCATGAATGCGTTTATGATGAACGCAGTATGGGCTTGGACGTGGCACCCGGCGAAACGGTTGGCCGGTTATTTCAGCGTCAGCATCGGATCCACCCGCGTGGATCGACTGGCCGCGACGCCGGCCGCTGCCGCACCCGATGCGACGAGCAGGATTCCCACCAGTCCATACATCAGGGGCTCCGTAGGTTCGATTTCGAACAGGAGATCCGCGACGACGCCTGAACCGAGGTAGGCGGTGGTGAGTCCCAGCGCCACACCCACGGCGATCAGGCGCGTGTATCGCCCGACCACATCCTTGAGCACGTGCCCACGCGTCGCGCCGAGCGCCATGCGCAGGGCGATCTCGGCGGTCCGTTGCGACACGCCGTAGGCGACCACGCCGTAAATTCCGACCAGGGCCAGTCCGAATGCGACTCCGCCGAAGATGATGAACAGCGCCGTCTGGAATCGCTTGTTTGCCGATCCCAGGGCCAGGGTGGCTTCGAGCGTGCGCGCGCCTGTGATCGGTTGATTCGGGTCAAGGTCTACCACGATGCGCTCAATCGCGGTTCGTACATGTCCGAGGGCGGCCGCTTCGACCTTCACGGCGACGTCTCTGAGCGGCAGGGGATACAGAGTCGTCTGCGCGGCCGCGAGGTAGACCTGCGGGACCATGTTGGCTGCACGGAGTCCGGCCTCGTCGGCGCGGCCCGTCCGGCGGATATCTCCGACGAGGCCGACAATCGTGATCGCCGGCATCCCGGGGCCCCTGCGGACAACCCGGCCAATCGGGTTCTCGCCGCCGAGCAACACGCGTCCAAACGTCTCGTTGACCACCGCGACCCCTTCGCTGCCCGCAACGTCGCTCGGCAGGAGGCCTCGGCCGGCCCGTATCGCGATGCCCACCGTGTCAAAGTAGGAGGGACTCACGGCCTGAAATCCGGCCTCGCGCATCACGGGCGGTCCATCCAAAGGCGCACCGACCGGGTCAATCACCATCCCGCTGATCCAGTCTCCCCGCAGCGGCAGGCGATTGCCGAACGCCACGTTGCGGACACCCGGCTCCTGCCGGAGGCGTGTGTCCAGTGCCTCGAAAAATGTCAGACGGGCCTCAGGCGTTGGGTACTCAGCCGGCGGCAACACGATGCTGGCGGCCACCACATTCGTCGGGTCGAATCCGAGGTCCACGCGGTTGAGCGTGACAAGGCTCTGGATCATCAAGGCCGCGCCGACGAGCACAACCGTCGAGACGGCAACTTCCGCAATCAGGAGGCCGCTCCGGCGTTTGAGCACCCATCCCCCGGCGGCCGGGCGGTCGTGCGCCTTGAGGGAAGCGATCGGATCGGTACGCGACGCCTGCCACGCCGGCCACACTCCAAACGCGAGTGCGGTGATGACGACAATGGCCGTCGTAAATGTGATTACACGCAGGTCGAGTGCGGCGGTGTAAATGTGCGGAATGGTCGCTGGCGCAAGTCGCACGAGCATTCGCGTGACCCACGCTCCCAGCGCAAGACCGGCGGCACCACCAAGGCCGGCCAGCACCAGGCTCTGCACCAATTGTTCAAACAGGATGCGCGTCCGACTGGCACCGAGTGCGTACCTGATGGCAATCTCCCTCTGCCGTCCGACCGCGCGAACCATGAGCAGCCCGGCGACATTGACGCACGCCAGCAGGAGCACCAGGCCGACTGCTGCGAGCAACACCATCAACATGGAGCGCACACTCGTGACCTGATCACGATGGAGCAACTCGGCGTACGCGCGTGTGGGCGCCACTTCGGGAAAATCCCGTCCAATCGCTTCGGACACGGCCGCGAGTTCCCGCTGCGCCGTCTCCAGCGTCACGCCCGGGGCGAGTCGGCCGATCACCGAGACGATGTGCTCGCGCCGGTTGGTCAGGACGTCCGGTTCAAACACAATCGGCAACCAGACGTTGACCTGGTCAAGTTGCTGCGCCGTTGAGGGGGCTGCGAAGTCTGCCGGCATCACGCCCACGACCTCATGGGCCTGGCCGTTGAGCTGGATCGCCCGGCCCACAATCGCGGCGTCGGCCCCATACCGCCGTTGCCACAAGTTATGACTGATGATCGCGACAGGTGCGTGGCCGGCGGTGTTTTCCGCGTCGAGAAACGCACGTCCCCGGGAAGGCGACACGCCGAGCACCTGAAAATACGACGCCGTCACTTCCTCCGCCACCACGCGTTCCGGTGTGCTGTCCCCGGTCAGGTTACGCCCGACCGAGGCATACGCGGCGAGGCTTCCGAACGCGCGCATCCGTGCCTGGTAGTCGACATAGTTGGCCGGGGCCACGGCAATACGCTGTGGTCCACTCGGTATCCCGACCGACCCTGGACCCGACAGTCCCGTAGACACTTCTTCCCACACCACCACGACACGGTCGGGATCGGCAAACGGAAGAGGGCGGAGCATGACGGCATCGACCACGCTGAAAATGGCGGTGTTCGCCCCGATGCCGAGGGCGAGCGTCACCACTGCGGCGACCGTAAATGCCGGAGTCTTGCGGAGCTGCCGGAAGGCAAGCCGGGTGTCGACGATCAACGCCTCCAGTGGACGGAATCCGCGCGCGTCACGCGCGAGGGACCGCGCCTGTTCGAGGCCGCCCAGTTCGAGACTGGCCTGCCGGCGCGCTTCCGCAGGGGGAAGACCACGGCGGATGTGATCGTCGACCAGATGGTCAAAGTGGCTCTGCAGCTCTTCCGCCTGATCACGTTCCATTTCTCGGCGTCGGCGCCACTCCGCCAACCGCACAAACCATCGTCGCAGCCCACTCATGACGGACCTCCATCAGCCGGCGTCAGAAAACGGCCAACCACGACGGCCACACGCGCCCATTTGTCCTCCTCGGCGACCAGTTGTTTCTGTCCGCGCGGGGTCAACGAATAGAACTTCGCCTTTCGGTTGTTCTCCGAGATGCCCCACTTGGAGCGGATCCAGCCCTGTTGTTCAAGTTTCACGAGTGCGGGATACAGCGTGCCTTGGTTGAGTTTCAAGGCATCGTGGCTGACCTGCTCAATACGGCGTGCGATCCCGTATCCGTGTTGTGGACCCAGCGAGTCCAGCGTCTTGAGGATCATCAGCGCAAGGGTGCCCTGCAACAGGTCGGTGCGGTCGCTCATGTTGGAAGACTAGATGAGATCATGTTGGAAAGCAACATGAAGTCCCCCGATCCCTCAATCCCCCAATCCCCCAATCCAAATCCTCATTCCTCAATCCTCAATCCTCAATAACGCGCGCAGCGTATATTCCCGTCATGCGTTACGACGAACGCCCAGCGGGGCCGCTGCTGCGCGCCCTGGTGGATCGCTTCTGGGTCCTCGAGACCAATAGCAGCGATCCGTCCATGGTGCAGCCGGTGCTCCCGGACGGACACGTGGAGGTCATGGCCCACATCGGTGCGCCGTTTGCCGAACTGAGTGTGGACGGCCGCGAGCATACGCAGGCCCGTGTGCTCATTGCGGCACAGATGACCGAATCCGCACGGCTGGTCACGCGGCCCGGTGCCTTTGTGGTCGGCGCACGGCTCCGTCCGCACGCGGCCGCGCTGCTCACCGGCGTTCCCCAGCATCTGCTCACGGGCTCAATCCACGACCTGGCGAGCGTCGACCGCACACTCGCCATCACGGTCAGTCAGCACCTGGCGGGCCGACACGATGCCCGCGATCTCATGGACGCGTTTGAGCAGATTCTCACGGCCGCGTTCGCGGCAAGACTGGATGCGGCGGCGTTGTCACCGTCCGCCTCACTGGTGCGGGCGGTGGCGATGGCGACGCGGGTGCACGGATTGGTGCGGGTGGAGGACCTCGCGGCTACCGCCGGTGTAAGCGCGCGGCACCTTGAGCGGCAGTTCGCCGTGCACGTGGGCCTGTCACCCAAGCGTTTTCTGCGCGTGCTTCGATTTCAGCAGGTGCTCGCGGCGTTACGCGAACCGGCGACGACGGCGTCGACCTGGGCAGACGTCGCCGCGCAGCACGGGTTTTATGATCAGGCGCACTTCATCAACGACTTCAAACACTTCACCGGCGACACCCCCGGCGCCTGGGCGATCGACGACGTGAGCCTGACGGCGGTGTTTGCGGGCAGATCCGCATCGCCGCACGAGTGATCGCTCAGCCAACGGAGGTTCTTACAGTAGCCATGTAGACGTGTAGCTTTTTGATAAAAACCTACATGCCTACATGTCTATTGTTAAGACAGGTTGGTGTTATCGCCCTGCCGGCTCCGCCAGTGACACGGCGAGCAGCAGGACCTGCTGCGTACCGGTTTTGAGCGAGTCGGTGCGCGCCCACTCCTTCAGCGTGTGACCGCCGCCGCCGTTGGCGGCGCCGATCGACACCGTCGGGATTCCCAGCAACACCCCGACGTTGCCGTCGGTTGCGCCCGAGGCCACGGCCTCACGGCTGGCCGGCATCGACACATCGAGGAACTTCAGCACATCGATCGCACTCTGCACGACCGGGTGCGCGCGGCGATCGGCGAGGTCTTCCGGACGCCCCCCCGCCTCCGATCGCTGGATGAATTCCCGGGTGAATGTGACCTTCTGCCCTGCGGCCGCCGCTTCACACTTGGCCATGATCTCCGAGTCGAGCCGCTTGAGAATGACGGGATCCACCGTGCGGAGGTCCACAGAGAATGTGACCTCCTGGGGAATGGCGTTCACCACGTTGCCCGCCGTCATCAGGCCTCCCACGTTGTAGATGGCCGGGACGGGGTCGTTGGCCGGTGGAAGCGGCACCGTGTAGATGTCATTGATGCAGGTCGCCGCCGCGCGCACGGTATTCGGCTTGTCGCGTGAGCTGAGTGTGTGTGCCCCCTCGGCGGAAAACTTCATGCGCGACCAGTAGATGCCCAGCGCACCGTAGCTGACCGGCCCCAGCCCGCCGTCGACCGCCACGATCATGTCGGCGATCGCACGATTCCGCTCCGCCCAGTAGTACATGCCCTTCAGGCCCACTTCCTCCTGCACGGTGAACAGGAACACGAGGTCGCCTTTGGTCTCGATCTTTGCGTCCCGCATGGCGCGCAACGCCTGCAGCTGCGCCGGGAGCGCCGCCGTGTCGTCGGTGATGCCGGGGGCGTGCATGGTGCCGTTGTCCTCGCGCCGCACCTTCAGGTTGGCGTCCAGCGGTTGAACGGTGTCCATGTGTGCGGCAAACACCACGGAGGGCCCGCCGCCCGTGCCTTTGCGCACGGCCCAGACGTTACCCAGGTCATCAGATTGCGGCGTCAGGCCGATCTTCACCAGCTCGGCCTTGATGTACTCCGCGCGTTTTTGCTCATGGCCCGAGAGCCCCGGAATTTCCGTCAGCAGCACCCACTCGTCCACCTCGGCCGCGAAGTTCTGGTCGATGAAGGCCAGCGCCTGCTTGACGTCCGCGCGAGCCGCGATCTCAGGCGTAAATTTCGTCGGATAGGGCGGCTGCGGCGCCTGGGCGGCCGCGGGATGACCAGAGGCTGCCAGCAGCAAGCCCAACATCAGAACGGGACACAGTCGTCGCATGCCGCGCATTATATAGAAGGGTAGAATCAGCAGCGGAGTATCCGTGCCCAAGAAAAAAATCTGCGACAACATCCTCGAGGCCATCGGACACACGCCGATGGTCCGCATCAACAGCATCACCAAGGGGGTCATCCCGGCCACGGTGCTGGCGAAGGTCGAGACCTTCAACCCCGGCAATTCCATCAAGGACCGCATGGCCCTGAAGATGGTCGAGGACGCGGAACGTGATGGACGCCTGCGCCCGGGCGGCACGATTATCGAGGGCACGTCGGGCAACACCGGCATGGGCCTCGCCATCGCCGCCGTGGTGAAGGGCTATAAATGCATCTTCACCACCACGGACAAACAGTCGAAGGAAAAGGTTGACGCCCTTCAGGCGCTCGGCGCCGAGGTCATCGTGTGCCCCACCAACGTGGAACCCGAGGATCCCCGGTCGTATTACTCCGTGTCCTCCCGGCTCGAAAACGAGACCCCGAACTCCTGGAAGGCGAATCAGTACGACAATCCCTCCAATGCCCAGGCGCACTACGAGCAGACGGGGCCCGAAATCTGGGAGCAGACCGACGGCACGATCACCCATCTGGTCGTCGGCGTCGGCACCGGCGGCACCATCTGTGGCGCCGGCAAATACCTGAAGGAAAAAAATCCGAAGATCCAGATCCTCGGCATCGACACCTACGGCTCGGTGTTCAAGAAATACAAGGAGACCGGCGTCTTCGACAAGAACGAAATCTATCCGTACGTCACCGAAGGCATTGGCGAGGACTTCCTGCCGGAGAACGTGGATTTTTCGGTGATCGACTATTTCGAGAAGGTCACCGACAAGGACGCCGCGGTGATGACACGCCGGATCGCGCGCGAAGAAGGCATCTTTGCCGGCAACTCCGCCGGGTCGGCCATGGCGGGCCTCCTGCAGATGAAGGCGCGCTTCAAGGCCGGCGACGTCGTCGTCGTGATCTTCCATGACCACGGCACGCGGTACCTCGCCAAGATGTTCAACAACGACTGGATGCGCAAGATGGGCTACCTCGACAAGTCGGGGTTGACCGCGCGTGATCTGGTGAGCGCCAAAAAGACGGTGCCCATGTTGTCGATTGAAATTTCCGACACCGTGGCCCGCGCCGTGCAGGTGATGACCGAGCACGACTTTTCGCAGATTCCCGTCACGCAGGGCGGTCGCCTTGTGGGTTCGATCAACGAATCCCGTCTCTATGGTGCGCTGGTCGCGGACCCGAACATCAGGACGCAGACGGTGGACCGGATCATGCAGCCCGCATTTCCGTTTGCCGACATCTCCACCGGCATCGACGCCCTCGCGACCATGATCACGGCGGACAACCCGGCCGTACTCGTGCGCGACTTCAAGAGTGATGCGACGTTTGTGATCACCCGGTCGGACATCGTCCGCGCGCTGGCCTAGACCGCATGACGGTGCAATCTGCGGACGAACTGGCGGGACTTCAGCGTGTGGGGCAACTGGTTGCGCGCACGCTCGACGTCATGGAGGCCATGGTTGCGCCAGGGGTGACGACCGCGGACCTCGACGCGGCCGCCCAGCGGGTCGCAGAAGCCGTCGGCGCACAGTCGGCGCCCAGACTCACCTACAACTTTCCCGGGTTCACCTGCATCAGCGTGAACGAACAGGTCGTACACGGCGTGCCGGGACGCCGCGTCATCACCCCAGGTGACATTGTCAAACTCGACGTCACGCTTGAGCTTGATGGGTTTTTTGCCGACAGCGCTCGAAGTGTTCTTGTGCCGCCGATCAGCGCCGAGGCGTCGCGACTGCACGCGGCGGCGGTGGCAGCCTTCAAGGCCGGCTGTGACGCCGCGCGTGAGGGACGGCGGATGCGGGATGTCGGCGCCGCGGTCGGCGCGGTGGCGCGTGAGCACGGCGTCTTTGTGCTCAAGCAGCTGGAAGGCCACGGCATCGGCCGCAAACTCCACGAGTCCCCGGGTGTGCCCAACTGGGGGGACCCGGAAGCCACCACCATCCTGCACGACGGCATGGTCTTCGCTCTGGAGCCGATGTTCGCCCTCAGCGATCAGGCGGTGACCGACGAACGGGACGGGTGGACGGTCCGGACCAAACGCCGCTCGCTGGCGATTCACCACGAACACACCATCATGGTGCGCGCGGGTGCGCCGGCCTTGATTCTCACCGCCGCATGAGTCTGACGCCGCTGGGTCCCCGCGAGACGGCGCCCCTGTTTCGACCGCTGCTCAGGGAACTGCTCACGCTGCTGCGGTCGCTCTCCTCAGACGACTGGACGCGCCCGACGGTTGCGCACCGATGGCAGGTGCGCGACGTGGCGGCACATCTGCTTGATGGGGATCTGCGAAAGATTGCCGTGTACCGGGATGACCACCAGTTGCCGATGACCTCACCCATCCACAGCGATGGCGATCTTGCGCAGTTCATCAACGCGATCAATGCATCAGGCGTGGAGTACTCGCGCCGTCTCAGCCATCAATTGCTCACTGATCTGCTTGAGGTGACGGGCGGGTGGGTGTCTGACGTGGTTGCCGCCCTGCCGCCGCACGGCCCGGCGCGATTCCCCGTGAGTTGGGCGGGTGAGTCCGCGTCGGAGAACTGGATGGATATCGGTCGTGAGTACACCGAGCGATGGCATCATCAGGCGCAGATTCGTCTGGCGGTTGGCGCACCTGGGCTTCTGCAGTCCACCTGGGCGGACCCCCTGCTCGACCTCTCCGTTCGTGCGCTGCCGCGGGCGTTTGCGGACGTGGCAGCGCCTGTCGGCACCGCCGTGGTGTTGGACGTGTTCGGCCCAACCGAGGCCCTCTGGTCCGTCGTCAGGCAGAGCACGGGGTGGATCGTGTTGCGGGGGGACGCTGCGTCTTTTGCGGCTCGTGTCCGTCTTTCCACCGACACCGCCTGGCGGCTGTTTTACAACGCCCTTACGCTCAACGACCTGGGAGCAATTGAAGTGTCAGGCGATACCGCGCTGGCGGCACCCTTGCTCAGGGCCCGTTCCGTGATCCTCTGAACCACCGGAGCTGGTGACTCCGGTATGCTGTGTGTTTGGCCATGCCGTTTCCCATCCTGTTCTCGCTCCTGCTCGCCGCCCAGTCGCCGGCGCCCGCCCAGCCACCGGTCTCGGTCGATGGCGCCGGCGCGCCAAACTTCTCCATTCCCCGGATTGAGTCGACGGTGGTGGTCGACGGCCGGCTCGATGAACCGGCCTGGGCACGCGCGACCCGCCTGACGGGATTCTCGGAATACCGTCCCGTCGACCGGCAGCGCGCGGCGGAACAGACCGAGGTCCTGGTGTGGTACTCGCCCGAGGCGCTGCATTTCGGCATCATCGCGCACGACTCGGAGCCCGGCACCATCCGGGCGACATCAGCCGATCGCGACAGCCTCGATCGCGAGGACTCGATCCGCATCTACCTCGACACCTTCAACGACCGACGTCGTGCCTTTGTGTTCGGCGTGAATCCGCTCGGCGCACAGGAGGACGGTGTGCAGACCGAGGGTGCGTTCAACGCCGGACGCATGATGGGTGGCACGGTCGACCTGAGTCCCGATTACCAGTTCGACTCCCGTGGCCAGATCACGCCCACCGGATACGTGGTCGAAATCAGGATTCCGTTCAAGAGCCTGCGCTACCCGACGAACCCAGGCGCCAAGTGGGGACTGAACGTCCTCCGCAAGATTCAGCGGACCGGCCGCGAGGACACATGGACCGACGCCCAGCGCGTGGCCAGCTTTCTTGGACAGGCCGGGACGATGGAGGGGCTGGCGGACATGGAGCGCGGCGTCGTGACCGAGCTCCAGCCGTTTATCACCGGTGCCTCAAACGGCGTCCGCGGCGCGGATGGGGCCTATCGGCGTGAAGCGATCAACCTCGAGCCCGGCGCGAACCTCCGCCTGGGTTTCACCAACCTGTCGATCGATACCACCATCAATCCGGACTTCAGTCAGGTCGAGTCCGACGCGGCCCAGGTCACGGTGAACGAACGGTTCGCGTTGTTTTTTGCGGAGAAGCGGCCGTTTTTCCTGGAGGGCATCGAACTCTTCGCGACGCCTGGACAACTCGTCTACACGCGGAGAATCGCTGATCCGCTGGGCGGCGCGAAGTTGACGGGCAAGGTTGGCAAGACCGGCATCGCCTTCCTCAGCGCACTCGACGAAGCCGGACCCAGGAACGCGTGGGTGACGATGGCCCGGGTGCGGCGCGACGTGGGCAAGGATTCACTCGCGGGTGTGACCTACACCGATCGCACCGAGTCCAGTGCGTTCAACCGGGTCATCGCAGCCGATGCCCGGATGGTATTCAAGAGTCTCTACTACGTGCTCGGGCAGGTGGGCGGATCCTGGACCCGCCTGCGCCAAGGCTCCGGCGGGCAAGCCTCGTCGCAGGGACCAGTCACCACCTCAGCGCCGATGTTCCAGGCTGAATTTGATCGCACGGCGCGCCGTTGGGGATTTAACTACCGCCTGACGGGATTCGGAAAAAACTTTGAAGCGCAATCCGGCTTTGTGCCCCGGAACAACATCGTTGAATTCAGCGCGTTCAACCGGTTCAGCTACTACGGCACGCGTGGATCACTCGTCGAGAGTGTGTCGATGTTTTTTGGTCCGACGCGCATCTGGAACTGGAACAGTTTCCTGTCCGACAACGCCATCGAGGGCGGCGAATCGGTCAGCCTGTCGGCCACGTTGCGCGGGGGGTGGTCACTCAGCGCGCGGCCGGCGCGGTCGTTTGCGCACCTGCAGGTCTCGAGTCGTGAGTCCCGCTACGTGAGTGTGTTCGGCGGCACGGCATCGGTCACCACGCCGATCTTCGCCAAGGTGAATGGCCGGGTGGAAGTGCGGACCGGCGGCGCGATTATTTTTGCCGAGGCTGTTGAAGGACGCGAGACCCGGATCACCACCTCGCTGGCGGTCCGGCCGACATCGTCCACCCGCGTGGAGGGGAGTTTTGTCCGGTCGCGGCTGCGCCGGGCCAGCGACGACAGCGCGTTTGCCGCAGCGACCATTCCCAGAATCAAGGTCGAGTATCAGCCCAGGCGGTCGCTGTTTTTCCGGATGATCAGTGAATACCGCTCGGAGCAGTCCCGGCCGTCCGTCGCGGCGACCAAAGGACTGCGCACCGACTGGCTCTTGTCGTTCGAGCCGACGCCCGGTACCGTGGTTTTCCTCGGGTACGGCATGAGTCAGGAGCGCGACTGTCAGCGATTTGGAACTGACGACCTTGAGCGCACCTCTGATGGATTTTTCATCAAGCTGGCATACCTCATTCGCCGGTGACCGTGAGTGAAGCAGGAAGTGACTGACGTGGACCGTTTGCTTGAATTGATTCAGCTGCTGGAGGAGATCGGCGACAACCGCCGCCTGCTGGCGGACCTGTCGGCGGAGGATCGCATTCGTTTAATCCAGGCTGCCGGCAAAGTGTTTAATCCCGACCCCGCCGCGCGGCGGCAGTTGGTCAAGGCGTCCGTCAGAAAACGCATCAACGAGCGGATTAAACGCGACGAGGCCCAACTTCACGAAACGGGCATCCGCGAACTGCGCCGCAAGCCCGTCTTTACGACACCGAACTACTTCTTGCCGACCGGGGAGCCCGACGCGGCCCCGGCCGAGCCGAAACACTCACTCGACGAAAAACACTGCTACGTGTGCAAGATCCGGTTCACGCAGATTCATCACTTCTACGATCAGATGTGCATGAAGTGCGCCGACTACAACTTCGGCAAACGCACCGAGACCGCCGATTTGACCGGGCGGGTGGCGTTGTTGACGGGCGGTCGGGTCAAGATTGGCTATCAGGCCGGGTTGAAACTGCTGCGCGCCGGTGCGCAGCTGATCGTCACCACACGATTTCCGCGCGATTCAGCACAGCGGTATGCGTCCGAGCCGGACTTTGGCGAGTGGGGGCACCGCCTCGAAATTTTCGGCCTCGACCTGCGTCATACGCCCAGTGTGGAGGCCTTCTGCCGCGAGATGATCGCGACGCGGGATCGACTCGACTTCATCGTGAACAACGCGTGTCAGACCGTCCGGCGCCCGCCCGAGTTTTATGCGCACATGATGGAGGGCGAGACGGCGTCGGTGCACAGCATGCCCGACCATGTGCGGAAACTCGTCGGTGCCTATGAGGGGCTGCGCGGGTATCACCTGCTGCCCGAGTCGGATGCCGCGATGGTGGCCGGGACGTCACCCGAGGCACTGGCGGGCCGGCTGTCTGAAGTCGCGGGATTGACGCACGCCGCGGAGTTGTCGCAGGTGGCGTTGTTGCCAGAGGAACTGCAGGCGCAGAAGGCATTGTTCCCGCAGGGCCAGCTCGATCAGGATCTGCAGCAAATCGACCTGCGCGATCGCAATTCGTGGCGACTGTTGATGGCCGAGGTGCCGACGGTCGAACTGCTCGAAGTGCAGCTCGTCAACGCCGTGGCGCCGTTTGTGCTCAACGCGCGCCTCAAGCCGTTGATGGTCAAGGTCCCTACCTTCGACAAACACATCGTGAATGTGTCGGCCGTCGAAGGGCAGTTCTACCGGAACTTCAAGACCACGCGGCATCCCCACACCAACATGGCCAAGGCCGCGCTCAACATGATGACGCGCACGGCCGCTGCCGACTACCACGTCGACGGCATCCACATGAACAGTGTGGACACGGGGTGGGTCACCGACGAGGACCCGGCTGAAATTGCCGCGCGGAAAACGGCCGAACATCGCTTTCACCCGCCCCTGGACATCATCGACGGGGCTGCCCGCATCGTCGATCCCATCATCGACGGCATCAACACCGGCACCCACATCTGGGGCCAGTTCCTCAAGGACTACAAACCCACGCCCTGGTAACGAGCTGGCGGGGCTGAAGCCCACGCCCTACGAAGGCAGTACGATGACGCCGTGTAGGGTGTGGGCTTCAGCCCCGCCGTAGTTGTCTTCGTAGGGTGTGGGCTTCAGCCCCGCCGTGGTTGTCTTCGTAGGGCGTGGGCTTCAGCCCCGCCGTGGTTGTCTTCGTAGGGCGTGGGCTTCAGCCCCGCCGAGCGCGCGTAAAGAACCTCCGCATCAATTCGTAAGAGGGTATACATGGCAGACAAAATGGACCCCGCAATGGCGACGATGATCCGGAATCTGGAAGAAAAGACCGGCAAGACCATGGCGCAGTGGGTGGCGATAGTGAAGGCGCTTGGACCCAAAAAACACGGCGAAATCGTGAAAGTGCTCAAAGAGCACCACGAAATGGGCCATGGCTACGCCAACCTGGTCGCCCACACGGCCGCAGGGTTGGTGGGCGAGGATGCGCCGGCGGGTGACGACCTGGTGGCCGCGCAATACGCCGGTGAAAAGGCCGGGCTGCGCCCGGTGTACGACGCGATCATGAAGGCCGTGACCGACTTTGGTGATGACGTCGAGGTGTCGCCCAAAAAAACCTACGTGTCGCTGCGGCGGTCGAAGCAGTTCGGCCTTGTGCAGCCGTCAACCAAGAGCCGGATTGACGTTGGCCTCAACCTGAAGGGCGTCGCGCCCGCAGGCCGCCTGGAGGCGTCGGGGTCGTTCAACGCCATGTGTACTCACCGCGTGCGAGTCGAAAGCGCCGGTGATGTGGATGCGGCGCTTCTCGCCTGGCTTCGGCAGGCATACGAGAAGGCGTGAGGCAAAGCTGGCGGGGCTGAAGCCCACGCCCT
>CAYRGW010000025.1:0-45106 GCA_964423815.1 uncultured Solibacteraceae bacterium | reverse complement strand
GTCGGGAGGCTTTTTTGAACGAAAAAGCCTCCCGACGGTTTTTACGGGGGTGCGTCTACCCGGAGCCGGCGTTCGAAATGTACCGCGTCAGCGCGGAGTCGGTCGGCCTCCCGGTCACACCCATCCCGCCCAGACCCGACTTCGCCTTCCCGCTCGACGAGTTGCTCACCGCCGCCCCGCAGGCCGCCATCGTCTACCTCACCGACCCCAACAACCCGACCGGACTGGGGATTCCTGCCGGTGCGGTCGAGCAGATTGCCGCCGCCGCGCCAGACACCACGATCCTCGTCGACGAGGCGTATGCAGACTTCTCGCAACGCACACTCATCGGCCCCGCACTTGATCGGCATCACAACCTCATCGTCGGTCGGACATTTGCGAAGGGCCACGGTCTCGCCGCGCTCCGCATCGGGGCCCTCATCGCGCACCCGGACACCCTCGCGCCCCTGCGCGCACTCCTGCCGCCCTTCAGCCTGAACATCGCAGCCATCACCGCCCTGACCGCGGCGCTCGACGATGACGCATGGGTGCAGGCGTATGTCGCCCAATCCGCGGAGTCGCGCGAACGGATTTACGCGTGGTGCGCGCAGCGGGGCCTCACCTTCTGGCGCAGCGAGGCAAATTTTGTGCTGCTGCGCATCGGTGACGCCGCCACCGATATCGTCCGCGAGATGGCGGACCGCGACATCTTCATTCGCGATCGATCGTCTGCTCCAGGATGCGCCGGGTGCATCCGCATCAGCGCCGGATCGGTCGACGCCACCACACGTTGTTTAACCACATTGGAGGACGTCCTTGCGTCGCGCAGTCATTAATCGTCAGACCACCGAAACCCAGATCACCGGACGCCTTGTGCTCGAAGGACGCGGCCGGTACGACGTCACGACGGGGATCGGCTTTTTTGACCACATGCTCGAACTGGTCACCAAACACGGCGGGTTTGATCTGTCGCTCACCGTCACGGGCGACCTTGATGTGGATCAACATCACACCGTCGAAGATGCCGGCATTGCGCTCGGCGATGCGGTGGCCACGGCGATAGGCAATAAACGCGGCATCAACCGCGCCGGCTACTTCGTCATGCCCATGGACGAAACGCTGGCCGTCGCCGCCATCGATCTCTCCGGCCGTCCGTACTCGGTTGTGGATCTCAAGTCCCCTGCGGCGAAGGTCGGCGACCTCCAGACGGAGCTCGTGCAGGACTTCTTCGAAGGTTTCGCGATGGCCGCGCGCGCCAACGTGCACATCAAGGTGTTGTATGGCCGATCGAGCCACCACAAGGTGGAAGCCTCCTTCAAGGCGTTTGCGCGCGCCCTTCGCGCCGCAGTCTCGAAGGACAAACAACTCGCGCGCCTGCTTCCCAGCACCAAGGGCCTGCTGTGATCACGATTGACGTTGTGGACTACGGCGCGGGCAATCTCGCGTCGGTCACCAAAGCCGTCGCGGCCGTCGGCGCCACTCCACGCCTCGTATCCACGCCGGACCAGATCGCGCACAGCGGCGCGATCCTCATCCCGGGCGTCGGCCACTTCTCGGCCACGGCCTCGCTGACGCCGGACTGGCACCGGGTCATTCGCGCGCGCATCAGCGACGACGCTGCGGTCCTCGGCATCTGCCTCGGCATGCAGTGGTTGTTCGAAGGCAGCGACGAGGCGCCCGACGTTCCCGGCCTCGGGATCTTCACCGGTCGCTGCTTCCGACTGAGCGGTGCATCAATCAAGGTGCCACACGTCGGATGGAATTCGCTGGACCGCACCGACGCCCCGACACAGGTGTTGAAGGACGTGCCGGCCGGCGGCTACGCCTATTTCACGCACACCTTTGCAGCGCCGTGTGGACCAGAAACAACGGCGACGACCACACACGGCGCCAGATTTGCGTCCGTCGTTGAGCGCGGCCGGGTGTGCGGCGCGCAATGGCACCCGGAGAAATCCGGCGACGTGGGGCTCGGTGTGCTGAAGGCGTTTGTGCGCCTCGCGGAAGGGAGCCGCTGACATGTTGGCGCGACGACTGATTGCGTGCCTGGATGTGCGCGACGGCCAGGTGGTCAAGGGCGTGAATTTTGAGGGCCTGCGACTCGCCGGGGATCCGGCGTCGCTCGCGCGGCGCTACAACGCGGACGGCATCGATGAACTGGTGCTGCTCGACGTCACGGCGACACTTGAGGGCCGGCGGACCTTCCTCGACACGGTGCGCGCCGTGGCGCAGGAACTGTTCATTCCGCTCAGTGTCGGCGGCGGCATCAGCTCGCTCGACAGCGCCAAAGCCGTCTTTGACGCCGGCGCCGACAAGGTCTCGATCAACAGCGCCGCACTGCGCACGCCTGAGCTCATCACCGACATCGCCAGAGTCTACGGATCCCAGGCCGTGATTCTTGCGATCGACGCGCAGGCGATGGAGGCAGACCAGCCCACATGGTCTGTGCACTCGCGCAGCGGGACACACCGCGAAGATCGCGACGCCGTGAGTTGGGCGCGGGAAGCTGCGGAGCGCGGCGCCGGCGAAATCCTGCTGACCTCGATCGACCGCGACGGCACCAAGGCCGGCTTTGACTGTGCGCTCACGGCTGCCGTGAGTGACGCGGTCAACATCCCCGTCATCGCCTCAGGCGGCGCCGGCACATTCGATCATTTTGCCGAGGTCTTCATGACCGGCCGCGCGGACGCCGCGCTCGCTGCCTCGGTGTTCCACTTCTCCGAACACGCCGTCAGCGACCTCAAGCAGTTCCTGACCGATCGTCACATTCCAATTCGTCCGTACCTGTAACCTTTGGCGTCTTCCCTTTCACCTTCTTCCCCATGCTGATCCCTTCCATCGACCTTCAGAACGGCCACGTGGTCCAACTTGTCCAGGGCGACAAACTCGCCGTGCAGAGCGACGACCTCGACGGCTGGATTGCCCGGTTCTCGTCATTCCCCATCGTGCAGGTCATCGACCTGGATGCGGCGATGGGCAAGGGCGACAATTCGACACTCGTGCGATACGTCTGCGACCGGCTGCCCTGTCAGGTGGGTGGCGGCGTGCGCACACCCGAGCGCGCGCAACAACTGATCGACGCGGGTGCGCAGCGCGTCATCCTTGGCTCGTCGTTGTTCTCGACCACCGCCGTACAGGTCGACCGCGCGCGTGAATTCACGATCGCCATCGGCGCAGACCGGCTCATCGCCGCCGTCGACAGCCGTGGCGGATTTGTGACGATCCACGGCTGGAAAACGGCCACGTCTGTGACCGGGGTCGACGCGGTGCGCGCACTCTCGCCATTTGTGGATCGTTTCCTCTATACACACGTCGATACCGAAGGCACGATGTCGGGGCTCAACCTCGACGCCGTGCTCGCCATCAACGCCGAGGCGCCCGGACGCATCATCGCCGCCGGCGGCATCCGGGAGATGGCCGAGGTGGATCACCTGCACACCCTCGGCATCGACGCCGTGGTGGGCATGGCGATCTATACGGGGGCCATCAAACTCTAAGGGCGAAGCCTCGCCGTAGCGCCGCAGGAGCCGGGGCCGGCAACGCACGGCCCCTGGATCGCGTCAAACAGTCCAGTCACATTCTGGAGGTTATTGATGTCCCGCTTCTTCCTGGCTTCTGCCCTTGTTGCCGTCGTTGTCATCCGCCCCGCGGTGGCTGCAACGTTTGAACTGACCACTTTCGACCATGCCCCGCTTCAGTCCTCAACCAATCAGGACTGGTGCAAAGACAACGGGTCCTACAACGACCGGGACGAAACCTTCTGCGAGGTCCGCGAGTTAAAAGAATCGGGGCAACGCAGCCTTGATGCCGAAGTCGGCAACGGCAGCGTCACGGTCACGGGGTCATCACGAGCGGACGTCATGGTGCAGGCGCGTGTGACGTCGCGTGCCCCCTCTGCGGCAGAGGCGCGCGATCTGGCAAAGCAGGTCACGATCAGTCTTGAGAATGGTCGACTGCGCGCGTCAGGTCCGGTCAATCCGGGCAGGAAGTCGTGGTCGGTGAGCTACCGCGTTCAGGTCCCCTCGAGCTACGACCTCACACTGGCCGCGTCAAACGGCTCGGTCAACGTCACGGACGTCCGCGGCAACATCAACGCCGAGACGGCCAACGGCAGCATCCGCCTCACTGACCTCGGTGGACGGGTGCGCGCCCGCACCACCAACGGCTCGACGCATGTGCAGGTGACCGGCACCAAGTGGGACGGCGAAGGCCTCAGCGTCATCACCTCAAATGGTTCCGCACGACTTGAACTGCCGCAGAACTTCAGCGCGGAGTTGGCGGTCAGCACCAACAACGGCGGCATCAACATCGATTTTCCGGTCACTGTGGAGGGACGACTGGGTCGGAGTGTCGAAACCACGTTGGGCAGCGGCGGCCCGAGGCTCGAGGTACGCACCTCAAACGGCAGCGTCCGCGTCACCCGACGGTAGAGGGCATCACTATGTTGAATCGTTTCTCTCGCCTGCTCGCCGCGGCCACGTTCGTGTCAGTCCTGATTCCTGCTGCGGCCATGGCGCAGCGGCAGACGGAAACCGTGGACCGCACACTGCCCTTCCCCAAGGGCGGCACACTGGAACTCAACAATTTCTCCGGCGACATCCGGATTACCGCCGGCACCGGACGAAACTTCGTGATGAAAGCCGTGCGACGCGGCACCGCCCAACGGCTGAAGGACGTGCCGTTGACGGTCGAGACTTCCGGGTCCCGCATCGTTGTGGACGCTACCGACCGGGACAACAACCGCCGCAATCGGGGCGCCTCCGGGCGGCGCGATGGTGACGATGACGGGAGAAACAACGCAGTGGAGGTAACCTTTGAGATTCAGGTGCCGAGCGACGCGGCGTTGAAGATCGAGGCGTTCTCGAGCGACATCACGGTCACCGGCATCCAGGGCGCATTGGACCTGCACGCATTCTCGGGTGACATCACGTCGACCGGCAGCCGCGCCGCCGTCAGGGCCGAGACGTTCAGCGGACGCATTGATGTGGATGCCACGGGACACGGCGCGTCGCCGCACCTCGACCTGGAGACGTTCAGTGGCTCGATGCACGTGCGGCTGTCGGAAAGCGCGAAGGGCGAAATTGACTTCGATACGTTCAGCGGCGATCTGGACGCGGCGTTCCCCGTGACGCTGAAGTCCACCGGACGCCGGCACATCCGGGCGGAACTCCCCGGGGGCGCGGGCCGCACACTGATGTTCGAGTCGTTCTCGGGCTCCCTTCGCGTCACACGGTGACACCCGGCGTCCCGACGTCGTTCAACACGCGGCATGAGTTAGACTCGCCGGCGTGTTGAACCGTCTCGGCCTCAATCGCCCGGACCTCCGGGCGTGGGCCATGTATGACTGGGCGAACTCCGCCTTTCAGACGACCATCATCGCCGGCGTTTTTCCCATCTACTTCAAACAGGTCGCGGCCGCCGGCATGCCGGAGAACCTGCAGGACAGCCGCTACCTCTGGGCCACCACAATCGCGATTGTGATCATGGCCGTGATTGCGCCCATTCTTGGTGCGATCGCCGACGCCAAACCGATCAAGAAGGTCTTCCTTGCGGTTTTTGTCGCCGTCGGTGTCTCGGCGACCGTCGGGATGTGGTGGATCCGCGAGGGCGACTGGGTGCTCGCGCTCGGCCTGTTTGCCCTCGGCAACATCGCCGTCGCCGGCAGCATCGTCTTTTACGAGTCGCTGTTGCCGTTTATCGCCAAGCCGGAAGAACTCGACAAGGTCTCCACCGCCGGCTACGCCATCGGCTACATCGGCGGCGGTGTGTTGCTGGCGATCAACATCCTGATGATTCAACAGCCGGCGTGGTTCGGGCTGGCGGATGCCGGCGTGGCGTCGCGGCTGTCGTTTGTGACCGTCGGTGTGTGGTGGCTGCTCTTCTCGCTGCCCCTGTTCCGTCGTGTGGCTGAGCCGGCCATTGTCACGCCCGGCAAATCCGTCACGGTCGGCGGGACGATCCTCGAGGCCTTTCGGAAGCTTGGGGAAACCTTCCGCGAGCTGAAGCGGTACAAACACGCGCTCCTGATGTTGATCGCGTTTTTCCTCTACAACGACGGTATTCAGACGATCATCCGTGTCGCCGTCCTGTACGGAGACGGCATCGGCATCGACACGGGATCCCTCATCACGGCCCTGCTCCTGGTGCAGTTCATCGGCGTGCCGTGTTCATTTCTGTTTGGGGCGCTCGCAACCCGGATCGGTGCCAAACGCGGCGTGTTCATCGGCTTGACGATGTACCTCGGGATCACGATCCTGGCGTATTTCATGACAACGGCTGCCCACTTCTATGCGCTGGCGGTATGTGTCGGACTGGTCCAGGGCGGCACACAGGCGCTGAGCCGGTCGTTGTTCGCGTCGATGATTCCGAAGGCCAAGTCGTCTGAATTTTTTGCCTTCTTCAGCGTGTTCGAGCGGTACGCCGGCATCCTTGGCCCGGCGGTGTTTGCGATCGTCGCCGGCGACGGGTCAAGCCGGACGGCGATCCTGTCCCTGATTGTCTTCTTCATCACCGGTATGCTGGTTCTGGCGAAGGTGGACGTCGCCGAGGGCCAACGTGTGGCGAGGGAGAGTGCATGAAAATCGTCATCGCCGGCGGATCGGGATTTCTTGGACAGCCGTTGACGCACGAGCTGGTCGCGAAGGGACACGAGGTTGTGGTGCTCACGCGCGGCCGGTCGCAGAGCACTGGCGGCATACGCTCTGTGACCTGGTCCGGCTCACCGGCTGATACCACAGGGGCGTGGATCGCCGAGATCGACGGTGCTGACGCGGTCATCAACCTCGCCGGGGCCGGCATTGCCGACAAGCGGTGGTCCGCGGCGCGCAAGCTCGAGTTGCGCCAGAGCCGCACCGATTCAACACGCGCACTCGTCGGGGCGATCCGTTCGGCCACGAAGCGGCCCTCGGTGTTTCTCTCAGGCTCGGCCATCGGATTCTACGGGCCACAACCGGAAGACGGCCCGGCGCTCGACGAATCGGCTCCACCAGGAACAGACTTCTTCTCGACGCTGGGCGTGGACTGGGAAGCCGAAGCGCATGCCGCGTCGGCCCTCGGTTGTCGTGTGGTGATCCTTCGCACCGGCATCGCGCTCGCCCGCGATGGCGGCGCGCTCCAGAAGCTCATTCCGCCGTTCAAGTTTTTTGTCGGTGGCCCCATTGGCTCCGGTCGGCAGGTCATGTCCTGGATCCATCGCTCCGACTGGATTGAACTCGTGGTGTTCCTGCTGCGGCGAGACGACGCGGTGGGCGTGTTTAACGGGACCGCGCCTGAGCCGGCAACCAACGCGGAGTTCTCGGCGGCGCTGGGGAAGGCCCTGGGGCGCCCGAGCTGGCTGCCGGTGCCGGGTTTTGCGCTCAAGGTGCTGGTCGGCGAAATGGCCGGCCCCGCCCTGCTGGCCGGACAGCGGGTCGGGCCCGCACATGCACTCAGCCTCGGCTTCACCTTCCAGTACCCCGACATTCAGTCGGCGATCAACGCCGCCGTCAGCGAAAAATGAGCTCGGAGGCGATTTTCAGAGAAATCGCCTCCGAACTCATATAATCCGGCGCACCGGAGGAAGGACCCCCTATGACGAATCGTTGGCGATCCCTGCTTGTCAGTTGTGTGTGTGTCGGTGTGGTGGCGCTCGGAAGCTTTGTGCCTGGGCATGTCGCGGTCGAGGCGCAAGGCGGGCTGGTGCCGGCCCCGGCGCGGCGACCTGGCGAAGGCATCGGCCCCTTCAACCGCATGGTCATCCGCAACGTGATGGTCATCGACGGCACGGGCGGTCCGCCCTTTGGCCCGATGAACGTCATCGTCTCCGGCAACCGCATCCAAGCCATTCAGGGCGCGGGCACACCCGGCCTTCGCCAGACGCCCGCACCGGCCGGCCGCGCTGGTGGGCGGCAGGGCGCGGCACAGACCACCGACCACGAGATCGATGGCACGGGCATGTATCTGATGCCCGGGTTTGTCGACCTGCACGTGCACGCCGGTGGACCGCCCAAAAACGCGGAGGCGGAATACGCCTACAAACTCTGGCTCGCCCATGGCGTCACGACAGTGCGCGGCGTGGCCCTTGGTTCCAACCAGTTCAGCGTCAGCGAGCGTGCGCGCAGCGAGAAGAACGAAATCGCTGCCCCCCGGATTTTTAACTGCCAGCGTCCGGGTGGCGGCAACAGCCCTGAAGGCGTGCGCGACTGGGTGCGCCAGAACGCCAACACCCTCGACTGCCTCAAGCTCGGCGCGATGGAGCCGGACGTCATGGAAGCGGTCATCGACGAGGCGCACAAACATGGCCTCGGCACCACGGCGCACCTCCAGCAGGGGGGCGTGGCGCAGATGAACGCGATTGATGCGGCGCGTGTCGGCCTCGACACGGTCACCCACTTCTACGGACACTTTGAGTCGCTGCTCAAGGACACCGTCGTACAGGACTGGCCCGTGGACATGAACGGCAACGACGAACAACACCGTTTCGGCCAGGTCGCGCGTCTCTGGAACAAGATCTACGAGCCGGGCTCACCCGAGTGGAAGGCCTACCTCGCAGAACACCTCAAACTCGGCACCACGTTTGATCCGACGATGACGATCTACTCGGCGGGCCGGGACGTCATGCGTATGCGCGAGGCGGACTACCACGACAAATACACGCTGCCATCCCTGATGGACTTCTACACACCCAGCCGGCGCAACCACGGAGCGTACTGGTTCGACTGGACCACCCACGACGAAATCGCGTGGAAAAACTTCTACCAGGTCTGGTTCAAGCTGGTGAACGACTACAAGAAGATGGGCGGCCGCGTCGGCACCGGGTCAGACTCGGGCTTCATCTACCAGACCTACGGCTTCGGATACGTCCTCGAGCTTGAAATGCTGCAGGAGGCGGGCTTCCATCCCCTTGAGGTATTCCAGGCGGCGACCATGAACGGCGCGGCGACGCTCTCGGAATGGCGCAAGCAGCCGGTCGAGTTCGGCGTCGTCAAGGCCGGCAAACTCGCCGACATGGTCCTGGTGGACCAGAACCCCCTGCACAACCTGAAGGTCCTGTACGGCAACGGCGCGGTCAAGCTCAACGACGCCACCGAACAGGTCGAACGGGTGGGCGGCGTCAAATGGACCATCAAGGACGGCATCGTCTACGACGCCAAGAAGCTCATGGCGGACGTGGCGACGATGGTGGACAAGCAGAAGGCTGATAGGAAGAAATGAGGCAATGGGGCAATGAGGGGGCGTAGGGCGCCCTGGTCTTGAAGGGCGCCGTTCTTGCTGGCGCGCTTCGAGTTCAGCGCGCCCTACGGACCTCATTGCCCCATTGGCCCATTCCCCATAAACTGCCTGACCATGAGCGAATCCATCGGTAATTCCGGCACCGGCATGAAACTCCACACCAAGATCCTGCTGGGCCTGACGGTCGGCTTGATTGCGGGTGTGACGACGAACTTGACGGTCGGCGTCGACAATCCAACCGTTGAGTGGGTCAATCGTTTCATCGCGGGACCGGTCGGCCAGATCTTCCTGCGCATGCTCTTCATGGTGGTCATGCCGCTGGTCTTTTCGTCCATCGCACTCGGCGTGGCCGGACTGGGCGATATCAGCAAGGTCGGCCGCGTCGGCGGCAAAGCCATCGGGTATTTCTTCATCACGACCTGTCTGGCCGCCACACTCGGCCTGGTGGTGGTGAACCTCATGAAGCCCTGGGAACGGGTGTCGCCGGAGACACGCGTCGAACTCATGGAACGATTCGCCGGTGACGCCTCCACACGCGTGGAAGCCGCCGCGACCACCGCCAAATTCGGGCCCGAGACGTTCGTAAACATCGTGCCCCGTAACCCGGTTGACGCCGCGGCAAAGACCGACATGTTGGGCGTGATCTTCTTTGGCCTGATGTTTGGCGCGGCCCTCACGCTGATCCCGATGGCCAAGGCCAAACCGATGATCGACTTCCTTGAAGCGCTCAACGAAGTGGTCATTCGTATCATCGGCTTCGCCATGAAGCTCGCGCCCTACGGCGTGGCCTGCCTGATCTTCACCGTGTCGTCGCGATTTGGCTTTGATCTGATGATCGCGGTGGCCGCTTTTGTGGTCACGGTGCTCATCGCACTCGCCGCGCACGTGGGCATCACGCTCTTCGGCATCCTGAAGTTCGGCCTCGGGCTCTCGCCCTTCGTGTTCGTCAACCGGGTGAAGGCGGCGTTGATCACGGCGTTCTCCACCAGTTCCTCCAGTGCCACCCTGCCGACGGGCCTTGAGGTCTCGGAAACCCAGCTCGGCATTCCGCGCAAAATCGCGGGCTTCGTCCTGCCCATCGGCTCGACGATGTGCATGAACGGCACGGCGATTTTTGAGGGCATCACAGTGATCTTCCTCGCCGAAATTTTCGGCGTCGACCTGACCATTCCGCAGATGGCCATCGTCATGATCATGTCGGTGATCACCGCCATCGGCGCCGCCGGTGTTCCCGGCGGGTCCATCCCCCTCCTGGTCGGCATCCTGACCATGTTTGGGGTCCCCGGTGAAGGCATCGCGATTGTTCTGGGCGTGGACCGCATCCTCGATATGTCCCGCACCACGGTCAACGTCTTCTCCGACCTCACGGCGACGGTGTACGTCGCCAAGAGTGAGCGGCAGTGGACGCCCGCGGACGTGCCGGTTTTGAAGTGATTCAGAAAGCCAAAGGTTAAAGGCTAAAGGCCATAGGTACGGACGGACGGCGGGGCCGGATCCGTACCTTTGGCCTTTGGCCTTTTTCCTTTAGCCTATTCAGAGACCCCTATGTCCAAACGATCCCTCCTCCTCGCCACCGCCCTTCTGATCGCATCGTCCGCACCGTTCGCACAGGCCCCCGACGAGCCCTTGTGGAACCGCTACCCGGCGATCTCCCCTGACGGGTCGCAGATCGCGTTCACGTACAAGGGTGACCTGTACCTTGTCCCCTCCTCCGGAGGGACGGCACGGCCGCTGACGATGCATGAGGCGCATGACTTCATGCCCGTGTGGAGTCCTGACGGCACGCAGATCGCGTTTGCGAGCGACCGTTACGGCAACTTTGATGTGTTCCTCATGTCGGTGACGGGTGGCGAACCGCGGCGCCTGACGCAGCACTCCGCACCTGAATCACCCTTCACGTTTGCTCCTGATGGACAGTCGGTCGTTTTTGGCGCAACCCGCCAGGACACCGCCGACAATCGCGCATTCCCGACCGGGTACATGCCGGAGTTGTACAGCGTGCCCGTCGCCGGTGGGCGGGTGACCCAGTTGTTGACCACACCCGCCGAAGACGTGCAGTACAGCCGCGATGGCCGGCAGATGATTTACCACGACAAAAAGGGCCAGGAAAACACGTGGCGGAAACATCACGTGTCGTCGGTCACGCGCGACATCTGGGTGCAGGACACACAGACCGGCACCCATCGCAAGATCACGACGTTTGAGGGTGAAGACCGCAATCCAATCTTCACCGACAACGACCGCGCGTTTTATTACCTGTCCGAGGCGAGTGGATCGTTCAACGTCCACAAGATGAACGTGTCAGGTGGTCAATCGCAGCAACTGACGCAGTTCAAGGCGCGCCCCGTGCGTTTCCTCACGGCCGCACGCAACGGCATGTTGTCGTTCAGCTACGACGGCGCGTTGTACACGATGACGCCGGGGCAGCAGCCGCGCAAGGTCCCGGTGACCATCGCCGCGGACGCCCGCGCCACCAACGAACGGATTGTCACCGTGACCGGCGGGGCGAGTGATCTCGCCGTGGCGCCGTCGGGCAAGGAGGTCGCGTTCATCGCGCGTGGTGATGTGTTTGTCACGAGCGTCGAGGGCGGCGTCACCAAACAGATCACAAAAACTCCAGAGGCCGAACGGTCACCGGTGTTCTCGCCTGACGGGAAGGCGCTCGTTTATTCGTCGGAGCGTGGTGGTCGCTGGCAGATCATGGAGGCCCGCCGCACCCGTGAGGAGGAGCTGCACTTCTACGCGTCCACACTGGTGCGTGAGACGTCGCTGATCGCCAACGCGGCCGAGAACTATCAGCCGAGCTTTTCACCCGACGGCAAATTGCTGGCCTACATCGAGAACCGGATGACGTTGAAGGTGTATGACCTGGCCGCCAAGACGGCCAAGGGCCTGCTCACCGACCAGCACCTGTTTTCGATGGGCGACCACGACCAGTACTTCCAGTGGAGTCCTGACAGCCAGTGGCTGCTGTTTGATTACGCGGTGCCCGGTCTTGCACCCGGCGAAGTGGGTCTTGTCCGCGCGGACGGTACGGGTCGCGTCATGAACCTGACGCAGAGCGGATTTAACGACTCGCGGCCGCGCTGGATTCTCGACGGCAAGGCGATGCTCTGGTTCAGCAACCGCGACGGGCTCAAGAGTGTGGCGCAGTCTGGCGGCGCGCAGGCGGACGCCTACGGGATGTTCTTCTCACAAGAAGCGTGGGACAAGTTCCGTTTGAGCAAGGAAGACTACGCACTCATCAAGGAAGCCGACGAGGCGAAGACAAAGGCCGACGCGTCGGCGAAGAAGGACCCCGCTGCGCCGGTGGCCGCGCCGGCACCGCTCGTGCTCGAACTCGACGGCGTCACCGATCGCAAAGCCCGTCTCACGATCCACTCGTCGTCTTTGGGTGATGCGGTGGTGAGCAAGGACGGCGAGTCGCTGTATTACCTCGCGCGATTTGAGCGCGGCCTGAACTTGTGGACGACGACGGTGCGTACGCGGGAGACAAAACAGCTCGTGGCGCTGAACGCCAACAGCGGCAGTCTGCAGTGGGACAAGGACCAGAAGTTCCTGTATCTGCTTTCGGACGGATCGATCTCTCGTATTGATCCGGCCAGCGGCAAACGTGATCCCGTCGGTATCGGCGGCGAGAAGGTGCAGGACCAGGCGGCCGAACGCAAGGCGCAGTTTGAATCGGTATGGCGTCGAACGAAGCAGACGTTCTACACAAAGTCCATGCACGGCATCGACTGGGATGAGGTCAAGCCTGACTACCTGAAGTATCTGTCGCACATTGGCAACAGCTACGAGATGTCCGAGATGCTCGCGGAAATGCTGGGCGAACTCAATGTGTCGCACAGCGGTTCGTCGTATGCGCGCACCGGCGCGGACCTGGATGCCACAGCCTCGCTCGGCGTGTTCTACGACCAGTCCTACCGCGGTGCCGGTTACAAGGTCGCCGAGGTCATCAAGGGCGGCCCACTCGACAAGGCCGGCATGAACGTGGCGGTCGGCTCAATCATTCAGGCGATCGACGGCGACACCATTCAGGCCGATCGCGACCTGGCGCAGTTCCTCAACCGGAAGGCGTCGAAGCGCACGTTGCTCACGGTGGCCGACGCTGCCGGCGCCACCCGCGACATCGTGGTCATGCCGATCACGCAGGCCGAAGAAGGCCGGCTGCTGTACACCCGCTGGGTGAAGCGTAACGAAGCAGAAGTGGATCGCCTCAGCAACGGCACACTCGGCTACGTGCACATTCCCGGCATGAACGACGGCGCCTACCGCACGACGGTGGAAGAAGTGTTCGGCAAGTTCGCGACGCGCAAGGGCCTGGTGGTGGACACGCGCAACAATGGCGGTGGCGACCTGGTCGCGGACCTCGACATGTTCCTGACGGGCAAATATTTCTTCGACTACACGACCGACGGCCGCAGCACCGGGTTTGAGCCGAACTTCCGGTGGACGAAGCCCAGCATCGCGCTGGTGAACGAAGCCAATTACAGCGACGGCCACTGCTTCGCGTGGACTTATCAGGCGCAGAAGATCGGCCCACTCGTCGGCATGCCCGTCCCCGGCACGTGCACGTTCGCCGGCTGGGCCACGTTGCCCGACACCGGCATCCGCTGGGGCGTGCCACCACTTGGCGTGAAGGATCCCCAGGCCAAGTTCCTGGAGAACTGGCAGACCACTCCGGACATCCGTGTGCCGCCGACCTACGAGGCGATCAGCAAGGGCAAGGACGAGCAGCTGGAGGCGGCGGTCGCAGCGTTGATGGGGCGAGTCAAGTAGCGCGCGAGATCGAAGTAGGGCGCGCTGAACTTGAAGCGCGCCGTTCGGCGGCCTTCAAGACCAGGCCGCCCTACTTTAGATCGCGGGGCTGCCGGAGTGGGGAGAGGTCGATCCCCAGCACCTTCTCGTCCGCCTCGCGAGGCGGACGGGAGTGCTTGAGATCCCGTTGTAGCCGGTGCGCGGAAAACAGTATCCGGGTCATCCAGACGAGGGGCCGGAGCAACGCAGCCATCAACACAACCGCGGCACCGATCACGACGTACTTCGCCCACACCGGAGGCGGGGACGGCAAAGAGGCCACCAGAATCACCGATGCGGCAAACACCAGCAGACCGATGGTCATCATCCGGGCATGCGAATCGGAGCCGTCGATCAGGTCACGTTTCACGGCGCGGGCCATCACGAGCGCCAGCGCCGCGCCGGTGATGCCGTACCGAACGCCCGGCTGAGTCTCCGGAATCAACAATGCGGCTCCCGCGACCGCAATCAGCGACCAGTCGATCACGCCGCGGCGGTCTTTGCGCCTCCAGGCAAGGAACAACATCGCAACGGCGATGCCGGCGGAGATCAGCCTGAACAACAGGGTCTTGTCCATGTGGGGTACTGCGGGGATGATAGCGCAGAGTGCGGCTGTGTGCGGCGCCATCATGTCATGCTGTTGGGCCCATGACACCCCGCACCGTCCATCGCGCCCTCGGCATCACCATGTTGCTTCCGCTGCTGGCGTGGGCAGTTACGGGAGCGATCTTCTTCATCAAGCCCGGGTATGGCGGCGCGTACGAGAGCCTGGCCATTCGAACGTATCCGCTGACGGCGCCGGTCTCGTTACCGGCGGCTGCCGATTTGCTCGAGGTGCGATACCTCAAGACCGTGCTGGGGGATCACCTGATCGCGCGGATGGAGTCGGGGTGGAAACAACTCGATCCGGCAACACTTCAGGAAAGACCGGCGCCGACTGACGCGCAGGTTCGTGCGCTGGTGTCCGACGCGTTCACCGTCAACCCGGAGCGTTATGGGCAAATCACCGCAGTGGAGGGCTCCCTCATCACGACCAACACAGGCGTGCGGGCCACGTTTGACTGGACCCGTCTCTCCCTCTCCCAGCGGGGCCGCGACACTGACCGCATCGACGCGATTTATCGCGTCCACTACCTGCAATGGACCGGCGTCGAGTCGCTGGACAAGATCCTCGGTGGCCTCGGCCTGCTCCTCATCGTCGCGCTCAGCGGCTTTGGGGTCAGACTACTGCTCAGAAGGTAGTCAGGCTCTTCGTAGGGCGCGGTGAGCCTGACCAACAGGCTCATGTCCATATCGGGTCTCAGAAATCCATCACAGGACGGACTCAACACCGCGCGCCCGAAGCGCGGCGAGCAGGCCCGATGGGTCGTTGGTGCCGAGCAGCGTGCGCCCCCCGTCCTGGTGATTGAGCTCAACGGCCTGCCGACCTGCTACGTTGTAGAGCCATCCACTCGCCATCAGTCGAATTCCCCACCCGGCATGCCAGGGTATGGTGACGACCCGGGCTGCCCGAATCTCGCGAATCAGCATGTGGTTGCGGATCAGGCCGATGCCGAACGCCCAGCGTACGGCGGTCTCGTCTACGGTCACGGCAAGCGATCCAAACAAGAGGGCCACAGCCACACCAAGTGCAATCAGGAACAGTCCCGGCCCCATCGAGGCTCTCACACCAACAAGAACTCCGACCCCCAGCGTGAGCACCAGCGGCACCCCGCCAGTCAGCCACCCGATTTGACGATGTAAGTAGGGCATCGATGGTTCCCGGCTACAGTTTACGCCTCGACACGCACCTGGCCTTTTGCCTTTGGCCTCTAACCTCTACAATGGGCGCCCATGCCCATCTCCAAGCGCTCCATCGCCGCCGTCCTCCCTCTCCTGTTCGCGTCGGCCCTGATTGCTGCGCAGCAACAGACCCCCGCCCCCGCACGTCCGGGCGGCATCGTCCCAGCGCCTGACCGGCGCGCTGACGAAGGCGTCGGGCCGTTCCAGACGATGGTGATTCGGGGGGTGACGATTATCGACGGCACCGGTGCCCCGCCGTTTGGGCCGATGGACGTAGTCGTCGAGAACAACCGCATCGCGGCGATTCGTAGCGCGGGCACGCCGGGCATGCCGTTGCGCGCGAATCGTCCACCAACCGCTCAGCACGAGATCGACGGCACGGGCATGTACCTCCTGCCGGGGTTTGTGAACCTGCACATGCACGTGGGCGGCACGCCGAAGTCGCCCGAGGCCGAATACACCTTCAAGCTCTGGATGGCGCATGGCGTGACGTCCGGCCGTGGTGTCGAACTTGGTCCGCAGGCGTACGCGGCTCCTGAAAAAATCCGCGCAAACAGCAACGCCATCGTCGCGCCCCGCATCTTCAACTATCAGCGTCCGGGCGCCGGCTGGACGCGTGGTCCCGTCACTACGCCGGAGATGGCGCGTGAGTGGGTGCGTTGGTGCAAGGACAACGGCATCGACGGCATGAAACTCGTCGCGTACCCGCCAGCGATCATGGCGGCGCTGCTCGACGAAGCGAAGAAGCTCGGCCTGGGCTCCACCGCACACCTCGAACAGCGTGGCGTTGCACAAATGAACGCGCTGACGGCAGCCAAGATGGGCTTGGGCACCGTGACCCACTTCTACGGCCACTTCGAGGCGCTGCTGAAGGACTTCGAGATTCAGCCCTGGCCCCACCAGATGAACTACAACGACGAGTACTTCCGCTTCTCGCAGGTGGCTCGTCTGCACGACAAAATCTACGAGCCGGGGTCACCCCAGTGGAACGACTACCTCGCGGAGCACATCAAACTCGGCACCGTGTTTGATCCGACGATGACGGCGTACGCGGCGGGTCGGGACGTCATGCGCATGCGCAACGCGGACTGGCACGACAAATACACGCTCCCGACACTGCACGACTTCTATCGTCCCGACCGCAACAACCACGGGTCCTACTTCTTCGACTGGACACTCGAGGACGAGATTCAGTGGCGCAAGTTCTACCAGGTCTGGTTCCGCCTGCTCAACGACTACAAAAAGATGGGCGGCCGGGTCACGGCCAGTGACGATGCCGCGTTTATCTACAACACGTGGGGGTTTGGCTACATCCACGAGCTCGAGTTGATGCAGGAAGCGGGCTTCCATCCGCTTGAGGTCATCCGTGGAGCCACGATGCACGCGGCGCAGGCGCTGCACGAACCCATGGGCAAGGAGATTGAGTTCGGCATCATCCGCGCGGGCATGTTGGCGGACATGGTGCTGGTGGATCAGAACCCGCTGCAGAACCTGAAGGTGCTCTACGGCACGGGCGCCGTGCGTCTCAACGACGCCACTAACCAGATTGATCGCGTCGGCGGCGTCAAGTGGACCATCAAGGACGGCATCGTCTACGACGCCAAAAAACTGCTCGCCGACGTGGCGGCAATGGTCGAAAAGCAGAAGAGAGAGCGCGCGGCGCGTTAAGGCGCTGTACCGGCGAACTCACGCCTCCGACTCTCATTTGTGTCACCATGAGGGCGGAGGCAATACATGGGAACACTCGTCACGCTCCTGGTGATCGGCGTCATCGCCCTGATCATCGGCGGCCTCGTCGTCGGCATCTTCAACAAGCTGGTGACGTTGCGGAACCGGTATCAGAACGCGTTCGCGCAGATTGAGGTGCAGCTCAAGCGGCGCCACGATCTCATCCCGAACATGGTCGAAGTGGCCAAGGGCTACATGGCCCACGAAAAAACGACCCTGGAAGCGGTGATCCAGGCGCGTAATCAGGCGGCCGGTGGATTGCAGAAGGCGGCGGCCAATCCCGGTGACGCCACGGCAATGGCCGGGCTGGCGTCTGCTGAAGGGGCGCTGAGCGGCACGCTGGGTCGGCTGTTCGCGTTGGCGGAGAGTTATCCCGACTTGAAGGCCAATCAGAACATGATGCAGCTCAGCGAAGAACTGCGGTCGACTGAGAACAAGGTGTCGTTCTCGCGGCAGGCCTTCAACGATGCGGTGACGCTGTACAACACGTATCGGCAGACGTTCCCGCCCGTCATTTTTGCCGGCATGTTCGGCCACGGCTCGGACGCCACGTTGCTTGAGTTCGACAGCGCGGCGATCGCGGAGCCCCCCAAGGTGTCGTTCTAACCGGATTCACCCGAAGGACACATCACCGTGGCTACCTTTTTCGAGCAACAGGATCAGGCGCGTCGCAGCACGACGCGTCTGGTCGTGCTGTTCGGCCTCGCCGTTCTCGCGATCATCGTCTCAATTGAGGTGTTGCTTGCGGTGACGATGGGATATCTGAGTCGGGATCCCGATACAGGCGTGGTGGACTGGACCGCGGTGACCGACCCGCAGCTGATCGTGGTGTCGGTGATCGGCACACTGATCATCGTGGGTGGGGGCAGCCTGTTCAAGATGGCCCAACTGCGCGGCGGCGGCCAGGTTGTGGCCGAGCAGTTGGGCGGACGACTGTTGACGGCCGGCTCTGGTGATCCCGTCGAACAACGACTGCTCAATGTTGTTGAAGAGATGGCGATCGCGTCCGGCACGCCGACACCTCCTGTCTACCTGCTCGATCAGGAGGACGGCATCAATGCATTTGCCGCAGGGTTCTCACCCAATGATGCGGTGATCGGAGTCACCAGGGGCACCGCCACACGGTTGACGCGCGACGAACTGCAGGGCGTGATTGCGCACGAGTTCAGCCACATCCTCAACGGAGACATGCGACTGAACCTGCGGCTGATGGGATTGCTGCACGGCATTCTCATCATCGGCATGTTGGGGTATTACGTGCTTCGGATCTCGTTCTACAGCGGCGGCGGTCGGCGCTCGAAGGATGGCAATTCCGGCGTGCCCATCATGGCGATTGGTGCGGGCCTTGCCGTGATCGGATTCGCCGGCACGTTTTTCGGCAACCTGATCAAGGCGGCCGTGAGCCGGCAGCGCGAATATCTTGCGGACGCGTCGGCCGTGCAGTTCACACGGCAGCCCGACGGCATTGCCGGGGCGCTCAAGAAGATCGGCGGCTTCGGAAAAGGATCCTCGATTCAGCATCCGAATGCGCCGGAGGCCAGTCACATGTTCTTCGGCCGCGCCACCTCGGGGTTCTCGGCCATGTTTGCGACGCATCCGGCGCTCGACGACCGCATCCGGCGGATCGACCCGTCGTGGAACGGAGAATTCCCTGAAGATGTTGCGCCGACCGATGCCACGCGTGATGTGGTGGCCGCATCTGGTGCGTCGGGGTTTACCGGGCAGGCAGCGAGCGCGCCGGCGTCGGCTCCGGCCGTGTCCGCGGCCGTGGCCAGCATTGGTCAGCCCGGACCCGATCACCTCGCCTACGCTGCGGCGATCCTGCGCGATATGCCAGACGTGTTGTTGGCATCCGCGCGCGAGCCGTATGGCGCTCGCGCCGTCATCTATGCGTTGCTGCTCGATTCGAGACCGGTGATGCGGGAACAGCAGATTGAGCAGCTCGCGGCCTCCGCTGACCCGGAGGTGTTTCGCGAGACACAACGTGTGTGGCCGCTGGTCGAGGTGCTGGATGCGCGCGCGCGGTTGCCGCTGCTGGAGATCGCGCTGCCGGCCCTGCGAGGGCTGACGGCGGCGCAGCGCCAGCGGTTCGAGGGCAATGTGACGGTCCTCATGGAGACCGACGATGAGATCGACCTGTTTGAGTGGTCGGTGCGCATGATCCTCCACCGTGACCTTGACGCGTTGCGTACGCATGATGCCGGCACGCGCGTGAAATACCACACCGTCGCCGACGTACGTGCCGAGAGCACGCTGCTCCTGTCGGCCCTCGCGCAGATTGGTCATGACGATGTGGTGAGTGCGACACAGGCGTACGAACGGGCGAAGGGTCGATTGGGCTTGGGGGAGCGGACGCCCGCGTCCGTGCTCACGCTCGACGCGCTTGATCGCAGCGTCGCGAAACTGGACCTGGCTGCCCCGGACGTCAAACGTCAGGTGCTCGAAGCGGCGGTCGCCTGCGTCACCGCCGACCGGCACGTGACGGCCACTGAAGCCGAGGTACTCAGGGCCGTTTCGGCGGCGATGAGTTGCCCGATGCCGCCCCTGCTGGCCTAGAGGCCGTCCCTACTTCGTCCCCAGCTCCCGAATCCAGATGTTCCGGTAACGAACGGGGTTGGAGTGATCCTGCAGGCGGATCGGACCACGCACCGAGGCGGGCACATATTTGCCGACGATGCGGTGCGCGGTCGGACCCCAGAACTGACGGGCATTGTGAACCAGCACGCCGTTGTGCAGCACGGTGACGACCGCTGGTGATTTCAGCGTGTCTCCCGCATACCGAGGCGCCGTGAATACGATGTCGTACGCCTGCCATTCACCCGGCGGACGCGAGGCGTTCACCAGCGGAGGGAACTGGCCGTACATTGCAGCGGCCTGACCGTCGGGGTACGTCGGATTGTTGTAGCTGTCGAGCACCTGGATTTCAAAGAGGCCCGCGAGATACACGCCGCTGTTGCCGCGGCCCTGCCCCTCGCCGCGCACCTGCGTCGGCGTGGCGAATTCGACATGCAGCTGCACATCGCCATACGAGGCCCTGGTCTCGATCGTGCCCTTGCCTGTCTGCATGATCCCGTCCGCAACTGACCAGGTCACTGGCCCTCCAGTGACCTGCTGCCACGCCGAGAGATCACCGGTCGGCCCAAGCAATATCGTCGCGTCCGCCGGAGGCGCCGCCACACCGGCGAGTGCGCCCGGGGTCACCACCGTCGGCTGCGGTCGGTTGCCGTCGTGCACGCGCCACACACCATCGGGCTGCATCGGCGTGTCGTCGTACCCAAGCTTGGTTTGTTGCGTCATCACCACCGCCGACGCCAACGCCGCCACAACAAGCACACTTCCGACGTGAAACTGACGCATGGTGGCTCCCCCGTCGCGTAGTCTCTCCCTATAATCAGTTCAGATCAACCCGTGAACCTCATCCTGTTCGACGCGAACGACATCCGGACCAATGCGACGGTCGACGCCACGGGCGTGCAAGCCCGCCACCTCATCAGCGTACTGAAGGTGACGCAGGGACAGCAGGTCCGCATCGGTGTGATCGACGGCTGTACGGGTCTGGGTACGGTCACCGCGATCGGCGAGGGCCGCGTCACGATGGACTGCGCGTTCGAGAGCGATCCCCCCGAACGGCCGCACGTCGATCTCCTGCTCGCATTGCCGCGCCCGAAGGTCATGCGCCGCTTGTGGGCGCAACTCTCAGCGCTCGGTGTCGGCCAGATCATCCTGACCAACGCCTCGAAGGTGGAGCGCGATTATTTTGACACCCACCTGCTCGAACCTGAGGGGTATCGCCCGCTGCTCCTGGAAGGTCTGCAGCAGGCGCGTGATACACGTGTGCCGATCGTGTCCGTGCACAAACAATTCCGCAAATTGATTGAGGCCGACCTGGACGGGCTTTTCCCCAAGGGTCGTCGTCTTGTGGCGGACCCACAGGGCCAGGGCTCGATTGCGGACACTCTCGGGCGCTCAACCGAACGTGTCCTGCTCGCCGTAGGCCCGGAGGGCGGATGGAACGCCTTCGAACTCTCGCTCCTGAGCGCCCATGGGTTCACTCCGGTCACGATGGGAGCCAGGACACTCACCACCACGACAGCGTGTATCGCGTTGTTGACGTTGGTGCACAGCTGTCAGACGGGCTGACCAGCCCGTCTGCTCCGAAAGCTCGGAGAACGAATCCGGTAGGATAGACGCTTCGCATGGCGGACGCCCCTTCACAAGTACCCCGCAGGAAATTCGATCGATCCATCGTCGATGGCCCACTCTCCACGGCCGTGTGGAAACTGGCGTGGCCGACGATGCTCCAGAACGTGATCGGAGGCCTGCAGGGGGTGATCGATCACGCCATGGTCGGCCACTACGTCGGTCTGGCGGGCAACGCCGCGATTGGCGTCAGCATCCAGATCTTCATTCTGGTGATCGTCTTCATCGCGTCCGTGTTCTCGGGCATGGGAGTCCTCGTCGCGCGGTTTGCCGGCGCCAACGACCACGAAGGCGTCAACCACACGGTCTGGCAGGCGTTCCTCGTGGCGGTCTTCATGTCGGTCGTGGTGCTCGCGCCGCTGGGCTACGTGCTGGCTCCGTGGCTGCTCACGCTCGTCAACGCCGCGCCACAGGTGCAGGCTGAGGCGCTGCCGTATCTGCGCATCATGTTTGCCACCAACATCGGCATGATGATGTTTTTCATGATGAGCGGCGCCCTGCGCGCCGCGGGTGACGCGCAGACGACGCTGCGGATGGGCGCGGCGATGACCATCCTCAACATCACCTTCAACATCATCCTCATCGGTGGGATGGGCCCCATCCCGGCGATGGGCACGGCCGGCGCGGCCATCGGCACCGCGATGGCGAGTTGCCTGGCCAGCGGCACGGTCATCTGGATGATGTTCAGCGACAAACTCGTGATCCGCTTCCACGGCGGCATGGCGGTCAAACCCGACTGGAAGATTATTCGCGAGTTGTTTCGTTTTGGATTGCCGACGGGATTTCAGGGCATCGCGATGAATATCGCCGGCGTGATGATGCTTGGTTTCATCGGCTCCCTCCAACACAGCGCTGAAGCGCAGGCGGCGTACGCGGTGAGCTACACCGAACTGTTTTCGCTGATTACGTGGACATCAGTGGGTCTGATGGGCGCCACGGCGGCGGTGACGGGGCAGAACCTCGGCGCGGGCAAACCGGATCGGGCAGCCTCGGTCCCCCGCGTGGCGGCCCGCATCGGCCTCACCGTGGCCTTTGTTGTAGGTCTGCTGTTCATCACGATCCCGGGTGAGTTGCTGGGTGTGTTTGCGCTGACCGACCCGATCGGCGGCGCACTCGGTCGGCAGTTACTCGCGTTTCTGGCGGTCTCCGGCTTTTTTGTGACGGTGGCCCTGACCTACTCGGGCGCCCTTCAGGGCACGGGAGACACCAAGAGTCCCCTGTATATCTCCATCGTGTCCCAGGTTATTGTCCCCGTGGGCCTCTGTTCGGTAGTCTCCGCCACGGTCGGCCTCGAGGCCTGGCACATCTGGACGGCCATCGTCCTGGGGCACTTCACCCGTGCCGTCCTGAGTGTCTGGAGATTCGGGCAGGGCAAGTGGAAGACAATTTTGGTGCAACCTGCGTCATAACAGCCGCCAGCGGCCGACCGACACAGGGACCAATATGCTCAAAATTGTAGTGGTGGCCGTCCTGACGGCCGTGACCGGGTTCGCCGCATCCGCACAACAGCCCACACTTGAGGACGTCCTCTCCAGAGCGGCCGCCTATCACTCGACCTACCTGCAGAAGGCGTCAGGTGTTGTCCTGGACGAACAGACGCAGATCCTCGATGTCACGGGCGGGAAAACGCGCGGGGTGATCCGGGTCAGTGCGGACGTGGTCCTTGTGGGCCTGCAAGGGCAGGTGATTGCCCTGCGCGATCCGTACGCGGTGGATACCCAACCGGTCCGGCCCAAGGGATCCAGAATCAGCACACTGCTTGGCGCACCAGCCACCCCGACAGTCAGGGACTGGGAGTTGGCGGCCAGTTACCCGCAACAAGGCACCGTGCACTTCATTCTGGATCTGCAGGTCAAGGTTAATGAACCCACCAGTGCCCTGCAGTTCATCTCGGCCGCCTTGCAGCCGAAAATGAAATACAAGCTCGACGGCCAGAAGAAGATGAACGACGTGCAGGTCGTCGGCGTGCGTTTTGAAGAGCCCACCTCGCAGGACATGACACACGTGATGGGGACACGGAGCAATGCGCGCGCGACAGGCCGCTTCTGGATCGACCCGGACACCGGGGCGATTCATCAGACGGAATTGTGGGTTGATTCCAAGTGGGAAAACGCCATCGTCTCGGTGAAATACGCTCCGCACAAAACGCTGGGCCTGTTGTTGCCAACACAGATGAACGACACGTACGAAGAGCGTGAGGGTGGCGGAGGTCCAAGACAGATGGGCAGCGGAGCGAACCCAAGCGGCAGCGTCGCCAGCCGTGTCTCGGTGCAGAGCCGCTCGAACTACTCGAAGGCCACGCTTGCCGCCATCGACCTGACGAAGTTACGGCGGTGACGGCTACTTCTTCTTGAAGGAATACGTCAGCGCGCGCTGGCCTGGTGCGCCGCTGACCACGACGTCCACGCCACCGTCGGCATTTTTTGTGTAGACGATCGCACGCGGGAAGTCGTGGTCGGGATTTTCGAATGTCACGCTGTCGGCCGACACCTTCGTCGACAGGAAGTCCGTCATTCCACCGCCGTTGGGCATCGCTGTGTAGACCAGGCCCCCGGCGCGTTGGGTGATGCAGAGATACTCGAACTCGACCATCGACGGACCGCGTGTGGACCGACTGGTGCCGATCATCGCGCCGCCGGCGGCCGTCATCCAACGTTCCTCCACGTTGTTGCTACCCACCGTGCCGACCCAGTCACCGACCAGCCACCCGAGCGCGTCGATCGTGGCTGTTGCCACTTGCACGTTGGGCCCCTTGAGCGCCGGCGGCAGGGCATCGGTCGACCGCCGATACACGGTGCCAACCTGTTTCGAGCCTGACGCCTCACGCATTGTCGACTCCACCACCAGTGTGTCGCCCTCTGGACGGAACTTGTAGGTCAGTCCCAGCTTCGTGGTGGCGGCGCCCGCTGCGGTGTTGGTCGCGATGACGAAGTCAAAGCCCGTGCCTTGCCGAGTGGCCAGGTTGGTCTGGACCGAGTCGCCAAAACACTGCCGGCCGGTCTGCACCACCGCGACCTCGGCCCCACTCAGCGGCAGGGTCGTCACCAGCGATGCCGCATTGCCGCGCACAGGCCTCGTCAGGACGACGGTGTCGGCCGTCAGCGAGAGTCCGAACCGTTCACCAAATACCGCGCTGGGGGCCGTGCCGATCGCGGACGGCGCGTCCTTGGTCGCAACCCACGTGCCGGTGAGGTTGGGTGGTTGCTGGGCGGCGGCCGTGGCGACGCCGGCCAGCCCGAGGGCAAAAATCAGTGCAATACGCATGGAGAGAGACTCTAGCGCGGGTGCAGGCCGAGCGGATTGGAAGAACCCGACAGGGAGGGTTAAAGGCGAAACTCCACAGGCTAAAGGTACGAAGACAATCTAACGGGAGCGCTTGGCTAGCTTCGCCTCCAAGGCCAGGCCCTTGGCCAGCTCGCGGTCGGCCTCTGCCGGCCGGCCCTTTTTCATCAACACGCCGCCAATCACGAAGTGGCCAAGCGGTGAGGTCTGCCCTTCGGGTTCCAGCGCCAGCCCTTTGCGCGCCAGTGATTCCGCCTCATCGAGTGCCCGCCCCTCGTCGAGTTTGGACTTGGCCAGATAAAAGAACCCTTCGGCGAACTCCGGGTTGGTGTCGATGGCTTTCTGATACCACTCGGCCGCTTCTTTGGCCTGGCCCTGTCGCGCCCGGAGTCGGCCAAGGTTAAACGCCGCCTTGTAGGCCGTGGGGTGCTGCGCCAGTTCCGCGCGATACGACGTCTCCGCGCTCGTCATGTCGCCGCGCGCCTCCGCGATCAGGGCGAGGTTGAAGTGCGCCAGGCGCACGTCCGGTTTCAGCGCCAGCGCATCCTTCAGAAGTTGCTCCGCCTGCGGCAGTTGTTGCCGCTCAAACGCGAGCACACCAGTCGCCACTCGCGCGGATGCCAGCTTCGGATCAATGGCGAGCGCCTGCGCAAACTCCGCCTCCGCGCGTTCCAGTTCCTTGCGGTCCAGATAGATCTCCCCGATCTGATACCGCACATACGCGTTCTTCGGATCAACGGTCACATAGTGTTCATACCCCGCCAGCGCGGCATCGTCCTGGCCCATCCGTCGATACGAATTGGCCATGTTGATGATGGCGAGGTCGTAGTCGGGCTTGAGCTCGAGAGCGCGGCGGAACTGCTTGATGGCCTCCGGATAGTTGGCTGCCTTAAAAAATTCATTGCCGAGCATGAACCACCCGTCGATCACGTTCGGGTCTTCGTCCACGACCTTGCGCAGCATCGCAATCGCTTCGGCCCCGGCGTCGCCTTCCTTGGCGACGTCCCTGGCTGTGGTCATCAGGTTAAAGAGACCGATCTTGTCCTTGGGATCAGCACGCCCACTCGACGGCTCGCTGGAGGTCGCAACAAACGAGCCCACGTATCCGAGCGCGGCGAGCCGGGATCGTGTTTCGGGATCCACGTCTGCGGGAGGGGCGGCCTCCGGTGCGTCTGCGGCCATTTCACGTTTGCGGTCGCGGAGCTGGCGCAACATGGCGTCGCCCACCGAACGGCGCTCCTCAAACAGATTGGTCAGTTCGTGCGGATCACGTTCGAGGTCGTACAACTCCGGTCGCGGGGCGTCGATGAGTTTAAAACGTTCGGACCGCAGGGTCGTCAGCTCGCTCCAGCCGTAGTGATGCAGCGGATACATGGCTTCGCCGTACGCTTCAAGCGGCAACTCACGGACCTCACCGGACATCAACGGCACCAGGCTCACGCCCTCGATCGGCTGCGTCGGCGCCCCTCCAATCAGGTCGAGCACGGTCGGCATGATGTCCACCGAGCGCACGGGCTGGCTCACGCGCCGGGGCGTCAGCCCTCGACCAGGGGCCCGCACGATGAGCGGCACCCGCATCGCGCTCTCGTAGACAAAAAATCCGTGCGTCTCCTCCCCGTGTTCACCCAGCCCCTCCCCATGGTCGGCCGTGACGATGACGATGGTGTTGTCGGAGAGGCCGCGGGCATCGAGATAGTCGAAGACACGGCCCACCTGTGCATCGGTGAAGGCAATGGCTCCACGATAGGGGTGTCCGCGGTACTGGGAGCGGTAGGGTTCGGGCGAGATGTACGGAGCGTGGGGATCGTAGAGGTGCATCCACGCGAAGAACCGCTGGTCGGCCACCCCATCCATCCACTTCAACGCGAGGTCGACGACCTCATTGCCCGGCCGATTGACCGAGGCCAGGGACATCGCCTTCACGTTGGTCAGGTCAAAGTCGTCCTGATAGGTGCCAAAACCCTGGTCGAGCCCCCACTTGCTATCCAGCACAAAAGCGCCGACGGTGGCGCCGGTCTGGTAGCCGCGTTCGCTCAGGATTTCTGCCAGCGTGATCTGCTCCGGCCCCAGGAAAAACCCGCCGTTATCCCGAACCCCGTGTTTCGGCGGGAACTGCCCGGTCATGATGCTGCTGTGTGCCGGCAGCGTCAGCGGCGCCGTGGTCATGACCCGGTCAAACACCACGCCCTGGGTGGCGAGGCGGTCCAGGTGCGGCGTTTTCACCTCTGTCGCCCCGTAGGCGCCCAGGTGGTCCGCCCGAAGGGTGTCCAGGGTGATCAAGACGACGTTCATGGGGGCGGGAGCGGTGTCCCTTCCCCAGACCCACCACCCCGCACCGGCCAGAATGGCGACGCCCAGCAGGGCGGCGGGCAGATATTTGTGCGGGGCCATAGGGCTGAATGGTGACCTATGGCTGATCAACGGTCAACTTGGGGGGCCCAACGCCGTTTTGCCTCTGGTGTTCATTCCCTCACAGGCGTATATTCCCGTGCACCCTTGTAACAGCCTTGTGAAAGGACTTCTGCTGATGAGTGACCGAAGTAGTCTCGCAGTGATACGACGCGTGGGGGGAATGGCGGCAATCACCGCCCTCCTGACCACGATTGCGGCGCCCGCGTTCGCCGCCTCTCCCACCCCGCCCTCGTCTTCCCCATTTGCTCCGGCTGCGGTGGCCAGGGTGGTGGCCCGGACGATTGTTGCTCCTGAGGCCACAGCTGTGGCGGCGCCCGCGACGGCGCCGGCCAAGGTAAAGGCTGTGAAGCAGGCCAAGGGCTCGTTCATCAAATCAAAGGTCGGCGTACTGGTCGTGGCCGTGTTCGCGGTGGGCACGGGGTACGCGATCTATTCGGCCAAGGAAGACCGCATTCGCGGTCTGAATCGGTAGGCTCCCCATGAAACACACATTCATTACACGACTCATGGGCGGCCTGATGACGCTGGCCCTGTTGCTTTCGGCCACCTCGGTGGCGGCGCAGTCGCTCAGCGGCACGATCTCCGGACGTATTGTTGACGCACAGGGTGGCGCGTTGCCAGGCGTCCTGGTGACGCTGGTCAGCCGGACCGGTGAAACCACGCAGACCACGGATGCCCAAGGCGACTTCCGATTCCTCGGACTGAACCCCGGCATGTATGAAGTGCGCGCGTCCCTGCAGGGCTTCAAGCCCGCGGCCCAGTCGAACATCGACATTTCGATTGGCCGGGCGGTGGAGGTCAAACTCACACTCGCGGTGGGCGGCATGACCGAAGCCATCACCGTGGTCGGCTCCGCGGCCAGCATTGATACGACCACGACGGCCACGGATACGAACATCTCGCAGGACCTGCTCTTCAGCATGCCCATCTCGCGCACCAACGCGGCGGTGAACATCCTGAACAACGCGCCCGGCATCAACAGCGGGTCGGCGTTTGGCGGCGCGTCCGGGTCGGCCAACTCCCTGCGCCTCGACGGCGTCGACGTGCGTGACCCCGAGGGCGGCACGGCGTGGGCCTTTTTCAACTACAACATCATCGACCAGGTGCAGGTGGGATCGATCGGACAGCCGGCGGAAATGGGCGGCTTCTCGGGGGCGATCATCAACACGATCACCAAGTCCGGCAGCAACCGGACGGCCGGCCTGTTCGAATATCGATACTCGGAAAAAGGCCTGCGCGGTGACAACATCACCGACGCCGTCAAGAGGGTGAATCCGTCGATCAGGGTGACTGGTGTTGACGAGCTGAAAGACTACACCGTGCAGTTGGGCGGTCCGATTCGTCTGAACAAGGCGTTTTATTTCGCCAGCATCCAGCGGTACTCGATCAAGGAGGATCCCGTTGGTCCGCGCACCATCCGCACGGAAGTGAGCCCCCGGTTCAACGGCAAACTCACGTTCCAGCCGACGGCGTCGGACAACATCGTGTTCTCCGGCCAGTGGGACCAGTACAACCAGACGGGTCGCACGGGCCTTGGTGGCGTCAACGGCGCGACCGACGACCGCACCGTGCAGCAGGACTCGCCCGAGGTCATCTACAACGCGCAGTACCGCAAGGTCATCGGCAACTCGTCGGTGTTTGAGTCCAAGTTCACGGGCTACTGGGGCTACTTCGACCTGGATCCGGTGACGCCGACGTCCGCGCGACTCGACGGCGAGACCGGTGCCTACACCGGTGGCGCGGGCTACAGTGCGCAGTACGACCGCACACGCAACCAGCTGAACGCGTCGTTGTCGAAGTACGCGGAAGCCAAGGGCACTCATGCGTTCAAGTTCGGCGTGGAGATTGAGCGCAGCACGATTCGCAACCGGTTCGGCTACACGGACGGGCTGTTCTTCTACGACTACGGCGGCGCGCCGTACCTCGCGTACGCCTACTCGTATGACGTGAAGGGCCGCACCGACCGTCAGAGCGCGTTTGCACAGGACCAGTGGCAGACGGGGCGTCTGACGCTCAACGCCGGCCTGCGCGTGGACCGCATCACGGGCACCAGCACGGTGGATGACAAGCAGTACTACAACACCACGTCATGGGGACCCCGCCTCGGCGCGGCGTACGACCTGATGGGTGATGGACGTTCCGTCGTGCGTGGCTACTACGGGCAGCTCTACGACGGTGCCGTGTTCTCGTCGTGGTCGCAGGCCACACCAGGCATCGGTGACTACATCGGATATGAGGTGAGCCCAACCGGCACATTGACCGAGATCTTCAACGTCTCGGGCGCGTCCAAGTTCACGATGGATCCGGACATCAAACATCCACGGACGGATGAGTGGAGTGTCGCCTACGAACGCCAGCTCGGCCGCGGGCTCAAGTTGTCGGCGACCTACATCAGGCGCGACAGCAAGAACTTCATCAACGGCGTGTTGCCCGATGCCACGTGGGCGACGGCCAGCTTCACCAACCCGCTCACCAATCAGGCCGAGACGATCTATCGGTGGACCAATCGGGTGGATGACGCGAAGTTCCTGATCACCAACGTCGACAACTTCGCGTACAACGGGGCGCCGGCGGCCAACGCCTACCGCACGTACAACGGCGCGATGTTTGTGCTCACGCGTGGATTTGCCGACCGGTGGCAGGCGCAGGTGTCCTATGTCTACTCGAAGACCAAGGGCACGGTGACCAACGGGACCTTCTCGGGAATCAGCAGCAACCAGTTCCAGACGCCGAACCTGGCGCTGGTGAATTCCGACGGCCTGGTTGGATTCGACCGGAAACACGAACTCAAGGTGTTTGCCGGGTACCAGATTCCGAAGCTCGAAATCTCGGCCAACATGTACTACCGGTACTTGAGCGGGCTGCCGTGGACGCCGTTCCAGCGCGTCTCGTCGGGCACGTTCAACTGGACCGGCAGCATCGACCTGAACCTCGAACCGCGCGGAAGCCGGCGCACGGAAAGCCAGCAGCTGATGGACCTTCGTCTTGAGAAGGTCTTCCAGGTTGGCGTCAACCGGCTCGGGCTGTATCTGGATGCCGAGAACCTGCTCAACGCCGGGTTCGTCACAGCCGTCCAGACCCGCAACCCTGCGGTCACCATCAGCGGCACGTCGGTGCCGCTTGGTGGGGTCACGTCGATCACCACAGCGCGCCAGTTGACATTCGGAGCACGCTGGAGCTTCTGAGTCTGTGAATCACAGGGAGACACGGAGTCGCGGAGGTTTTAAAAAAATCTCCGTGGCTCTGTGACTCCCTGTGACTAGTTTCTTAGAATCTGGGGATCATGCCCCTTTTTGATTTTTTGTGTCGCGCCTGCGGCACCCAGTTCGAATCGCTCGTCCGCCCTGCCTCATACGGCGATCCCCCCACCTCTTGCCCCTCCTGCAAAGGCCAGGACCTTGAGCGCCTGCTCGCGTCCTTTGCGGTGAGCTCCGCCGAAAAGACCCGCGCGGCCGCAGCCGCCAAAAATGCCAAAGCCGCGTCGGTCGCCCGCAAGGACAACATCGCGGAACTGCAGGACATTGAAAAACACAGGAAAGAAGACCACTAGTTAATCGAGGAATCTGAGATCTGAAAATGGTCATCGATGTCGCAGGTCGGCAAGCGTAAATTGACAAACTTAATTTTCAATTGGTAAGCTTCGGCCGTGGTGACACGCGCGCTGGACGTGGACTCGGGCCTGGCCGTCGTGCAGGAGCGGAAAGCCGCCGGCGCGCTGGTTCATCCCCTGCGCCGCCAGATCCTCGAGGCGCTGGCTGCTCCCGGCTCGGCGACCACGGTGGCAGGCGCCCTGGATGTGCCCCGGCAGTTGGTCAACTACCACCTGCGCGTCCTGGAGAAGGCCGGGCTGGTCGAAGAGGTCGGGAGCCGGCAACGGCGCGGGTTGACCGAACGCCTGGTGCAGGCCACCGCCGCGCACTACGTCATGGCGCCGGACGTCGTGGGCGGCGCGTCAGCCACACGCGACGCATTTTCCTCCACGTATCAGGTAGCCGTCGCGGCCCGGACGATTCGAGAGGTCGCCGCACTTGCGGCGTTGGCGCGTGAGGCCGACAAACGCCTGACCACACTCACCCTCGACACGGAAATCACATTTGCCTCTCCCAAAGACCGCGAGGCCTTTGGCAACGAACTCGTGTCCACGATCACGGCGCTCGTCGCCAAGTACAACGCCGGCACCGGCAGGAGCCGGCGGAGCTATCGGCTCTTTGCCGGCGCCCATCCTGTCTATCGACCCGATCCCACGGAAACAAAATCATGAACCGACTCACAATGACTCTCTGCACCGCGCTCGTCACCCTTGCCGCGTCCCCGGCCTTCGCGCAAACCCAGCCCACACCGGAGCAGGTGGCGCAGATGCTCGAAGAAATGCGCCCGACCACCGAACACCAGGAACTGGCGAAGCTGACGGGACGATGGAACCAGGAGGTGACGTGGTCGATGGGCGGCCCGCCGGTCAAAGCGACAGGTGTTGTCACCAATCGGATGATCCTTGGCGGACGGTTCCTGGTGTCAGAGGGTTCGTCCAACAACCCCATTGGTTTCGGCGACGCCACGATTGAACTCATGACGATCTACGGGTTTGACCGTCGCACGCGCGACTACACGATCGTCGGGTACGACTCGTTTGGCACCTACTACGTCACGGCGGCGGGCAAGAAGACCCCGGCCGGCCTGGTGCTGATGCACGGAGAAACACTCGAACACGAGGCGGGTACTGTCGCGACCCGCAAATACGACATGACCTTGCGCGTCGTTGATGCCAATACCTACATCACGGAGGTCATCTTCAAATTTGCCGGACAACCCGACCAGACAATTGCGTCGGTGACGCACCGGAGAATCCAGTGAGCCGCGAGGTCGTCAAGGAAGTTTTTATCAAGGCCCCGGCCGACGTGGTCTGGAAGGCCCTCACTGAGGCCGACAGACTCACACAGTGGTTTTCGGTCGATGCCCGTGTGGCGCCGGGTATGGGCGGATCGATCTGGGTCTTCTGGGGTGAGGGGGCGGCAGGCGAGGCGCCGATTACCGGCTGGGAACCGAACCGGCACTTCCAGTGGACCGAGACTCGTGGTCCCGTGAAGGTGGCGATCGACTTCCACCTGGAATCCCGCGACGGCGGCACGGTCGTCCGTCTTGTCCAATCCGGCTTTGGCGATGGGTCCGAGTGGGACGATGAATTTCATATGGTGGAGGGTGGGTGGTCGTATTTCATGACGCACCTGCAGTGGTATCTCGAGCGGCATCGCGATGTGCGTCGAGACCTCATCGGCTTTCGCGCTCGTGTGGCGATGACTCGCGAGGCGGCATTTGCGCGGCTCGTCTCGATCACCGACGGCCTCGAGACCACCCCGGTGGTCTACAAGGTCGCAACCTGCCAGGCGGCGTTCCTCATTCCCTCTCTCAACGACGCGATCCTGTTCATCGAGATTGAACCCGGTGCCGAAACGGTGCGTGGTGGATTCTGGCTGTCGACATACGGACTGGGTGACTCGCGGTTTGCCGCCGTGCGCGACCAGTTCACCGCAGCGTATGATGCAGCGCTGGGACTGGGTGAAGGAGACTCGCGGTGAAGAAGCAGATCGTCGGAACGGTATTGGGAGCGGTGGCTGGATATCTGGCCATGGCGATTTTTATCATGGTGACCTTTTACGTGGCGTTCCCACTCCTCGGTATGGATCGGTTGTTTGCGCCTGGTACCTACGACGCCTCTGCGGTGTGGATCGCGCTCAGTTTTGTGCTTGGCCTTGCCGGTGCATTGTTGGGTGGATGGGTGGCATCCTCGGTGGGCGGCAAGTCGTACGCCGTTCACGTGATGGCCGGCATGGTGCTGCTGTTCGGGATCCTCTCGGCCATCGCGGCCCAGAGTCAGGACGAGCCACGTGGCGGGGCCCGAGGCCCGGATGCCACCATGACCGACGCGATGAACCACGCCAGACAGCCGACCTGGATCACGCTGGTGAATCCGCTGCTGGGTGTGGCCGGTGTGCTCCTCGGCGGCCGCCGCCGCATCGGTTACTGACGCGGCGACGTCTTGAAGTAGGGCGCCCTGGTTTTGAAGGGCGCCATTAACGCCCGTACAATGCAGGTGTGCCCTCGTCGTCTCGACGCGAGGTGGCGATCGCGGTGCTCGCGGTTGTGGCCATCGTTGTTCATCTGACGCTGTGGCCCGTTCGACCCCTGCAGGTCGCGCTGGCCCTGGGGGGACTTCCGCTCGTCGTCAGCCTCGGCCGCGAACTGCTGCGACGCAACTTCAGCTCCGACCTGCTGGCCGGCATTTCGATCGTCACCAGTGTGCTTCTGGGCGAGTACCTCGCGGGCACGCTGGTGGTGCTGATGTTGTCGGGAGGCCAGGCACTTGAGGCGTACGCGGTGGGTCGCGCGTCCTCGGCGCTGTCGGCCCTGGCCAAACGGCTGCCAAACATCGCCCATCGACGAATCGCCGGCGCGGGTCAGGAGACCGAAGACATTCCGTTGGCCTCCGTTGAACCCGGCGACGAACTGGTCGTGCTCCCCCACCAGGCCTGCCCAGTCGACGGGATCGTCATCGAGGGCCGCAGCACGATGGACGAGTCGTACCTGACCGGTGAGCCGTACCTGTTGTCCAAGACGGTTGGCACGTCGGTGTTGTCCGGTGCGGTGAACGGCGAGGGCGTGTTGACGATTCGCGCGGAGAAACGCGCGGTGGATTCCCGCTACGCGCGCATCATGGAGGTCATGCGGGAGTCGGAACAACGACGGCCCGCCCTGCGACGCCTGGGCGACCAGCTCGGCGCGTATTACACACCACTGGCGGTCGGCGTCGCGGTGGCGGCGTGGGCGATCACCGGCGACCCACGACGATTCCTTGCCGTCATGGTCGTCGCGACGCCGTGTCCACTCCTCATTGCCATTCCTGTCGCGATCATCGGGTCGGTGTCGCTGGCTGCGCGACGCGGCATCATCATCAAGGACCCTGCCGCGCTGGAGACGATTGCCACCTGTCGCACGGCGATCTTCGACAAAACCGGCACCCTCACCTACGGCCAGCCCGAGGTGACGGCAGTGCATGCGGCGGCTGGTTTCACCGAGAGTGAAGTGCTCTCGGCCGTGGCGAGTCTTGAGCGGTACTCGCGGCATCCGCTCTCGGCGGCCATTCTCGCAAGAGCCGTCGCCGACAAGGCACCCACCATTGAGGCCGTTGAGGTCAACGAACGGCCTGGTCAGGGTTTGCGCGGACGGGTGGAAGGACGTGAGGTGCAGGTCACCAGCCGGCGCGCGCTGGCGGCAACTGATCCGGAGGGTGTCGCCGCCCTGCCTCCCATGGAAGGCGGCCTGGAATGTGTCGCCGCGATCAACGGCACAACAGCCGGCCTGATCCGGTTCCGCGATGAACCCCGATCGGATGGCCGGTCGTTTGTCAGCCACCTGGGCCCACGACACGGGTTTACGCGCGTCATGCTCGTCTCGGGCGATCGCGACAGTGAGGTGCGGTACCTCGCCGAGAAGGTCGGCATCACCGAGATCCACGCCAGTCAGAGCCCGGAGCAGAAGCTGGCGCTGGTCAGGGCGGAAACCGCGCGCACCCCGACGGTGTTCATGGGTGACGGCATCAACGACGCGCCGGCGCTGACCGCCGCCACGGTCGGCATCGCGTTCGGGCAGGCCAGCGACGTGACGGCCGAGGCTGCAAGCGTGGTGATCATGGACAGCTCACTGGGCCGCGTGGATGAGTTGCTGCACATCGGCAAACGCATGCGTGCCATTGCACTTCAGAGCGCCGTGGGCGGCATGATTCTCAGCGTCGTGGGCATGGGCCTGGCGGCCGCCGGTTATCTGCCCCCGGTGACCGGGGCGATCGCACAGGAACTGATCGACGTGTTTGCAGTGCTCAACGCCCTGCGCGCGTCCGTGTCGCCATCGTCACTCACCGACATGTGATCTAGCGCACGCGCCTGAAGACGAACTGCTCTTCGCGCGTCTGGCCCCCCTGCGACATAGCCAGATACCCGTCCCAACTGTCCGGCCCGGTGCGCTTGATGGTGAATGGACCGAAGTACGCGGTCCCCGAGTCGACCCTGGCGAGTTTAAAGGTGACGAAGGTGGCCTTCTCTTCCCAACCGGTCATGTCGGGGTTGAAGTGTTTCAGTCGCATCTCAAGGCTGCCGTCCACTTCGAGCAGGGTCAACATTTCGTAGAACACCGGCTTGCCGTCCTTGATCAGGCGGAAGTATCCCACCATGGCACCGCCCGTCGGCGCACTCCACACCTCATCCACCTGACCACCGAGGCCTTCTCCCGCCCACGTCCCGGCCAGCCACGAAAAATCAGTGACTCTGGCCACGGGTCGCGGGGCGCCATCGGGAAGATGAAACGTGTTGGGCGTTGAGCCCTGGACCGCACCAAGCTGACCCGACAACAAGAGCACACACAGGATCGACAACACCATCATGGGACCTCTCGACGATGACGATTGGGTGAGCGGGGAATCGACACGGTGTTATTCTGCCTTTTCCGGATCCGATCCAGATGCCCCATCAAATCACCAAGCTGATACCCAACCTTGTCGTGTCCAACGTCGAACAAAGCGTCGCGTTTTATCGCGACGTGCTGGGATTCACTGTGGCGATGACGGTCCCTGATGCGCCGCCGTTTGCCTTTGCCGGGGTCTCGTTTGGAGATGTGCAGGTCTTTTTGAACTCGACCGAGTCCGCGTACGAGGAGTACCAGTCGTTCAAGAACCTGCCATTGGGCGGCACGCTGACGTTGTTTTTTGAAGTGACCGAGATCGAGCAGGCCTACGCCACACTCGCGCCAAAGGTGCGCGTGGTCATGCCATTGGAAAAAAAATGGTATGGCATGACCGAGTTTGCGTTCCTTGATCCGGACGGCTACGTGATCACGTACGCCCAGCGCACGTAGGTTATTGATCGGCCAGTGCCGTCAGGGGATTCACTCTGGCGGCGCGGCGGGCGGGAATCAGCGTCGCCGCAATGGCCACCATCGTCAGCACGGCCGCCACCAGACCGATGATGGCGGGGTCGTACGGCGCCACCTCGTACAGCTGGCTCTTCATCGCCTCACCAACAAAATAGGTGCCGACCAGGCCCAGCACCAGTCCGGCGGCGGCGATCTTCAGACCGTCACCCAACACCAGACCAAACACGTCACGCGCCGTGCTGCCAAGCGCCATACGAATGCCGATTTCCCGCCGGCGTTGTGAGACCTGATACGCGAGCACGCCATACACGCCAATGGCCGAGAGGAACAACGCGACCAGGGCGAAGGCGGCCGCGAGCAGCATCGGCACCCGTCGGCTGATGAGCGACTCCTCCATCAGATCCATCATGGTCTGCACCGAATACACCGGCAGTTCGGGATTGATCTCGGCCACCTTCGACCGCAGGGTGTTCACGACCGACTCCGGGGAGGTCGAGGTCCGCAGCGCCAGCGTCAGACCACGACTGGGTGATTGTGCCTGCGCGAAATAGTAGGCGCCCACCATGGGGAGGCTGCTCGCAAGACCCATGATCTGCACGTTCTTCACCACGCCGACCACGTTGAAAAACCGCGTCTCCGGTGTGATCGCGGTCGGATCGTCCATGCCGGCAGGCGGATACATGCGGCGGCCGATGGGGTCCTGCCCTGGCCAGAACTTCTCGGCGAGTTGTTCATCGATGATGATGACCAGCGGCGACTCCATGGTGTCGGCCGCGGTGAAGTACCGGCCACGCACCAGCGGTGTGTCCATGGCCTCGAAGTAGCCGTGGCTGACGGACGTCTGCGCCGGTGAGAGCAGCGATTCGCCGGGTTTCATGACGTACCCTTCGGCGAAAATCACACTGCTGCTGTAATCGCCGCTCATGGGCAGTGTCGATGTCACCCCCGCGTGTTCCACTCCGGCAATCGACTGCGCCGCTTCCACCAGCCGCCGCGACACCGTCGAGAGCGCCGCGTCATCCGGATAGGCGGTCGCGGGCAGCGTCACCGCCGCGGTGATCACGCCTGTCGGAGTGAAGCCGGGATCGATCTTCAGCACTTCCCGGAAACTGGCGAACATGAGGCCGGCACCGATCAACAACACAAAGGCCAGCGCGATCTGGGCGGTGGCCAGCCCTCGCCGCAGCAGGTTGGTGCGACGACTCACCGTGCCGCCACGTCCCTCATCGCGCAGTGTGGTGTTGACGTTCATCGAGCGCAACCGCAGCACGGGCACCAGGCCGATCACCAGACCAACAAGCAGCGTCATTCCAAACGCCACGGCCACGGTCGTGAGGTCCATCTGAATCTCGTGCCCGCGCGGCAACTCATCGAGCCCCAGGGTCGGCACCGCAGAGAGCGCCCACCATCCCAGCACAATGCCGAGGGCGCCCCCCACCAACGACACCAGCATCGTCTCGGACAACATCTGACGACTCAGACGTCCATGGGACGCACCAATCGCATGGCGTGTCGCCATCTCACGCGCGCGGCCACTGGAACGGATCATCACAAGGTTGGCGATGTTCACACACCCGATGAGCAACACAAACGCCACGCCGCCCCAGAGCAGGTACAACACCGGTCGCAACTCACGCACCAGATCGGCCTGCAACATGAACGCATCCGTGCGGTACCCGGCGTCTTTCAGAATTTGTCGGAACTGCGGAAAACGTTCGTCATTGGCGGCGTTGATGGCGTCCAACTGCTGCTGCACTTGCGCGAGCGACGCCCCCTCCTTCAGCCGACCGACCATCGTCCAGTTGTTGCTGTGGCGGCTGTTGTCGGACTTTTCGTTGGCGGTGAACTGGGTGGGCAACCACACATCGATGTCGTTCCAGAGCACCGTAAAATCTGCGGGGAGCACACCGGCCACCAGGTGTACGTTCCCGTTGAGCCGGACCTCGCGTCCGACCACACCGGGATCGGCGCCGAACTTCTCCTGCCACATGCCATGACTGAGCAGGACCCGACGCGTTGCCCCCTCATCGGCATCCGATTCAGCAAACAGGCTGCCGACCACCGGGCGGGCCCCCGTCAGTCGGTAAAACGAAGGAGTGGCCTGCACTGATATCAGCCGCTCGGCGCCGCCGACGGCGCCCAGTGTGACCCCCGACCGGCGATACAGCGACTGCTCTTCGAGTGTGGTCACACCCGTGAGGCGGTCAAAATAGTCCGGCACCGCCGCAGCGGCTCTGGGGGCACCCGCATTCGGATAACTGTTGAGCACCAGCACCAAGCGATCCGCATCAGGCACGGGCAGTGGTCGCAAGAGCACCGACTGCACCACGCTGAAGATCGCCGTATTGGCGCCAATACACAGGGTCAGCGTCAACAGGGCCGTGACTGTGAAGCTTCGGTCCTTGATCAGCAGCCGGATCGCGTGGCGAAGGTCGGAGAACATGGAGAACGGGACGGGGATCGGAGTCCCGGGGTTCCGGAGTTCTCGAGGTCCCGAGGTCGTCGGGGTTCCAAGGTCGGCGAGGTCCCTAGCGGGTGGACAGGGGGCTGCCGGTGCCGTGATACCGGATCTGGGTGATCTCGGCCATCACCGAGAGCGCAATTTCCGCAGGGGTCCGGCCGCCGAGATCGAGCCCCACGGGGGCGCGGATAGCGGCGATGCGGTCGTCACTGATCCCCTCGTCGCGGAGCATCTGTTCGATGAGCACCGTCTTGCGGCGGCTGCCCAGCAGACCAATGTAGCGCGCGTTGGTCGTGACGGCCTGCAGCACGCAGTCCGCATCGAGTTTGTGCCCACGGGTGGCAATCACGATGAAACTGTTCCAGGCGTAGGTGAGTGAGCCCAGCGTGGTGGGGACGTCACCCTGAAGGACGGTGGCATCCGGAAATCGTTCACTCGACGCAAACTCCGGCCGATCTTCGACGATGGTCACGTCATAGTCGAGGGCGGTCGCCTGCCGCGCGATTGCCAGTGCCACGTGCCCACCACCGGCGACCACCACACGAGGCCGGCTGGCGATGGCCTCGATCAGCAGATCGTGATCGTCACCCTGTTTCACGAGACGGGCGGTGCCGTGGGGCAACTGCGCCAATGCCGCCGCCACGCCGTGGGCGTCGTGATCGGCGTGGCCGAATGAGCCGAGGTGAGTGCCATCCGCCCGCACGGCCAGCCGGCCGGCCAGCGTCAACCCGCCGTCTCGTTTGTGAAGCCGGGTCACGAGGGCAATGGGGGCGCCGCCGGTGGAGGCGTCGGTGACCTCCGACAGCACGTCGATATCGTCGAAGGCAAAAGCGAGGTCGTCGCGCTGGACCAGAATCCACATGGTTCCGCCGCAGACCAGGCCGGTGTTCCACGCGAGATCCTCGGTCAGCTCGTACGCGCGCAACGAGGGCACACCGGTCGTGATGACCTGAAGGGCCGCGTCCACGGCATCAGCCTCGACACAGCCACCGCCAAGGGTGCCTACGGCCGCCCGTACATCTTCGCCTTCACCAAGGATCAGGGTGGCGCCTGCCACCTGCGGCGTGCTGCCGTGTGTCCGCACGACCGTCGCGACCGCAAAACGGCGCCCGGCGGCGCGCAGGCCCACCATGCGGGCGGAGAGCGAATGATTCACCGTTTGATTCTAGTCTCGCCGGTGTTGTTCCTGTGCGAGGCACGCCAGATGTGCCTCGAGCGCAGAGAGCGGCATCGGACCAGCCTCAAGGATGTGGTCGTGGAAGCGGCGAAGGTCGAACGCGGCGCCGAGCCGCGCCTGCGCCTGCCGCCGCAGTTCATGAATCTTGAGTGCACCCATCTTGTACGCCAGCGCCTGCCCGGGCAGGTCGGTGGAATACCGAAGCGTCTCGGTCACGATCTCGACCTCGGACTGCAGCGTGTGATCGCGCATGTATTGCATCGCGCGCTCGCGCGACCATCCCAGCGCGTTCATGCCCGTATCGACGACGAGCCGGGTCGAGAGAAAGAGATCCATCGACAGTCGCCCGGCCATGTCGTACGGGTCTTCATACATGCCCATCTCACCCGCAAGGTCGGAGGCGTACTCGGCCCACCCTTCCACAAACGTGGTGTATTGCGCGCCGCGCCGGAACGGCGAGAGCCCGGGGTTCTCGTTGCGCAGTGCCATCTGGAAGTGATGTCCGGGCACCAATTCGTGGAAGATCAGAGCGTCGGCCATGAGCACGGAGCGCTGATCCGGCTGCGATCCATTAAAGCGATACAGTCCGCGGGGTTCAACCGCCGAGGGCAGCTGATAAAACCCAAACGTCATCGACGCCTCAAGCGAGGGGTCGAGGCGCAGCACGCCGTATGGCGCTTTCGGCGTGCGACCGAAGTACGCACCGACCTTCGGCTCGATGCGGGCAATCGCGGCCATCATCAGCGCACCGAACTCGTCGCTGTTTTTCGCAAAGAACCGGCGGTCGGTCTTCAGGTACTCGCGGAATTCGGCCAACGATCCAGTGAAGCCCGCACTCGCACGCGCCTCGTCGAGCTTACGTTCGAGGCGCGAGACCTCGTCCAGGCCAATCTGGTGGATCTGTTCCGGCGTTGCATCGAGGCTGGTGTGACGACGAATCAAATGTTGGTAATAGTCGCGGCCGCCGGGATACTGACCGACGCCGACCTGATCAACGGCCTGCGCTCGGTACGGGCCGTCGAGATACGCCGCAAGCCCCTCGACTGCAGGCACGACCGTGCGTATCGCCGCATCGACGGCCGTGCGGAATGTGGCGCGGTCTGCGGCGGGCACCGTCTCAAGGCGCGCCGGCGCCAGCGCAAAGGGGCTCGACGCGGGGTCTGCCACGAGTGAGCGGATGAACGGCACGACGAGGGCAAGTTCGGCCTCGGGCAGCACGATGCCGCGCGCCAGCTGGGAGCGAAGACGCGCCTCGTGCGCGGCGATCTCGGCGGGCAGCGCGTAAAGCGCGTCGAGGTACACGAGCCGGTCAGCTGGGGCCGCGACCGACAGCGAGGCGAACCGGATACTGAGCACACGCCCCAGCGGGGACGCGTAGGGCGTGACGCGGAAGTCGTGCCAGAAAAACGGCGCCCGGTCGCGTTGCAGTTCAGCTTCGTATGTCAGGAGCGCGTGCGTCACCCATTCGTCGTGCGTGAGCTTCGACGTGTCGATGCCACTGAGGCGCACCAGAATGTCACGCGCAATCGCCGCCTGCTCCTGCACGCGTCCGACTGTCGGGCCCGCGGCGCCGCCATCGTCTCCGCGCGTCTTCATGAAATCGGCCGTGATCGCGTCGAGCGTCTTCGCCTCTGGCGACTGCGGGGCAGCCATCAACGGTGCCGCCAGCGCCACCGCGACCAGCAGGGCAGCAATTCTCATGACGCACTCCCTTTGTTGAATCGCGACAGCCGCCACGTGTCGCCGCCGGGCAACGGGGTGCCAAGCACGGCTGCGGCCAGCGACTCGCCGAGCGCGGGCCCCATCTTGAAACCGTGGCCAGACCCGCCCCCGGCAATCCACACATTCGACGCCCCTGGATGGCGATCGATGATGAAGTGTGAGTCCGGCGATGCTTCGTACTGGCACACCTCGCTGCCAAGAAACGGCGCCGAGGCCAGCCCTGGAAATCGGCGCGCGAGAAAGGCGCGGGCCGACGCCTCCGTCGCACGATCGCCGGCGCGGGATCCCGATGTCGGATCAAACACCGGTCCCGGCGTATCGTCAGCGATCTTGAAACCGCGGTTGACGTTGTCGGGAATGCCGTACATCAGCTTCTCGCCGTAGTCGACCCACACGGGGAGCTGCGCAAAACGCACGTCGCCGGCCGGCGGGCCGAAGTAGTGCACCTCCTGGCGTGTGGGTGTCACGAGGCGCCCGATGACATCCGGAAACAGCGCACCGAGCCAGGGCCCACACGCGAAGACAAAGGCATCCGCCTCGATCCGCGTACCGTCTTCAAGCGTGATCGCATTCATGGAGCCGCCACCGACACGGACGGGGGCCGCGACGGCCCCGGTGCGCCAGACGCCGCCCTCGGTGACCACTCGAGCCGCCACATGCTCGCACGCCCTCCGCGCGAGCAGATAACCGGCCTGCGGTTCGAACAACACCGACCGAATGCCGTCGTACGCGATCTGGGGCCAGCGCCGCGCGGCTTCGTCTGGTGTCAACCATTCGAACGGAAGCTTTTCGGCGATGAGCCCTTCCACTGATGCGCGGCCAAAGGTGTCATCAGCGCCAAAGAGCCAGATGGCGCCGGTCTCGGTGTAGAACCGCTGCTGCCATGTGCGGTCGTAGTCGCGCCAGAGCCTGAGCGCCCGGGCCGCCATGGACGCGTAGACCCGCCGATCGCCGTATGTCGTGCGGATCACGCGGGTCTCACCGCCAGAGCTCGCGCGCGTGTTACCCGGGCCCCACGCATCGACCAGCGTCACGGCCGCGCCGAGCCGCACCAGGTTCAGGGCGGTCCATCCGCCGAAGGCACCGGCGCCAACCACGACCACGCGCGGCCCGCGCGATGTTCGCGCCTGGCCGACCTGCCGTGCACCAGCGAGCGCCGCTGTCAGCGGTACGCCGAGACCAGCCGCAAGGACTTCACGTCGAGTTGGCACGTGCGGATTCTATCCGCGAACATGGAAGTTGGGGCGACGCTCTCCGGAGTCCATCCGAGACTGGGGTGACTTTTCATACGTAACACGCGGCAACGCCGGGTCGTAATCAGCGTTTATGACGACACATGGATCTATCGGTGTGGCCACCGCATTGGCCGCAGTGGCGCTGCTATCACCGGTCGTACCGGCGGTTCAGGCGGACCAGGCCGGGGCCGACAGGTTCTGGGGGCAGTGGCGTGGCCCCCACACGACCGGGGTCTCGAGGACGGCCATCCCACCCACCGAGTGGAGCGAGACACACAACATTCGCTGGAAGGTGCCAATCCCAGGACGCAGTTCATCATCACCGGTCGTGTGGAACGATCGCATTTTTCTGCTGACCTCGGTGGCCGCCGATCCGGCATCGGTCGCCGGTCTCGCGCCACGAGGATCGGTGCCTGCGCCCTCGCCGCACAGGTTTGTGGTGATGGCCATCGACCGCAAGAGCGGCAAGACCCTGTGGGAACAGGTCGTGCGCGAAGAAACGCCGCACGAGCGGCATCAGGAGAACGGCACCTGGGCCTCGACCTCAGCCGTGACCGACGGCGAGGTGGTGATCGCGTCGTTTGAATCGCGCGGCATCTACGCGTTCGACCTGAACGGCAAGAAGTTGTGGGAGAAGGATCTCGGCGATAAACGGATGCGCAGCCAGTTTGGCGAGGGCAGCACGCCGGCGCTCCACGGCAGACATCTGGTCCACGTCTGGGATCACCAGGGTGAATCGTTCATCGTGGCGCTCGACAAATCCACCGGGAATGAGCTCTGGCGTCAGCCTCGCAAAGAGATTGACACCTGGGCGACGCCCCTCATCACGACGGTCAACGGCAAGGCGCAGGTGGTTGTGCCGGCCATGAATCAGATCCAGGCCTACGATCTGGAGACCGGCGCGGTCGTCTGGTATTCGACCGGACTCACCATGAATCCGATTCCGTCGCCGGTCGTCGAAGACGGACTGGCGATTCTGATGAGTGGCTTCCGCGGCAACAGCCTCAAGGCCGTGAGGCTCGCCGACGCCAAGGGTGACATCACCGGCACGCCGGCGATCGCGTGGAGTTTTGATCGGGACACGCCGTATGTGCCATCCCCACTGCTCTACGACGGCGTGTTGTACATGCTCAAGTCGAACAACGGCATTCTCACGGTGTTTGACGCCAGGACGGGCACACAACACTACGGCCTGCAGCGCCTCGAAGCCGCGCCGAATGTGTTTGCCTCCCCGGTCGGTGCCGCCGGCCGCGTCTACATCACCGGCCGCGATGGCGCGACGGTGGTCCTCCGCCACGGACCAAAGTTCGAAATCCTGGCCACCAACACACTCGACGACGGCTTTGACTCATCGGCGGCGTTGGTGGATGGGGAACTGTATCTGAAGGGATACCGATACCTGTATTGCATTGCTGAGAAGTGACGCGACGCCCTGCGAGGTTCAGGGTTCTGCGTTCATGGTTCTGGGTGCTGTTCTGGGTTCTGGGTTCTCTGCGACGATCGAACATTCGGGTGAACGCCGCGAACCAGGAACTCCCGAACCTCAGAACCCTGGAACCTCAGAACAGCACCCTGCACCCGGAACGCTGAACCTTGAACGTCGATAGGCGCGAACAGATGGTTCAGGGTTCAGAGCGCCTTGAGCGCGCTGAGCACGTCGTCGGCGTGGCCGTCGACTGAGACCTTGTCCCAGCGCTTGGCGACCTTGCCATCGGCGCCGATCAGATACGTCGTGCGCACGATGCCGAAGTACTTGCGGCCGTACCGCATCTTCTCCTGCCACACGCCGTACTTGTCCGCGACTTCGTGTTCAGCGTCCGCAAGTAACGGGAACGTGAGGCCATGTTTGTTGGCGAACTTGGCCTTGCTCTTCTCGTCAAGAATGCTCACGCCCAGGATCACCGCATCGCCGGCCTTCGCGAACTTTGGCAGTCGCGACTGAAAGTCGCACGACTCGGTCGTGCACCCCGGGGTGTCGTCCTTCGGGTAGAAGTACAGCACCACGGGCTGGCCGGCGTACTGCGACAGCTTGTGGGCGGTTCCGGACTGATCTTTCAGCGTGAATGCGGGGGCCTTCTGGCCTGGGTCGATGAGCGGCATGGGGGGATTGTACCCAACGTGAGGTTCAGGGTTCGGGGTTCTGGGTGCAGGGTTCTGTTCTGGGGTTCTGGGGTTCGGGGTTCTGGGGTTCGGGGTTCTGGGGTT